>VXQO01000038.1 GCA_009838975.1 Gemmatimonadota bacterium | reverse complement strand
GCCGAAGACGGCCGAGGACGGCAAAGCCGCCCGCAGGCCAATCCCACTCCCTGGGCGCCGTGTCAACCAGGTGGAACGCGATCCGTCCGAGCCAAAGGCGATGGACGCCAATGCCGACGAGCACCAACGTCGCCGCCGGCCCATTCACCTCCGCAATCCCAGCCTCCAACACACTCCCTCCGCCGACCCGAGGAGGCGTAGTCCTAATTGGTAAGGCACCGCACTCGAAATGCGGCGTGCGTCAAGCACTTGGGGGTTCGAGTCCCTCCGCCTCCGCTCCAGACCCCCGCCGCTCTCCCCGGCGGCAGGCGGGAACATTCATCTTCACGGGGCGTGGCTCAGTCCGGTAGAGCGCTGCGTTCGGGTCGCAGAGGTCCCCGGTTCGAATCCGGGCGCCCCGATTATGCCGGAAAGCAGGACGGGTGGCCGAGTGGCTTAAGGCGCACGACTGGAAATCGTGTGGGCATCTGCCCGCGTGGGTTCGAATCCCACCCCGTCCGTGAACGTTAGTGAACTGACGGTGTGGGGTTCGAACTTGTCGAGCCGGAGGCGACCGCGCCGCCAGGCGCGGGCGCCGGAGACGGCTGAGGGCGGCGCCAGCCGTCCGCAGGCCAATCCCACCCCGTCCGTGAACGTCAGTGAACCATGCGCTCTGGTATCATACCCGCAATTCCACGAGTGGCGTGTGCCGCGATGGTGTTTGCCGCCTTGGCCTGCCACTCTGCCCCGGACGGCCCGCCAACCGTCGCGCTCCGCCCCGTTGCTTCGACGCCGGTTCCCTTCAGTCAGCGGGACGACATCATTCTCGCTGACCGTGATGTTGCCTGCATCACGAATTCCTTCGAGGTGCGGATCAGGTGCTTCAGCCGGGCAGGGGCAGTGGTGGGCGTCTTCGGACGCGAGGGCGAGGGGCCGGGTGAGTTCTCCGGTCCGCCCGGGTTGGTGCGAGGTCCGGACGGCACGGTCGGGGCTATTTCGGAAGACCGGTTGACCATCTTCGACCCCACTGGGGTGATGGTTTCCGAGACCAAACTGCCGATTGCGTATCTTCAGCCGTCGCGCACGTTTGGCAAGACAATCCATGGTCAACACTTCGGAGGCGCTGCCGAGGTAACGCCCGTCGAAATGGATGTGGCAACGGGCAAGATCCTCTGGGAACGTCCGGGGCTCGATTCCGAGGTCAATACCGAGTGCAACAGCGTCGCCCTGGGCGTGGCTTCTCCAACGGGCGGATGGACGTTCCCGGCGTGTCAGCGCGAACTCGTCTTCTTCCACCATCGTGACGACCCCACGCCGACGATCATCCTTCCATCGCACTACGCAGAAGAGTTCCCCAACGAACGGGATATCGCGGAGATAGAGAACCGTAACTCCCGGAGCGCTTTTCGGTTGGACGTTGAGAGTTACAGGCGGACGCCCAAGAAGAACCACCTCCGATACCGTTCGCTGACCTACGACGATCACGGGCGCCTCTGGGTCGCCACGGAGCGGGATCGTGCGCTTTCGTCCTACCTCGACCTTTACGTGGGGACGGAGTACGTCGGCTCGGTACGGATCCGGGATCGTCTGATCGGGTACGACCTGTACCGTTCGACATTCGTCGCCCTGGTCGAGCGCCAGCCCGACGCGGCCGGCATCGCATGGCGCGCCGTGGACTGGTACGACATCGAGAGACTCGACATCAACTGACCACAGCCGCCGAAGCAGGGGGTTCCCCGCCCCCTCAACCCATCCCGTCCAGCACCTCCAGCAATCCCTCCGGCTCCGGGCGTTGCGTATAGTCCACGTCGACCCCCGCCCACTCCACGACCCCGTCCTGCCCCACCACATAGGTCGCTGGAATCGGCAGTTCCCACGTCCAGTCGCCATTGAAGCGGGCGAGGTCGATCCGCAGGTGTTCCCGATAGACGTCCTGCAACGCATCGGGCATCCGGAAGACCAGCCCGTACGAGCGTGCAACACCGTTCCCGCTATCGACGAGGACGTCGAACCCGATCCCGTCTTCGCGCGCCCACGCAGCGGCGAAGTCGTGCAGCTGGGGCGACAGGGTCAGCACGGTGGCGCCCCGCGCAGCGAACTCGGGCAGAAGTGACTGGAGAGCAGCCTGCTCCGCGCGGCAGTAGGGTCACCAGCGCCCGCGAAAGAAGCTGACAACCACGGGACCACCCCGCAGAACCCGCGCGAGCCGCACCGTGTCGTGACTCAGATTGGGCCGGGCGAAGAGGGGCGCCCTGTCGCCGGCCTTCACAACGCCGTCGAGGATTCCCGACGCCTTCAGGTCGGCCGTTCCGCGTACGAGTGTTCTTGTGATGGCAGGGTCGCGCCTGGCTGCTCCGGCTTCCCTGATCCGCTTCAGAGTCTGTGCGAGTGTGGGCATGGTGAGCCTGCGGGAAACGGGTGATTCGAACCTGCAGCGGGGACTGTTTGTAGCTTCCAACCTAACCCGTCGCAATCGATGACATCGCTGCGGGAGCGAAATGGATGAAAGAGGCAAGATTGTGAAGTCGTTCACAAGGTCGTTCGTGGCCCTGTTCGCGCTCCCCACGGGACTGGCCGCCCAGAACCTCGCGCTCACGGAGGCCGTAGTCCTCAACCCCGCCGACGAATCCATTCATCGAGGGGTCGTCGTGATCGAGGACGGGCGGATTCGCGGCCTCACCGACGCACTTCCCCCGGATTTCGACGGTCCCACCCTGAGTCTCGGCGACAGGTACGTCATCCCCGCGCTCGCGGACCTCCATACCCACTCCTTCGGCAACGCGTCACCGGGCGGAATGCCACAGCTGCTCGGGCCCCAGGGGACCGCCAGGGCGGCCCTCTACACCGGGGTCGCCTTCGTCCTCGACCTCTTCAGCCCGGAAGACATGATCCTGGGCTTCCGCGACGGCCAGCGCGCGGACGGCCCGCAGGGTGCGACGCTGTTCGCGGCCGGTCCATGCCTCACCGCCACCAACGGGCACTGCTCCGAGTACGGGGTGCCCACGCGCATCGTCGACACTCCGGAGGATGCGCGCAGAGAGGTCGCCGACCTCGCGGGCAAGGCGCCCGACGTCGTCAAGATCGTCTACGACCACCAGAGCTACGGCGGCCGCAGCATGCCGACCGTGGACCTGGCCACTCTGACCGCCGTGCTGGAATCCGCCCGGCAACACGGCCTCAGGACGGTCGTCCACATCGGCACCTGGCAGGACGTGCGCGACGCGGTGCTGGCCGGCGCGGACGCCATCACCCACACCCCCGGTCCTCAACCTCCCCCGGCGGATCTTGCCGCCCTGATGGTGGAATCGGGCACGTACCACATCCCGACGCTGGCCGTGCAGAGCGAGTTCGCGCGCATGGTGGATGACCCCGGCCTCCTCGACGATCCGTTGCTGACGGAAACCGTGCCCCAGGCGCTCCGGGACATGTACCGGGACTTTGACCCCTCGCAGTCCGCCTTTCAGAGTTGGCTGGAGTACCAGCGCATCCTTGGGCAGCCCAGCAGCGAGGCCGTGAAACACCTCGCCGACGCCGGGGTCCCGATGCTTGCGGGGACCGACGGCGGCAACCCGGGGGTGTTTCAGGGATACTCCGTGCACCGCGAACTCGAGCTCTTCGAAGCCGCGGGTCTTCCCCGCTGGGCGGTCCTTCGGAGCGCGACAACCGACGCAGCGCGCTTCCTGGGACGCCGCTGGGGAGTCGAACCCGGAGACGAAGCCACTCTACTGATTCTCGACGCCTCGCCACTGGAATCCATCGG
The DNA here is from genome assembly GCA_009838975.1 of Gemmatimonadota bacterium. Classification (GTDB taxonomy): domain Bacteria; phylum Gemmatimonadota; class Gemmatimonadetes; order Longimicrobiales; family Gaopeijiaceae; genus Bin94. The sequence goes on along the minus strand of VXQO01000038.1, from coordinate 49,875 downwards.
GCACACGAAGCGCATCCACGCTGTGATCCAGACGGGCGTCGTGGTGGACCGGCAGACGCTGAGGGTATGGTAGCCCGGAAACCGGATGGCCAGCGATCTCGTCGGGTGGCCCTGTATCGGCGCGTTCAACGCGCGCGTGCGCGTCCTGACCGATTTGGTCCCAAGTAGAAAGGGCAAGAAGATGACGAAGAGGCTGATCCTGATGGTAGCGATGGCGAGTTTCCTTCCCCACGGCCTGTCCGCCCAGAGCCAGTGCGAGTTCCGTGACGATGTGGAACTCCGCGGCACGGCGGTAGCCGAACTGCATGTCGAGGCGGGTGCGGGCCGACTGGTCGTCAGGGGCTCCGACGGCACCGGCGTGATCCACGTCTCGGCCACGCTGTGCGCCTCCGACCGGGAGCGGCTGGAGGCCCTGGAGGTGTCGCTGGACGGAGACCGAATCCGCACCGACTACCCGAACCAGCGCGGGGTATGGGGGAACAACTATGCTCGCATCGACCTGGAGATCGAAGTGCCGGCCAGTACGCACGTCCAGATCGAGGACGGTTCGGGCAGCCTGACGATCCATGGTGTGGGTGATGTCGAGTTGAAGGACGGATCCGGCAGTGCCCACATTGAGAACGTGGGATCGGTCCTTGTCACGGATGGCTCGGGAAGCCTCAGGATCGAGGACGCGGACGGCGACGTCGAGGTGCGGGACGGCTCCGGCAGCATGACCATCAACGGCGTGACCGGCGGGGTGGTGATCGAGGACGGCTCGGGAAGCATCGTGATCGAGACGGTTGGCGGCAGCGTGCGAATCGACGAAGTCGGCGCGGGTGGGGTCAACGTACGTGACGTGGAGGGCGATCTCGTCGTCACCGATGGCCGGCGCGAACGGATCCGGTTCTCTGATGTCCGGGGCGTGGTGGATCTTCCGCCGGCGCGGCGGCGCGGAAGTGGCAGCTGAGCGTTCGAGCGTGTGAGCATATGAGCATATGAGTAGTCCGGCGGACGTAGTGGCACGGCGAGCGGGCCGAGTGGCAACGCTGGTCGCGGCCGCGATCCTCGCATCGACCCTTCCGGCACAGGCCCAGATCTTCGAGCTGATGCGCATTGTCGGCGAGGGGGGCACCTGGCTGGGCCTGCCGGTTACGGCCGGACGCGCGTCCTTTGTGGGCCCGGCGGTCCCGGTCGCGGGGCTGTCGCTGGACGGGTGCCTGCGGGTGTGGGACGGCCATTCGGGCGAATGGACGATCCGGGCCGAGGACAAACTCGGCGCCAGCAGGCTCGACGTGACTGCGATGCCGGGGCAGCCGGTGAGATTCGAATTCAGAGGCGGGCTCCAGGCTCAGCTCGATGCCCAGGTGGAGTGGAGCGAAGCGCGCGATACGACGCTGCACTTGTGGGTCGGGGTCGCGCCGCCGTCGGGACGGGACCACGGACGCGACATCTGCCAGCCGCCACCGGGATAGGTGTGGCCGCCGTCCGGGATTGCGGTCCCGGACGGGCGGCCAACGCCGCCCTCTTTCATCCCCGTGCAAATCCGAAGTGGCGCGATTAGGTTGCCGGCGAGCACAAGACTTCGCCATGACCCGCGAGAGGAACCGCATGTCCCCCACCCGCCGGCAGTTTTTCGGAACCGTGGCCGCATCCTCGGGCGCCCTTGCCCTTGGCTCGATCGCTTCCCCCCGCCCGGGACGGGCCCGGACGGTTTCGGCCGCGCCGCAGCCCCTTCGCGTCCTGATCCTGGGAGGGACCGGCTTCATCGGGCCGCACATGGTCCGCTACGCGCTGGAGCGGGGGCACTCGGTCACGATCTTCAACCGCGGGCGCACGAATCCGCATCTGTTTCCGGAGGTGGAGAAGCTCGTCGGGGATCGTGACGGGCAGCTCGGGGCGCTGGAGGGGAAGAGCTGGGATGTCGTGCTGGACAACTCCGGATACGTGCCGCGGCACGTGCGCGACTCGGCGCAGCTGCTCGAGGACGTGACCGACCACTACCTCTTCACGTCCACGGCGGGGGTGTACGCGAGCTGGTACGACGCGAGCGGCGGAATGAAGTCGGCTCCCGGCGCGCCCGAATGGCCCGAGGGCGGCACGACCGAGGACCATCCCACCGTGGTGCTGCCCGAGCCCGGCTCGGAAGACGTGGGCCGGTTCTACGGGCACCTCAAGGTTCTCTGCGAGGACGCCGTGCGCGAGGCCTACGGCGATGACCGGTGCGTGATCACGCGGCCGGGGCTGATCGTTGGGCCGGGCGACACGACGGACCGCTTCACCTACTACCCGGTGCGGATCGATCGCGGCGGAGAGATTATGGCGTTCGGCGACCCGGACGACCCGTGCCAGTACATCGACGCGCGCGACCTGGCGGGGTGGTCGGTGCGGATGTGCGAAGAGCGGGTGAGCGGGACCTACAACGGCGTGGCGCCACTCGGGGGCATCACCATGGCGGAGTTGCTGTACGGGATCCGCGCGACCACGTCGACCCCGATGCGCTTCACCTGGGTTCCGGGCTCGTTCCTTGCGGAGCAGGGGGTGCCGGAGTTCTCGCTGCCGCCGTGGACGAGCCAGGACGGTCCCTTCGCAGGAGCCACGAGCTTCCGGGCGGACCGGGCGTTCGCGGCCGGGCTCACGTCCAGGCCGCTGGCCGAGACCGCCATCGACACGCTGCAGTGGTGGAACTCGCTGCCGCGGGAGCGCCGGCAGCAGATGGGAGCGGGCCTGCGCGGCGGCGACCTGGAGTTCGGCCCGGCGTCGATGGACGCGCAGATGGAATTCGAGGCGCAGATCCTGGCGGCGTGGAAGGCCACCCAGGGGTGATCAGCGGCTGATCAGCTCGTAGACGACCACGCTTTCGACATCCATATCGTCCACGCCAGCCCCAACAGCGCCGCCGCCGGAATCCACCGCCGCCGAATCAGAACCGCACCGTCCGCTGGATATTGAAGCCGAAGCGCCACGAGCCGGGGTCAAGGAAGTCCTCGGCCGCGCCGGCGAGGGTATGGGTCGGGTTCATCTGGTGCTGGTTCGTGATCACGAGTTTGAAGAAGTGCCCGCGCGTGCGGATTTCGGCCCCGAACGAACCGGAGTCGTATTCCTGATCCTTCCGGGCCTGGCTGAAGATCCACTCACCGAAGAGGCTCCAGCGCTCATCGAGGTACAACTGGCCATTGACGCCGACGGAAACGGCGGCCTCGCGGTCGTGGTCCTGAATCCGCGGGTTCCAAAGGAGGGTGGGCACAACGCCGAGCGCGAGGCGGTCGGCCAGTATCGTGTTCGCAATCACCTGCGCATAGGCCTGCATCTCGTTCGCCTCGACCGCATCGTCGTCGCGGGCGCCGCCGCCGGTGTCGCCGTCGCGCAGTACCTGATGCTGATGACCCTCGTGATCGTCTCCCGCTTCGTCCTGGAGATTCCACGCCACTCCCGACTGCACGGCAAACTCGATGGGCACGATCCCGGCATCGAGGCCCAGGCCGGCGAAGCGCGCGTTGAACTCCAGGTTGTCCATGCTGTTGGACCTGAGGATCCCGAGGGCGAAGTGGTCGTGGGGTGCGTACGCAAGACCGAGGCGATTCAGCACGAATCCGTCGAGCCCCCACAGGTCGCTCCCGCCGTCCGACAGGTGACCGAACCTGTGCGAGATCTCGATCAGGATGTCGCCCGCGTTCATGCCGGCCGCAGTCGGCAGCGTCGCCGATTGCGTGGATGCGAAGACGTCCTGCGCCGAGGCGGTGGCAGGCGTCGCCAGCCAGAAGACGGCGACGCAGAGGCTCGGCAGTGTCCGCTGGATGAGATTCCTCATGCGTGGAGAATACTGCCGTCAGAGCGCTCCGGCGACCATTCCCGGCCGGATCGCGCCGCCCCCGGCAACCGTTCCCCGTGGCCCTTCATCCATTAAGATTGTCTGCGAATCGAATTACGGGGCCGCCGCGGCCCCGCCGCGCTCTTCCCGTGGCGGCGGGATTCCCGCGCCCGGGCCCAATCCCCGAACACGAACAATTACCGCAAGGTGGCATGAACCGCGACATCGAAGTCATACAGGCGAAGATCCAGGAGGCCAGCGGCTTTGTCGACCGCCTCCTCAGCGAGGTAGGCCGGGTGATCGTCGGGCAGAAGAGCATGGTGGAGCGGTTGCTGGTCGGGCTCCTGTCCGACGGGCACGTGCTCATGGAAGGCGTGCCGGGCCTCGCCAAGACCCTCACCGTGCGAACCCTGGCCGACGCGATCCGGACCTCGTTCCAGCGCATCCAGTTCACCCCGGACCTGCTCCCCGCGGACCTGATCGGCACCCTGATCTACGACCCGCAGAAGACCGAGTTCAGGACCAAGAAGGGGCCGATCTTCGCGAACGTGATCCTGGCCGACGAGATCAACCGCTCGCCCGCCAAGGTCCAGTCGGCGCTGCTCGAGGCCATGCAGGAGCACACGGTGACGATCGGCGAGAACACCTTCCCGCTGCCGTCCCCGTTCCTGGTTCTCGCGACGCAGAACCCGATCGACCAGGAGGGCACGTACCCGTTGCCGGAAGCGCAGGTGGACCGGTTCATGCTCAAGCTGTCGGTGGGGTATCCGGACAAGGGCGAGGAGCTCGAAATCATGCGCCGGATGAGCACGGGGCCCATGCCCGAGGCCGAGCCCGTCGTGACGCCGGAGGAGATCCTGCAGGCGCGCCGGGCGGCCGAGACGATCTATATGGACAGCCAGGTCGAGCGCTATATCGTCGAGCTTGTTTTCGCAACACGCGAACCCACGCAGTGTGGCCTGCGGGAGCTGGACCCGCTCATCGCGTTCGGCGGATCGCCCAGGGCCACGATCTGCCTTGCGAAGACCGCCCGCGCGCATGCGTTTCTGCGGCACCGCGGCTACGTGACGCCCGAGGACGTGCGCTCAGTGGCGATGGATGTGCTGCGCCACCGCATCATTCTGACGTATGAGGCGGAGGCGGAGGAGGTGACCACCGAGGACGTGGTGACGCGGGTGCTGGACACGATCGAGGTGCCGTAGGATCCAGGATAGTAAAGTCGACATGACATTTTGTAATGTTGTCATTACGGCGTGGCCGGCTAAAGGCAGCGACCGGTGATTCCCCGCGAGATTCTCAAGCAGGTCAGGCTGCTGGAGATCACCACGCGCGGCCTGGTGAACGACGTGTTCTCGGGCGAGTACCACTCCGTCTTCAAGGGGCGGGGGATGAGCTTCGCCGAGGTGCGCGAGTACCGCTACGGCGACGACATCCGCGGGATCGACTGGAACGTGACGGCTCGGACGGGCTCGCCGCACGTGAAGGTATTCGAGGAGGAGCGCGAGCTGACGCTGATGCTGGTTGTGGACGTCAGCGCTTCGGCGCACTTCGGGACCAGGGCGCGGATGAAGTCGGAGCTGGCGGCCGAGCTGTGCGGGGTGCTGGCCTTCAGCGCGATCAAGAACAACGACAAGGTCGGGCTGATCCTGTTTTCCGACCGGATCGAGCGGTTCGTGCCGCCGCGGAAAGGGCGCCGGCACGCACTGCGGGTGTTGCGCGAGTTGCTGTACCACCCGGCGCAGGGGACGGGGACGGACATTGCGGGCGCTCTGGAGTACCTGGCGCGGGTGACGCGGCGGCGCGCAGTTGCGTTCCTGGTGTCGGACTTTCTGGCCGAGGGATACGAGCAGGCGCTGTCGGTGGCGGCGCGGCGGCACGACCTGGTCGCGGTGCGCGTGGGCGATGTGCGCGAGGCCGAGGTTCCGCCGATGGGGTTCGTCGAGTTCGAGGACGCCGAAACGGGCGAGCGGGTGGTGGTGAACACGTCGGGTCGGGCGTTCCAGGCCCGGTACGGGGCCGGGAGCGCGGCGGCGCGGGAGCGCGTGGACGAGGTCTTCCGGCGCAGCAAGGTGGACTCGATCGATGTGACGACGGGGGTGCCGTATGAGCGGGCTCTCAGGCGCTTCTTCGAGGAGCGGGGACGGCGGGTCCGGTGAGGGCGATGGCCTGGTGGGGCGCGGGGGTCGCATTGGCTGGGGCGACGGGCGCGGGAGCGCCGCCGGGCCCGGGTGTGTGGGCGGCGGCCGGGCAGGACCTCCGCGTCGCCATGGACGTCGACACGACGATGATCCACCTGGGCGACCCGGTCTCGGTGCTGTTGCGTGTGGACCACCCGGCGGACTGGTCGGTCGAGTGGGCCGACTCGCTCGATGTCGGGCCCTTCGAGGTGCTCAGCTACGGGGTCGCCCCGCCGAATGCCGCGCCGGGTGGTGACGGTGCGGTGTCCGCCGCGGCCCTCATCCTCACGAGCTTCGAACTGGGCGAACTGGAGATCCCGGTGATCGAGATCCCGGTGGTGGGCCCGGACGGCACCGTACGCACGCTCTTCACCGACCCCTACCGCATCGGCGTCGTGAGCGTCGGGCTCGACGAGTCGGGCGACATCCGCGAGATCAGGGGGCCGCTGTCGATCGCGCGCAACTGGTGGCTCCTGATGCCGTGGCTGCTATTGGCGGCGGCCCTGGCGGCCGGTGCGCTCTACGTCCACCGCCGCAGGCGCGCACGCCCCGCGGCCGAGATCTCCAGGCCGAAGGTGCCGCCGCGCCCGCACCACCTGGTGGCGCTCGAGGCGCTCGACGAGCTGGAGCGGTCGGCGCTGCTGGAGCGCGGCGAGGTAAAGACCTGGCACGTCCGCGTCTCGGAGATCGTGCGCACCTACGTCGAGGGGCAGCTCGAAGTGCCCGCCCTCGAGATGACCACGCGCGAGGTGGTCGCCGGGCTGCGCAACGCCGCGCTGGGCAGCCGGATCACGGGCACCTTCCACACCTTCCTGGCCCGCTGCGACCTGGTGAAGTTCGCGAAGCTGCGTCCCGACGCGGACGCGTCGCGGGAGGTGCTGGGCGCGGCGCGCACCCTGGTCGAGTTGACGAGCGGGCCGGGCCGGGTGCCGGAGGCGGACAACGGCGAGCGGCCGGATGAACCCGCGGAAGCAGCCGGGGACGGCCGATGATCTTTCGATTCGAGGATCCGTGGTTCCTGCTCCTGCTGGGTGTCGTCCCGTTGCTGGGGTGGTGGTACCTGTCACGCGGGCGGAGGCGGCGGGGGTCGCTCACCCACCCGGACGTCGCCGGGCTCGCGCGCGCCGACGGCGGCGAGGGGCGGTGGCTGCGGCACCTGCCGGCCGCGTTGCGCGGACTGGTGCTGGTCTGCCTCATCGTGGCGTTCGCACGGCCGCAGACCGGGGTGACCGGCGAGAACGTCGTTTCGGAGGGGATCGACATCGTGCTGGCGCTCGACGTATCCAGCTCGATGCTCGCGGAGGATTTGGCTCCCAACCGGCTGGAGGCGGTCAAGGAGGTGGCCGCCGACTTCGCGGCGGGCCGCGCGAACGACCGCATCGGCCTGGTGATCTTTGCGGGCAGGGCGTTCACCCAGGCCCCGCTCACCCTGGATCACTCCGTGGTGACGTCGCTGATGGCCGAACTCGAAGTCGGCATGGTCGAGGACGGCACGGCGGTGGGGATGGGGCTGGCCACCGCGGTGAAGCGGCTGCAGGCGAGCGAGGCCGCGTCGAAGGTCGTGATCCTGCTGACCGACGGGCGCAACAACCGGGGTGAGATCGATCCGGTCACCGCCGCTCAGGCAGCCCAGGCGCTGGGTGTGCGCGTCTACACGATAGGCGCGGGCGCGCGGGGCATGGCCCGGGTTCCGGTGACGGACCGTTTCGGCGGGCGCCGCTACGTCACCACCCGTGTCGACGTGGACGAACCGGTGCTGCGGGCCACCGCCGAGACGACCGGCGGCCGCTACTACCGCGCGACCGATCGCGAGAGCCTCGAGGCCATCTACGAAGAGATTGACGAACTGGAGACCACCGAGATCCTTGTGCAGAATTTCACAAGCTACGGCGAACGCTTCACCCTGCCGCTGGCGGCGGGACTGATCCTGCTGCTTCTGGAGGTGGTACTGAGGCGCACCTGGCTGAGGACGCTGCCCTGATGTTCCGCTTCGGCGCCGGTCCGTGGCTGTGGGCGCTGGCCCTCGTGCCGCTGCTCGCCGTGCTGTACTGGTACGCGAGCGGCCGCAGCCGCGCGCTTCTCGACCGCTTCGGAGAGCACGATCTGGTGCGCCGCCTGCGGTCGTCGGTCAACACGACGGCGGTGCGGTGGAAGATGGCGCTCGTCCTGGGCGCGGTCGCGCTGCTCGGCTTTGCGCTCGCGCGGCCGCAGTTCGGCACGCGCGTGGAGACGCTGCGCCGCCAGGGCCAGGACGTGATGGTCGCGCTGGACGTCTCGAACTCGATGTACGCCGAGGACATCGCGCCCAACCGGCTGGAGCGCGCGAAGATCGAGATCGGCCGCATCATCCAGCGTCTGGACGGAGACCGGATCGGCCTGGTCGCCTTCGCGGGCGACGCTTTCGTGCAGAGCCCGCTCACGGCGGACTACGGCGCGGCGATGATGTTTCTGAGCGCCATGGACCCGACGCTGATGTCGACGCAGGGAACCGATCTTGCGAAGGCGATCACGGTGGCCGTGGAGGCGCTCGAGGACACTCCGGCCGAGAACAGGATCGTGGTGATCGTCACCGATGGCGAGGACCACGAAGGAGGGCTCGCCGAGGCGATCGCGGCGGCAGCCGAGGCCGAGGTCACGATCCACACGGTGGGCGTGGGATCGGTGGAAGGCGTGCCGCTCCCCGACGCGGAGGGAATGGAGGCGCGGGGCAGGTTCCGCCGTGACGAGCAGGGCAATGTGATCACGACCCGGCTCAACGAAACCTCGCTTCAGGACATCGCCCTGCAAACGGGCGGAGAGTACCACAGAATCGGCCTGGGCACCGGAGGTCTGGCACGCCTCGTGGAGCGGATCGAAGACGGCGGCCGGGAGGTGGAGTCACGGGAAGTCACGCAGTTCGAGGAACAGTTTCAGATATTCCTGGGCGCCGCATTGCTTATGCTGGTCGCGGAGTTCATCGTGCCAGGCAGGCGGAGGAGTCGGCCGAGAATGTCGGAGGAAACCACATGAGAACCCTTCGCTCGCTTGTGAGGCGGCGGCCCGCGACGGGATCGGCGGCTGGCGCGATCGCGCTCTCCGCGGCGTTCGCGGTGGCCGCGATTGCCTTGCCGGCGGTTCCGACGACCGCCCAGGACGGTCGCCGCGAGGTCGAGGCCGGGAACCGGCTCTACGACGAGGGACGCTACCAGGAGGCGCACGCCCGCTATCTGGAAGCCCTGGAGCAGGTCCCGGGGCTGCCGCTCGTCCGCTTCAACGAGGGCAACGCGCTCTACCGGAGCCAGGAGTTCCAGCGCGCGATGGAGGCATTCCTGGAGGCCGCCGAGGGAGCCGATCCGGAGTGGCAGGCGGGTGCCCTGTACAACCTCGGGAACGCGTTGATCAGGCAGCAGCAGCCGGGGCCGGCGGCCGAGGCGTACAAGCAGGCGCTGCGTCTGGATCCGGGAGATCAGGACGCCAAGCACAACCTCGAACTGGCGCTTCAGCAGCTGGACCAACAGCAGCAGCAACAGGGCGGCGAGGGCCAGGAGGGCGACGAACAGAACCAGGATCAACAGCAGCAGGGCGAGAACCAGCAGCCCCAGGGCGATCAGGAGAGCGAGCAGCAGAACGACCCCTCGCAGGGAGAGGACGGGCAGCAGCAGCCCCAGCCGCAGGACGGCCAGCCGGGAGGCGAATCGTCGCCGGAGGACCAGCAGGACGGGGAGGGGCAGCCCGAGATGCCTCCGCCGCAGATGACTCCCGAGCAGGCCGAGCGCCTGTTGCAGGCGATCACCGAAGACCCGGGCGAGGTCAATCGCAAGGCGGCCCAGGCACGGGGCTCGCGGCCGAGGAGGGACTGGTAGGATGAGGGAGACGATCCCCGGCTTCACGGTCACGGTCGTTCCCGCAGGCGAGGAGGCGTGGCAGGGGTGACGGTCGTATCACGGTTGGGGAGGGGCACGCATTGGTCGAGCCTCTTTACCCTGTGGATCATCGCGTTGGGCTCGCCCGGCGCCGTCCTTGCGCAGGAGGTCGGTGCGCGTGCGTTCCTCAGCGCGTCGCAGGTGGGTGTGGGGCGCCAGTTCGTGCTGAATGTGGAGGTTTCGGGCACACAGCAGCTGGAGACCGATCCGGTGCTGCCCGACATGGAGGAGTTTGCCGGCTTTCTGAGCGCGGGGACATCCACGTCGATCCAGATCGTGAACGGGCGCACGAGCATGGCGATCACGTACCAATACCGCTTCCAGGCGCTTCAGGAGGGGACGTTCGAGATCGGGCCGGTGAGCGTCACGGTCGGGGACCGGACGGCGCGAACGGAGCCTGTGACGCTTGTGGTTTCCGACGCTCCGCCGCCGTCTCCCGGACCCGGCGCAGGGGCTGGTGCCGGCGATCCGGCGGTGGCTGTTTCACCGGAAGACCTCTTTGTCGAAACGAATGTTTCCACGACTCGGGTCTTCGAGAACGAGCCGATCACCGTCGAATACCGGATCTTCACGCGCGTTCCCGTGCAGACCTACACGATCACGACGCTGCCGCAGGCGACGGGTTTCTGGTCGGAGGAGCTCGAGCAGCCCACCTCGCCGCAGACGCAGCAGGTGATCCGGGATGGGAGCGAATACCTGACGGCGACCATCCGGCGGATGGTGCTGTTCCCCACGGGCCCCGGCACCAGGACCCTCGATCCGATGAGCGTGGAGGCGCAGGTGCGGGTGCGTGATCGCAGGGCTTTTGATGCGTTTGCCGACATCTTCGACTTTTCGAGCCTGATGGACCGGCGTCTTCCGGTGGTGGTGGCCTCGCAGCCGGTGACCGTCGAGGTGCTTCCGTTGCCGGTGGAGGGCAGGCCCGCGTCGTTCGCGGGGCATGTCGGGAGTCTGGACGTTTCGACCTCGCTCGACAGCGATGCGGTGGAGACGAACGAGGCGGTCACGCTGACAGTCGAGTATTCCGGGACCGGGAATCTGCGCACGCTGGTGCCGCCCGAAATCGAGTTTCCCGTCGAGTTCGAGGCGTTTCCGCCCGAAGCGAACGACCGGATCTCGGAGGGCGGCGGAAGCCTGCAGGGCTCGCGGACCTGGGAGTACGTACTGATACCGCGTGCGCCCGGCGAGCTGAGGATTCCCCCGGTGGAAGCTTCCTACTTCGATCCCGCTTCCGGACGGTACGGGAGCGCCCGGTCGCAGCCCCTGGAAATCACGGTTACCGGCGAGGGTGCCGGGGCGGTGCCGACGGCGGTCGAGACGCTGCGCGAGGAAATCCGCTTCATCCGGATCGGTACGCCGCGCTTCAGGCGGACGGATGGGTCGCTGTTCTCGATGGGAGCCTTCTGGGTGGTGCTGCTGCTTCCGCTCGTCGCCGCGGGGGGCGCGCTCGTGCTGCGCCGGCACCGCGACCGGCTCGAGGGCGACGTGGCCTACGCCCGGGTGAGACGGGCCAGGCGCATGGCGAAAAAGCGGCTTGCCCGGGCCCGTGGTCTGGCGTCGGGGGATCCGAGGGAGTTCCATGCCGAGGTTGCGGGAGCGCTTCAGGGGTTGTTGGCCGACAAGCTGAACATCGCCGAGGCGGGGCTGGTGAGGGAGGAGGCGGGAAGGATCGCGGCGCGGCGCGGCGTTTCAGCTGAAACGCTTGCTCGCCTCTTCGCCTGCCTCGACGACTGCGACCGGCAGCGCTTCGCGCCCGCCGGTGCCGATCGCGAGCCGGCGGACAAGGTGCTGGAACGGGCAGCGGCGATCATGGGCGATCTGGCGCGGGAGCTGTCGGCGTGAGGCGGGGTCCGGTGCTGGCGCTGCCAGCCGTGGCCGCGTTCCTCGCGCTCTCGCCCGCCCATGCCCAGGAGGCGCTCTTCGACCAGGGGAATCGCCTCTACCAGGAAGGCGACTTCGGCGGGGCCGCCGACCGTTATGCGGCCGTGCTGGAGGGCGGCTACGAGTCGGCGGCTCTCTACTACAACCTCGGGAACGCGCACTTCCGTCTCGGCGAGGTGGCGCGGGCGGTGCTCAACTACGAACGCGCGGCGCGGCTCGACCCGGCGGACGAGGACGTCCAGGCGAACCTGGCGCTCGTCAACCGGATGCTCCAGGACAGAATCGAGCCGCTGCCGCGCTTCTGGGTGCTGTCGGTCTTCGACTGGTGGATGGCCCTGATTCCGCGGGGATGGCTCGCGACCGCGGCCGCGGCGTGCTATTCCGTGCTCGGCCTTGCGGCGGTCCTCATGGTGCTCGATCGACCCCGCGGTTGGCGTGCAGCCCTGCGGAGAACCGCGTACGCGGGGGCCGTGGCCACGTTAGTCCTGGGCGGTACGCTACTGATTCGGGAGACCGGTCTCGGACACGCCGAGCAGGCCGTCGTCATGGCGGCGGAGGCCCGCGTGCTGAATGCGCCGTCCGAGGAGGGCGGCCTGACTGTATTCACGCTTCACGAGGGCACGAAGGTGCGCATCGACCGGCGCACGGGTGAATGGGCCGAAATCGTCCTGGCCGACGGGAAGGTCGGCTGGCTGCGGGTCGCTCTGATCGAGGTGATCTGAGGGGCCGGGCTTATCGATCAAAAATGTAATGCCAAGGCGACATTATGACATGTCAGCATTACATTACCTGACGTTGAACTGAATGCGCAGGGTTCTTCCAGGCTGGGGAAGACCGCATTGGTCCAGCACGATCGAGTCGGTGACGTTTGCCACGCCCACGGTGCCGGCGACGCTGCGCCCCGATGAACCCCCGCCGACCTGGAAGATCCGTCTCGCCTCGAAGTCCACGGTCGTGCTCGAGTCGAGCCTGTCGAGGCCTGCAACCTCGACGTTCTCGCAGTACTGGACGCCCCGGTAACGCAGAAAACCGTTCACGTCGACGGCCTCCGGGGCGACGACCCCGAGGTTCAGCGTGGCCGACACGGCCGGTTCGTATTCGGCGCGCTGCGCCTCACCGCCAAGGCTGGAATCCAGGACGCGAACCCGTTTCAGCGTGAGGTCTCCGCCGAAATTCAGGCGTCCGCGCGTACCCGCGCCAAGCAGTTCCACCCCGGTGGATCGAATGTCGTCGCGGTTCACCCGCTTGAACCTGATGCCTTCGGTTGTCACCGTGCGGGCTCGCACGATCCCGTCGCTGAGGCGCTGGTGAAATCCCACTAGCTGCAGTCTCGCGTCCCCGACGCTCGCCGTGATGCCCACCTCGCCGGCCTGCAGATTCTCGGGCCTCAATTCGGGATTCGGCTCGAAGCGCCCCAGTGCACCGGAGTAGAGTTCTCGCAGCGACGGGAAGCGCGTGCGTCGGCTGACCCCGGCGTGATACAGGACGGTGCCTCCGCCGCCGAGAACGGTGACCCCGGCGCGCATCCCCCAGTCCCACAGGGTGTTCAGGGGCGGTTTGTCCCCGGAAAGGGGCGTGTCCGCTCCGTCAAGGGATGCCCCGAAGCTCCACATCGTGTTCAGGCCGTTGGACCCGGGGTTGTCCCTGTTTCCGACTTCGACCTCGGTCCCGAGACTCCAGAGCCGCTGCTGGTAGTCTAAGGCCTGGCCGTCGGCGAAGGTCTCGGTGTGCTTGACGTTCGCGATGGTGAAGGCGCTCCAGAACTCCGGTCCGGCGCTGAAGCGGTAGTCCCCCAGAACCCGCCCGGTCAGTGTGGTCGTGAGTCCGGTCTCACCCCCCACAACCGACAGGTAGGCCGGCGAGCCGTACTCCTCGATCTCTGTCGAGGAGCGGTCCAGCCCGAAGGAGGCCTCCACATCGCCCTCGCCAAGCTCTGTCCGCCACTGGCCGGATCCTCCCGACAGGGCCATCACCAGTCGATTCTGGTCGGGATACCTCCAGAGGCGAGGATCCGCCACGTGAGCCTCCGGAGGAACGCCGCGCTCCGCGTCGGCTGCCGTCACCAGACCGGAAACCCAGCTCCCTCCCGGCCGCTGGTAGCGCGCGGAAACGAAGCCGTCAGCGAGTCTCCGATCGGAATTGAGACGCCGTCCGTCTGCGTCGGCGAGCAATGCCGCGCTGAGCGTGGTATCGGCGAGCGCGCCATCGGGAAGTGCGACGCCCGGGTTGTCCCGGTAGCCGGCGCCGGCTCTCAGGACCCAGTCGGTGAAGTCGTGCGTGAACGAGGTGCCCGAGGTGGCCCCGATGCTGGTTCCGCCCTCCTGGTCCACTGAAATCGCGCCCGAGAAGGGCTGGACGGAGGATCCGGCGGATTGTCCCCGTGACACGTCGAACTCGAGCGCGCCACCGAGGACGTTGGGTCCGTGAAGCATCGAGGACAGGCCCCGCAGCAGGGTCACCGCGCGGACAGCGGTCAGGGGGATTATCGAGAGGTCGGTGCGGTGGTCCCAGCCCAGGGTCAGGGGTATGCCGTCGAGGAATACGGCGATCTGGCGGTCGTCGGCGCCGCGGAGATCGGGTTGCACTTCGCCCCGTGAGTTGCTGCGCACCTGGACCGATGGGAGGCGGCGGAGGAGCTCCTCGGCGGTCGGCGCCGCCACGATATTGAGCGAGTCGGTGGCGATCTCGACCGCGCTGGTGCCGCCCGTCGTCGCGGAGGGGCGCGGTACTTCGACACGCAGGCCGCGCAACCGCATGACCGAGGTGGTGTCCTGGGCGGAAAGCTGGGACTCCGCGACTGCCGCAAACGCGAGCAGGAACAGGGCCGACAGGCGTGCAGCCCTGCAGCTCGTGTTTCCGCTTCCGCCGGTCATGTCGCTATGGCCGTTCCCGTGTCTGGTCCTGTAAACGCACCTTCCCCCGTGACTTGGACCCCCACACGGCCCAAAACGTTCGAGTTGGCGCTCGTGACTACGCAGCTGAATTCCGTTGCGAAATACTCTCACGGACAGCGCGCTGCACCGCTTCGGCGGTTACGCCATAGCGGCGGTAGACCTCCTGGAATGGGGCCGACGCGCCGAACTGGTCGACCCCTATCGAGATACCGTCCGTCCCTACCCATCGTTCCCACCCCATCGTGCAGCCGGCTTCGAGCGAGACCTTCAATACCCCTGCAGGGAGGATCTCGTTTCGGTAGGCTGCGGGTTGTGCCGCGAAGAGCCGCCAGCTGGGCAGGCTCACGACGCGCACGTGGATGCCGTCCGCGGCGAGGCGCGCCCGTGCCTCCAGAGCCGTGCCGACCTCGGATCCGGAGGCGATGACGATCGCGTCAGGGCGACTGGAGCGGGCCTCGCGGAGAATGTAGCCGCCCCTGTGCAGCCCGTCGGCGGAGGGACGGCCGGGCCCCCTGTCGATCAATGGCACCGTCTGCCGCGTCAGGGACAGGAAGGACGGCCCCGTGCGGTTGCGTAGTGCCGCGCGCCACGCCTCGGCCGTTTCGGGACCGTCGCATGGACGCAGATCCAACAGGCCGGGGATTCCCCGCAGGGCGGCGAGATGCTCGATGGGCTGATGTGTCGGCCCATCCTCCCCCAAACCGATGCTGTCGTGCGTGAAGACGTAGATGACCGGGAGTCCCATCAGGGCCGCGAGGCGGATCGCCGGCCGCATGTAGTCCGAGAAGACCAGGAAGGTTCCGCCGAAGGGCTGAATGCCGCCGTGAAGGGACATGCCGTTCATGATGGCGCCCATCGCGTGCTCGCGGACCCCGAAGTGGATGATTCGCCCGGTGGGGTTTTCCGCGAGGAGGTCGCCGCCGCCCGCGATGTCGGTCTTGTTGGAGCCGCCCAGATCCGCCGAGCCGCCGATCATCGCGGGGATGGCACCGGCTGCCCCCTGGAGCACCTTGCCGGAATGGTTGCGGGTCGCGGTAGCAGGTGCGGTGGTGAGGTCCGGGAGCGCGTCCTCCCAGCCGGCGGGCAGATCGCCCGAGATCGCCTGCTCGAACTCGGAAGCCAGCTCCGGGAACGCGGCCCGGTAGGCCTCAAGGCGCCGGGTCCACGCTAACTGCGAGCGGGCTCCGGCCGCGCCCCGTGCGCGCCAGTGCTCGAGGGCGGCGGGCTCGACGTGGAACGGCTCCAGCGAGGGATACCCGATGTTGAGTTTGGTGGCGGCGATCTCGTCCGCCCCGAGGGGGGCGCCGTGCGTCGAGGCCGACCCGGCCATGTTGGGGCTGCCCTCGGCGATGACGGTGCGGAGCACGATGAGCGATGGGCGGCCGGTCTCCGCTCTGGCCGCGGTGAGCGCCGCGTCGATGGCGTCGAGGTCGGTGCCGTCGTCTACGGACAGTGTGTGCCATCCGTACCCGTCGAAGCGCCGGCCGTGGTCGGTGGCCGTGGCCAGGTCGGTCGAGCCCTCGATCGTGATGCGGTTGTCGTCGAAGATCCAGATGAGCTTGCCGAGACGCTGGTGCCCGGCGATCTCGGCGGCCTCGTGGGAGATGCCCTCCATGAGGTCGCCGTCGGAGCAGAGCGCGTAGGTGTGGTGGTCGACGATCTCGTGAGCCGGCCGGTTGTAGCGGGCGGCGAGCCAGCGCTCGGCGAGTGCCATGCCGACGGTGTTGGCGACGCCCTGGCCGAGGGGGCCGGTGGTGGTCTCCACGCCGGGGGTGTGGCCGAACTCGGGGTGGCCGGGGGTGCTGCTGCCCCACTGGCGGAAGCGGCGGATGTCGTCCAGCGAGACCTCGTAGCCGGTCAGGTACAGCAGGCTGTAGAGGAACATCGAGGCGTGCCCGGCCGACAGGACGAACCTGTCGCGGTTGAACCAGCCGGGGTCGCGAGGATTGTGCCTGAGGTGCCGCGTCCAAAGGACATATCCGACCGGCGCAAGTGCCATCGGCGTACCCGGGTGCCCCGACCTGGCCGCCTGAACGGCGTCCATTGCCAGAACCTTGATCGTGTCGATTGCCAGCTTTTCGGTGCCTGTGGACCCGCCCACGGCTTGGGGCATCGCGTCAGCCTCGTTTTCTCGTCAGGGTCTCTTCGCGGATGTTCCGGTCACTTTCCGGCTGCGACGGCCTGCGCCACCACGAGATTCAGAAGCCGGTCCGGAATGTGGACGATTCGGCGCACCTCCGTACCCTCCAGGTGGCGCGCCACGTTGGGCTCCGCCCTGGCTTGCGCCACGACTTCGTCCCTGCCGGCACCCACCGGCACGGAGACCGTGCCGCGCACCCGGCCGTTCACCTGCACGGCGATCCGGGCGTGCTGCTCGACACACTTGGCGAGATCGCATTCGGGCCAGTTGGCGCCGTCGAAGACGCTCCCTGCGTGGCCCAGACGGTGCCAGAGCTCCTCGGCGATGTGCGGTGCGAACGGCGCGACCATGCCGACCAGTGGTTCGACCTCGGCGCGCACGGGCGTGCGGCCGCCGGCGCGCACCGCATTGAGGTACTCCATCATCGCGGCGATGGCCGTGTTGTAGCGCAGATTCGCGATCTGGTCGGTGACCCGGTGGATCGTCCGATGGAGTTTGCGGTCGACCGCGGGATCGGGATCTCCGGTGGCGAGTTCGCCGCTCTCGGGGACCACGGACTCCCAGAGCCGGTGGAGGAAGCCATGCGGGCCGGATATCCCCTGGTCCTGGTAGTCCCCGCCTTCGACGAAGGGGCCCAGGAACATGAGATACAGCCGGAACGTGTCGGCTCCGTAGCGTTCGATGATCGGATCGGGGATAATGACGTTGCCCTTGCTCTTGGACATCTTGGCGCCTTCGCGGATGATCAGTCCGTGCGCGCGGAACCGGTCGTAGGGCTCCTCGAAGTCCAGCCATCCCATGTCGTGCAGCGCCATCACCACGAAGCGCGAGTACAGCAGGTGCAGGACCGCGTGCTCGTTGCCGCCGATGTACATGTCGACCGGAAGCCAGCGGCGAGTGATCCCGGCGTCGAAGGGCCTGTCGTCGAAGTCGGTGGAGGGATAGCGCAGAAAGTACCAGGCGCTGTCCAGAAAGACGTCGGAAACGTCGGTCTCGCGAGCGGCGTCGCGCCCGCAGGAGGGGCAGGGCACTTCGTACCACTCCCTGACCCGCGCCAGCGGGCTGATCCCCGACTGGTCGGGCCTGAAGTCCTCGACGTGCGGAAGCTCGACCGGCAGATCCTCCTCGGGTACGGGAACCGCGCCGCAATGGTCGCAGTTGATGACGGGGATGGGCGGGCCCCAGTACCGCTGCCGCGAAATGCACCAGTCGTGGAGTCGGTAGGTGACCCGGCTCTCGGCGAGGCCTTCCGTTGCGAGTTCGTCCACGATCGCCCTCTTCGCCTCGTCCACGGGCACGCCGTCGTAGCGTCCCGAGTTGACGAGCGTGCCGGTCGGGTACTCGTAGGCGATCGACAGCGGGGTGGACGCGTCCTCGCCCGGGGCCGCGATCACCCTGATGATGGGCAGCCCGTGCGCGTGGGCGAAGTCGAAGTCACGCTCGTCGTGCCCGGGCACCGCCATGATGGCTCCCGTGCCGTATCCCATGAGCACGTAGTCGGCGATCCACACGGGCACGCGTTCGCCGGTGGCCGGATTGACGCAGTACCCGCCGGTGAAGACCCCGGTCTTGTCCTTCTCGATCTTCTTACGGGCCACCAGGTCCATCGCCTGTGTCCTGGCCCGGTAGGCTTCCACCGCTTCCCGGCAGGAGTCGCTCGTGACGGCATCGACCAGTGGATGCTCCGGAGCGAGCACCACGTACGTCGCTCCGAACACCGTGTCCGGGCGCGTGGTGAACACCTCGACGCTCAGATCGTCCGCCCCGGCGACCGGGAAGTGAAGCTGCGCGCCCACCGAACGGCCGATCCAGTTGTATTGCGCCTTCAGGGTCGTGTCCGACCAGTCGATGCGCTTCAGGTTCGCGAGAAGCCGGTCCGCATAGTCGGTGATCCTGAGGAACCACTGGTGTATGAAGCGCTGCTCGACCGCGGTGCCACACCGCTCGCACTCCCCGACGATGACCTGTTCGTTGGCGAGCACGGTCATGCACGAGGGACACCAGTTGACGGGCGCCTCCTTCTTCTCCGCCAGCCCGTTCTTCAGGAACTGGACGAAGATCCACTGGGTCCACCGGTAGTAGTCGGGGTCGGTGGTGTCGACCGTGTGGGTCCAGTCGAACATGCCGCCGATCCGGCGCAGCTGCCGGCGGAAGTTGGCCATGTTGCCCGGAATCAGACGGCTTGGGTGAACCCCGGTCTTCAGCGCGAAGTTCTCGGAGTGGATGCCGAAGGCGTCGAACCCGATCGGCTCGAAGACATCGTACCCCTGCAGCCGCTTGAAGCGCCCGTAGACGTCGGCCCCGGTGAAGGCGTAGATGTTCCCCACATGCAGCCCTTCCGCGGAAGGGTAGGGGAACATCATCAGGTTGAAGAAGGGACGTTCGGCGCTGCGCAGCTCATCGAGCGCGAAGGCGTTGGTGCCGTCGCGGTCCCACTTCGCCTGCCACCGGTGTTCCACCGCGCTGGGGTCGTAGGCGTTGTCGACGTTCGAAGGCATGGCGGGTCGATCGGTTCGGCTCTGCACCCTGCGGGGATCGCCGCGTCGTTCCTTCCTGGGTTGCGGGTAGGCGGGCCCGGCTTCAGACCAAGTCCGAAAGCTAAAAGAGGGGGAGGGCCTTTTACAGCCCGACGCCCGACCCGCCCGCCGCTTCGGGCAGGATCCCGAAGGGATCGTTCGCGTTCTCGATCCCGGTCCTCAGTGCCTCGACCGCCCCGGCGAGCGACCCCCCGTTCGCCCGGAGAAAGGCGTCGAAATCGGGCAGCCGGTGGTAGTAACGCATTCGGCTGAGCAGGGTTGCGTTGTTGAGGGGAAGGGTCTCGAAGCTGGCGAAGGTCAGCGCGACGAATCGTGGCTGGACCTCTTCGCGAAAGCGCCTGCGGTGGAACGCGTAGATCTCGTCCCGGCGCACGACCTTCTCCTGGCTCGTCATCGTCGCCTCTCCGTAGACCGCCTCGAGATCGGCCACCAGTCCGTCGATGAAGAGCGAGAAGCGCTGTACGTCCTCCCATCGGCCCCGCGCGCGCTCGCACCACACGGTGTCGGGTCCTCCTCCTTCGCGGGTGCAGAAGAACTCGGCGGCGCCGCTTCGGCCCACCCATGTCGCGAAGCTCTCGTTGAAACGCACCTGGCCCGGAACGAACAGGTGGTTGTGGGACAGCTCGTGGATGATTGTCGTCACCAGCTCGACCTCGTCGTACCTCACGACGGTCGAGAGCAGCGGATCGGAAAACCAGCCCAGGGTGCTGAAGGCGGAAGTGGGCCTGAGGTAGGTGTCGAATCCTTCCTCTTCGAGCTTCTCCTGCTCGCGAAGCGCTTCATCCAGGTCGAAGAATCCCCGGTAGGGCACGTGGCCCACGATCGGGAACCACCATGTCACGGGCGCGAGCCGGTCGCGGTGGGCTGCCGACAGCACCATGGCCAGGGTGTCGCGGTCCAGTTCCGTGTACGTCGTGTAGCTGTCGCCCACGTCCAGTCGCAGCGTGTTCATCGCGAACTCGCGCGCCTCGCGAGCCAGCGTCAGCTTGCCCCGGGTGCGCTCGTCGATGTCGGGAGAGAGGATCACCTCGGGAATGGGCCGGCGCGCGCTCAGGATCTTCGCCTCGGCCCATCCGGCCTTGATGACGTAGATGGGGGAGCACGCCGACCCCGGCCAAAGCGCGGCCGCCCCGTGCGGGACTTCCCGGCGGTCGGGGTCACGCCGGAGTCTCCTACCTGCCGCCGCCCAGGTTCCTGATCAGCGGGATGCCGCCCTCGGTCGGAACGTAGACCAGCGACCCCTCGGGCATCTCTGCCAGCTGCTGGATGTAGAAGAAGGTCAGGTACTCCTGAGTCAGCCCCTCGGAGATGATCTGCTGGGCCTCCGCGATTCCCTTTGCCTCCTCGGCCTGCTGGCGGGCCTGTTCCTGGATGATCTGGGTCTGGAACTCCTCCGCCGCGACCTGCTGCTCGCGCTCCAGCTTCTGCTCGATCGCCTCACGGACGCGTGAGGGTGCCTGAATGTCACGAACGAAGACGTCCTTGACCTCGATCCGGTCCCCCGCCTTGGCCTGGATCTCCGTCCGCATGGCGTCGGCCACGTCACGCCGGTTGGGCGAGAAGATGTCGTTGATCGACTTGGTCGCCACGGCGTCGCGCACCCCGTTCCTGACCGCGTTCAACACGATCTGACGCTTGATCTCGTTCTCCGAGCCGATGCGCTGGTAGAGGCTCGGCGCATTGCCTCCATTGATCTGGAAGATGATCGACACTTCAAGCGTGACGTTCAGCTGTTCCGATGTCTGCGCCTCGATCTGTTCCACGCTTCCCTGCGCCGGGAAGGACTGCTCGCGGACAGACATCCTTTCGACCGTCGCAAGCGGGTTGATCACACGGACGCCGGCCTCGAGCGGCCGGTCCGAGACTCTTCCCAGGAAGTGCTCCACCCCCACCTCGCCCACGCGGACGACCACCACCGTGTTCATGACGACGAGGACAAGGCCGACGACCATGACCACCGTGCCCACCAGCCTGTTCGGGATCTTCGCGTTGGCGGACGGGATCGTGCGTACGATTGCCCCAATCACGATCAGAACCGCGGCGATTGCCAGAAAACCCATCTTGCTTTCCTTTCATGTTGCCAAAAGAGACTGTCCATCAGTACTGAAGATAAGCTACGTCGGACGCTCGCGTGTCCGTCAGGGGTCGGACTTTCTCAGCGCCATCGTCGGCAGATAGTGAAGCGCCCGTCCCCGTCCCCCGGCCCTCAGAAAACCCTGGTCGACCAGGGCGTCGAGTTCCCGCTTTGCGGTCGGATAGCTGACCCCGCAGGTCTCCCGGTAGTCGACGTTGCCCAGACGCATGTGCTTCTGGAAGTGCTCGCGGAGCTTCGGTATGCGGTCTTCCAGAAACCAGCGGTTCGCATCGAGATCCGGGGTGAGGAAATATGTGTAGTGCGATTCGCCACGGTTGGTCACGGGCGTCACGATGTCGCCGTCGACCAGCCCCTGGATCTGCCGTCGCGCTTCACCCCGGGAAACCGAATTGAGCCGCAGGTAGTCGTCCTCGGTGAAGCCGTCCGGACAGGCCAGCAACATGCGCTTCTGGTCGGCGTCGATCGGAAACCTGCCGACAATCCAGCTCCAGCCGGGACCCGAGGTTGCAAACTGGGGACCGTTGTACAGCGTTACGGTGAATCGCCCGCTGTTGTTGGCAAACTCCGGTTCGACAAGCAGGGAATCCTCCATGTCATTGAAGACACGCACAAGTCCCGAGGCTTTGCAGCTCACAAGTTTCTTGTCCTTCAATACCTTGTTCAGCAACGGATTGCGCGTGTTGTAAACCACTCTGCCTTCGTTGACATCGGTTTTCGAGAACGGTTCAAGCGGGAGGCCCGGACTCGTAACTTCAACACGATCGTCGTAGAACACGATCTCGATCTCGGCGATTCCGTCATAGTCCCGGTGGGCGATCGCATTCATGACGACTTCGCGCCATGCGGACTCCGGGTACTCCGGAACATCGCGGAAGAAGATGCGCCGAAGGTGCTCGGAAGAGCCGATCTGGTCCCGTGCAAGGCGGATTCCTTCGTCGATTGCACTGGCGAGCGGCGGACCTGCATAAGCCATCCACGTAACGCTTTGACGGTGGCCGACAAGTCGCGCGGTGCCCGCGGCACGGATCACGCGGATCCCCGCACCGGGATTCCAGTGGCGCGCGGAGGTGCCGGCGAACAGCAGCAGCGCCGCGTTGGTGATTCCCCAATCCGGCGAATCACCCTTGACAAGTCCGTAGTCCCGAAGGGCATCGAGCACCGGTTTGCCACCCAACGGCGTGTCCTTCAGAAAGGACTTCGCGAGATCCAGGTCGAGATCCGACAGGGAAGCATCGCCTCTGACGCGCTGCTCGTAGTCCGCGACCGTGCTGCGGGATGTACCGCCCGCCGGGCGACGCCGGGTGCGCCGTGCACCGGGGCGTATAAGGTGCGTCAGATCGACTCTGTCCATTTCAAGATCCGGATCGGGTACTCCGGTGTCGGCAGGGTGGCCGGGTGAGGTTATCCTTACACACTACCCCCTGCGATCATCAAAGTGTCAGCGCGGACAGTGCACCGCCAGTATTCCCCGAATCCCAGGAACGCAACTCCGTGGAGAACACATCCAGCAGCAGTCTCACCGGTAAGGTCGCGGTCGTCACGGGCGCGTCGTCCGGAATCGGCCGGGCGGTAGCCGGGGCCCTCGCGGCAGAGGGTGCGGCCGTCGTGCTCGCCGCACGCCGCAGGGAGCGGCTCGAGGACGACGCGCGGGAACTCCAGGGCAGCGGTGCCCGTGCTGTCGCGGTGCAGACGGACGTCACGAGCCTCGGGGAGATGCGGGCCCTCGTGGCCAGGGCCGTGGACACCTTCGGCCGCGTGGACATCTTCGTGAACAACGCGGGGATCATGCCCCTCTCACCCCTGACGGAGGCGCGCGTCGAGGACTGGACCCGCATGGTGGACGTGAACGTCAACGGGGTGCTGCACGGCATCGGCGCGGTGCTTCCCCACATGCTCGAACGGGGAAGCGGGCACATCGTCAACGTGGGCTCCATAGCCGGGCGGCGTCCGTTCCCGGGCGGCACGGTCTATGCCGCCACCAAGTTCGCGGTCCGCTGCCTGTCCTGGGGGCTCCACCTGGAGCTCGGTGCGGAGCACGGAATCCGCACCACCGATATTCAGCCCGGATACGTCGACACGGAGCTGATCGACACCGTGCCCGATGCCGCGGCACGCGAGGCCTGGGCGGAGCGCTGGGCGGACAAGCGGGCGCTGCAGGCAGACGACGTCGCGCAGGCGGTCCTGTACGCGGTGACGTCGCCGCCGCATGTGGCCGTGAGCGAGGTGCTGGTCAGACCGCTCGACCAGCCGACGTAGGAGCGAGCAGCTATTCAGCCGCGGCGCCCGCGAGGCCCGCGACGCTCAGGCCACCGCGCCCGCGAACTGGAGTTGGTGCAGGCGGCGATACAGGCCTTCCCGGGCCAGGAGCGTGCCGTGGCTGCCTTCCTCGACGAGCTTGCCGTGGTGCATGACCAGGATCCGGTCGGCGCCCTGCACGGTCGAGAGGCGGTGGGCGATCACGAGTGACGTCCGGCCCCGCATGAGGCGGTCGGTGGCCTCCTCGATGCGCGCCTCGATCTCGGAATCGACCGAACTGGTCGCCTCGTCCAGCACCAGTATGGCGGGATCGAAGGCGAGCGCGCGTGCGAAGGAGAGGAGCTGCCGTTCGCCCACCGAGAGGCTGGCGCCCCGTTCGCCGAGGGGCTGGGCCGCCTTTTCCGGGAGCCGCTCGACAAAGGGGGCTGCCCCGACCGCTTCCAGCGCCGAGTCCACCGCGGCCGCGCCGATGTCGGTGGAGCCCAGTCTCACGTTGTAGTCCACCGACTGGCTGAAGAGGAAGATGTCCTGGAGAACGAGGCCGATCCGACTGCGCAAATCACGCAGGCGCAGCCGGTTGATCGGCACGCCGTCGATCAGGATGCGTCCCCGCTGGGGCTCGTAGAACCTCATCAACAGATTGATGATCGTAGTCTTGCCGGCTCCGGTATGTCCGACGATGGCCAGCTTCTCGCCGGGAGCGACCTTGAAGGAGAGGTCGCGGATCACCCAGTTGCGGTCCCCGCCCCGGTAGGCGAACCACACGTTCTCGAAGCGGATTTCGCCCGGCGAGTCGGCGGGCAGCGCCGTGGGCACAGCGGCATCGACGATCGTCGGCTCGCGGTCGAGGAGCCGGAAGATGCGTTCCGACGACGCCATCGCGCCCTGCAGCAGGTTGTACTTCTCGGAGAGGTCCTGGATGGGGCGGAAGAAGCGGCGGGCGTAGTCCAGGAAGGCGGCCAGGACCCCGATGGTGACGGCGCCCTGGATCATGGCGCCGCCGCCGTACCAAATGATCAGCGCCAGCGCCACCGCCGTGAAGAGCTGGATTACGGGGAAGAAGAGCGCGTAATAGGTGATCGAGCGGAGGTGTGCGTTCAGGTAGTCGTCGTCGAGGTCCTTGAAGCGCTCGAGATCGGCGCCCTCGCGGTTGAAGAGCTGGACGACGCGGATCCCCGTGAAGCGTTCCTGGAGGAAGGCGTTGAGGCGCGCGAGACGGACGCGGATGTCGCGGTAGGCCGATCGGATGCGAGAACGGAAGACGAAAGCGGTGTAGCCCACGAACGGCAGCACGCTGAAGGTGACCAGCGCCAGTTCGGCGTCCATCTGCAGCATGGCCGCCACGATGAAGAAGAGAATGAAGAGGTCGCCGAAGACCGTGACCACGCCCGAGCTGAAGAGTTCGTTGAGCGTCTCGACATCGGACGTGATCCGCGTCATGAGGCGGCCGACGGGGTTGCGGTCGTAAAAGGCCAGGTCGAGCTGCTGCAGCTTGCGGAAGATCTGGGTGCGCAGGTCGTACATGACGCGCTGGCCCAGCCAAGTCGTCACCAGCGCCTGGACGTATTCGAAGACGAAGATGAGGATCGTGGCCGAGAGGAAGAGGATGGCCAGGAAGGCGAGCTGCCGGCCATCGCCGCGGGGGATCGCCTCGTCGAGCGCGATCATGGTGAGGTAGGGGCCGACGACCCCGAGGAGCGACGCCAGCATGAGCAGCACCAGCGCGCCCGCCACCTGCCACTTGTACGGGCGCAGGTAGCGGAGCAGGCGGGCCATCAGGCGCGAGTCGTACGCCTTGCCGAGGACCTCCTCCTCGTAGCCGGTGCTCACCGCGGGCTTCCTTCCACGCGCTGCCCTAGACGGTGCCGGCCGCCACCAGGTCGAGCCCGTCCAGCAGCCGCTGCATCCTGTCCCACGGACCGACCGTGGCGCGCAGCCCGTTCGCCAGCTTCGTGGGTCCCCGGAAGGGCCGAACCCGCACGCCGCAGCGCTCCAGTCGCCGGGTCATGTCGTCGAGTTCGTCTTCGGGGCGCAGGATGAAGACGAAGTTGGCCGCCGAGGTCGGAACTTCGTAGCCCCGGTGCTTGAGCGATGCCTGCACGCGCTCGCGATTGACGAGGGTCTCGGCGATCGTGTCCTCAAGCCAGAGCGACTCGCTGGAAATGGCGGCCGCCGCAGCCGCAGACGTTACGCCCGACACAACGAAGGGACCGCGTCCCTTGTCCACCTCCAGCATCAGCGACGGACTTCCCACCCCGTACCCCGCCCGGAGTCCGGCCAGGCCGTACGCCTTGGACAGCGTCTTGACGCAGATCGTGCGCTCGCCGGCCAGCGCCATGTCGAAGGGGGTCGTGTCGTCCAGGCCGCGGTTGTACTCGCCGTAGGCCTCGTCGATGATCAGGATGCTGCCGACCGCTTCGGTGCGTTCCTGGACCGCCCGCATCCAGTCGTCCGGGATCGCCTCGGCGGTCGGGTTGCCCGGATTCGGCGCGAACACGACGGCCGGTTCGGACCCGGCAAAGGCCACCGGGTCGTCCAGGCCGACGCTCCATTCCACCGGCACCGGCCTGTGCCCGTTCATGACCGCGAGCATTCCCGCGGCGGGCCAGCCGGGGTCGAGGTAGCGCATGGTGGTGGGCGCCACGGCACGCATCAGCGCATCCAGCACTCCGGTGCCGCCCGCGCCCGTCGTCACGTTCTCCCGACCGATCCCGAGTTGGCCGGCGACGGCGTCCACGAGGCGCTCGGAGTAGCTGCCGGGGTACTCGGAGGCTTCCGTCGTGCCCGCGCCCGCGAGCACTTCCAGCGCGGCGGGATGGGCGCCCCAGAGGTTTCGGTTGTCGCTCAGATCGGCGGCGATGGGCGAGCGGTCGGGGAGGTAGCGGTCCAGGCCGCGGTAGTCGGTGCGGGGATAGATGTCCATGACGACGTCTTCCGTGCTGGTAGATTGTGGGCACGGCGGCCGTATTCACGGCGCGCCAGCCGTTCCACGGTCGGGGAAACCGCGCGTTATGGCAACGGTGCGGCCCCCGGACAGGATCGACGGGGTACTCGGAGGTTCATGCAAGAGCCGATTCGGATCAGGGGCGCGCGCCAGCACAACCTGAAGGGGATCGACCTGGATCTCCCCCGCAACGCGCTCACCGTGGTCACCGGACCTTCCGGTTCGGGCAAGTCGTCGCTCGCCCTGGACACCCTCTTCGCGGCGGGTCAGCGGCGCTACGTGGAAGCCCTTTCCACCTACGCCAAGCAGTTCCTCGACCGTCTCGAGAAGCCCGACGTGGACCGGATCGAGGGCCTCTGCCCGGCGGTGGCCATCGAACAGCGCAACCCCACCACCTCGAGCCGCTCCACCGTGGGTACCGCGACCGAGGTCCACGACTTCCTTCGCCTCCTGTTCGCTCGCGTCGGGCGCACGCACTGCCCCGACTGCGGCGACGAGGTGCGTCCCGACTCGGTGGGCAGCGCCGCCGACGCGGTGTCCGGCCTGCGTCCGGGGACGCGGATCATGATCGGCTTCCCCCTGACCCGCAGCGACCGCGTCTCCCACCGGCTGGTCGCCGAAAACCTGCGCGCGCTGGGGTTCGTGCGCGTGATCGCGGACGGCGTGCGCGCGGAGCTGTCCGAGCTTCTCGCGCCGGGTGCCGAGCCGGGGGTCACGGTGCCGGATCTGGGCCAGGCCCGCGACGTGACGGTTGTGGTGGACCGCATGAAGGTGGTGAAGGAGCCCGACCAGGGCTGGCACGACCGCGTGGCCGACTCTCTCACCACCTGCTTCCGCGAGGGAGAAGGGGAGGCTGTAGTGATCCCCGCAGGAGCGGATGCGGATCCTGGCCTGCGGTTCTCCGAGGCGTTCCGTTGCCCGCGCCACCCGGACACAGCCTTCCTCGAGCCGGAGCCCAAGCTCTTCTCGTTCAACAATCCCTACGGCAGCTGTCCCGTCTGCACCGGCTTCGGCGCCACGCTCGAGTACGATCCCGCGCTGATCGTGCCCAACCCGGAACTGTCGCTGGAACAGGGCGCCGTCGACCCCTGGGCAAAGCCCCGCTACACACGGGAACGCTCGGCGCTGCGGAGGTTTGCCACCCGCGAGGGCGTATCGAACTACACGCCGTGGGACGAGCTGCCCTCGGGGTTCCGCGACAGCGTCCTCTACGGGAAGGGTTCCTTCCGGGGCGTCATGGGATTCCTTGTGTCGAAGGAGCCCAAGAGGTACAAGCAGTACATAAGGATCTTCCTGCGGCAGTACCAGCGTCCTCTGCCGTGCAAGGCCTGCGGCGGATCCCGGCTGCGCCCCGAGGCGAGCCATGTCACGGTCGGCGGGCTGGACATCGGTGGCGCGAGCGAACTGCCGATAGGAGAGCTGCCCGACTGGCTGGCGGGTCTCGACCTGCGGCCGATGGAAGCGCGGATCGGCGCCACGATTCTGAGGGAGCTGCGCGCCAGGACGCGGTTTCTGGTGGACGTGGGACTCGGCTACATGACCCTGAGCCGCCAGATGCGCACGCTTTCCGGCGGCGAGGCCCAGCGCATTTCGCTGGCGAACTCGCTGGGTTCGCGTCTCGTGGACACGCTGTACGTGCTCGACGAGCCCTCGATCGGTCTCCACCCACAGGACATCGACGCCCTGCTTCGCCTCCTCGATCGCCTGCGCGATGGCGGCAACACAGTCGTGGTGGTCGAACACAACGCTACCGCGATCCAGGCGGCCGACCACGTGGTGGAGCTGGGACCCGGGTCGGGTGACCTGGGCGGTGAGGTCGTCTTCGAGGGATCGCCCGTGGAGCTGGCCGATTCCGAAACGAACACCGGGCGATACCTGTCACGCCTGGTGTCCGGCGAAGCGATGGAATCGTGGCCGCCGAGGTCGCGGCGTCCGGTCGACGGCGCGCGCATTCGCGTGACGGGTGCGACGCTGCACAACCTCCGCGGCGTCGAGGCCGAGTTCCCGGTGGGCGCGATGACCGCGGTCACGGGCGTGTCGGGGTCGGGTAAGTCCACGCTGGTGCACGACATTCTCTACCGCGCTCTCGAACGCGAGCTGCGGGAGGGCCGCACGTCGGCCAGGAAGCATCTGGGCGAGGTGGTCGGCTCCTGGCGCGCGCTCAGCGGGCTCGGGCACGTCGACGACGTCGTTCTCATCGACCAGAGCCCGATTGGCCGCACTCCCCGCTCAAACCCGATCACCTATGTCAGGGCGTGGGGCGAGATCCGGCGCATCTTCGCAAGCCAGCCGTCGGCGCGAACCCGGAGGCTGGAGCCGCGCAGCTTCTCGTTCAACGTGAAGGGAGGGCGCTGCGAGGAGTGCTCCGGCGCGGGTTTCGTGCGCGTCGAAATGGTGTTCATGGCCGACCTTCACGTACCGTGCGAGGTGTGCGAGGGGAGGCGCTACCGCCCGGAAGTCCTCGAGGTCGAGGTGCGCGGCCACAACGTGAACGAGGTGCTCGATTTCACCGTCGATCGTGCCGTGCGGTTCTTCCTGCGCGAACCGAAGCTCGGCCACGCCCTCTGGCATCTGCAGCAGGTGGGGCTCGGCTATCTCCGACTGGGTCAGCCGGCCACGCACCTCTCGGGCGGCGAGGCGCAACGCCTCAAGATCGCGCGCGAGCTGATCGCTGCCGCGTCGCGCAAAGGGGCGCGCAAGGTCTACATCCTGGACGAGCCGACCACCGGCCTATCGGGGGAGGATGTCGCACAGCTCAACACGGTGCTCCGCAAGCTGGTTGCCGCCGGCAACACGCTGATCGTGGTGGAGCACGACCTCGATGTCATCAGGGAGGCCGACTGGGTCGTCGACCTGGGCCCGGGAGCGGGGGAGCGCGGGGGCGAGGTCGTCGCCATGGGGAGGCCCGAAGACGTGGCCACCGTGCCCGAGAGCGTGACGGGTCGGTTCCTGGGCGATCTCGTGAGCGCGGTAGCCCGGAGCGGCGCGTGACGGGGTCGGTGCGTGAAGGGCCTCTCGTGCCTCTCGTGTCCGTCGTGCTGCCGGTGCGCGACGGCGCGTCGACGCTGGAGCCCGCGCTGCAGTCCCTGGCCGCACAGACGTTCGCGCGCTTCGAGGTCGTGGTCGTGGACGACGGTTCCCGCGACGATACGCCGCTGGTGGCGCGGGCGTGGGAGCAGCGCGATGGGCGCTTCCGCGTGCTGCACACCGGACCCCGGGGCATTGTGGGGGCCTTGCAGTGCGGTCTCGCCGAAGCGCGGGGCCGGTACGTCGCCCGCATGGACGCGGACGATATCTCCCACTCCGCGCGACTGGCCGCCCAGTTCGACCTGCTCGAAGGCGCGCCCGACCTCGCGGGCTGCGGCACCGGCGTGCGCTACGTGCCGGAGTCCGACGTCACCCCGCGGGCCGCCGGGTACGCGGCCTGGCTCAATTCAATGACCGACTGGGAGGCCGTCGCGTCCAACATCTTCGTGGAGTGCCCCCTGGCCCACCCGACCTTCATGTTCCGGCGCGAGGCCCTTGCGGTGGTCGGCGGCTACCGCGATCGCGGCTGGCCCGAGGACTACGACCTGTTGCTGCGCCTCTGGCGCCGCGGCGAGCGATTCGTGGCCGTCCCCCGCGTGCTCCTCGACTGGGGAAACGGCGACGGGCGTCTGAGCCGCACCCACCCGGCGTATTCGCTGGACGCGTTCCGCGCCTGCCGGGTGCACCACCTGCGCCGCAGCCTGTTGACCGGGCGCGAAGGCGTGGTGATGTGGGGCGCGGGCCCGACCGGCAAGGCGCTGGCGCTCGAATTCCAGCGGCAGGGGGTACCGGTGCTGGCCTTCATCGAGGTCGACCCGCGCAAGATCGGGCAGGTCATCCACGGGGCGCCTGTACGGTCGATGCGCGAAGCAGGAGACTTCCCGCGCGGGCTTCATGTGGGGTCGGTCGCCCGGGCGGCGGGGCGAGCGACGGTTCGCGCGGCGGCCCGGGAGACGGGCCTGACGGACGGCGAGGACTTCGTTTCGATGGCGTGACAGCCACGCCGCTGAGCTGCAGGCCAGGACAACGCCAGCCGCCCCGCGACAGTGCCCGCCCGACAAGCGCGCGCGCCACGTTTCGGCGGCCCGAAGCGCGACCCGCCTGACCATCCTCCCGAAGCCGTTTCGGTCACTCGCCAAGACCCCCTGCACACCCTTGAGCGAGAGACTCTAAACTGTTAGAATAAAAGGCTATCCACAACATGCCGGAACACCCGCCTCCCACGTTCCGGCCCACTCCGCGGGCCATTGAGGTTCCGTCCTTTCCTCCGCCCGACAGCCATGGCCGAAAACGACCCGGGAACCACCGGCGAACGGGTTCTCGAACGAATTCTCGAACACGAGATGCGCGAGTCGTTCATCGACTATTCGATGAGCGTGAACGTGCAGCGCGCCCTGCCCGACGTCAGGGACGGGCTGAAGCCGGTGCACCGGCGCATCCTCTACGCGATGTCCGAGCTGGGACTGTCGCCGGGGCGGGCGTACAAGAAGTGCGCGACCGTCGTGGGCGAGGTTCTGGGCAAGTACCACCCGCACGGGGACTCGGCGGTCTACGACGCGCTGGTGCGGATGGTGCAGGACTTTTCGCTGCGCTACCCGCTCGTGGACGGCCAGGGCAACTTCGGGTCCATCGACGGGGACTCGGCGGCCGCCTACCGGTACACCGAGGCCCGCCTGCAGCGCCTCTCCATGGAACTGCTGGCCGACATCGACAAGGACACGGTCCGGTTCGACGAGAACTTCGACGGACGCCTGAAGGAGCCGTCGGTGCTCCCGTGCAAGGCACCGAACCTGCTGATCAACGGTTCGTCCGGGATCGCGGTGGGAATGGCCACCAACATCCCGCCCCACAATCTGCGCGAGATCGTTTCCGGCCTGCTGGCGCTGATCGACGACCCCCGCCTTTCCCAGGACGATCTCGAGCTGCACGTCAAGGGACCGGACTTTCCGACCGGCGGCTACATCTGCGGGACCGGCGGGGTCCAGGAGGCGTACCGGACGGGGCGCGGGCGCATCGTCATCCGGGCCAGGGCCGACATCGAGCTCGACGACGACGGACCGGCGCGGATCATCGTGAGCGAGATCCCGTTCATGGTGAACAAGGCCCGCCTCATCGAGCAGATCGCAGCCCTCGTGCGCGAGAAGAGGATCACGTCGATCCGCGACCTGCGAGACGAATCGGACCGTGACGGGCTCCGCGTCGTCATCGAGCTGAAGCGCGACGCCGTGCCGCAGATCGTGCTGAACCGGCTGTACAAGCACACGCAGATGCAGTCCACCTTCGGCGTCATCCTGCTTGCGCTGGTGGACGGCGTTCCGCGGGTCATGCCGCTGAGGGACATGCTGACCCACTTCATCGACCACCGGCACACGGTAGTCGTGCGGCGCAGCGAGTTCGACCTGGCGGCAGCCCGGGAGCGCGAGCACGTGCTGGAAGGGCTGCGCATCGCAGTCGACAACATCGACGAGGTGGTTCGGATCATCCGCGGTTCACGCGACGCGGCCGAGGCCGCGGTGGGGCTGAGGGGGGCGTTCGACCTCTCGGAGCGGCAGGCCCGGGCCATTCTGGACATGCGGCTGGCCCGTCTGACGGGTCTGGAGAAGGAGAAGCTCGACACCGAACTCGCCGAGGTGCGCGAACGGATCGCCGAACTGGTGCGAATTCTCTCCGACCGGTCGGTCCGCATGGGGATCATCAAGGACGAGCTGCGGGAGATTGCCGCCCGCTACGGCGACGACCGGCGCTCCGAGATCATCGGCACGGTCTCGTCGTTCGACGTCGAGGACCTGATCGCCGACGAAGAGGTGGTGCTGACGATGTCCCGCCAGGGCTACGTGAAGCGCATCCCGATCGACACCTACCGGGCCCAGAGGCGCGGCGGACGGGGAATCGCGGGCATGGACACCAAGGCCGAGGACTGGGTCGAGAACCTCTTCGTGGCATCCACGCACGAATACCTCATGGCCTTCACCGACCAGGGCCGCTGCCACTGGGTGAAGGTGTGGGGGATTCCCCACGGGAGCCGGTATTCGAAGGGCAAGCCCATCGTCAACTTCCTCGAGCTGGCTCCCGGCGAAAAGGTCGCGTCGGTGCTGCCGGTGCGGAAATTCAGCGGAGATCGGTTCCTGCTCTTCTGCACGAAAAACGGCGTCGTGAAGAAGACCCCGCTGTCGGCGTACGGCAACGTGCGCGCCATGGGGATCTACGCGATCAAGTTTCGCGAAGGCGACGAACTCATTGACGTGCGGATCACCGACGGCACCAACGAGGTCGTCCTGGCAACGCGGCGGGGCAAGGCGATCCGCTTCCACGAGTCCGACGTCCGGCCCATGGGGCGCCACACGGAAGGCGTCATGGGGATCCGGCTGGGCAGGGGCGACGAGGTGGTGGGGATGGTCGTGGTGACACGGCCCGACGAGACGCTGCTGAGCGCGACCGAATACGGAATGGGGAAGAGAAGCCAGATCCGCGACTACCGGTTGCAGCAGCGGGGGGGGCAGGGGGTCATCAACCTGAAGCTGTCGAAGAAGACCGACCGGGTGGTTGCGGTACGGGCCGTCACCTGTGACGACCAGCTCATGGTCATCACGCGCAACGGGGTGGTGAATCGGCAGCCGGTCTCGGACATGCGCGTGATCGGGCGCGCGGCCCAGGGCGTGCGCCTGGTCAACCTCGACAGGGGTGACACCGTGGTCGATGTCGCGCGGGTGGTCGGCGACGATGACGACCAGTAGCGACCGGCTGGTTCCGCTGGCCGAGATCGAGGCCGCCGCCGGGCGGATTCGCGGCACCGTGGTGCGTACACCGCTCATTCCCGACCCGGATCTGTCGGAGGCGGTCGGCGGCGAGATCCGGCTCAAGTGCGAGTCGCTGCAGAAGGCGGGCGCCTTCAAGGCCCGGGGCGCGTGCAATTTCATGGCGCGCCTGACCCCGAAGGATCTGGCGAGAGGCGTGATCACGTATTCGTCGGGGAACCACGCGCAGGCGGTGGCGTACGCCGCCGGGATGAAGGACGTGCGTGCGGTGGTCGTCATGCCCACCACCGCGCCCCGGGTCAAGAGCGACGGCGCCCGCCGGCTGGGCGCGCGGGTCGAGTTCGCCGGAACCACGTCCGAGCATCGCCGGGTGTGCGCCGAGGAGATCGCCGCTGCGGAAGGTCTGGTCATGGTCCCGCCCTTCGATCATCCCTGGATCATCGCGGGCGCGGGGACGGTGGCGCTGGAGGTCTTCGAGGACTGGCCCGAGGTGGACACGCTGCTCGTGCCGATCGGGGGCGGGGGACAGATGGCGGGGTGCGCGGCGGCGCTCCGGCGGCTGAAGCCCGAGGCTTCGGTGATCGGCGTCGAGCCGACGGGGGCGCCGACCATGCGGCGCGCACTCGATGCGGGGGAACCGTCCACGCTGCCGGGGATCGACACCATCGCCGACGGCCTCGCGCCGACGCGCGCCGGCGACCTCACCTACGCCCACGCAGCCGCGTTCCTGGACGACGTGGTGCTCGTCGAGGACGACGACATCCGGCGCGCGGCGGCCCACCTCCTCACGCGGCGCAAGCTCGTGGTCGAGTACTCGGGCGCGGCCACCATCGCCGCACTGACCTCCGGCCGCGTGGATGCGCGCGGCCGCAACGTCTGCGCGGTCATCTCGGGCGGCAACCTCGACACATCGCTGCTCGGCGACATTCTCGCCGCCGCCCCGGACCAGGCGGCCTGACGCGCCCGCACGCCCCACGCCCGCTCCCCAGCCGCCCGCCGCCGCCCCGCTCCCATGCTCCTCCTCTTCGACATCGACGGCACGCTCACCATCGGAGGACCCGGCAAGACCGCGTTCGGTGCCGCGCTGCAAGGCACCTTCGGCACCACGGGACCGCTCGCCAACCACGACTTTGCGGGCAAGACCGACCCGCTCCTGCTGCGCGAACTCCTGACCGCCGCAGGCCGGGGGGCCGGCGACATCGAGGCCGGACTGCCGCACTTCTGGCAGCGGTACGTGGCGGAGCTCGAGGCCAGGATCGAGGCCGAACCCGTCACCGTGCTGCCGGGTGTCCCCGAACTGATCGGCGCCCTCGCCGCTCGGGACGATGTCTTCCTGGGCCTCGTTACCGGCAACGTCGAAGGGGGTGCGCGGCTCAAGCTGCTTTCCGCTGGACTGTGGCACCACTTTCCGATCGGCGCGTTCGGGTCGGATCACGAGTCGCGCAACGAGTTGCCGCGCTTTGCGCTCGAACGCGCGGCGGCGCACTGGGGACGCCCATTCCAGGGCACGGACGCCGTGGTCATCGGCGACACACCCCGCGACGTGGAGTGCGGCAAGGCAATCGGAGCGACGACGGTGGCGGTGGCCACGGGACGGTTTTCGGTGGCCGCGTTGCGCGCGACGGGTGCGGACCGGGTGCTGACGGGACTTGCGGACACCCACGCGGTGATCGACGTACTCACCACCCCCCGCTGAGGAGCGTTCCCTCGGTGCGTACGAACCCCGTTTGGACCGGAATCACCGACACTAAACAAAAATGTTTAGTATTGTCCGCGCACCCGGAACGGCCCATTTTTCCGGAGTCCCGCCCAGGCTTCGAGATGGAGCCGGGCGCCCCGGGCAACGCCAGCTGGAGCAAGCAATCATGAAGAACTTCTACATCATTCTCGGCGCCGTGGGCGTGGTCGGCGTGGTGGTCGTCGCCCTCACGATCCGGGGCGGCGGTTCCGCCGCGAGCGTACCGGTCGACCTGCCCCCGGACATGTCGGATTCGGAGCTGGTCGACCTGGCCCAGGGCATCGTGTACGGCGACCCGAACGCTCCGATCACGATCATGGAGTTCGGGAACTACCAGTGTCCGGCCTGCATGATCTTTGCGCTACAGGTCAAGCCCCAGCTGGATCTTGCCTACATCGAGGCGGGTCAGGCCAAGCTGGTCTACTATGACTTTCCGACGGCCGGCCTCCCGCACTCATTTGTGGCAGCGCGGGCTGCCCGCTGCGCCGGCGACCAGGACCGCTACTTTGAATACCACGACGAGGTCTACCGCACACAGCGCGAGTGGTCGGTGCCGAACAGCCCGGTGGGTCACTTCAAGGACCTGGCCGACGACCTGGATCTGGATACCCGGGCCTTCGACGCGTGCCTCGATAGCGACATGCACGCGGACGTGGTCACCGCGAACCTGCAGCTGGGGGTCAGGATCGGGGTCACCGCTACCCCGAACATCTTCGTTCACGACGGAGGCCCACCCTTCCAGAAGCTCGGCGGCTTCCAGTTCATCGACGTCCAGCAGGCCGTGGAGGCAATAAGCCAGAATTGACCGACGTGTCGCAGAACTCCGGCGGCGGGGAGTCCGCGCCAGCCACCTCCCCGGCCTCCGGCCCGGTCAACCGAATGATCGCGGCCGTCCTTTCCCTGATCGGGGTGTTCCTCGCCTTCTACCTGGTGGCGAACAACATGGGGTGGGTTCCGCCGATTCCCTGCGGGAGCGGAGCGTGCGGGCTGGTGCAGTCGTCGAAGTACGCGTGGATCGGTCCCGTGCCGGTGTCCGCCGTCGGGCTGGCGGGCTACCTGGCGCTGTTTGCGCTCTCGATCGCGGGGCTGCAGGCCTCGTTGGCCGGCTCCAGAGCGATCGCCTTCCTGCTCTTCGCCGGGGCGCTGGTGGGCGTGCTCTTCAGCGCGTACCTGACCTACCTCGAGGCCATGGTCATCCAGGCGTGGTGTCGCTACTGCGTGGCCTCGGCGATCCTGATCACCGTGATCTTCGTGGCGACGTTGCCCGAGGTGAGGCGGATTCGGGATTAGCCTGCGCCCGCTCCAGCGACCATTCCCCCACCAGGCCCGGCGGCCACCTGCCTGCCCGATGACCGCCCAGCAACGCAGCCGCCTCGGCCCGCGCCCGCCCGGCCAGCCTGCGGTCGACCAGCGCAGCCGCCTCGGCCTCGTCCAGCTCAGCCTCGTCCAGAAGCCGCGCCCGACCCCCGGGCGGCACCCAGACGTCGAGGCACAGGTCGGTCGTCGCCCACGCGCCCTCGCCCACGAATTCCACCGGCGTGAGGATGTTGGCGTACACCCCCGTGAACGTGCCGTCGGTCCTGTGGAAGAGCCCGATGTCGTGCCACGCGCGGGGGAAGGTGAACCAGATGACCGGTGAGCCCGGTTCCAGAATCGTCGCGCCGTCGACGCACGCGGGCGATTGGATGGACGTATGGGACTGGAAGGTGACGATCCCCGCCGGTCCGCTCTCGAGCACGAACTGCCGATAGGTCTCGGCGGCCCGTCCGAGCCGCCGGTAGCGGATGTCGACCCAGGATCCCGGTTGGGGCAGTGCGGTCAAACGTCCCCGAAACGCTCTGGGTTCGCGCGCTCGATGAACACGTTCATGATCCCGCCGCACACCGCCGGGCTCCACGATGTGAAGTCGTCGGTGAGGTCGACACGCACCGTGGTCGGAGGCCCGCCGTCGAAGAGGTCCTGGGCGGCCGTGAGCACCTCGCCCTCGCCGCACCCGCCCCCGACGGTCCCCGCGATCACGCCGTCGCGCCCAATGAGCATCCGGGCACCCGTCTTCCGCGGCGTCGACCCCTTCGCCGACACGATCGTGGCCAGAACCGCAGGCTCCTCCAGGCTCGCCAGCAGGGCCATCACTTCCTTCTCGTCCATCTACGCGCCCTCCCCGCCAAAGAAACGTTCCACGACCCGCTCCTTCTCGACCAATGGCACTCCCGTGCCGCCCGCATGAAACAGGATGATTTCGGCCGCGACCGAAACCGCGATCTCCGCCGGCGTCTGCCCGCCGAGGTCCAGGCCCACCGGCGCCCGCACCCGCCCCATATCCTCCGTGGTGAACCCCTCTCGCGCCAGTTGCTCGTGGGTCGCGCGCACCCGCCGCCTGCTCCCTATCATCCCGATATAGCCGGGCGGCGCCTCCATGCGCAGCAGCCGCACCAGGCACTCGTAGTCGAAGCTGTGCCCCCGCGTCACCAGAATCACGTGGTCGGAGGGCCCGAGCGCCGTTGCCGCGAACGGATCGCGAAAACCGATCACCCGCACCGCGTCCGCATCCGGAAAGCGGTCGGCCGACGCGAACTCCGGGCGGTCGTCCAGCACCTCGACGCGCATCCCCAGCATGGACCCCATACGGGCCAACGGAATAGCGATATGCCCCGCCCCGACGATCACCATCCGCGCCGGCGGCCCGTGCAGCTCAAGGTAGACCCGGGCGGTCATGGTGCGTTCGCCGTCGCGGTACTCGAAATCGCGGCTCAGCGCACCACGGGATTCCCTTGGGGGAAAGAGCGACGGCACCGCCCCGGCCACCGCCGCGTCCAGCGCCGGGTTGCCCAGCGTGCCCCGGCTGCGCCTGCCCGAAAGCCACCACCGCCGCCCGATCATCGATCGATCCGCCGAGTCCACCACCACCGCCGTGTAGATGCGCTCCCCCATCTCGAGCGCCTCCAGAACCCGAGCGGCTACGCGCGCGGCCGACAGCTTCATCCGTGGCTCCCTCCAAACCGATCGCGGTACCGGCGCGGCGTATCGATGTCGTCGACCGTCGCGGCATCGTCGACCGGCACCTCGAGGACGCGCGCGGGATCGCGCCGAACGACGGTGCGGGCCCCTTCCGCCAGCCCCGTCGCCAGGAACTCGTCTGCGATCGTCATGTCGGCCAGCACCGGATGACCGCGCTCCTCTCCGTGGCGGGGCATCACGATGAGAGCTCGCGACACCCGCCAGCCTTCGATGAGCCTGCCGACCGTGTCGGACGTCACGGCGGGGTTGTCCACGGGCGTAAACACCATCGCGGCGGGGGGTTCGTCAAGTTGGCCCAGGAAGTCGAGCGCCGCCCTCAGCGAGCCGATCTGGCCACCCCTGCCTTCCGGATTCACCACCAGACGGGCCCCGCAGCGCACCACCTCGGACGCCACGGCTCCGGAACCGGCCGCGGCCACCACCACGACCGATGCGCAGCCCCCCTGGCGGAGCGTCTCCACGAGCCGGGCCACGAAGGTGACGCCGTCGGCCTCGAGGAGCGCCTTCGGGGCACCCATTCGCGAGGACGCCCCCGCCGCGAGCACGATCCCGACCGGGCGGCCCTTCACATTCACTCGCGGCCAGCCGGAAACGCCCCGTGAAACGTCTCCCCCGACTCGCCGAGCTCCCGCACGAGCGGGCTGGGCGCGAAGCGGTGGCCATACGTCACCTCAAGCACCTCGAGCGAGCGCAGCACCTCTGCGGGCCCCCGGTCGTCCGCGTACTTGAGCAGGCCCCCACGGAAGGGAGGGAAACCCGTGCCCATTACCATGCCCAGATCCACGTCCGCGGCCGATCCCACGACCTGCTCCTCGAGCACCCTTGCCGCCTCGTTGACCATCGCGAACACCAGGCGGTCCTGTACGCGCCCTTGGTCGGGGGTAGACCGCGTCCCGGATAGCTTCATGTCGGCGTACACGGTCTGATCGAACCCCTTCTCCCGTCCGCCTTCGTAGCGGTAGAAACCCTTGTCGCCCTTTCGTCCCGGCCGGCCGGAGATGGCGAGAGCGACCAGCGCGGCCGCGGGCGCCATCCGCTCTCCGAACTGCTGCGCCATGGCTTCGCCGGCGTGGGACATGACGTCGATCCCGATCTCGTCGATCAGGCGGAACGGCCCCATCGGCATCCCGAAACGCTTCCAGGCCCGGTCGACCGCGAGGGCGTCCCACCCCTCGCTCAACAGGTGGCCGGCCTCGTTGAGGCAGGGCCCCAGCACCCGGTTGACCAGGAAGCCGGGCGCATCGCGCGTCACGACCGGGACCTTGCCCAGCCGGACCGCGAGCGCGGCGACCGTTTCCACCGTGTCGGCATCGGTCGCGGCCCCCTTCACCACCTCGACGAGGGGCATGCGATGGACCGGGTTGAAGAAGTGCATGCCCGCGAACCGCTCGGGGCGCTCGAGCGCTGCCGCCATCTCGTCCACGGACAGCGACGACGTGTTCGTTGCGATCACCGCTTCCGGCCCCACCACACCCTCGACCTCGCGAAGCACGGCGCGCTTGACCGCCATGCGCTCCACGACCGCCTCGACCACCAGGTCGGCCGATCCCACGCCGGCGTAGTCTACCCCACCCGAGATCAATCCCATGCGCGCATCCGCGTCACGCTTCCGAAGCGACCTGCGGCGCACAGCGCCGTCGAACACCGAGCGCGCATGCGCGAGTCCTCCTGCCACCGCCTCGTGACGGATGTCCTTCATGCGCACGCGGATCCCGTTGTACGCCGCAACCTGCGCGATGCCGCCCCCCATCGGCCCGGCTCCGAGCACGGCCATGCGCACGACCGGCTTCGCACGGCCCCCTTGCGCCCAGGGCGCCTTGCGCGCGTGCTCGCGCAGTTGGAAGACGAACAGGAGGTTCTTGCACTCGGGCGAAGTGATCAGGTCGCCCGCCGCACGGGCTTCGTGTTCGAGGGTCGCAGCGACCGGGCCACGCACTCCCTTCCGAGCGACATCGAGGATCCGGAGCGGTGCCGGATACCTGCCACCCGTGCGCTTGCGAACCTGTTTGGCGGCGGCCCTCAGGACCAGCGCGCGCCCGGGGGGCGTACCATCCAGTAGGCGGCCGACCAGGGTGCGGCGGCGGCCCTTGCGGGTCGGCGGCAGCCCCTCTCCCCGTGCAAGCCGCCGTACCAGCGCAAGGCACTGCTCCTCGAACTGCTCACGCGGCAGGACCCGGTCGATCAGTCCGATACGGCGGGCCTTCGAGACCCGGGCGGGCTTGCCCGTGAGCATCAGGTCGAGCGCGGCCGACAGCCCCACCAGGCGCGGCAGGCGCGTCGTGCCGCCCCACGCCGGTAGAATCCCGAGCAGGACCTCCGGCAGACCGATGCGGGTACGATCCCCGTCGTCGGCGACCCGGTAGTCACAGGAGAGCGCCAACTCTGTGCCGCCGCCGAGGCAGATCCCGCGGATCGCCGCGACGGTGGGAACGGGGAGCGCCGCGATCCGCCCGAAGAGCGTCTGGCCCTGCCGCGCGGCTTCAATGCCTTCAGCCGGATCGTCGACCGCGGCGATCGCGTTTACGTCGGCCCCGGCGATGAACGAGCCCGGCATGGCCGACCGGAACATCAGGGCGCAAAGGGTGCCATCCGCCGCGGCCGCATCCGCCTCGGTGACCACATCCTCCAGAGTCCGCATGACCTCCAGGGTCAGGACATTCTGGCCCCTCGCGGGATCGTCGAAGGTCGCCAGACCGATCCCGCCGGGATCGATTTCGAACAGCAGGCCTTCGCTGGAGCTACCGGTTGCCGGCTCCGGGCGCGGGTTCACCCTGGCAGCCCGCCGAGATTGGCGCGGCGATCAGGCCCCGGTCAGAAGATCGGCCTGCGGTCCGCGTTCTCGGCGCTGAGGCGCAACACGAACGGCTCTTCCCGCGTGATCGCGACCTGGACGTTCCAGTAGAGCTCGTCGTAGGGTAGTCGGTGGCGGGCATGCACCCAGTACGTGCCGGGCGCGACGCCATCCTGGAAGTCCGCGATGCCGTTGGCCTCGGTCGTGTCGGCGAGTGCCTCCAGACCCGACGCCTCCGTCTTCATGAAGACCACCAGGTCGTAGTCTTCGAACGCCTGGTCGGCCCAGTCGCCCTGGACGGCCCGCATGCTGTCCATGCGCCCGATCGCGGCCTGTTGCAGGGCGTCGAACTCGTCGAACAGTCGGCCCATCTCGCGGTCGGCCGCATTGTATTGGCCCTCGAAGTCCTCCCAATCCATGTATAGCTGGCGATACAGGCTCTCGGCCTCGTTCAGCCCTTCCATGGCATCGTTGAGCTTCTGGAGGGTGTCTCGCAGAACCCCCCACCGAGTTTCGGAATCACGCCACGCCTGCTGTGCCAGCGCGATCTCGTCGCGCGCCGCCATCAGGTCGGGCGGGATCTGCGGTTCGGGGGTGGCCCCCTCGGAGGCCAGCGAGTCGAAGATCTGGTCGCGGTCGTACGGAAGCAGGCGCACCTCGACGGCGTCGAGGGGCTCGGGGTTCGCTTCGTCCCCGAGCGCGACAAAGACAGTCACATCCGCGGGGCCGCACGCCGTGAAGGCCAGGGTGGCGAGTATCGCCAGACCGATACCGTTGTTGCGTCGCGTCATCACTTGACTCCCTGAAAACTGACCCAAGAGGTGGGAAACTTGTCGAAAAGGAGGATCTCGCCGCCCAAGGTAAAGGCGGAAATGGAAGGCATCAAGGCTCCGGGCGAGGCGGAATAGAGGTCGAGCCTAGGGCGCCGTACGGAGCAGCACATGCGTCATGGGATCCACGGGCCGCCCGTTCACGTGCACTTCGTAGTGTACGTGAGGCCCGGTGCACGTGCCGGTGCAGCCGATCTGTCCGATCACGTCGTCCCGGCTTACCCGCGTTCCGGCGCTGACGAGGAGCTTGGAGGCGTGGGCGTACAGGGTCGTCACGCCGAAGCCGTGATCGATTTCGACGGTGTTGCCGTAGCCGGGCTTCCAACCGGAGAACTTCACCACGCCGTCCGCCGTCGCCACGAACCGGGTGCCCCTGGCCGCCCTCTGGTCGATTCCGTCGTGCGGCATGTAGATCCTGTGCACGGGGTGGCGTCTGCTTACGCTGAACGCGCTGGACACCGGTCCATGGATGGGAAGGATCGACGGAGTGTGCTTGAGACGCTCTGCCTGCCCCTCGAGCGACGCCTCGGTTTCCGAGAAACTCCGCGAAAGGAGGTCTGCCCTGCGCAGGAGAACCGCCAGGTCGTAGCGGACCGCGTAGGCGGCTTCGGAAGTCTCTCGATCCAGCGCCCACAACTCACTCTCGTCCGGAGAGTCGAGCCCGGGCCCGCCGACACCGACTTCGAAGACCTCCTCGTCGATTTCGAGCAGCCCTGCAACCAGGCGCACCCTGCGGTCCTTCTCGGCCAGGGTGGCCATCTCGCGGTCGAGTTCGTCCACCGAGACCCGAACGCGCTCGATCTCCGCTTCGAGCAGCCGGTTTTCACGGGCCAGGTGCGCCGCGCGCACGCGGGCACCCGTGTCAAAGAGGAAGAACGCGGTGGCACCCAACAGAAACACACCGAGGACGCACCCTGCCGTCAAACAGCGGCGCACCAGCGGGGCTGGCAAGGAGAACTGCCGGGAATCCGTGGTGTCTTCCCGAAAGAAGAGCACCGTCCATCTGTCGTTTTTCATGCGGCCACAAGAATACCGTGCAGTTCCCCTCCGGTCAACCGACCGTCCCCGCCCAGGGTCAGTCCGGATCCACCCGCGGAAAGAGAGGGGCGCCGAC
This sequence comes from Gemmatimonadota bacterium, assembly GCA_009838975.1. Classification (GTDB taxonomy): domain Bacteria; phylum Gemmatimonadota; class Gemmatimonadetes; order Longimicrobiales; family Gaopeijiaceae; genus Bin94. The sequence goes on along the minus strand of VXQO01000038.1, from coordinate 6,986 downwards.
GCTGACCACGTTTCCAGCGAGGTTCAGGCGGTCCAATTCGTCGAAAAGTGGGATGCCGCCAATCCCCAGCCGGGTTGCCAGCTCGGCCGCCTTCTCCGGTGTCACGGGCTCGAAGAGGCATGCAAGGACCGCCAGCGTGTGGGCCAGGGTGGCGAGCGTGTGATCCAGCTCGGCGGCGGCGTCCGGCCTGCGGGCCAGCGCCCAGGGCTCCTGCGTCTCGACGAATCCGTTCGCGGTCCTCGCCAGGTCCATCGCCGCCGCGAACCCTTCGTGGAGCCGGTAGCCGTCCAGACCGCGCCGATAGGCCCCGACCGCCGCCGCCGTTTCATCGGCGAGCCCGTCGGCCGGTGCCGCCGGCACGGTCCCGTCCCGGTAGCGCCTGATCATCGAGAGGGTGCGGTGGGCCAGGTTGCCGAAGATGTTGCGCAACTCGTCGTACCGGGTCAGGAACCGCTCCGGGGTGTACGATGCGTCCTGGCCGGTGGCCATCTCGCGCATCAGGTACCAGCGCACGGCTTCCGGGCCGTAGCGCTCGCGCAGGTCGAGCGGGTCCACCACGTTGCCGAGCGACTTGGACATCTTGGTGTCGCCGACGACCCACCAGCCGTGCGCGAGGATCTTACGGGGCAGCGCGAGGTCGGCGCCCATCAGAAGGGTGGGCCAGTACACCGCGTGGGTGGTGATGATATCCTTGCCCATGAGGTGGACGTCGGCGGGCCAGCGCGAAGGCAGCGGATCCCCGAAGCCGCGCCGGTCGCGGGGCGCCTCCGGGTCGACTGCGCCCGCGGCCGTCACGTAGTTGGTGAGCGCGTCCACCCAGACGTAAGTGACCTGGTCGGGGTCCCAGGGGATCGGAATCCCCCAGTGGATCCGCGAGCGGGGGCGCGAGATCGACAGATCGCCGAGTCCCTGGCTCAGAAAGCCGAGCACCTCGTTGCGGCGCGTGGCGGGCACGATCCACTCCGGGTTCTTCTCGATGTGCTCGACCAGACGGTCGCGGAAGAGGCTCATGCGGAAGAACCAGTTCTTTTCGCGAATCCTCGTCACCGGGCCGCCGGCGATCGGATCCACCCGGTCGGGCCCGATCTCCTTCTCGGTGAAGTAGCGCTCCTGACCCACCGAGTACCACCCCGTGTATTCGGCCTCGTAGATGAACCCGTTGTCGTAAAGGCGCTCCAGGAGCGCGCCCACCACCGCGATGTGCTCCGGCTCGGTCGTGCGGATGAAGCGGTCGTTGGAGATGCCCAGCTCCACCCATGCCGCCTTGAAGCGGTCGACCATGCGGTCGCAGAGTTCGAGCGGCGTCAACCCGTGTTCGGCCGCCGCCTCCTGGATCTTCTGTCCGTGCTCGTCGGTTCCCGTGAGGAAGAGCACATCGTCCCCCGCTCGGCGATGGTAGCGCGCGAGGACATCGGCCAGGATCGTGGTGTAGGCATGCCCCAGGTGGGGTTCGCCCGAGGCGTAGTAGATCGGCGTGGTGAGGTAGAAGGATCCCATGGCTCAAGCCTGCTCCGCATCAAGCGCCGCCCCGATCGCCCTCGCGTACCATGAGAGGGTATCGACGAAGCGCGCGAACGCCTTCTCGTACCTCTCCTCCCGCGGCTCTCCGCCGGCGTCGAAGCTGCGGGCCACGTGGGTCACCGCCATGTGGGCCACCGGAAGGGCCTTGAGGCGCAGGAAGAGGAGCTGGAGGAGATAGTGCACCTGAATGCCGCCGAATGCACCGGCCGACAGGGTGACGACCCCCACCGGCTTCCGGTCCCACTCGCCGTAGATGTAGTCCAGCGCGTTCTTGAGCACGCCCGGGATCGAGCCGTTGTATTCGGGACTGACGACGACCACGGCGTCGGCCCCGCGGATCGCTTCGGAGAACGCGACCAGTCCGGGCGGCGGGTCGTCGCGCCGGTGGAGACGCTCTTCCATGATGGGCAGGTCGAACTCGGCCAGGTCGAGGAGCGGCGCGTCGGCTCCGGCCCGGCCCAGCCGGTCGCTGGCGAAGCGGGCCACCCTGATCGACTGCCGGCCCCGGCGCACGGATCCGACGAGGACGGGGATGCGGAGCAGGTCGTTCATGGGGCGCCCCTCCGCTTGAGCGCGCCGCGGTCCACCTTGCCCAGGTGCGTCCGCGGCAAGTCGGCCAGAACATGGATCGCGCGCGGGACCTTGTACGAATCCAGCCGCGCGCGGGCGTGGGCGCGCAATTCCGCTTCGGTGATTCCGGCCGCCGCGCCGCCACCGTCGGACTCGGCCGCCGGCACCACGAACCCGACCGGGACCACCAGCCCGTTCTCGTCCTCGACGCCCACCACCGCTGCCTCCCGCACACCGGGATGGGCGAGCAGGCACTCCTCGGCCTCGCGCGGCGAGAACCACTTTCCCGACACCTTGAGGAGGTCGTCGGCGCGTCCCTGGTAGGTGAACCAGCCGTCCGCGTCGCGGGTCATCATGTCGCCGGAGACGTACCAGTCGTGGGCGAAGGCGCGCCGGGTCTCGCGCGGGTGTTGCCAGTAGCCGTGTGCGCGCGAGCCGCCCCGGACCCGCATGCGCCCCACCTCGCCGTGCGGCACCTCGCGGCCGTCGTCGTCGCAGAGCCGTACCTCGAAGCCGGGGACCGCGGTGCCCAGGGTGCCGGGGCGGATCGCGCCGGGCCGGTTGGAGATGAAGACGTGCCACATCTCGGCCGTGCCCAGGCCGTCGAGCAATTCAACGCCGAAGGTGTCGTTCCAGCGGCGGTGAAGCGACGGTGGCAGGGCTTCGCCGGCCGAGGTGGCCACGCGCAGGCAGCTCAGGTCCTGGCGGGCCGCTTCGGGGTGCGAGACCATCCGGTTCACCATGGTTGGCACGTTGATGAGGATCGTGGGACGGTGGCGGGCGATCTGGGCGAAAAGCTCGTCGGCGGTGCAGCGCTCCGGGAAGAGCACCGCGGATCCGCCCGCCGCGAGCGGGAAAAAGAGATTGGACCCGGTAGCATAACCAAAGTAGAGCTTGGGTACCGAGATCGTGATGTCGTCGGCGGAGTATCCGAGAACGTGCCGGGCGTAGCACTCGGTCGAGTTGGCGAACGAGGCGTGGGGCTGGACGACTCCCTTCGGCAGGCCCGTGGTTCCGCCGGAGAAAAGCCAGATCGCCGGATCGTCCGGATGTGAAGAGAAGTTGTCAAGATGTAAACTGGCGTTGTCAATTTGATGGTCGCCTTCGCCGGTTCCGAGCACGAGCAGGCGAGGACTCCGTCGTGCGGACGCCGCCGCCCGCGCAAACACGTCGCCTTGATCCGCGTGCAGCACCACCGCCGCGGCCCGCGCGTAGTCGCAGATGTCGCGGACTCTGCGCTCGTCCAGGAAGCAGTTCACCATCACGCCGACGGCGCCCATCTTGAGCGTGCCGAAAAGCGCCGCGGCGAAGTCGGGGACGTCGGGCAGCGCGATCAGCACCCGTTCCTCGGGCCGCACGCCCATGGCGGTCAGCGCGTTGGCGAAGCGGTTGGCGCGCCCCTGCAGCGCCGCGTAGGTGACGTCTCCGTCGCCCGTCCGCAGCGCGACGCGATGGCCCTTTCCCTCCCGGACGCGGTCGTCCAGGAAGCAGTCGGCGATATTGAACGGGTTGGGCGGATCGAAGCGCATCGGAGGATTATGTTTAGGGACCAAGGAGGGATGGTCAATGGATAGCGGCCTCTGGGGTCATGCGACGTGGACGGAGCTTGAAGCACTGGGTCTCGGGTGCAGGGGCGCGGGCGGGAGCACGCCCACCCCACACGGCTCCCATGTCGTCGCATTGCTCCCGGTCGGCGCGGTCGAGGCGCACGGCCCCCACCTCCCGCTGACCACCGACGTGATCATCGCGGCCGCGGCCGCGAAGGCCGCCCTCCCGGGTCTCCGCGCCCGGGGCCACCACCCCGTCATCCTTCCGTCCCTGGCCTACACCGCCGCCCCCTTCGCGGTGGGCTTCCCCGGCACCATCTCGGTGCGCCCCGCGACCTTCTCCGCGCTGCTGGCCGACGTGGCCGCCTCCCTGGAGCGGCAGGGCGTGGCCGCGCTCGTCGTGGTCAACGCGCACCTCGACCCCGCGCACCTCGGCGCGATCGCCGAAGTGGCGCGCCCCTCCGGCGCGGCCGATGCACGCGCCGCCGCCATTCCCGTCATCCACCCCGACCTCACCCGGCGACGCTGGGCGTCGCGCCTCACCCCCGAATTCAGGAGCGGCGCGTGTCACGCGGGCTGCTACGAGACCTCGGTGGTCATGGCGGCCGCCCCCGAGTTGGTGCGGGACGAAGTGCGGCTCGGCCTGGCCGACAACCCGGCGTCGCTGTCGGTCGCGATCCGCGCGGGCGCGGCCACCTTCGAGGAAGCGGGGGTGAGCGAGGCGTACTGCGGCGACCCCGCCGCCGCGACCCCGGAAGAAGGAGAACGGACCGTGGAGATCCTGGCGCGCATCGTGGTCGACGCGGTGGCGGAGCGGCTGGGGCAACCGGAGGCCGCGCCGTGACGCGGGGCGCGGTCGTGACCGGCGGCGGCCGCGGGATCGGCGTCGCGGTGGCCCGTGCGCTCACCCGTTCGGGCGCCGCGGTGGTCGTCACCGCCCGCACCGAGGTCGAGATCGAAACGGTTGCCGAGGGACTGCGGGCGGCCGGCCGCACGGCCCACGCGGTTCCCTGCGACGTCGGTGATCCCGAATCGGTCGACGAGATGGCGGCCCGGGCCAGGGAGCTCCTGGGCACGGTGGACATCGTGGTCAACAACGCAGGGATCGCGCGCTCGGCGCCCTTCCTGCGCGTGTCGCTCGACCAGTGGGAAACCGTGCACCGGGTCAACGCGACCGGACCGCTCCTCGTCACCCAGGCATTCCTGCCGGGCATGGTGGAGCGGGGGTGGGGCCGCATCGTGAACGTCGCGTCGGTCGCGAGCCTCCAGGGGCATCGCTACATCACCTCCTATGCCGCGTCCAAGCACGCGCTGATGGGAATGACGCGCTGCCTGGCGGCCGAGCTCGCCGGCACCGGCGTCACCGTCAACTCGGTGTGTCCGAGCTACGTCGACACGCCCATGACCGACGCGAACATCGAGCGGATCGCGGCGACCACGGGCCGCGACCCGGAAGCGATCCGCGAGGGGCTGGAGGAGATGCAGCCCGGCGGCCGCCTCATCACCGCCGACGAGGTGGCGCAGGCCGTGATGACGTTCATCCCGGACGCGGCCGCGTCGCTGCAGGGAAGCGAGCTGGTGGTGCGGGGCGGGAGCGGCTCCACATGACGTTCCGCGTCGTCAACCCGGAAGCACTGGGAAGCCCCCGTGGGTGGAACAACGGGATGCTCGCGCCGGAGGGGGGCCGGGTGCTCTTCGTCGCCGGGCAGATCGGCGTGGAGGGCGGCCCGACGCTCGCCGGGCAGTTCCGGGCCGCGCTCGCCAACGTGGCGCGGGTGGTGAAGGCGGCAGGGGGCGCGGTCGCCGATGTTGGGCGGCTCACCATCTACGTGACGGACATGGAGGCCTATCGGGGATCGCTGCGCGAGATCGGGGCCGGGTACAGGGCGGTGTTCGGGAAGCACTTCCCCGCCATGGCGCTCGTGGCCGTGACCGATCTGGTCGATTCGCGTGCGGTGGTGGAGATCGAGGCCACGGCGGTGATCCCGCAGGCGTGCCCGGATGGGGTGCTCGCCGGACGGGACACGGCCAGTGAGGAGCAGAGATGACCGAACTGAAATCCCCCTTCCTGGACCCGCCGAACTCGTTTCTGCTGGACTGTGACATGGAGACCAACGTGGCGCGGATCACGCTGAACCGGCCCGAGAGGCTGAACGCGCTCACGTTCGAGGTCTACGACGAGCTGCGGAACACGTTTCGGGCGCTGGATTCGGAGCCCGAGGTGCGTGCGATCGTGATCACGGGTGCGGGGCGCGGCTTCTGCAGCGGCGGGGATGTCGAGGACATCATCGGGGCGCTGTTCGAGCGCGATTTCGAGGGGATGCTCGAGTTCACGCGGATGACGTGCGACGTGATCGAGGCGATTCGGGGGTGTCGGCAGCCGGTCGTGGCGGCGCTGAACGGGACGGTGGCGGGTGCGGGGGCGGTGATTGCGACGGCGTGTGACGTGCGGATCGCGGCCGAGTCGGCGCGGATCGCGTACCTCTTCACGCGCGTGGGGCTCTCCGGGGCGGATATGGGTGCGGCCTGGCTGCTGCCGCGGATCGTGGGTCTCGGGCGGGCGAGCGAGCTGCTGATGACCGGGGCATTCATCGACGCGGCCGAGGCGTACCGGATCGGGCTGTACAACCGGGTGGTGCCGGACGGCGAGGTGGTCGGCGCGGCGACGGAGCTGGCGGAAGAGCTGGCGCGGGGGCCGTCGTTCGCGCTGCAGGTGACCAAGGAGGCGCTGAGCCGGGAGGCGCACATGGAGCTTGGCGAGGCGCTCGCGGCCGAGGCGCGGGCGCAGGCGGTGTGCATGCTGAACCCGAACTTCCGCGAGGCCTACCAGGCGTTCATCGAGAAGCGGAGGCCGCGTTTTGATTGACTCCGACGGGCTGTCGCTCGATCCGGTTGCGGCGTTCGTGGAGGGTCGCCATCGGGAGTACCGGGAGCGGGTTGCGGCGTTCTGCCGGGACGAGATCGCGGACCGGCCGGACCCGGAGAGCGACGCCGGTGCGCGGGTGCGGGCGCGGGAGCTGGTCGGGCTTATGGGGGCGGCGGGGCTCTTCCGGCCGATCGCGGAGGCGGATGTGCGGGGGTGTCTGGTGGCGCGCGAGGTGCTGGGGTGGTGGTCGCCGCTGGCGGACTCGGTCTTTGCGCTGCAGGGGCTGAGCGCGACTCCGGGGCTGGTCGTGGGCGAGGATCCGGGCGGTTGGGTGGCGCGGGCGCTCGCCGGCGAGGCGGTGGGCGCGTTCGCGATGACCGAGTGGGAGGCGGGGTCGGACGTGGCGTCGATGGCGACGGCGGCGGTGCCGGAGGGGGACGGGGCGGGGCACTACGTGCTCGACGGCGGCAAGGCGTTCATCT
>VXQO01000052.1 GCA_009838975.1 Gemmatimonadota bacterium | reverse complement strand
GTCTGGTGGTGGAGCCAGCCTGCCCAGCACCGCGAGAATATTTCACGCTGCATCGGCTCACACAGCTCCGAGCGTAAGGGCGGGCGGGGGAGGGGCGGGCCGGGGTTGTCCGGGTGTTTGCAGCAAGCCATCGCGTTCAGAAGCCCTCCCAGGTGGTCCTCTTGGCCGAGTCGGGGTGTTCGTGTATAGGTTACCTTGTCACACCCGATGCTGGAAGGAGCCTGCCATGTCGTCGTCCGGGATTCCGAAGGACCAGAGCATAAACAACGGTGAGGGCCCCCTTCTGTCGAAGGACCAGCTTGCTCATCTGGAAGAGCGACTCCTGCAGGAAAGGGCGAAGGCCCTTCGCGCCCTCGGTCTCTTCAACGAGGTCGCCAAGTGGGGACGGGCCGACGGTGACTCCGACATGTCGGGCTATACGGACCATATGGCCGACCAGGGCACCGAGTCGATGGAACGCGAAAAGGCCGCCGTCTTCGCCACCAAGGAAGGCCGGTACCTCTACCGCATCGAGCAGGCGCTCAGACGGCTCTACCGCGATCCGGACAACTTCGGCCGCTGTCACGGAACCGGAAGGCCGGTGGGCTTCGAGCGGCTGGACGCCCTGCCGCACGCCCGCTACTGCATCGAGTACAAGCGGGAGCTGGAGGAGCGCGGAGAGTAGGCGGGCGCCGGCAGCCAGGCTCCGACACCGTCAGCGGGGTTCGTCAGGTCCCCGATTCAGAGCGGCCACCAGTTCGTCCCCGATCGTCTCCACCTGCCACTGCCGGATGTCGGGGATGGCCGCCAGTGCCTCGCGGGTCCGCGCGCGGGCGCTGACGATCTCGCGCAGCAGGTGGTTCGCCATCATGCGCCCGCGTTCGAGATCGAGTCGGCCCGCCGCGCTGTTGCGCACCTCCTTCAGGCGCTCGAAGGCGGCTTCCTCTTCCGGGGTCGGCCGTGTGCCGCGGCGGGTCGGCGCCGGGTAGGGTACCAGCTCCGCGGCGGGGAGGCGGGCGACGCGGACCAGGGCGTCCAGCAGGGACATTCCGCTGGTGCGGGCCAGGCGCGGCGGAAACCCCTTCAGCGCGGCCAGTGCCCCGACGGAAGCCGGCCGGGCGGCTACGACCTCGGCGAGCGCGGCGTCGCCGACCACGCGGAAGGGCGCCCGGTCCTTCATGCGGGCGATACGGTCGCGCCAGGCGATGACCTCTCGGAGGGCGGTGACGGACCGGTCGTCCATCCTGCGCGCTTGCTTGAAGCGGGTCACGGGGTCGGCTGGCGGCTCGTCCTCAGGCGCGGCGGCGGCGCTCGCCACCAGCCAGCGATACTCCTCCTCGGCCCAGTGGAGCCGCCCCTTCCCGTCCAGTTCCCTCTCGAGGATCGCGATCAGACGGTGAAGATGGCGCGTGTCACCCGCCGCGTAGTCGATCATCTCGCGGGTCAGCGGCCGCCTGGCCCAGTCCGCCCGCTGGAACTTCTTGGAGACGCGGATGCCCAGATGTTCGCCGAGCAGGGCCTGCAACCCGGTCGCCGGTGCGCCGAGGAGACTTGCGGCGACCTGGGTATCGGCGAGTCCCGCCACCGTGATTCCGAGGTCGCGGCTCAGGAGCCGCAGGTCGTAGGCGGCGCCATGCATGACCACCCGGCGGCGCGGGTGTTCCAGGAACGGCTTGAGGTATGGCGCGGGATCGAATGCGAGCGGGTCCAGCACGAACGTTTCGAGCGGGGTCGAAAGCTGGACCAGACAGAGGCGGTCGGAGTATCGGTGAAAGCCGGCCGCTTCGCAGTCGAGGGACGCGAAGCCGGTTTCGGAGAGCACTTCCGCCACGCGGCGCGCCGCCTCGGGGGTCTCGACGTATGTGGTGGCCTTGCTGGACGGCATGCAGTCGCGCGAATTCGTTACAGGGTCGCTACGCCGCCGATGCGGCACGCTGACGTTCGTGGTGGAGGGTTACAGGCTAAGATAGCTTCGATGGAGGTCGCGGCCCTCAAGGCCGTGTGCGTTGGGACAGCCCCGGGTGTCCTGCCGCGATCGTCTCCCCGCGACCCGACAACCGCCAGGGAGGACCCACGACTCGGATGATCAGAACCAAGGTCATTGCCACCATCGGGCCGGCGAGCGCGAAGCCGGAGACCATGATCGGGCTGGTGCGCGCCGGCATCGATGTGGCGCGGATCAACATGTCACACGGCGATCACCGCGCCCACGAGCACAGCGTCAGGCTCGTCCGGGAGGCCGCGGAGACCGTGGGGCGTCCGGTGGCGATTCTCGTGGATCTGCAGGGCCCCAAGATTCGCATGGGGGCGCTCGAGGAGCCCGTCCTGCTCCAGGACGGACAGATCGTTACGATCGCCCCCGAGGGACTGCACGCCCCCGGTGAGCTGCCGACCGCCTACACATCGCTGGCGCGGGAAGTGACTCCGGGCACCCAGATCCTCCTCGACGACGGGCTGCTCGAGCTCGTCTGCGTCGAAACGGACGGGGGAAGGGCGCACTTCGAGGTGGTGCGGGGCGGGATGCTGGCGTCGCGCAAGGGGATCAACCTTCCCGGTGTCGAACTCAACACGCCCGCGGTCACCGGCAAGGATCTGAAGGACCTGGAGTTCGCGTTCTCGATGGATGCGGAGTACGTGGGGCTGTCGTTCGTGCAGCGGGTCGAGGACGTGAGAGTGCTGAAGGCGCGCATGCGGGGACGCGGCTGGCTGGTTGCGAAGATCGAGCGGGCCAGCGCCGTCGAGGAGCTGGACGGCATCCTGGAGTACAGCGACGCCGTGATGGTGGCGCGGGGCGACCTGGGTGTGGAGCTTCCCTTCGCATCGGTGCCGCTGGTGCAGAAGCGCATCATCCAGGCGGCGAACGGGTACGGCTGCCCCGTCATCACCGCCACCCAGATGTTGGAGTCGATGACGTCGTACCCGACCCCGACCCGGGCCGAAACGTCGGACGTCGCCAACGCGATCATCGACGGCACCGACGCGGTCATGCTCTCGGGCGAAACGGCGGTGGGGAAGTATCCGGCCCGGACGGTCGAAGTGATGGTGCGGATCGCCGAGGAGATCGAGGGAAGCGGAGTATTGGCCGAGGGGCCCCACTACCTCGAGGAGATGGGGCCCGTCCAGCGTCGAGGCGCGTCGCGCCGCGAGCACGCGGTCGCCGCCTCGTCGGTGCGTTCGGCGCGCGACCTCGACGCGCCCGCGATCCTGGTGATCACCCGCAGCGGCTTCTCCGCGCGACTCGTCGCGTCGTATCGCCCGGTGACCCCCATCTTCTCGGTGTGCACCGAACCCAAGGTCTACCGGCAGCTCGCCGGCGTGTGGGGAGTGAGACCCGTCCTGGCGGAGCACGGAGAGATCACCTACGAGAACCTGACCGAACTCGGAAAGCGGGTCGTTCTCGAGTCGGGCCGGGGGAAGGCCGGCGATCCGGTCGTGGTGACCTCGGGCATGCCGTTCCACCGGCGCGGCTCGACGAACACCATGCGCGTCGAACGCTTGTGAAAACGTTCACAAAGGGAGCGATCCATTTGCCGAGGCCCCTGTCGGACCCTCACCGCCGGAACGCTCGGTGCGCCTGACCTTTCTGGGCACCGGCACCTCTTTCGGCGTCCCCGTCATCGGCTGCCAATGCGCCAACTGCACTTCGGACGACCCGCGCGACCGCCGCACGCGCCATGGTGCACTCGTGGCCCTGGAAGGCGGCAACCTCCTGATCGACACGCCGCCGGAACTGCGGCTCCAGCTGCTGTCCGCCGGAATCGACCGCGTGGACGCCGTGTGGTACACGCACCTCCACGCCGACCACGTCCACGGCATCGACGACGTGAGGATCTTCTCGACCCGAGGCAGGGGTCCGGTTCCGGCCTACGTCCCCGACGAGATGACGAAGCAGATGAAGGCCCGTTTCACGTACATCTTCAGCGATCGGATCAGGGTCCCGCGCGGAACCACCAAGCCCCGGCTGGATCTCCGCAGCTACGAGGCCGGCGCAACGGTGAGGGTGCTCGGGCACGAAATCACGCCCTTCCGGGTGCCGCACGGCCCCACCAATGCCTTCGGCCTCCGCGTGGGCCGCCTCGGCTACGTGACCGACGCGAAACGGCTTCCCGCCGCGGCCCGCGAGATCCTGGCAGGGGTCGACGTGCTCGTGCTCAACGCGCTCTGGTGGGGCTCTCCCCACCCGACGCACTTCAACATCGACGAGGCGATCGAGGCGGCGCGCGGAATCGGCGCCCGGCGCACCTTCCTGACCCACCTCACGCACAAGGTGGGCTACCGCGAGCTGGCGGCCGCCCTGCCGTCGGGCATCGCGCCTGCCTACGACGGCCTGAGCGTGGAGATCGGGTGAGTCGGCCCGTGCTTCCGCGGCCGTACCCCATCTCGGTCCGCTTCGACAACATGGTCGCCGGGGTGCTGGAGGGCGGCGGCATCGACCCGGCGCGGTTCGGGCCCGTTGGGGCGGCGGGGCCGGGCGCGGCGGCGAAGGAGGGCGACCTCGCCCGGGGATTCCACGAAGCCTCGGGCGTGGTGCGCTCCAGGCGCGGGCGGGGCGTGCTCGGGTTCCTCGATCTCCCGGACAACCGTGCCCTCGCGGCGCGCACGCTCGAAACGGCGGCGGAGCTGCGCGGGCGGTTCGACAACGTGGTGGTCGTCGGGATCGGCGGCTCGGCGCTGGGCGCCGCGGCAATGCGCGACGCTCTCCTGCCGCCCGGCTGGAACGAACTCGGCGCGGCGGCGCGGGGCGGCCACCCCCGCCTGTACATCCTCGACAACCCCGACCCCGACACGACCGCGGGGCTCCTCGGCCGCATCGACCTCTCGCGCACGCTCTTCAACGTCGTCAGCAAGTCGGGCTCGACGGCCGAGACCCTGGCCCAGTTCCTGGTGATCCGGCAACGGCTCTCAGCGCTCGAACGGCGCGGCGGGGCCCGGGACGGACGCTCTCGCATGCGGGACCACGTGGTCGTAACGACCGGCCGCAACCGCGGGTTCCTGCGGCGGCTCGCCGACGAGCACGACCTGCGTTCGCTCCCCGTGCCCGCGAACGTGGGTGGGCGCTTCTCGGTGCTCTCGCCCGTGGGCCTGTTCCCGTCGGCGCTGGCGGGAATCGATACGGCGGCCGTTCTCGAGGGCGCCGCCGGGATGGTCGAACGGTGCGCCAGCCCCGAGCTCCTGAAGAACCCGGCCGGAATCCTCGCCACCCTCCTCCACATCGCCGACACCGAGTTGGGCGCCGCCGTACAGGTCTTCATGCCGTACGCGGACCGGCTGAAGGGGCTTGCCTATTGGGTGCAACAGCTGTGGGCGGAATCGCTGGGCAAGGCGGTTCGGCTGGACGGGACCGCGGCCGGATCGGGCCCCACCCCGCTTCCGGCGTTCGGTGCCGTGGACCAGCATTCGCTGCTGCAGCTGTTCATGGAGGGGCCCCGCGACAAGGTCGTCGTCTTCATCGCCCGCGGGTCCACCGACGTGGACCTGCCGATCCCACGCATGAACGAGGAAGCTCCGCAGGTCTCCCACCTGGGCGGGTGCACCCTCTTCGAGGTGCTGGACTGCGAGCGCATCGCCACAGCCGAGGCCCTGAGGCGCGCGGGCCGTCCGAACATGGCCGTCGCGCTGGATCGCATCGATGCCCGCTCGGTCGGCGGCCTCTTCATGCTCTTCCAGATCGCCGTCGTCTACGCGGGGGCACTCTACGGAGTCGACCCGATGGACCAGCCCGGCGTCGAGCTGGGCAAGGCGCTGACCGGCGGGCTGATGGGTCGGCCGGGATGCGAGCGGCCCACCCTCCCGGCCCCCGCCCCGCGCTGGAGGGTCTGACGCCGCCGGAGTGGTGAACCTCGCGCGCGGGCGCG
>VXQO01000129.1 GCA_009838975.1 Gemmatimonadota bacterium | reverse complement strand
CGCCCCGACCGCCTCCACCACCCCCGCGGCCTCCATCCCGATCACGGCCGGGAGCGACGGAACCGGGTAGAGCCCGCTGCGGTGATAGGTGTCGATGAAGTTCAGCCCCACGGCTTCGTGCCGGACGAGCACTTCGCCCGGCCCGGGCGTCGGCAGGTTGACTTCTTCCCGGCGGAGGACCTCGGGGCCGCCGAGTTCGTGGATGCGAATGGCTTTGGTCGTGTTCATGTCGGTCGTTTGCGGCCTGTGCCGCTTGTCGTCAGGCGGCAGCGAATGCCGCGCCGCGTCTCTAGTTGTGCAGGCGGACCCGTGAAGGTCCGGTCAGGGTCATGTCGAACGATCCGATGCCCGGCACGCTGGTGGTTCCCTCCAGGTTCCGTTGGGTCTCGGCATGCGCGAGCAGGCCGCGCTCCCTGTCCCACAGCATGAAACCCGTTGACGTGCCGTTCATCGTCTGGTTCATCGACACCGGGCCGGTCTCTATCGTGGCCTCGCTCTCGACCTCGCCCGCCACCCCGATGTACAGCAACGTCCGTCCGTCCACCACGGTGTCGCCCACGAGCGTGTAGGTGTAGGCCGTGGTGGAGGTCGTTGCGATGTCGCCGGTGTCGGTAGTCCACGTCACGGTGTCGACCCAGGTGCCGCCCGGCTCGACGACTTCGTCCGTAAAGCGGGGGAAGAACTCGTTGGCGATCGCGGGAAAGGGAGACAGCTGGGCGGCCGGCCCCGAAAGTTCGGGCACCGAGGCTACCTCCACGTCACCGAGGCGGCCCAGGACCAGCTCGAGGGCTCCGCTCACCTGGTCGAGCCCCGCGGAAATCGTTCCCTGCATCGGGTCATCCATGGATGCTTCGAAGCTCGTTACGGTGCCCGTCAACTGTACGCCGCCCGGTGCGCCTTCAAAGGCCATGGCGAGCGTCAGTGCGGAGCGGCCGGCGATCTCCATGTTGCCCACGGGCGAGCTCACGCTGATCGCCACGGTGTCCGAAATGTCGTAGACGGCGGTCGGCGGTGAGGGCACGCCGTACGCCAGCATGCCTGCCGGCGCCGGGCTGCCGGGTCCCGCACATGCGGTGGCGGCAGCAGCCAGGGCTGCGAACACGGTCACTGCGGTCGCGGGTGGGGTTCTCCTGTTCATTCTTGTCCTCGTCTCTCCCCCTCGTGCGGTGGTTGGCCTCACCCTGAAACAAACCCGGTTTCCCGGTGCGTCCCGTCGCAGAACGGCTTGGTCGACGATGCGCCGCACCGGCAGAGCGCGCCCTTCGTGCCCTGCCTGGTCTCGCCGTCCGACGCGACCACGGTGAGCGGCCCCCGCACCAGCAGCGGGCCGTCGGTCGCGCACACGATCACGACCGGATCGTCCTCGGCGGGCTCGTCGCGGCCCGGAACCAACCGGCCGCCCAGGATCACGCCCTGATCCGAAAACCCGACCCTGTTGTGCGATCCGTCACAGAAGGGCTTGTTGTTCGAATGGCCGCAGCGGCAAAGCGCGACATCGTCCGTGTCGGCCACGATCTCGCCGTCCACCTCGACCTGGATTCGTCCGGTCAGGCACAGGGGGCCTGCCGGCGGCACTTCCGCCACGTTTCCGGCCGGACCGCCGGAGTCCGGCGATCCCGCTTCGCGTGCTTCACTCATCGATTCGTCTCCCGGGCTGAAATCTGCGGCCTCTACATTCGCCGATACCGGGGCCCGCTGCCACCCTCCCGCGGCGACCACCGCGGGCCCAGCACATCGGTCGCCTTGCAGTCCACGCAGTTGGGCGCGTTGACGCGCAGCCGGTCGCCGTCGCGCTCGTAGACCCCCGCGGGACACAGATGCACGTACATCTCGGCGACTTCGGCGGGGATGTCGTCTCCCACGGCAAGGTGCGAGGGGATATCGTCGCGGGTCTGATTCCCGCTCTTGAAGACGGCGTCCACCTTGGAGACCGTCAGCGGCCCTTTCGCGTCCTCCGCGGGGCCGAGGACCTTCTCCTCTTCGGCATCGGCCGCGGCGGATAGGCCACCCCTGGGCAGCCGCCCTCCGGTGACCGTCGCGAGGCTGGCTTTCGCGCCGCCCGAAAAGAAGCCGCTCTTGAAGGCCAGCCGCATGTTGCGGTTGCGCCTGAGGTCGCTCGCGATGAAGGACCGATCGACCGCTTGCGTGTACGACGCCAGTCCGGCCTCGGTGGTGTCGTCGGCCTTGAGTGCGGCGTAGATCGAGCGCGCCGCGAGGACGCCCGAGTGCATCGCGTAGTGGATTCCCTTGAGCGAAGCGACGTCGACGTATCCCGCCGCGTCGCCCACGATGCAGATGCCGCTCCCGTGCCGACGCTCGGGCAGCGACAGGTACCCGCCTTCGGGAATCGTCTTGGCGCCCCACTCCACCATCTCGCCGCCATCGAGGATGCCCCGGAAGAGCGGGTGATGTTTCATGCGCTGCAGCAGCCCATGCACATCGAGCCGGGCGTTTGCATAGTCGAGACTGACGACGAGCCCCAGCGCCACCAGGTCGTCGGCGAGCGGATACGCGAACGAGCCCCCGAACCCGTCCTTCATCAGCGGCCACCCCATCGTGTGGATGATCCGGTCGAGCCGCCGCGGCACCTCCCACAGCTCCTTGACCCCCAGCGAATAGATCTGCGGATTGGTGGAACCCACGCACTGCCAGTCGAGCCAGGCCTGGGAGAGGGCACCCCTCGTCCCCTCGGAGAGCACGGTCACGCGCGCGGTGAGGTCCATCGGCGGCATGTAGGACGCGCCGCCCGGCCGCCCGTCGCGGTCGAGGCCGCGGGGCGCCGTCCTCACGCCGATCACACCGTCGCCGTCCACGAGGAGGCCATCGGCCGGGAATCCCGGCAGCACCATGACGCCGGCCTCTTCGGCGCGCTCACCCAGCCACCGCACCACCTCGCAGATCGACGCGATGTAGTTGCCATGGTTCCGCATGGTCGGCGGCGCGGGAATTCGAACATGACCTCGCTCCGTGAGGAAATACACCGCCTCGCGTTCGACGCCTCGCCGTAACGGTAAGTCAGACCATGATATACCGGAAAACAACTCCCCGAACACACGGGGGTTGACGACCGCGCCGGAGAGGTTGTGATCGCCGAGTGATTCCGCCTTTTCGAGCACGCCGATCATGATTTCGCCGACGCCGTCGCCGGCTTCGTTGCCCTCCGCGACAAGGCGCGACAGCTCGATCGCACCCGTCAATCCCGCGGGTCCCGCGCCCACGAACAGCACGTCGAAGGGCTCGGCCTCGGGGCCCGGCGGCTCGCGGATGATCAGGCTGTCGGCCGGAAGCGGGGGCTGGTGCCGGTGTGGATGGATGAGTTTGCGGGTCGGTTCGGACACGTGCGCTCCTGTTTTTTCGCGGCGCGGGGTCGCGCGCCTTCATGCCGTGGTTAACTTACCCCCATGAGTCGATCGACACCCACCACCCTCGGCGCCCTCAAGGCGTCCGGATACCGCTCGCGTCCGGTCAAGGACGAGTTGCGCGAGAACCTGATCGGCAGGCTCGAGTCCGGCGACAAGCTCTTTCCCGGGATCCGCGGCTACGAGGATTCGGTGGTTCCCCAGCTCGTCAACGCGATTCTGGCACGGCACGACTTCATTCTCCTCGGCCTGCGCGGGCAGGCGAAATCCCGCATTCTGCGACAGCTCACGGGACTGCTCGATGCTCGAATGCCCGTGATCGCCGGCAGCGAAGTGAACGACGACCCCCTCGCGCCGATCTCGAAGTACGGGCGCCAGGCGATCGCGGAGCACGGCGACGATACCCCGATCGAGTGGCTGGCCCGCGAGCAGCGCTATCTCGAGAAACTGGCCACACCGGACGTGACGATCGCCGACATCATCGGCGACCTCGACCCGATCAAGGCGGCCCGCGGCGGATACATCCTCTCGGACGAGCTGACCATCCACTACGGCATGCTGCCCCGCGCGAACCGCGGCATCTTCGCGATGAACGAGCTGCCGGACCTGTCGCCGCGCATCCAGGTGGGAATGTTCAACATCCTCGAAGAGGGCGATGTCCAGATCAAGGGCTATCCGATCCGCCTGCGCCTCGACCTGCTGATCGCGTTCACCGCCAACCCCGAGGACTACACGGCGCGCGGCAAGATCATCACTCCGCTGAAGGACCGCATCGCCGCGGAAGTGCGCACGCACTACCCGAAGGACGTCGAGACGGGGATGGCAATCACCGAGCAGGAGGCGTGGCTCGTGCGCAACGGACGTCCCCTGCAGATCCCGACGTTCGTGCGCGAAGTCGTCGAGCGGATGGCGTTCCTGGCGCGCATGGAATCGCGCGTGGACCAGCGCAGCGGCGTGAGCCAGCGAATGCCCATCGCGGTCCTCGAAACGCTCGTCTCCAGTGCCGAACAGCGTGCGATTCGTCAGGATGAGGGCGACGTGGTCCCTCGCATCGGCGACATCTACGCCTCCCTCCCCGCGGTCACGGGCAAGATGGAACTGGAGTACGAGGGCGAACTCCACGGTGCCGGGCGCATTGCCCGCGAACTGGTCTCGGCGGCGGCCGGCATGACCTACGACGACTACGCCGGCGGCGCCGATGTCGACGCGATCGTCGAGTACTTCGACAACGGCGGCGTCATGCAGGTGTCCGAAGACGCGGCGGCCTCGGCGTGCGTGACCGGTTTCGGCCAGGTCCCCGGGCTGCTCGAGCTGGCGGATCTGTTGGGGCTGGCGCCGGAGGATGCCTCCGACGGGCTGAGGGCCGCGGCCTGCGAGCTGATCCTCGAAGGGCTCGTGTCCGACCAGAAGATCAGCCGGACGCGCGGGGGCGGGTACCGGCGGGCCGGGGTCTAGGGAGACGAACTACAGCTTCCTCGAGCGGGCAACCAGCTCCGCGACCGTCTCGCATTCGATGATCGCACGGGCAAGCGCCCCGTCCCGGTCGGGGTCCGATGGCTGGTCGAGCACGGGCGAGAGTTCGGCAAGGCCCTTCGGTCCGAACTCCTGCAGCGCCAATTGGCGCAAGAGCGCCCGGCGCCCCTCCTGGCGCCCTTCCTGGCGTCCCTCTTCGAACTCGGGAAGGACGTAGGACAACAGGTCGTCGACCATGGACCGCTGCCAGATTATGTAATGCGAACCTGACTATTTGTAATGTCAACATTACATGTCAAGCCCCACTCGGTGTCCCATCCGAGCATGCCCGTGTCCCTGGTCGTTTCTGCGGGACCATCGCGCGGCTACTGATCGCCAGACTTCCTCATCCATGCCTCCACCAGTCGGGCGATCTTCTGCTGGGCGACGGGCAGTGCGTAGCCGGCGGTTTCGGCAGGCCGGATCCAGGCGTGCTCGGGTTGTTTCCGGTGCCCCGCGGCTTCGCGCTCCGGAATCGGGGACCGTCCTCGATCGAGGCGAACCACTACGGGGTGGTAGGTTGCCCGGAGGTGTGTGAAGGTATGCCGAACGGAAGCGAGGAACTCCGCCCGACGACCGCTTGCCCCAAAGATGGCGAGCTGTCGCAGAGCCGACCTGGCGACGGTATCCGGGTCGGAATCGCACACCTCCCCGGACGGGAACTCCCACATGCCCGCGAGCAGCCCTTCGTCGGGCCGTTTGGCAAGCAGGATTCGACCCGCGGGGTCGATGGCAACCAGCGTCGCGTAGTCCACGCGCGGGACGGGGCGGCGGCGAGGCCGGCGGCCGGGGCGCTCCGCGACGGTGCCCATAGCCAGCGCGGCGCACCAGGCAGCCACGGGGCATTCACCGCAGCGGGGCGCCCGTGGCGTGCAGATCGTGGCGCCCAGCTCCATCATGGCCTCGTTGTGGTCGCCGGGCCGGTCGGGGTCGAGGAGGCGGGCGGCTTCGCGGCGGAGTTGGGGGGGGGTGGGC
>VXQO01000152.1 GCA_009838975.1 Gemmatimonadota bacterium | reverse complement strand
CACCCGCCCTCGACGACTACGACTTTGACGAGGTCTACGAGCGCAAGGGCACCGACAGCGTCCGCTGGGACCGCGCCGTCAACCAGTACGGCGACGGCATCGTCGCCGGCATGGGCGTCGCCGACATGGACTTCCGCGCCGCCCCCTGCGTGACGCGCGCGCTGGCGGAGCGATGTACCCACGAGAATTGGGGCTATATGCACCGCCCCGATTCTTACGCCCAGGCAGTGGCCGAGTGGAACCACCGCCGCTACGGGCTGGACATCGATCCCTCCACGATCGTCTTCACCACCGGGGTTCACCCGGGTATCATCGCGGCGCTGCACACCTTCTCTCCTCCCGGGACTCGCGTCCTCCTGCAGACCCCCACCTACTCCGGCTTCTACACCGACATCCGCTTCAGCCGCACCGTCGCCGACGACAGCCCCATGCTCGTCGACGCCGACGGTCGCTACTCGATCGACTGGGACGACTTCGAACGCCGCGCGCGCCGCTGCAACACCTTCATCCTCTGCAACCCGCAGAATCCCACCGGGAACTGCTGGTCCGCCGAGGACCTGACCCGGATGGGCGAGATCTGCCTGAGGCACCGCGTGATCGTGCTGGCCGACGAGATCCACTGCGACTTCGTCACCGCCGGCAACACCTACACGCCCTTCGCCAGCCTCGACGGGGAACTCGTCGACAACAGCCTCACCTTCAAGTCCGCGAGCAAGTCCTTCAGCCTGGCCGCGATGAAGGTCGCGTGGTACCACAGCACAAACCCCGACCTGCTCGCGCGCACCAGGCTCAACACGCGCGCCGACCTTAGCACGCTGGGCATGGTTGCCAGCCGTGCCGCGCTGAAGGAAGGCCAACCCTGGCTCGACGACCTGCTGTCCTACCTCGACGCCAACCACGACTTAGCCGCGTCGTTCGTCCGCGACAACCTCCCCGGGATCACGCATCGCAAGGGGCAGGGCACCTACCTCGCCTGGCTGAACGTGGCCGAGTTCGCGGACCGCATCGGGGCCGTCGAGATGGCCGAACGCGAGAGCGCCGAGGGCACCGACACCAGGACGCCCGAGCAGGTCGTGCAGCGGTGGTTCGCCGAGCGCGCCGGCGTGTTCCTCAACCCGGGTTCGAGCTACGGCGCGGGTGGAGGCGGATACATGCGCATGAACCTGGCCTCTCCGCGTGCTATTGTAGAGAGGGCCTTGAACAACATGGCCGCCGCGGTGGCCGAAGCATGAGGAAGATCGCAATGAAGAGAATCAGCACGACCGTAGCGACCACGGCGGCCGCAGCCGCCCTTGTCCTGGCTGCCTTCGCCGCACCGCCCGCGGCCCACGCGCAGTTCGACGAGGTCGGGGTCATCACCTTCCCGACCTCGGCGACTGGTGAGGCGCAGAGCCACTTCCTGCGCGGCGTCGCGATCCTGCACAGCTTCGGCTGGAAGCAGGCGCGCGAGCAGTTCCACGCCGCCCAGGCGATCGACCCCGACTTCGCGCTTGCGTACTGGGGCGAGTCCCTCGCCTACAACCATCCTCTGGTCACGAACATGGACCCGACCGAGCCGAGGAAGGCGCTCGAGCGACTTGCGCCTACCGCGGAGGAGCGGATCGCCAAGGCGCCGACCGAGCGCGAGAAGGGGCTCATGCGGGCCGTCGAGATCCTGTGGGGCGACGGCGACCACACCCAGCGCCGCTTCGAATACATGGAAGCGATGGGCGACCTGCACGAGATGTATCCCGACGATCCGGAGATCGCGGCCTTCTACGCACTGTCGCTGCTGGGCGTCAACCGACTGAACGGCAACGTGACCGAGCGATACAACATCCGCGCCGGCACGATCGCGCTCAAGCTGTTGGCCGACAACCCGGTGCATCCCGGCGCGGCCCACTACACGATCCACTCCTTCGACCATCCGATCAACGCGCCGCTGGCCCTGGAAGCGGCCTACGCCTTCGCCGACATCGCCCCCGCGGTGTCGCACGCGCGGCACATGCCCACGCACATCTTCATCCAGCACGGCATGTGGGATCTGGTGAGCGGCCACAACCAGTCCGCCTACGATGTCGCGGTCGAGCTCTGGGAGCCCGGCGACGCGCTCGGCGACGCGGTGCACTCGCTGGACTGGGGACAGTACGGCGACCTGCAGCGCGGCGACTACGAGAAGGCACGCGTGTGGATCGAGCGGATCGAGGCCATGGTCGAACACGAGGGCTTCGAGGTCGGCGGAGCGCGAGGCGCGGCCGGAACGGCGCGGGCCCAGGGTGCCGTGCCGCTCCTGAAGTCGCGCTACACCGTCGAGACCGAGGAGTGGGACGTGCGGCCCGTGACCGACGACATGCGCTCCGTCGAGTTGCTCGCCATCGGCCTCAGCGCGGCGCGCACCGGCGATCAGGAGACGCTCGCGGCCGCCGAGAAGGCGCTCGGTGAGAATTCCGAAGGCAGGGGCTACGACCACGTCATGCACATGCAGGTCAGCGCGCTGCTGCACCATGGCATGGACCACCCCGGCATGGCCACCGACTTCATGGACAAGGCCGTCGAGACCGTCGAGGCCATGTCGCCGCCGCGCGGCTCCGCCAACCCGGTCAAGCCGGTCCACGAGCTCTACGGCGAGCTGCTCCTCGATCTGGACCGCCCGGAAGAAGCGGCCGAGATGTTCGAGACCTCGCTGCAGCGCATGGCCGGCCGGCCGCGCTCTCTGCTCGGGCTCGCCCGGGCGAACGCCGCGCTGGGCAACACCATGGTCGCGCTCGAGAACTACCAGAAGGTGGCCGCGCTCTGGGAGGGCCGTAGCGGGATCGCCGGGCTCGACGAGGCACGCGTGTTCGTGGACGAGCAGGCCGCAGGCGGAAGCGGGAGTTCGAGCCGGTAGGCAGCAGGCAGGCCGCGGATCACGTTCAGCGGCTGCCGGGGCCGGAGCACGGCCTCGGCAGCCGCTTTCCTGTGCCACAAAGAGATGCTAAACGAACTTGTTCAGTATCGACTACTGCAGCCCCACCCCCAGCGCCACAGCGATCGCGACCAGCCCCAGCGCCACCAGCCCCAGGTACAGCGGGATCACGTGCCGGATCCAGTCCTCGTAGCGGACGCCGGCCGACGCCAGAATGGCCATCAGGGCGCCATTGGTGGGCGTCAACAGCTCGCAGAGTCCCGCGCCATACTGGTAGGCGAGCACGGTGACCTGGCGCGACATGCCCAGCAGGTCCGAGAGCGGCACCAGGAGCGGCATGGTCAGCACGGCCTGCCCGCTGACGCTCGGCACCGGCACGTGGATGGCGGTGTGGGCCGCCACCATCCCGAAGCTCGACGCCAGCACGGGCAGCCCCTCCAGCGGCGTGAACATGGCGTGCACGATGGTGTCGACGATGCGTCCGTCCTGCAGCACCACGTAGATCGCGCGCGCGAACCCGATCAGCAGCCCCGCGTACGCCATCGAGCGGAAGCCGCGCACATACGCCTCGGCCGTGCCGCCGACCTTCATCCCGGACAGCAGGCCCACGATCACGCCCATGATGAAAAACGCGGCCGACAGTTCGTTGAACCCCCAGTGCCACAGCATCATCCCCACGACGACCATCCCGAAGGTCGCGAGCACGAGCGCGAAGATGCCCAGATCCGACGCCCGCACGCCTTCGCCGCCGGGACCGTGCCCGCCCCCTGAGCCGCCGTCGACTCCAGCCGCACCGTCGTCCGCACGCCTGCCCGACCCCCGCGTGCGCTGCGCATAGCGCATGGTCATGGCGATCCAGAACGCCAGCGCAATCACCAGGAACACGATCCGGAACCCCGCCCCCGACATCAGCGGCAGTTCCGCCAGACGCTGGGCGATCGACACCTGGAATGGATTGATGGGACTGAAGGCCGACCCGACGAACGCGGCCCCCGCACTCATCGCGACCGCCACCATCGGAGTAAAGCCGAGCCTGCGGGTGAGGATCAGCAGAACGGGGATCAGCGGAATGATCTCTTCCTGCATGTTCTCGACGACTCCCCCGGTCGCGAAGAACAGCGACACCACCGGGATCACGAGGAGATCCCGGCCGCGCAGCGACCGTATCAGCGAGGTGACCCCTCGCTTCAGCGCCCCCGTCTCGTCAACTACCGTGAACGCGCCGCCGATGAGAAAAACCAGGAAGATCACCTCGGCCGCGTCGGCCATCCCGCGCGGCAGCGCCACGATCGCCTCGAAGAAGCTGACCGGGCTCGGCTCGACCTCGTGGTAGGTGCCCGCCACCACCACGCTACGCCCCGTCGCCTCGTCGTCACGCCGCTCGTACTCGCCCGCCGGCAGGAGGTGGCTCCCCACCGCCGCGAGGATCACGCAGGCCGTGAGGAGGACGAGCGGGTGCGGAACCGCGAAGCGCCGCTTGCGTGCCGTCAAGGCGGTGGGGTGGGGCGGGGGGCGGTCACGGTGTGGGTCGGCTCAACTCTCCGGCGGCTTCTTCTCGAAGGTGGGCGTCTTGTAGAAGCTGGGGGGGTCGTCTCCGAGCTTCGCATGGCCGGCCAGGCGGTAGATGCCGGGCGGGAACTTCTCGTCCTCGATGTTGATGGGGCAGATCGAGCCTGCCGGATTCGTCGGCTGCCGATTCAGGTGCGCCGTGTTGTTATCCTGGACGGTGACCCAACCGCCGCCGACGGCGCGCTGCCACTCCGACCAGTAGAGGGTGAAAGTCCCAACATCGCCGCCGACCGGAAAGTTGTTGAGTTGGATGCATAAAGCCAGCGTAAAGGTGGCGCCGCCGCCGAGCTCCGCCGTGAGAACGCCTTCCTCGTCGACCGACAGCCCAGGCAGCGAGTCGTACTCCTCCTGGTGCACGCGCACCATGATCGAGTCCTGCGTGACCGACTCACCGCCCGAGTTCGTGGCCGTCACCGTCAGGTACGCCGAGCTGACGGTGTCCTCCATCGCGCCCGTGCCCGTCGTGGTCACGGTACTGCCGTCCACCGTCGCCACGGCCACCATCTCGTCCGAACTCGTGACCGTGTAGGTCAGGTCGCCGCCTTCGAAGTACGGCGACAAGTCGAGCGGCACCATGCTGTCGACGATCATGTCGTGGGTCGGGATCGTGTCCGCGACCGCGGGCGGTGGCGCTGTGACCGTCACGTCGACCTGTTGCGCCGCCTGGAGACCCTCGGGGTCGGAGGCCGTGACCGTCACGACCGTGCTGCCCGCGGCCTGCGCGCCGATCTCGACCATGCCGTCTGCGTCGATCAGCGCCGTCACGAAGCCGGTGTTCGAACTCACGGCCTCGAAGACCAGGTCGTCGCCGTCGGGATCGCTGAAATGGTCGGACGGGTCCAACCTGACCGTGTCTCCCACCATGAGCGTCTGCGCAGGAATCGTGTCCGTGATCTCGGGTGCGCGGTTGGGCGCCTCGACGGTCAGGGTGAATTCGACCGTGCCGGTGTTGTCGGCCTCGTCGGTGGCCGTGACGTTCACGGTCGCGGTGCCCTCGCCGACGGCGGCGACCGTCAAGCTGGATCCGTCGAGCGCGGCGGTCGCCACGGTGGTGTCGGAGCTGGCGGCGGCAAAGGTCAGCTCGTCGCCTTCGGGATCTTCGAAGAACTCGGCGACGTCCGCGGTGATGGTGTCTCCGACGGTGGCCGTCCGGTCGTCGATGCCTCCCACCACGGTCGGCGGCTGATTGGTGGCCTCGACCGTGACGCCCATCGTCTGCGTTGCGCTCAGACCGCCGGGGTCGCGCGCCGTCACCGTGATGGTGGCGCTGCCGGCTCCCACACCCGTCACCGCGACGGTGGCGCCCGACACGGAAGCCGTGGCAACAGCCGCGTCCGAAGTCGATGCCGCATAAGTGAGCGCGTCGCCGTCGGGGTCGCTGAAGTTGGAAGCGACGTTAACGGTGACCTCGGCGCCGACCTCGATCGTGAGCGCCCCGAGCGAGCCGACCGCCGTGGGTGCCCGGTTCGCGGGCGGGGGCGGCGGG
>VXQO01000039.1 GCA_009838975.1 Gemmatimonadota bacterium | reverse complement strand
CCGACGTAGCGCCTGGCGAGGTCGGCCATGGGGTTTCCGCCCCCGCCGCCCCCGGTCGTGCCGTTCCAGCCCGGGCCGCTGGGTGCAGTCACGGTGGAGCCGGGCGAGGCGGTGCAGATCCGCACGCTGCTCTCGATCAGGGTCGCGCCGACGCTCGGGGCCGTGGCCAGGCGCGGAGCGGAGTTCGCCGTCGAGGACATGGGAACCGTACGCGGGCGCCAGATCGAGCTGGGTAATCCGGTCGACACGAGCTGTTCGCCGGAAGGCGGTCGCGCGGGCGCGCTTGGAATCAGTGGGGATGCGAATGTGGTCGGCATCGTCGGAACGAACTGTTCGGCCGCTGCCGTGGCGGCGTCGCCCATCGTCAGCGAGGCGGGAATGGTCATGATCTCGCCGAGCAATACGTCGCCGCGCCTGACCTCTGATCTGGCCGGCAACGCGAATCCCGACTATCACCCCGGCTACTTTCGCGTGTCGTCCAACGACCTCCACCAGGCTCGCGCGCTGTCGGACTTCGTGTACAACGAGCTGGAGCTGCGGAGCGTGGCCACCCTTCACGACGGCGACGCGTATACCACCGCCCTTGTCGCGGCGTTTGCCGACGCATTCGGAGAACTCGGGGGCGAAGTGCCGGTAGAGGCCGCAATCGCAAAGGGCGAAACCGATATGACGGCCGTTCTCGCGGAGTTCGCGGCGGCTGGCCCGGACGCCATCTTCTTCCCGCTGTTCATCACCGAGGGATCGGCCTTCGCCGCGCAGGCCCGGGCCTTCGACGGGCTGGAAGGGACGACGCTGATCTCGGCCGCCGCGCTGCTGGTCTCGGCATTCCTGGAAACGCCGCAATCGGAGGGAATGTACTTCGCCGGACCGGAAGCGGGCTTTGGCGCGAACGTCAACGAAGTGACGGGGCGCAGCGGAGAGCAGGTTCTGCAGGCGTTCGACAACCGGTACGGCGGTTTCCCGGGATCGCCCTACTGGGCGCACTCCTACGACGCGACCGCGCTCCTGCTCTCGGCGATCGACGCCATTGCGGTGGAGGAAGACGACAGGCTGCACATCGACCGTGCGGCGCTGCGCCAGCAGGTGGGCGCGACTTCCATGCGCGGCCTGGTCGGGACGGTGTCCTGCGACGCGTTCGGCGACTGCGGCACGGGGCGGATGAACATCTATCACCACACGGACACGGGCGTTACCGACATCGCCCAGCTGCCGGTCGTCTACGTCTACAGCCCCTGAGCCGCGGGTCGCCCGGGCGTCGGCTGCGAGCGCGCAGCGATCGCCCGGGCGCACCCCGCTCACCTGATCAGCCGAAGTCGCACCTTGCGCCTGACGCTCATCGGGAACGGGTCCCGGCGCGGTCTGGCCCAGTGGCCCGTCAAGTCCATTTCATACTGGCGGTACGCCACAAGGCCGCGCCGCGGATCCCACTGGACGAAACCGGCAGCCGGACCCTTCACCGCGCGCACCGTCAGGTTTCCGGGCCCCCCGGTGAAGATCGAGAGCCTCACCTCGCCCTCGACGGCAATGTGCACCAGGTTGTGCCCGTCGACCACGGTGTCTCCGACAAGGGTGTAGGTGTACACGGCCCTGGAGTCGCCCTCGACCTCCCACCCGTCGGAGTGCCAGCGCACTGTGTCCACCCAGGTGCTTCCCGGATCCACGACGCTGTCGGGCAGACTGGGAAAGAGGTCGTGCGGGAGTCTGGCCGGGAAGAATACGTGACTGGGCGCCCCGGTGAGTTGCGGGAACGTCTCGACGCTCGCGACACCGTGCCGGTTCGTCACGAAATCGAGGGTCTCGCTCAGGTAGCTGAGATCGGTGGTCAGGTTGACGTCACCGGGCGCCGCAAGGCTGCCGTCGAAGCTCTGCGCGATCCCCCGCACGCGCACGCCGCCGGAGTCGGGCGCGAAGGTCAGGTCCAGCTCCAGTGAATACCCGCCAGCCGTGACGAGCTCCCCGACGGGCAGGTTCGCCGTGGCCACCACGGTGTCGCCGATCAGGTAGGTGGCCTCGGGCGGTGAGGGCAGGCCGTAGCCGAACCCGGTCGCATAGGGTCCGGAGGGGCCGGCGCAACCCGCAGCGGCCGTGGCGGTGACAAGGATCGACAGGACTCTCAAGAGATTCGGACTCCGGGGCATTTGTTTCGCGCGGTAGCGGGGTGCTCTGTGTCAACTACCCTTTTAGGAGACAGAAGTTACGCCTCGGCCGGCGGATGTTGAAGGGGCGGCGGTTGCAGTGCGCGCCGTCGCGCGCGTACGCTACAGACCCGTTGTCACACCATCAGCGACACCCGGGCGATCCACGAGCCGATGTCCACCCCGCAAGTCAATCCCGATGACCACCGCGACAGCCCGCTGTACACCTTCTCGGCTGCCGCGCGCCACCTGGGCATCCCCCCGCGCACGCTTCGCTACTGGATCGTCGGCCGGTCCTTCAGCCGCAGATCGCGGGCGGCCCCCAGCAAGCCCCTGATCCGGGCGCCGGCCCGGACCGGACTGATCACGTTCAACAACCTTGTCGAGGCGCACGTCCTGCGGGCCTTCCGTTCGGAGGACGCCGGAAGGATGGCCGCAACGGGAACCGCGATCGAGAACGCCGAGAAAGCCCTCGGGACCGACCGCCTCCTGCTCCGCACAGAGATGAACGCGTCCGGCAGGGACATGGTGCTCGAGGGTCTGGGCAAACTGTACGAACTCTCCGGATCCGACCGCCTTGCCATTCGACAGATGCTCTCGGCGGCCCTGCAGCGCATCGAACGGGACGACGAGGGACTTCCCGCGAGACTCTACCCCTTCGCGCCCCGCGGGGTACCGGACAACCGAACCATCGTCCTCGACCCCGAAACCGCGTTCGGCAGACCGACGATCGCCGGGTCGCGCATCGCCACGGCCACGGTGGTCGCGCGCCTGGACGCGGGCGACCGGCTCGAGGCCGTCGCCGACGAGTACGGGCTCGCGGCCGCCCGGGTCGTGGACGCTGTGCTTTACGAACGGGCCCGGTGATGTGCAGACCGGGTGTCCGGCTCTGCCTGGCGGCCGCGGCGACACTCCTAGCGATGCCGCTGCCCCTCGCGGCCCAGGATCTGGTCTCCCTCCTTCCTCCCATGGAGTGGCGCTCGATCGGGCCCGACCGGGGTGGCCGCTCGATCGCGGTGGCGGGCCACGCCGAGAGGCCGCTCGAGTACTACTTCGGCGCCACTGGCGGCGGGCTGTTCAAGACGACCGACGGCGGAACCACCTGGACACCGGTAACCGACCGGAAGATCGGGAGCGCCTCGGTCGGAGCGGTCGCCATGGCCCCGTCCGACCCCGACATCGTCTACATCGGGATGGGCGAGGTGCAGTTGCGCGCCAATGTTCTCCAGGGCGACGGAATCTACCGTTCGGACGACGCCGGAAAGAGCTGGCGGCACCTGGGGCTCGCCGACACCCACGCGATCGGACGCGTTCGCATCCACCCCACCGATCCCGACCGCGTGTATGCGGCAGCGCTCGGCCACCCCTTCGGGCCCAACCCCGAGCGTGGGGTCTTCCGGACCACCGACGGCGGCAGGAGCTGGGAGCGTGTCCTCTTCCGCGACGAGCACACGGGGGCTGTCGACCTGGTCATCGACCCGGGCAATCCGGACGTCCTGTACGCCACCCTCTGGCAGGTGTACCGGCGGCCGTGGCGCCTGTGGAGCGGCGGCGAGGGGTCGGGAGTCTTCAAGTCGGACGACGGCGGCAACAGCTGGACCGAGATCACGCGCAACCCGGGACTCCCGGACGGGGTGCTCGGCAAGATCACGATCACCGTATCCCGTGCTGACCCGAATCGCGTCTGGGCCAACCTCGAAGCCGAGCAGGGCGGGCTCTACCGGTCCGACGACGGCGGCGGCACGTGGGAGTTCGTAAACGGACACCGCGACATCTGGCAGCGCGCCTTCTACTTCCAGCGGCTGGAAGCGGACCCGGTCGACCGCAACACCCTCTACATCCTCAACTTCCGGCTCATGCGCTCGACCGACGGCGGACGGACCCTGGCAAGCGTGCCCGAGACCCACGCCGATCACCACGACCTGTGGATCGACCCCACGAATCCCCTGCGCATGATCAACGGCAACGACGGGGGTGGCACCGTCACGGTAAACGGTGGTCTGACTTGGACTTCCATGCGGTATGCGACGGCTCAGATATATCGCCTGGCGACGACCGCCGACTTCCCCTACCACGTGTGCGGCGCACAGCAGGACAACACCACGGTGTGCGTGTCATCCGAGCCCGGACACCTGCGCAACCCCCGCAGCCCGAGCACGGAGTGGATGTACGCAGTGGGCGGCGGCGAGATGGGCTACATCGCCCAGCACCCCGCCAGGCCCGACATCTTCTACGCGGGCGCGACGAACACGCTGACCCGCTACGACCGCGCGACCGGCCTGGCTACCGACATCCAGCCATGGCCGCGCATCGTCATGGGCGAGCCCGCGCGCGACATGCCCGAGCGATGGAACTGGACCTACCCGATCGCCGTCGCGCCCCGGCCGCCCCACGCGCTCTACGTGGGCTCCCAGCACCTCTGGCGGTCCACCGACGAGGGCAGGACGTGGGCGAAGATCAGCCCGGACCTGACGCGTGCCGAACCCGGTACCCTCGACGACTCCGGCGGACCCATCGTCTTCGACCAGGACGGCCCCGAGATCTACGGTACCCTCTACGCGATCACGCCTTCTCCCCACGACCCGGCGACGGTCTGGACCGGATCCGACGACGGCCTGGTTCACGTGACTCGCGACACCGGCGCCAGCTGGCACGACGTCACACCTCCCGACATGCCCCCGCACACCCGCGTCATGACGGTCGAGGTCTCGCCGCACGGTCCCGCAACCGCGCACGTGGCCGGCATGCGCTACGAGATGGACGACCGTTCACCGTATGTATGGAAGACCGACGACTACGGTGCTGCCTGGACCCGGATCAGCACCGGCCTCCCCGACGGCGCCTTTGTGCGTGCGATACGCGAAGACCCCAGGCGTCAGGGGCTCCTGTACGTGGGTACCGAGCGCGGCGTCTTCGCCTCCCTCGACGCCGGCGCGCGCTGGAGCGACCTGTCATTCGGGCTCCCGGACACGCCCGTCACCGGGATCTCGGTCGAGGAGCGCGACCTGGTCATCAGCACCCACGGCCGCTCCTTCTGGGTGCTGGACGACATCGAGACGCTGCGGCAACTCGACGCGGACGTCGCCGGCGGGGACGCCGCGAGCCCCGACCCGCACCTCTTTCGCCCCGCCGACGCGGTTCGACGATCGGTTCCGGCGGTCATCGATTTCCGCGTGGGCGACCCGGGCCGCGTGCGGCTCGACATCCTGACGGATGATCAGGAATTCGTGACCACCCTGGTCGACCGCGACGTGGATGGCGGCACGCACCGCGCCCGCTGGAACCTCCGCTATCCGGGCGCGGCAACCTTCCCGGGAATCGTGCTGGAAGGCGGCAACCCCGCGATCGGGCCTTGGGCGCCGCCCGGCCGCTACCGGGCGCGGCTCACCGTCGGCGAAATCACCCGGTCAGCGACCTTCGACGTGCGCCCCGACCCGAGGCTCGGCGACATCCCCGCCGCCGCATTCGCCGGCCAGTTCCATCTGGCCATCGCGATTCGCGACGCGGAGCATCTGGCGAACACAAGCGTCATGACGGCACGCCATCTGCTCGACCAGGCCGATGCTCTCCTGGCCCGGATGGGCAACGGCGCCGCGCGGGTTGAATTGTCCGACTTCGCAGCGGGCATCGAGGCCGTCGCCGGAGAGCTATACCAGCTCCGCAACCAGAGCCCGAAGGACAAGATCGCGTTCCCGATCAAGCTCAACGACCGCCTCACCGGCCTGCGCAGCCACCTGGAGCGGGGGGACGGCACGCCGCTCGACGCCTACCAGGCGGTGTTCGACGAGCTGTCGGCCGAACTCGACCGGCACGTGCAGACCTTCGAGAGCATCCTCGACGATGACCTGCCCCGGTTGAACCAGAGGCTTGAGAGCGCGGGGTTCCCGCGGTTGCGGGTCAGGCCGGTTCGCGACTGAATGTAGAGCGCGTTGGGGCGCCTTCTGCGTCCTGTGCCGTTCGCGCCCGCCGGTATCGCGGGTCGTCCCCGCGGAGCCGGAATGGGGGGGCGTTCGGAGTGTTGGTGTCCCATTTGAGCATGGATTTGTCCCTGGTGATTTCTGCGGAACCACCATGGGAGCGGTCAGGGGG
>VXQO01000060.1 GCA_009838975.1 Gemmatimonadota bacterium | reverse complement strand
GGTCGGCGAAGGAGCGGGGGGCGTGGGCTGAAACGGGGGGCGGACATCGACGGGAACCAGGACCCGCCCATCCGGATGCACGACCGGTGCACCGACCTGGCCCTGATACCAGTCCTTGGGGATGAGCATGTTGACGGGACCTGCGTAGGTCCGGCCGGAGTCGGCCGAGACCACGAGCGACACGTGCCGCCGCGGAAGCTCGCCCTCCTCCTGCTCGACCCGCACGCCCACGGCGTAGACGTGTCCGTGATACGGCCCGCCCGTCCAGTCGACGACGAGATCCGCGTTGTCCACGAACGGTGCGAGCACGGGTTCGCTCCACGTGAGGCCACCGTCCGTCGAGCGGAAGATGTGGGTGATGACGTGGGACTCGTACGCGATCCTCGGGTCCCCGCGGGCCGGTAGCGACGCGAAGTAGGCCATACCTCCCGGCCCGAAGGCGCAGGCGGGGTCCCATGTCGTGCCCCACCGCGAGATCGTGTCATTCAGTGCCATGCCCCAGGTCGCACCCGCATCATGGGACACATAGATACCCGTCGACAGCCGGCTTCGGGTGGGGTCGACGATCATCGAACACACCGCCATGCGGGTCGAGTCCGAGGGATCGGCATGGGCGAAGTACTCCGAATGCGCCGCAGCCGCATGATCGCCACTGACGAGCACATTCCGTCCCACCTGGATCAAGGAGCGCTCATGGCGGGGCTGTTCAGGCGGCGCGCACGCCGCGGTCGTGAGGATGAATACGGAGGCGAGGACGAACACGGCCCCCAGACGGGGCGCCGTGCGGACGAATCCTGGTTTGGAGATCATTTGATCCGGTCCCTTCATACTGCCTTCGGCAGCGCTGGGCGCACTGCGCCGAGCGGAAAGACCCGCAGTCCGAATGTCGGCGCGGCTTGGGCCGACCGGAACTGCCTCCTGTAATGTCCACCGCAACCCCAGCACCGTCGTGCGCCCCTGCGTCAAGTTCGCGTTGTGGAAGGCCGCCTCCTGTTGTCCGCCAGTATGGGGAATGTAGGTCCGCCGCTCAACGCACCAGCGGGACGACCCCCACTTTCGCCCCCTCCCCGCTCCCCAGCCGCAACGTGGCCGGCGGTTCCACCTCGCGCCGCACATACCCCAGGCCGATCACCTGCCCGAACCGGGGCGAGTCCGCCACCGAGGTCACGCGGCCTCGCACCTTCGTCCCGCCCGCCTCGAACAGCTGCGCCCCGGGCCGCGCAGCGACATCCCCGAACCTGAGCGCCCGCAGGTGCCAGTTCACGCGACCGCGATGCCGGATCCGCACGATCACCTCCTGGCCGGTGTAGCAGCCCTTGTCGTGATCGAAAGCGACATCGACAAGCCCGGCCTCGACGGGAATCGTGCCGTCGTCCATGTCGATGCCGAATTCAGGGAAGCCGGACTCGACCCGCAGCGTGTGCCACACGCCCGCACCGACCGGAACCGCCCCGTGCTCTCGAAGCCGATCCCACACGCCCGACGCCGCGTCCGCCCCGACCCAGACATCCCATGACGCGACCTGGCGCACCCCACGCGCCACCAGCGCGCCGTCGCCGAGGGGCCCATCACCCAGCAGCGCAAACCCGTCCGCGGGCGCCGCGCCGAACGCCGCCGCGACCGTCTCGCCCGCGCGAGGACCGATCAACGTGAGCAGCCGGGCGCCCGCGCCGAGGTCTTCGACTCGTGCAAGCCTCGGGGGGAGAAACCGCCTGAAGTGCGCGAGCACGGCCTCGTGCGCAACCTCCGCGACACTCAACCCCAACCCCTCTTCCTCTCCAGCCCCCAGCCAGAACGTCACCACGTCGGTGACCATGCGCCCCTTTGCGGTAAGAATGGTCCCGTAGACGGCGTCGCCCTGCATGCGCTGGCCTACGGGCGCCCCGGGGATCCGGCTCGTCATGATCCCGTCGAGCATCTGTGCCGGCGCGCGCCCGTGCACGCGGAGCAGCCGCCGGTCCGCGCGAACGACCACCCCACACGCGTCCACCGCCGCCCGGTACTCCGCGGCGGGATCCCCGTAGTGGCGCCCTGGCTGCAACGTCACTGCGGGTTGCCTCCGGTCACCGCTTGCCGCCGGCCTTCCCGTTCCTGAGCTCGTGGACCAGGGCCTCGACGCGCTGCACGTCCCGGGCGGCCGGAGCGAAGGTCAGATACGTCTCCAGCTGGGTGACCGCCTCCTGCGCGCGCCCCAGTTGTGCCAGCAGATAGCCGCGGTCGCGTATCTGCGTCGGCGCGGTCGGCCGGACGATCAGAATCCGCTCCACCGCGGCCAGCGCCCGGGCATGGTCCCGCGTGCGATGGTAGATGCCCTTCAGGTTGAGCAGAAGCCGCACGATCATGTCCTGCTTCGTGGCGGTCTTCAGGTGCCGGTCGTCCAGCTGAACCACGCCGCCGTGCTGGCGGTCGAGAATCTTCTGCGCCTCGGACCGCAGCCGGACCTTCCCG
This sequence comes from Gemmatimonadota bacterium, assembly GCA_009838975.1. Lineage (GTDB taxonomy): Bacteria > Gemmatimonadota > Gemmatimonadetes > Longimicrobiales > Gaopeijiaceae > Bin94. The sequence continues at coordinate 55,668 of VXQO01000060.1, read as the reverse complement.
CCATGGAACGGATCGATCAGGAACTCGACCGCCTCGCCCCGGTAGCGCACCAGGAAATGTCCCGGGAAGTTGACACCCTCCAGCGGCAGATCCAGGCGCCATCCCGTTTCGAGAAGGATGATTCCAAGGGTGAGCGGAATCCCGAGGCCCCGATCCAGTACGTCATTGAGAAACGAATTGCGCGGGTCGTGGTAATGGTTGCGATTCCCGCGCAGCTTGCGGACCCCGAATAGGTTCCTGAGCGTCTCGGTCAGAACGACCGGCGGCGCATGCTCCGATCCGAGTCGGTCGCGCGCTTCCTCGGCGAGCATGTCGAGCCGCACCAGGTAGCGGTCCACCGGGAGCTGGACGTATTCCTCCCGTGCGACCAGCAGCGCCACCCGTGCGAGATCGATGTCCTCGTCGGGACGTTCGACCTCGCGGGCGAACTCCTGCCGCGCAGACCAGGCGGGCGCGTTCATGGGCAGAATCCGTCCTTCATCATGCCATGAGGATGGGCACCGTCTCCGTCCATGTAAACCCCGTCCGAATACGCGGCATGCGATTAGATTCGGAGCATGAGCACCACACCCCGCGACCAGAAGCCCGGGATCAGGCTGAGCACGCTGTCGCACGGCGCCGGCTGAGCCTGCAAGCTCGGCCAGTCCGAGCTGGCGCAGGTTCTGCGTCACCTGCTTCCCACCGACGACCCCAGTGTGCTGGTCGACGCCAGCACGAGGGACGACGCGGCCGTGTACCGTCTGGCCGACGGACGCGCCCTGGTCGTCACGCTCGACTTCTTCACGCCGATCGTAGACGATCCCTACGACTTCGGCCGCATCGCAGCCGCGAACGCCCTCTCGGACGTGTACGCGATGGGGGGGCGGCCGCTCTTCGCGCTCAACCTGCTGTCGTTTCCCCGGAAGCTGCTGGGTGACGGGCTTGCGGAGGAGATCGTGCGCGGCGGCGCGGACAAGGCGCGCGAGGCGGGGATCGCGGTGCTCGGCGGCCACTCGATCGACGACGCCGAGCCAAAGTACGGGATGGTGGCGGTCGGGGAGACCGATCCGGCGACCATGCTCTCGAACGACCGGGCGCGGCCCGGTGACGACCTGGTGCTGACCAAGCCGCTCGGGTCCGGGATCGTGGCCACCGCGATCAAGGCGGGAGCGTGTCCCCCCGACGTGCTGAGCGCCGCTGTCGAGATGATGGCCCACCTGAACCGCAGCGCTTCCGAAGCCGCGCTCGCCGCCAGCGCCGGCGCGGCCACCGACGTGACCGGCTACGGGCTCATCGGCCACCTCGGCAACATGCTGCGCGCTTCGGGCGTGTCGGCGCGGATCGATGCGGCCGCCGTACCGATCCTGGAGGGAGTGGCCGCGCTGGTCGAGGCCGGCCACGTCCCGGGCGGCACGCGCCGCAACCAGGACGACGCCGCCGAAACGGTGAGCTACGGGAGAGAGGTCTCCGACGTCACGCGCATCCTGCTCGCCGACGCGCAGACCTCGGGCGGCCTGATCATCGCGAGCCCGCCGGAGCGGACTGCGGCGCTGCTGGGCGAGCTGGAGGCGCGCGGCGAGCAGGGGGCCGTCTTCGGGAAAGCGAGCGCGGGGCCGGCAGGCCGGATCGCGATTCTGTAGGGCGCCCACTCGTTGGTAGGGGCCCACCCGCGCCGCAGCGTGGTTCCGCAGGGAATCACAGGGACATTTGCATGCGCGGATGGGACACACGCCTTCCGGCCTCGTCCGTGCGCGCCCCCCTACGCCTGAATGGGCGTGACCTCCTCCGGCCTGACGGTCGCCCGGGCGGCGATCGCCTTCTTCGCGGGACGGCGGATCGACAGCTCCACCACCCTGTGCAGATCCTCCACGAGGTGGACCGTCAGCGAATTCCGCACCGCGTCGGGCAGGTCTTCCAGGTGGGCCTCGTTCTCCTGCGGCAGGATGATCTCGGTGATGCCGGCGCGCACTGCACCCAGCACCTTCTCCTTCACGCCGCCGATCGGCAGCACCCGGCCCGTGAGCGTCAGTTCCCCCGTCATCGCCAGATCCGCGCGCACCTTCCTGCCCGACACGGCCGAGATCAGCGCGGTCGCCATCGTGATTCCGGCGGAGGGCCCGTCCTTGGGCACCGCGCCGGCGGGCACGTGGATGTGGATCTCGCGCTTGTCGAGCGCCTTCTCGTCGATTCCCAGCGTCCGGTAGTTGCTCTTCGCGTAGGAAAGCGCCGCCCTCGCCGATTCCTTCATCACGTCGCCGAGCTGGCCGGTGAGCACCAGGCCGCCCTCGCCGGGCATCACGCTGGCCTCCACGAACATGATATCCCCGCCCATGGGAGTGTAGAACATTCCCGTGGCCACCCCGGCGGCGTCCTCCGCGGCTCGCCGCTCGGGGAACACGCGGGGACGTCCGAGGAGATCCTTGGCGGTCGCGCGGGTGATCTCCATCCCCTCGCTCTCGTCCGACGCGATCTTGCGGGCCACCTTGCGGCCCAGCTTGCCCAGCTCGCGCTCCAGCTGCCGCACCCCCGCCTCGCGGGTGTAGTTCTGGATCACGCCGAGGATCGCGTCGTCACGCACCGCGAGTTCGTCTTCCCTCAGTCCCGACTCGCGCAGCTGGCGGGGCAGAAGGTACCTGCGCGCAATCTCCAGCTTTTCCTTTTCGGTGTAGCCGCGGAACTCGACCGTCTCCATCCGGTCCAGGAGCGGCGCCGGAATGCGGTCCTCGTAGTTGGCCGTCGCGATGAAGAGCACCTCGGACAGGTCGAAGGGCACGCCCAGGTAGTGGTCGATGAAGGTCGAGTTCTGCGCCGGGTCGAGCACTTCCAGCAGTGCGGCGCTGGGGTCTCCCTGGAAGGACACACCGAGCTTGTCCACCTCGTCCAGCAGGAAGACGGGGTTCTTGGTGCCCGCCTCCTTCATCCCCTGAACGATCCTGCCCGGCATCGCGCCCACGTAGGTGCGCCGGTGTCCGCGGATGTCGGCCTCGTCGCGCGCGCCCCCCAGCGAAATGCGCACGTACTTCCGTCCCACCGACCGCGCGATCGACTGCGCGATGCTGGTCTTGCCCACCCCGGGCGGACCCGCGAAGAGCAGGATCGGGCCCTTCCCGCCGTCGGCGGGCAGCAGGTCGTCCGGATCCGCCGGGTCGTCGCCCGCAGGCGCCTCGTCTTCGGTGGCCGACTGAACCGCCTCGGCCGTGCCATCGTCGTCCTCCACGACGGCGACCTCGTCCTCGTCGTCTTCCGCGAAACGCTCCTGCTGGAGCTTCCGCACGGCCAGGAACTCGAGCACCCGGTCCTTCACGTCCTCGAGGCCGTAGTGGTCCTCCTCCAGGATCTCCTCCGCACGGTGGAGATCGAGCTTGTCGTCGGTGCGCTCGCTCCAGGGCAACTCGGTGATCCAATCCAGGTAGGTGCGGATGACCTGGTACTCCGCCGACTGCGGTGCCGTGCGGTTGAGACGCCGCAGCTCGCGCTCGACCTCGTTCCTCGCGGTCTCGCTCAACTCGAGCGCCTCGATCCGTTCCCGCAGGTCGTCGGCCTCCTCGCGCTCTCCCTCCTCGCCCAGCTCCTTGCGGATCTGCTTCATCTGCTCGCGCAGCAGCATTTCGCGCTGGCGTTCACCCAGCTCCTCCTGCACCTTCGCCTGGATGTCCTCGTGCGCCTCGATCCGCACGAGTTCGCGCTCGACCGCCACCAGGGCGGCCCTCATGCGGTCCTCGTCTCCGAGCGTCTCGAGCAGTTCCTGCTTCTCTTCGGTCGCCAGCTCCAGGTAGAAGGCGACCAGGTCGGCGAAGGCCCCCGGCTCGTCGACTCCCTGTATGAGCTGGTTCAGCGCCTCGGCCGAGACGCCGCGCCGCGTGCCCAGCTCGGCCGCCCGGTCCCGGAGTTCCTGGTCGAGCGCCTTGAAGCCCGGGTCGTCCTTGTCGGGCGGTCCGTGGCGTTCGATCGTGACCAATGTGGCCCGAAGCATCGATTCGCCGTAGTCGGTGTACTGGAGCGCGCGCGCCCTCGCCTCGCCCTGCACCAGCAGCTGGATTCCGCCCCTGACCCTGTGCGTCTGAATGATCCGTACAACCGTGCCGACCGCGTAGAGAATCCGCGGGTCGGGCTCGTCCTGGTTCTGGTTCTGCGCAACGGCGAAGAGTCGCCGGTCGCTCTCGAGTGCTTCCTGGACCGCCTCGACCGTCCCGGGCCGCCCCGCCGAGATGGGTACCGCGACTCCCGGGTACACCACCGTATCTCGGAGCGGCAGCACGGGAAGAGAAAACCGTCGGCTCATGTGTTATGACCTCTCACCGCCCGAAGGCGGTATCTGCAGGCTGTCTTGATGACGTCGAGGGGATGCGGCGCCCGCCCCGTTCCCCCTCATCGCCCGATCCGGTTTCGGCGGCGCCAGCGCCCTCTTACACCGGAAACCCCGAAAGGGTGCGCCCGCGCGACCGCAAAAACACCATCTACTGCATGAACCTTGCCAATCTCTACGAGGCTGCCCTGCCCTCGGTTACGGTTCATAGTACTGCCGTTTCGTCAGAATGCCATCATTGGGCGGTCATTCTGGCAGATTGCGTTGCCCGATGGGGAGATTGGGGCGGGGAATCGGCCATTTCGGCAGACTTTGTCGATCCGCGGGATCGGCCATTTCGGCAGGCAAGCAGCCAAATCGGCGGGAATCGGCCATTTCGGCAGGTCGTCGCGCGGCGAGTCCGCCGCCCCCGATCCTCTCCGCTGGCCCCGGATCCCACCCCATGCCTAACTTGAAGCGTCGTTGGATCGACGCCCATGCGCCCCGGCCGCTCTCCCGGGGCAGCACCCCCAGTCTCAGGACCTGCCAAGGACACAATGCGATGCAGACCCGCAGCCTCCTCCTCGCCGCCGCCTTCACAGCCCTCGTGCCCATGACCATCCAATCCCAGCAGGACATGGGGCGCCGCTCGACGGTCTACGCCCCGCGCAACGTCGCCGCCACCAGCCAGCCGCTCGCCACCGCAGCCGCCCTCGAGGTCATGCAGCAGGGCGGCAACGCGATCGACGGGGCGGTGGCCGCCGCGGCCGTGCTCAACGTGACCGAACCGCACATGACCGGGATGGGCGGCGACGCCTTCTCGATCGTGTGGTGGGCCGAGACGGGCGAACTCCATGGCATCGACGCGAGCGGCCGGAGCGGCAGCGGCATGTCGGTAGAGGCGCTCAGGGCGCGGGGACACGACCGCGTGCCGGGATCGGGGCCGGAGGCGGTCACCGTGCCGGGAGCGGTCTCGGGGTGGCACGCGCTGGTCGAGCGTTTCGGCAAGCTTACCCTGGCCGAGGTCCTGCAGCCCGCGATCCGCATCGCGAGCGAGGGCTTTCCGGTGACCCCCGTCATTGCGCGGCAGTGGGCGGGCGCGACCGAGAAGCTGGCCCGCGACGAGGGGGCTCGCGCGACCTACCTGATCGACGGCGAGCGCGCGCCCAGGGCGGGGGAGTGGCACACGAATCCGGATATTGCCCGTTCGTTTCAGAGGATCGCCGACGAGGGGCCCGGCGTCCTCTACGGCGGCTCTCTGGGACAGGATCTTGTAGACGGACTTGCGGAATTGGGCGGTTTTCTGACGCTGGAGGATCTCGCCACGCATCAGCAGCGGTGGGTCGAGCCGCTGAGCACGGACTTCCGCGGGTTCACCGTGTGGGAGCTTCCCCCGGCGGGGCAGGGGATCGCCGCGCTGGAGATGCTGGAGCTCCTCGAACCCATGGACCTGGAGGGCATGGGACACAACTCCGCCGACTACCTCCACCACCTCATCGAGGTGAAGAAGCTGGCCTTTGCCGACCTGCACCGGTACGTGTCGGACGCCGACCACATGGAGATCGACCCCATGTCGCTCCTGAACCCGTCGTACATCGACGCCCGGCGGGCGCTGATCGACCCGCGGGTCGCGGCCGACCGGGTCAACCCGGGGCGCGCCGTCACCGACTCCGAGACCATCTACCTCTCCGTCGCGGACGCCGACGGGAACATGGTGTCGTTCATCAACTCGGTGTTCTCGGGGTTCGGATCGGGGGTCGTGATTCCCGGGACCGGGTTCGCGCTGCAGAACCGGGGCGCCGGCTTCGTCTTCGACGACGGCCACCCCAACCAGGTCGCGCCGCGCAAGCGCCCCTTCCACACGATCATCCCGGGCTTCGTGACAAGGGACGGCGAGCCGCTGATGGCCTTCGGGCTCATGGGCGGCTCGATGCAGCCGCAGGGCCACACCCAGTTGCTGCTCAACATGCTCGTCTTCGGGATGGACCCGCAGGAGGCGGTGGATGCGGCGAGGTTCCGGCACCTGTCGGGCAAGCGCGTTGCGATCGAGCGGATCAGCGACGAGGTGGGGGCGGACCTGGAGGCGCGGGGACATGAGCTGGCGGACTGGACGCGCACCGACTTCGGCGGCGCGCAGGTGATCCTGCGGTTGGAGAAGGGGTGGGCGGCGGCGTCGGAGCCCCGGAAGGACGGGCATGCCGCGGGGAACTGACGGGAGCCGGGCCGCGGACGGAGGCGGGGAGCCACCTCCCTACGAGATCCCGGAGGAGCGGCTGCCCCCGGGATTCGTTGACACGCTGGCCAACGTGCCCGCCACGCCGGCCGTGCCGCACCCGTCGGCCACGGTGGTGCTGATGCGCGAGGGCGGCGGCGGGCCCGAGGTGCTGCTGCTGCGCCGCAATCGCGCCACGGGGTTCGTGCCGGGCGCGTACGTGTTCCCGGGTGGGCGGGTGGACGCGGCCGACGGCCAGGACGCGCTGGTGCGGTGCTGGGACGGGCTGACGCATGAGGGCGCGGCCGCACGGCTGGGGATCGCGCCGGACGCGGATCCCCCCGCGATCGCGTACTACGGGGCCGCGCTGCGGGAAGCCATCGAGGAGACGGGGCTGCTGGCCGGGGTGGTCACCGCGAACGGGCCGCCGGGCGGGGAGGTGGTGGGTGAGGCGAGGGAAGCCTTGTTGGGGGGCGGAGCTTCATTCGCCGCCGTGCTCGATGGGCTCGGTGCGCGCCTGGATGGCGGCGCGGTCGAGTACATCGCCCATTGGGTCACACCTGAAGTCGAACCCCGCCGCTACGACACCCGCTTCTTCGCGGCCAGGGTCCCGCGCGGATCGCGGGCCGTCTACGACCGGCGCGAGATGACCGATGCGGTCTGGCTCACGCCCGGCGCGGCGCTCGACCGGCACCGGCGCGGGCGGCTGCCCATGATCTTCCCGACGATTCGCACGTTGGAGGACCTGAGCGACTTCGCGACCGTCGAGGGGCTGCTCGCGCACTACCGGGCCCGCACGATCACCCGGGTGCAGCCGACGATCGTGCGTACGGCGACGGGGGTGTCGCTGCGGGTGTAGGGTCTGCGCGGCGCCTCAGTTCTCCGCGACCTCCCCCATCGCCTCCAGCACCGTGTGCACCACGTCCGTGAACGCGCCGCCCCGGATCCACCTGCACACGATCACGAGTTCGTTCTCGGGGTCCACGTAGATCAGGTTCGAGCCGGCGCCGGTGTGGGTCCAGGTGTACTCGGGAGCATTGGGGTAGCGGCGCTGATCGGTGTTCAGCGAGAAATTCATGAAGCCGTAGCTGCGGTTGATCTCGCCGGGAGTCGTGGCCATGTCGAACCAGTCCTCGGACAGGAGCTGCTTCCCGTTCCAGTTGCCCTTGTGCATGGTGAAAAGGCCGAAGCGGGCCTGGTCGTAGGCACTGAGGATCATGCCGCCGCCCCAGTGCGCGCCGCCGCTGACCGCCTGGACTTCGCGGCCGTCCAGGATGACCCACGAGTTGTCGTAGCCGTGCCATCCCCAGGTGGACGAGGCGCCGATCGGGTCCATGATGTGCTCGCGCAGGACTTCGGGCAGGGGGCGCCGCCAGACGGCGGTGGCAGCGAGGGCGAGCAGGTTCACGCGCGTGTCGTTGTACTCGTAGGCGGTGCCGGGCTCGTTGCGCGGACGCGTGCCCCAGGTTGAGCGGTCCTGGTTGGGGCGATCGGCCCACTCGGGCTTGCCCCAGAGCGTCCCTTCCCAGTCGCTCGTCTGCCGGAGCAGGTGGTCCCAGGTGATCTTGCGGTTGTGCTCGGACTCGAAGAGCAGCTTCGGGCGGCGGCCGTTCTCGTAGCCGGGCTCGCCGTCACCAGTGTCGAGGATGATCGGAGGGATGTAGTCGCGGACCCTGTCGTCGACGTCGCGAATGAGCCCGCGGTCCCAGGCCAGCCCCACGGTGGACGACAGGAAGCTCTTTGAGACGCTGAAGGTGTTGTCGGCTTTGGCGGGGTCGCCCCACTCGGCGATGATGTACCCCCGGTGCACGATCACGCCGGACTGCGGGCCGCGGACGGTGAACGGGCCGACGGCATCGCCCAGGGGTTCGCGGCCGAAGGTGCCGAGGTGGTTGAAGGCGAGGTCGCGGGGTGACTGCGATTCGCCGGCGATCGCGATCTCGACCGCGCGCGCGATCCCGGCGGGGTCGAAGCCGGCCTGCTCGGGGGTGCGGCGCTCCCAGTCCGGATGGCGGCCGGGGAAGTACGTCTGGGCGGCGGCTGACTGCGCGGTCGTGAAGAGGAGGGCGAAGAGGACGAGGGTCGCGCGGTGCGGGAAGGTGGCGCGGGACGTGACGGTGCGGCGCATGACGGTCTCTCCAGAGCTGCTTCGTGCGGCAGATTGGCTTTGGGGCACCGCCCTGGTGCGAGCGGGGCGCCCGGATCAGCCAGCACAGGCGGGCATCCGCGGCCGCCCGGGCTCAACGAACTTCGGCCGGCAGCCTCCGCACCACCACACTGGCAACGTCAAAGTCGTCAAGCTCGATGAACGCCGCCAGTCCATTCGGGCCGAAGGCGTCGGGCATTTCGGTGGCACCGGTCGGGTAGGTGCCTACGTACTCGCCGTTGGCGGTGAGGACGTCGATTGGACCGTCGCCGATGAGCTCCTCGCCCTGCCGCATGACCCAGATCCGCCCCTCCCAGGTCGTGAAGAGGCTCTGGAGGACCGGGATCTCGTGGTAGAAGCCCGGAGGCGCCAGGGTCAGCGACATGGACGCCGGAGCGCTCGTCGTGGGAGCGCCGCCGCTGGCGCTGGACCTGCTCCGGAACTGGACCATGCTGACCCCTCCGGCGGGCCGACCGCCGCTTCCGCCCGCTTGACGCGCGGCCTCGCGCAACTCTTCGTATTCCTCTTCGACCCTCGGGGTCACCGGCTCGGGAGCAAAGGGCCGGGTGATGGTGCGCACCACGTCGCCGGTCCCCGGCCGCGCGAACTTGAGGGCGTATGCGGAGGAGTCCGAGTACGCAACGCCGCCATCGGGCAGGACTCCCATCAGCAGTCGGGGCTCGAAGGTCGATGGCATCGACAGGTCGCTGAGCATGTTACTGATGTTGACCCTTCGCCCGTCGGACGTGGTCAGGTCGCCGCTGAACGGATTCTCCTGTTCCGGGCGGGGAGGAAACCAGCCGTGCACGACCGTATCGGTCCTCACGGCCTCGCCGTCGAGGCGGTGCCGGGTGATGGGGCGCGTGGCGGACTGTTCGCCGTCAGCCCCGGTGGCGTCGATCCTGAGCCCTGCTCCCGCCGACCCGGCATAGACCGCGCCACCCCGCGGATCGGGCAGAATGGCGGTTGCTACGCTGATCGTCCGGGCCATTGTTCGGACCGATCCCCTCCCCGCGGGAGCCGCACCGGATACGGCGGACTCCGCACCTGCTCTGACCATTCGCACGAACTCGCCGGACGCGTCGAAGATCTGGTACGCATTGTGACCCATGTCGCCCACGATCGTGGTGCCGTCCCTCAGAACCGCGTAGCTCATGGGCATGTTGAACTCGCCCGGTCCCTCTCCCGCGGCACCGAACTCGCGTACGAACTCGCCCCCTGCGTCGAACACCAGTACGCGCAGGTCCGGCGCCCGGTCGAAGACGTAGAGGTTCCCGCGCTCGTCGAATGCCAACTCGACGACGTCGCCGAACATCTCCCACGACTCGCCGTCGAGGACGCCGACGCGGTAGATCTCTTCGAAGTCGGGGTCGATTTGCCGGTCACGGCCGGGGAGTTCGATCACTTCCTGGGCCGACAGGGTGGTGGCGACGAAGGTGAGCGCGAGGGCTGTGGGAGTGAGGGCACTCAGGTGAGCCGGTTTCATGGGGGTCGTCTCCTGCAGGTTTGAGATGACGGGCGGCGGAGCCGGTGTTTGCGGTCGTGGTGGCGGGGCCCCGGGCCGCCGAGCTCTTCCTTGGATACCCTACCCGATTCGGCAGGTTGCCCGACATTTATTGATCAGGTATCCATACGCCGTTGATCGGGCGGCCCTGCAGCCTCGGAGGCCTTCCCGGCCTGCCCGGCCCAACACGGCACACCCGAACCACGGAGGCACCCGTGACCAACGCACGGACCCGACGCCGTTTCCCTGCAGCCGCCCTCGCGCTGATTGCGGCTGCCCATCTATCCGCCTGCGACTCCGGCTACAACCCCATGCTACTGACCCCCGACATGCTCACCGCCACCGCCCCCGACGTCTTCCAGGCCCGCTTCGAGACCTCCAGGGGCGACTTCGTGATCGAGGTCCACCGCGAGTGGTCGCCCAACGGAGCGGACCGCTTCTACAACCTTGTGTCGAACGGGTTCTACGACGACGTGCGCTTCTTCCGGGTGATCGACGGGTTCATGGCGCAGTTCGGGATCCACGGGGACTCGGCGGTGGCGGCTGCCTGGCGGGAAGCGCGGATCCCCGACGACGCGGTCGTGCAGAGCAACGCACGCGGATTCATCAGCTACGCGATGGGCGGCCCGGGCACGCGCACAACCCAGGTCTTCATCAACTTCGGGGACAACAGCCGTCTGGACGGCATGGGGTTCTCGCCCTTCGGGCAGGTGGTCGCGGGGATGGAGGTCGTCGACCTGATCAACTCCGAATACGGAGAGGGCGCGCCGAGCGGAACCGGGCCGATGCAGGCGATGATCCAGTATCGCGGCAACGACTACCTGAACGAGGAGTTCCCAAGGCTGGACTACGTGCTCAGAGCGACGATCGTGGACGGGTGACGGCGCGCGCGCGACTGCTAGCCTTCGTTCAGGGCGTCCAGGCCGTCCAGCACATCGAGGTACACGTAGTCGTCGTAGGCATCGCCCAGCGGCAGCGAGAGGGCCCTTTCCAGCATCTCCCTGGCCCGCTCGGTACCTCTGTCCTTGTCGAGTCGCTGAAGTCGGGTCCCGTATGCGTGCAGGACGACCCTTGACTCCGGGGCCAGTTCGAGGGCCCGCTCGAAGAGCCTGACGGCCTCCTCCTCGCTTCCGCCGTACATCGTTCGTGCCACGAAGCCCTCTGCGGCGATGTCGGCGTGCCACCCGCCGAGGGCCAGCATGGCATGGAAATGGTCGGGTTCGATGGCGAGCGTCGCTTCGAGCAGGTCGCGGATCCTGCCCGCAAGGCCTTCGCGGAGCGCCGTAAACGCACCGACGCGCTGGGCGTACCGGCCGACGGCGTGGGCGGACTGGTAGTGCGCCTCGGGGTTCGTCGGATCGGCGGCTACGGCCTCCTCGCCCATACGGATCGCGCGTTCGACCACTTCGCTGAACTCCTCTTCGGAAGCTTCATAGTGCGCATGGACCGCGAGTGATTGCGCCGCCAGGGCGTAGCCCGCGGAGGTGCCCAGCGCTTCGGCCATATCGGCCGCCTCGACGAAACGTCCCTCTGCAAATGCGGCGTTGGCGTCTTCGATCGACTGTGCGGTGGCCTCGGCCGCAATGAGCATCGCGCTTCCCACCGCAGCGAGCCGGACGGTGCGGTTCATTTCCCCTCCTCGATTCGGGGTGCCCGGTTCGGGGCATGCCGCTCGAAGTTGGCTAGCGGCCCGCCCCGGACGCAAGTTGTCGGGATGACACAGCGACAAGAGCAGTTTCGTGCCGGCGCGATTGCGCTGTTCGCCGCCGTGGGCGCCGCATGCGGTGGCACAGAGGCACCCCCCGGCCCCGCCGGCACCCCCGCGCTGCGCGGCGCCCTTTTCGACACGATCGTCGCGCGCACCGAGCGGCGCGAGGCGTTTTCGCCCGTCAAGAACGAGCGCCTGGGGTTCGACCCGATCGCGGCGATGCACGCGCTGCGCGACGATGTAGTCGCGGCGGACACCGAGGAGGCGCTCTACTACGCGCTCGCCCGGGTCAGTCACGCCCGCCGCGACCGTCATCTCGACCTCTTCCTCGTGCCGGGTGGCCTGACCCTGCCCAACAGCGCGGGACTGGACGTCGCGGGGGGACCGGACGGCGCGGCGCCCGGGCGGGCACCGGTGAGGATCTTCCCGGACTACTCCGACGGCGCGGGTGAGGCGGAGTATTTCGTAGGGGACGCGGCCAACGGGGCGGAGGACCTCGTCGGCAGCCGCGTCGTGAGCGTCAACGGCCTGCCCATAGCCGCCTGGCACGACTCGGCCACCGCGTTCATGCGCCATTCCACCCGCGCCGCCCTCCGCTGGAAGCTGGCCGAAGCCATGACCCTCGCCACCGCAGCCTTCCCGCCGCACCTGCGCAGCGACTCGCTGAGGCTGGTCCTTGAAGCCGCCGACGGCCGGGAGCGCCGGAGCATCCTCCCCTTCGCCGACGACGCAACCCTCAGCTGGAGCGGTGCCGGCGAGCCCTCCTACCCGAGCCTGTCCCTCGCGCTTCGCACCGGAACCTACGACCTCCTCACGCCTGACGACGGCCGCCAATTCCTCGTCCTCATCTGGCGCGGATTCCGCGAGTCGATGGTCGCTGATGTCGACCGCCTCATCGCCTTCGCGTCGGAGCGCGGCCTCCTCGACCACGCCCTCGTCATGGACGTCACGCGCAGCCGCGGCGGCTCGCTCGGCGCCTACGCCATGCAGCGCCTGCAGCCCCGCCCCTTCCGCACCACCTTCGGCAACCTGCGCATCAGCGACGTCACGCTCCCCTTCATCGAGGACAAGCGCGACGACTTCGCCGCCCGCGACATCAACGATGGAGGCGTGCCGGAGACGATCGACGACGGCAACTGGCTGATGGAGTGGCTGGAGGACGACGTCATGAGCGCGCTCGAGCGGGGCGACGCGTACAGCAATAACGTCCCCTTCAAGCTTGCGCACGCTCCGCGTGACTCGGACGGGATTCTGGAGCCTGCGGCCGTGCACTTCCGTGGCCCCTTTGGCGTCATCTCGGGGCCGAGCGGCGGCTCCCACCTCGACCAGTTCGTCTCGATCGTCGTCGACAACGGGCTCGGCCCGGTGGTCGGGATGCCGCCCGGCGGCTATTCCAACACCTGGGAGTGGGAAGAGGTGCTGACCTTCCCCGGCACCGGCCAGCCCGTCGTCGGGTTCATGTGGAGCATCGGGCACACGATTCGCCCGAACGGCGAGATCGCCGAGGGGAACCCGGCCGACGTGGACGAGTGGATCCCGCTCGCGCCGGAAAACGTGACGGCGTACTACGAGGACATGCTGGCGCGCGTGCTGGAGCTGATGGGGGTCGGCGCCGGATCATGACCGAAGCCGAGTCCGGCAGCGCGAACCGCCGCACCGGGCCCGGCACCCGCATCCTGATCGGGATGCTCGCGGGGGTCGTGCTGGGCGCGTGGATGGGCGAGCGCATCGTCGTTCTGCAGCCGGTCGGTGACCTCTTCATCAACCTGCTGATCCTGGCGGCCGTGCCGCTGGTGTTCTTCAACCTGCTCGCGGGGCTCACCGCGCTCGGGGACACGCGCACCCTGGGACGGCTGGCCGGGAAGACGGTGGGATACTACCTCACGACCGACCTGATCGCGCTGTTGCTGGGAATCGGGGCTGCGGCGCTCCTGCAGCCGGGTGTCGGGATGCAGCTCACCGAGCAGGTGTCGGGGCCGGTCGGCGAGGTGCCGTCGGTCGCGGACATCCTGCTCGGCATGATCCCGACGAACGTCTTCCGCGCGTTCAGCGATGGGAACGTGGTCCAGCTGGTCGTCCTCGCGCTGCTCCTCGGCGTGGCGACGATGGCGCTCAAGGGCGGCGCGCGCGACCGCCTGGCGACCGCCTGGGAGGATCTCGCGAACCTGTTCCGGCGACTGGTCCACCTCGTCCTGTGGACGGCACCGGTGGGGATCGGCGCGCTCGTCGCGGTGACGGTGGGGCGTTACGGGGCCGAGCTGCTCGGGCCGATGGCGCGCTTTCTGGGTGGCCTGTGGGCCGCGCAGCTCGTGATCTTCGCCGGATACATGGCGCTGATGCGTTTCTTCAGCGACTTCCGCTCCGCGCGCTTCCTGCGTGACACCGGGTCCCTGTGGGCCACGACCGCGGCCACGACGTCGAGTCTCGCTTCGCTCTCCGTCGGGATGGAGACGGCCCGGAGGATCGGTCTGCCCCGCAGCGTGTACTCGTTCACCCTCCCCCTCGGTGCACAGCTCAACAAGGACGGGACCTCGGCCATGCTGGGCGCGGTCTTCATCTTCACCGCGCAAGCCGCGGGCGTGACATTCGCGGCCGCCGATTTCGTGGCGATCCTGCTGCTCGGGCTGCTGCTGTCGGAGGGGTCCGGGGGGATTCCCGGCGGCGGATTCGTGATCGCGCTGATCTATGTGCAGGCGTTCGGGCTCCCCGTCGAGGTGGCCGCTATCGTGGGCGGCATCTACCGGCTGGTCGACATCGGGAACACGACCATTAATATCATGGGAGACATGGTGGGGACTTCGCTGGTCACCCGATCGGAGGCGAGACGAAGATGAATCCGCAGATTCGCGCGCTGTTCCCGGGCGCCGAAGAACAGGTATACCTCGACATTTCGGCGCGTGCGCTCGTGCCGGAGCCGGTGCGCGCGGCCATCGCCGACCACCTGCGGACGCGCATGCTCCGCGGCGGCGACAAGGACGCCATGCGGGCGGTCGTCGAGGAAACCCGGTCGTCATTTGCGGGGCTGATCGGGGCGCGCCCGGACGAGATCGCGATCACGAAAAACGTGTCGGAGGGCCTCAACCTGTTCGGGACCAGTCTCCCGTGGGAGCCGGGGGACAACGTGGTGCTGTGTCCCGCACTGGAGCATCCCAACAACATCTACCTGTGGCACAACCTGGCCCGGCTGCGCGGGATCGAAGTGCGCTCCGTGGCGCCGGACGGCGGCCATGTGCCCGTCGACGCGATGCGCGCGGCAATGGACCGACGCACCCGGCTCGTGACCATCCCCAGCGTCTCGTTCGCGCCGGGGTTCATCACCGACATGAAGGGGATCGCGGCGGCGGGGCGGCGGGTGGGCGCGGTGACGCTGGTCGACGCGGCGCAGTCGATCGGGGCCCTGCGCACCGACGTCGAGGAACTCGGCATCGACGCGCTGGCGGTCGCGTCGCAGAAGTGCCTGTTGGCCGAGTATGGCTTCGGCTTCCTCTACGTCCGCCGGGAACTTGCCGACACGCTGGTTCCGGTCCATCTCGCCCGCTTCGGCGTCGCTCTGGACGCGCACGAGACCGCCTATGTGGACGGCGAGTTGCGGTACGCGCTGGGCGCCCTGCGCTTCGACGTGGGCAACTACAACTACCTGGGCGCGGCGGCGGCTGGAGCGGCGCTGGAACTGCTCGAAAGCTGGGAGGTCGGGCAGGTTGAGCGGTATGTACGGCACCTGGCGGCTGATTTGGCCGACCGATTGGCCGCTCTTGACCTGCCTGTGGCAGGCGGGCGCAGCGGCTTGCACCTGGCGCACATCGTCTGCGTCGGTAAGAGCGGCGGCGGACGGCACTACAGCGCCGACGATCCGGCAATGAACTCGCTGCACCGCCACCTGAAGGCGTCGGGGATCCGGCTGGCGATCCGAAGCGGTGTGCTACGCTTCTCGGTTGGTGTCTACAACAACGAGGCGGACATCAGCCGGGTGGTGGAGGCGGCGCGGGAGTGGCGGGCACGCCGGGCCTAGGAGCAGGCAGGGCCAGACCCCCTCAGATCGGTCCGTTCGACACCGGGATATTCATCCGTCCGTGCGTGGGCGTCCTGCTCATGGTTCAGTTTAGTCGATAAACTGAACCATGAGCAGGACAGGTGGTGGCGGTGAAGTTGACTTGCCCCGTGATGCTTGCGGCGGCACAATAGCGACTGTCCGCCCCCGGCCACACATCACCGTCCGGAAAGTGGGGAATATGACCGCCCGCCGCCTCACGGCCTCGTTCGCCGCGGTCGCCTGCCTCGCCGGCTTCACCGCGGCGCCTGCCGGAGACCCACCCGCCCCGCGCGCTCTCGCCTGCGACGAACTGGCCGCCATTTCGTGGAACGGCTTCGTCCTCGACGAGGTGGCGGCGATCCCCGCAGGCGACGCCGATCCGGCACACTGCCGGGTGCGCGGCACGATCGATCTGGAGATCCGCTTCGAGCTTCTTCTCCCTGAATCCGGTCACTGGAACGGACGCTTCCTGATGGGCGGAGGCGGCGGGTACGTGGGAAGCGTGCAGAACCAGGCGATCCAGTACGCGGGGCCTGAGTCGGTGCTG
The DNA here is from genome assembly GCA_009838975.1 of Gemmatimonadota bacterium. Lineage (GTDB taxonomy): Bacteria > Gemmatimonadota > Gemmatimonadetes > Longimicrobiales > Gaopeijiaceae > Bin94. Next base: position 39,257 of record VXQO01000060.1, on the reverse strand, counting down.
GCGCGCGGGTTCGCCACCGTGGGGACGGACACCGGGCATCGGGGCAGCGGGATCGACGCCAGCTGGGCGCTGAACCGGCCCGACCGCGAGGTCAATTTCGGCTTCCGTGCCGTGCACGTGACGGCCGTGACGGCGAAGACGATCATCCGGCTCTACTACGGGCGCGACATCGACTATTCGTACTTCCTGGGGTGTTCGCGCGGAGGAGGGCAGGGGATGATGTCGTCGCAGCGCTATCCGGACGACTTCGACGGCATCGTGTCCGGGGCGCCCGCCTACAACTGGACCGCGCTGGGGGCGCTCTTCCTGCAGACGCAGCAGGCGCTCTACCCCGATCCGGCCGATCTCTCGGCGCCGGTGATCGATGACGAGGCGGCGGAGGTGCTCGAGACGGCGATTCTGGGCGCGTGCGACGAGGACGACGGGGTGAAGGACGGGTTCATGACCGACCCGCTCGCGTGCGACATCGATCTCGCGTCGATCCCGGGGTTGACGGTCGAGCAGCGGCGGGCGGCGGAGGTCATCTACGGGGGCGCGTACGTGGACGGCGAACAGGTGTATCCGGGGTTTCCGTTCGGTGGCGAGACCGACGAGCCGGGGTGGCAGCGGTGGATCACGGGCGGTACGCCGGCCACCGGGGGGATCCCGAACCTGCACTACGCCTTCGGGACGCAGATGCACAAGTACATCATCTTCGACGACCCCGGGTTCGACTACGCCGCCTTCGACTTCGGCGACCACGCCCGCTGGCTGGAGCAGACCCGGCGCGCCGCCAAGATCCTCAACGCTACCGACACCGATCTGAGCGGATTCCGGACGGCCGGCGGCAAGCTGATCCTGTGGAACGGCTGGTCGGATCCGGCGATCCCGGCCACCGGCACGATCGAGTACTACGAGGGTGTCGCCGCGGGTGACGAAGGGGTGGACGAGTACCTGCGAATGTTCATGCTGCCGGGCGTGCTGCACTGTGCCGGCGGCCCGGGCCCCGACTTCGTGGACTGGATTGCGGCGATTCAGGCGTGGGTCGAGGAGGACCGCGCGCTGGACCGTCTCGTCGCGACGAAGATGGGCGAGGGCGGAGGAATCGAGATGCAGCGCCCCGTGTGCGCGTGGCCGGCGGAGGCGGTGTATGACGGGTCCGGCGATCCGCGGCGCGAGGAGAGTTTCGAGTGTGTGACTCCGTGACCCGGGTCGTTCGGCGCTCGGGAGTTTTACGGAAGACAGGATGAGGCAATGAGCCAGATCACACTCCGGGTGAACGGCGAGACCCGCACGGTCGACGTCGACCCCTCGACGCCGCTGCTCTACGTGCTGCGCAACGATCTCGGGCTGCGGGGGCCGCGGTTCGGCTGCGGGCTCAGTCAGTGCGGGACGTGCACGGTGCTGATGAACGGCAACCCGGTGCGCTCGTGCTCGCGGCCGGTGTCGCGCGCTCAGGGTACCGAGATCACGACGCTGGAGGGGCTGTCCGGCGACGGTGAACTGCACCCCGTTCAGCAGGCCTGGATCGACGAGCAGGTGCCGCAGTGCGGGTACTGCCAGAACGGCCAGATCCTCACGGCCGCCGCGCTGCTCGACGACAACCCCGGCCCCAGCGACGACGAGATCCGGGAGGGAATGAACCGCGTGCTCTGCCGCTGCATGACCTACTACCGCATTCAGGCGGCGGTGAGGCGCGCGGCGGAGGTGATGGCGGACACGGAGGTGGAGCGATGAGCGTCGAGCGCGCGATGGCGGCCTGGGACGGGAGCACGTCGCGGCGGGACTTCCTCAGGACATCGGGGCTGTTCGTGCTCGGCTTCAGCGGTGCGGGTGCGGCCGGTGTGAGTCGGTGGGGCTTCGACGGCGCCGCCGGTGAGCCCGCGCCATACCCCGATGTCGACTTCCTGCAGCTGGACTCGTGGCTGGTGGTGCACGAGGACGGCACCGCCACCTTCTACGTGGGCAAGACCGACGGTGGCCAGGGGACCGGGACGGCCACGCGGCAGATCCTGTGCGACGAACTGGATGTCGCCTACGACCGGAGCGAGCTCGTGATGGGGCGCACCGACATGACCGTCGACCAGGGCGGCTCGGGTGGCTCCGACGCGATCGAGCGGGACGCGATGGCCGCGCGCCGCGTGGCGGCGGAGGCGAGGCGCGTGCTGCTCCAGATGGCGGCGGATCGCCTTGCGGTGCCGGTGGATGCGCTCGCGGTCAGCGACGGCGTGATATGGGTGCGGGGCGATCGGTCGCGCTCCGTCGGCTACGGAGAGCTGGTGGGCGGGCGACGCTTCGACGTGGCGCTGATGGGCGCGAACGTGAACGCCACCACAGGGCTCGCGAGCGTCAAGCCGGTGCAGGAGCTGAAGCTCGTGGGGCAGTCGATCCCGCGCTACGACATCCCGGGCAAGGTCGACGGGTCGCTGGAGTGGGCGGTCGACGTGAAGCTGCCGGGGATGGTGCACGCGCGGAATGTGCGGCCGCCGTTCGCGGGCGCGACGCTGGTGGGCGTGGATGAATCGTCGGTGAGCGATCTGCCCGGGTTGGTGGGGGTTTTCACCGAAGGCAACTACGTCGCGGTGGTCTGCGAGCGCGAAGAGCAGGCGATCGACGCGGCGGATCGCCTGGCGGTGCAGTGGGAGAAGCCGGAGAGGGCGCCGTTCCCGGCGTCGGACGAGCTTTTCGACTACATGCGTGGCGCGACCCCGGTGGGTGGCGGTGGGCGAGCGTCCGCGCAGGTGCAGGGCGACCCCGATGTTGCCCTGGCCGGCGCGGCCACGGTCGTGGAAGCCGCCTACGACATCCCCTTCCAGGGGCACACCGCGAATCGGCCCCGCCCACGGGCTGGCCGACCCCTCCGACGGTCAGATGACGATCTACACCAACGACATGAAGCCCTACAGCCACCGGACCGGAATCGCCGAGTTCGTGGGCATGTCGCCGGAGCAGGTGCGCGTCATCTGGATGGACGGGCCGCAGTTGTACGGACGCACGGCTGCGGACGACGCGGGCTTCGAGGCCGCCTGGTTGGCGAACGAGTTGGGCCGTCCCGTGCGGATGCAGTGGTCCAGGGAGGAGGAGACCGCCTGGGACACCAAGGGCCCGGCGTTCGCGATCGACATGAAGGGCGGGCTGGACGCCGACGGCAACGTGGTCGCGCTCGACTACAGCGCACGCATCGCCAACTACGCCCACGTCGGATACAACCAGGCGGACACCGTGCTGATCGCGCAACTCATGGGGATCCGGCCCGAGCGTCCGTCGCCCGGCGGGGGCCGGGGTCCCGACGAGATGTACCACATTCCGAATCGCCGGCTGGAGACGCGGGCGGTCCGCTTCCCGCTGGCCTTCGAGACGCCGCTCCGGACGGGCAACCTGCGCGATCCCAACGGGCCGCAGACGGCCTTCGCCGGGGAGTCGTTCATCGACGAACTGGCTGCTGCCGCCAGCGCCGATCCCGTCGCGTTTCGGCTGCGTCTCCTGCGCGGGAGTCTGGAAGACGACGAAGCCTACCGCCGGGCCCGTTCGATCGCGGTGGTCGAGGCGGCCGCCGAAGCGTACGGCTGGGACCCGCGGCCCTCGCCCCGGGCAGTCGGCAGCGGGCGCTTCCTTACCGGCCGCGGCATCTCCTACGCGTATCGCGCGCGTACCACCGTCGCCACGATCGCCGAGGTTGAGGTCGACCGCGAGACCGGCCGCGTGTGGGTCAGGCGAATGGTGTGTGGCCACGACTGCGGCCTCGTCATCAACCCGGACGGCCTGGAGAGCACGGTGCAAGGCAACCTGCTCCACGGGATCTCCCGCACGCTCTACGAAGAGGTCCGGTTCGACGGCGAGAAGGTGACCAGTGTGGACTGGCGCACGCATCCGACGCTCACGCACATGGACACGCCCGAGCGGATCGATGTAGTGATCGTGAACGGCGACCCGAACCCGGACCGCCCCGACCTGCTGCCGTACGGCGCCGGCGAGCCTTCGCACCGCACGGTCCCCGCGGCCATCGCGAACGCGATCCACGACGCGACGGGCGTGCGCATGCGGCGCTTGCCGCTCAGGCCCGAGCGGGTGCTGGCGGAACTGGAGCGGGTGGGCCTGTAAACTGGACACATTATATGTCTGGTCATATAATACGTCCAGACATTTAAACGTGTCCATTTATCTGGAACCCGGAACCATGAAGACACGGACGACGGCCGGGAAAAGCCCGGCTCACCCGCAGACGATAGGGGCCGCCCGATTCAAGGAGCAGTGCCTGGCGTTGCTGGACCGGCTCGGTCCTGATGGTTTGGTGATTACCAAGCGGGGCAGGCCGGTTGCGCGGGTGTTACCCTACGATCGCGATTCGGCCAGCCTGATTGGCAGCTTGCAGGACAAGGTGAAGGTCAAGGGAGATATCATGTCCACCGGGATCCGCTGGGACGCGGAGTGCTGAACCTCGACACACACATCCTGATCTACGCCCTTCAGGGGGAACTGAAGAGCAGCGAGGTGGAACTGCTCGCCCGCGACCAGTGGTCGATTTCGGACATCGTGCTCTGGGAGGTCGCGAAGCTCGTCCAGCTCGGGCGCATCGAAGTGGACCTCGATGACCGGCAGGTGGTGCGTGCCCTGAGCCGGATCCACAGGTGGCCGATTGACCTGGCGGTGGCCCGGGCCTCGACGAGACTGGATTTCCGGGGTGATCCGGCCGACGAGATCATCGCGGCGACGAGCGTTGTCCATGGGGTTCCTCTCGTCACGCGCGACGCCGTGATCCGCAAGTCGGCCATTGTGCCGCTGGCCACATGGCGCGAAGGGCCTGATCATCCCTAACATTGGGGTGAAATCGTCTCACCACGACCAGGAGTCCAAGCCATGCGGTCCACCCGGATACTCGTCCCCATCCTCCTGCTCGCCCTGCCCGCTTCCTCGTTCGCGCAGGAGCGGCAGAACCCGTACGGCGAGTGGCGCTACCAGAGCGCGGACGCCTGGGGCACCCGGTACTCGCCCGTCGACCAGATCACCGCGGACAACTTCGGCGATCTCGAAGTGGCGTGGGTGTGGCACGCGAACAACTTCGGGCCCGATGTGGATCCGCAGATGAAGTCGACGCCCACGTACATCGACGGGATGCTGTACACGGTGGCGGGGGAGCGGCGGACGGTGGCGGCGATCGATCCCGCGACCGGCGAGACGGTGTGGACCTACCGCGAGCCGAACACGACGCGCTGGGAACGGTCGATGCGACAGAACTACGGCAAGGGCGTGGCTTACGGCGAGCTGGACGGCCGCGGCGTGATCTACTACACGTCGCCCGCGTTCTTCCTGCACGCGCTCGACGCGAAGACCGGGCGGCACATCGAGGGGTTCGGGCAGCCGGTGCCGATCGAAGGGTTCCCGGAAACCGGCGTTGTGGACATGCTGCCGCCCCTTCTCGATGGCTGGGGCCCGTGGGAGGGCGCCGAGGAGGACTACGATCCCGACTACGGCATTCCGCGCGAGCTGGGGTACATCACCACGTCGTCGCCGCCGATCGTGATCGACGGCGTGGTCGTGGTCGGGAATTCGGCGGAGCAGGGATACTACCAGACGCGGATCGAGAACGTGCCGGGCGATATCCTGGGGTTCGACGCGCGCACCGGGGAGCACAGGTGGAAGTTCCACGTCATTCCTCGCCCGGGCGAGTTCGGACACGAGACCTGGGAGAACGACGCGTGGCAGTACACCGGCGACGTGTCGTCGTGGGCGCCGATGTCGGCCGACTACGAGCGCGGGATCGTGTACATCCCCACCAACCCGCCGACGGTCGACTACTTCGGCGGGTTCCGTCCGGGGCACAACCTCTTCGGCACCAGCGTGATCGCGCTGGACGCAGCGACGGGCGAGCGCGTGTGGCACTACCAGGTGGTCCACAACGACCAGTGGAACTACGACCTGCCCAACGTGCCGATCGTCGTGGACCTCACGGTTGACGGCGACGCCGTGCCCGCTGTGATCCAGACCACGAAGACGGGACTGATCTTCGCCTTCAACCGCGAGACCGGCGAGCCGATCTGGCCGATCGAGGAGGTGGAGGTCGTGCAGACCGAGGTGCCCGGCAACTGGACGGCGGCGACCCAGCCGGTGCCCACATGGCCCGAGCCGATGGAGCCCATGGGGCTCTCGGACGAAGACGTGATCGACTTCACGCCCGAGCTGAGGGCCGAGGCGCTGGAGATCCTGAGCCGCTACCGCGTGGGCGGGCCCTTCGTACCCAGGCTGTACGAGGGTTACGACGGGCCGGTCGCGGAGAATATCCGCTGCTACGGCGGACTCAACATCACCCACCCGGCCACGCTCGATCCCAGCACGGGCATTCTGTACGCGTCGCATCGGCGCAATTGCAGCGGCGGTCGGGTCGGTCTGGGTGCCGACGCCGACGATCAGGGCGATCCCAGGACGACGGGCATCACCATTTCCCAGTGGGTCGCGGGCGCCGGCGGCGGGCTGCCGCGCGTCCAGGGCCTGCCGATCCCGAAACCCCCGTACAACCGCCTTTCCGCGTACGACATGAACACCGGCGAGCGGCTCTGGTGGATTCCGATCGGAGAGGTCGCCGAGAACGTTCGAGACCACCCGGCCGCGCAGGGCGTCGACCTTTCACGCGCGGGAGGAGGGGGGCTCTCGATCCAGATGGTGGCGGGTGATCTGCTCTACACCACCGAAGGCCCGAACGGACCCCCGGTGCTGAACGGCTGGGACAAGATGACGGGCGACTTCGTCGGCACGGTGGAGATGCCCGGTGCCGGCCAGTACGGCATGATGACTTACAGCCACGAGGGGCAGCAGCACGTCGTGGTGCAGGTGGGTCGGCCGGGTAGGTTGGTGGCGTTGCGGCTGCCGGAGTAGAATGTAAAGTTCACCATACGCGTTGTATGGTTTACTTTACATTTTGACTAGATGGTTCGGCCTTGGGCAGCCCCCGCGCTTTCCACAGGTAGAACGCCACCGGGAACAACAGCAGCACCACGGCGCCGGAGGTTACTACCCCACCCATCAGCGGCGCCGCGATCCGCTTCATCACATCTGCGCCCGCACCGGCGCTCCACATGATCGGCAGCAGCCCGATCACGTCGGTCGCGATCGTCATCATGACCGGGCGGACCCGCTGGACCGCACCGCGCCGTATCGCCTGCACCAGCGCGGCCCGGTCTGTGAGAAGCCCGCGGTCGTGATAGTCCTTCCACGAGACGTTAAGGTACAGGAGGAAGACGATCGCGGTCTCGGCGTAGAGGCCGGCCAGCGCGATAATCCCGACCCAGACCGCGATGCTGAGGTCGTAGCCCAGCATGTGCAGCAGCCAGAACGAACCCGCCACCGCGAACGGGACGCCCAGCAGCACCAGCATCGTCTCCGTCACGGAACGGGTGGTCAATTGGATCAGGACGAAGATCAGGAACAGCGTGAGCGGCACCACGTACGCCAGCCGCTGCTCCGCGCGCTCCAGGTACTCGTACTGGCCGCTCCAGGCCACGGTGTAGCCGGCCGGCAGTGCCACCGAATCGGCCACCGCCTCGCGCGCAGCCTCCACGTAGCTCCCCACATCGATGTTGCGGATGTCGATGTAGACCCAGGCGTTCGGCTTCGCCCCCTCGCTCTTGATGCTCGGCGGGCCCACCACATAGTTCATGCTCGCCAGCCGCCCCAGCGGGACCTGGTGACCCTCGGGCGTCGCGACCAGAACCGAGCGCAGCCCCGGGAGGTCGTCCCGCAACTCCCGGCTGTAGCGCAGGTTGACCGGATACCGCTCGAGCCCCTCGATCGTCGTGGTAACATTCATCCCGCCGATCGCGGTCTGGATCACCTCCTGCACGTCCCGCACGGTGAGGCCGTGGCGTGCGATCGCGATCCGGTCGATTTCGAAGTCGAGATAGTTGCCGCCCATCACCCGGTCGGCGTACACACTCGCGGTGCCCGGGACACCCCGCACGACCTCCTCGATCTCGCGCCCCAGCCGTTCCAGCTGGGCAAGGTCGGGCCCGGCGATCTTGATCCCCACCGGGGTACGGATGCCCGTCGACAGCATGTCGATGCGGCTCCGGATCGGCATCGTCCACGCGTTGGTCAGCCCCGGGATCCGCAGTGCGGCGTCCAGCTCCTCGACGAGCCTTTCGGGCGTCATTCCCGGACGCCACTCGCTGCGCGGCTTGAGTGCGATGGTGGTCTCGATCATCGACAGCGGTGCGGGATCCGTTGCCGAGTCCGCCCGCCCCACCTTCCCGAACACATGCCGGACCTCCGGAAACGTGTAGATGATCCGATCCGTCTGCTGCAGGATCTCGCGGGCCTCGGTGATCGATACGCCCGGCAGGGTCGTGGGCATGTAGAGCAGGTCGCCTTCCCACAAGGGCGGCATGAACTCCGACCCCAGGCGCGACAACGGCACTGCGGTCGCCACCAGACCCACCACCGCCGCCCCGATTACCCACGCCCGAAACCGCAGCACGAACCCCACAACGGGCCAATACACCCCACCGAGCATCCGGCCCACCATCGTCCCGGTCGCCGGACGAATCTCCCCCCGTACCCAGTACCCCACCAGCACGGGGACCAGCGTCACCGAGAGCAGCGCGGCCGCCGCCATCGCATAGGTCTTGGTGAACGCGAGGGGCTTGAAGAGCCGCCCTTCCTGCGCCTCCAGCGAGAACACCGGCATGAACGACACCGTGATCACGAGCAGCGCGAAGAAGAGCGACGGGCCCACCTCCCGTGCCGCTCCGGCGATGATCTCCCAGTGCGGCCGCCGCCCCCCATACCGCGCGAGGTGCTTGTGGGCGTTCTCGACCATCACAATCCCGGCGTCGACCATCGTGCCGATCGCTACCGCGATCCCCCCCAGCGACATGATGTTGAGGGTCAGCCCCTGAAGCCGCACCACGATCATCGCCAGCAGGATGCCAACGGGCAGCGCCACCACGGCCACGAGGCCGCTCCGCAGGTGGGCCAGGAACAGCAGACACACCAGTCCCACGATCATCAACTGCTGCAGGAGACTCGTGCGAATACTTCCCACCGCGCGGTCGATCAGCGCCGTGCGGTCATAGGCGACCTCCAGCTCCACACCCTCCGGCAGCCCCGGGCCGATCTCCTCCAGCCTGGCTTTCACGTCCCGGATCACCTGTCGCGTGTCCGCCCCCGGGCGCACCACCACGATGCCCCCCACCGTCTCGCCCTCGCCGTTCCACTCGGCCAGACCGCGGCGGCTCTCGGGACCCACGCTCACCCGTGCCACGTCCTCCAGCATGATCGGCGTCCCGTCCGGGCCCACGCCGAGGCCGATCCGCCGGATGTCGTTCACCGACCGGATGTACCCGAGGCCCCGGATCATGAACTCCTTCTCGGCGACCTCGATCAGTCCGCCGCCCACATCGCTGTTGCTCTCCTGAATCGCCGCGCGGATCACCGATATCGGCAGACCGTACGCGCGCAGCCGGTTCGGGTCGACCGTGATCTGGTACTGGCGCACGAAGCCACCCACGCTCGCCACCTCCGAGACACCCGGCACGGTCGTCAGCTCGTACTTGAGGAACCAGTCCTGGATCGAACGCAGCTCACCAAGGTCGTGACTGTCGGACTTCAGCGCATACACGAACGCCCAGCCCACACCCGTCGCATCGGGCCCGAGCTTCGGGCTCACGCCGGGCGGCAGCTGCTCCGACACCGAACTCAGGTACTCGAGCACCCGGCTCCGGGCCCAGTAGAGATCGGTCCCGTCCTCGAAGATCACGTACACGAAGGACACGCCGAAGAACGAATAGCCGCGCACCACCTGCGCGAACGGCGCCGCCAGCATCTGCGTCGCCAGCGGATACGTCACCTGATCCTCGACGATCCGCGGGGCCTGGCCGGGATAGTCGGTCTGGATGATCACCTGTACGTCGGAAAGGTCCGGTATCGCGTCGATGGGCGTCCGGGCCAGCGAATACGAGCCGGCCACGACGATCAGCAGCGTGCCAAGCACGACGAGCAGACGGTTGTTGATCGACAGGTCGATGATTCGTGCGAACATGACCCGCTCCTTCAGTGCCGGTGCGGCATGGTATCGGTGGCCCCGGCGGAATCCCGGGCATTCGCCGGCTCATGCCCGGACATTCGTCCGGCGGCCTCCGCACCGCTCAGCAACTGCGAGATCGCCGCCCTCAGATTCGCGTCCGAGTCGATCAGGAACTGCGACGAAACCACGATGCTCTCGCCCTCGGCGAGTCCCGCGGCCACTTCCTGCATCCCCTCGCTCTCGGTGCCGAGCACGACCTCACGCGGCTCGAACACCCCGCCGCCGCGGGCCACGATCACCACCGCCCGCGCACCGCTGTGCAGGACCGCCTCGGTGGGAACCATAACCGCGTCGACGGCCCCGCTCGTCCGCACCGTCACGTTCACGTACATCATGGGCCTGAGCAGGAGGTCCGGATTGGCCACGTCGACGAATGCCGTCAGAGTCCTCGTCTGCGGGTTTACCGCGGGCCGGAAGAACAGGATGCGGCCGTTCCACTCTTCCCCGGGGAAGGCGTCCGCCTCGACGGTCACGGCCTGCCCCTCGTGGACGTGGCGGAGATCGTCCTCGTAGAACTCCGTCTCGGCCCAAAGCGTGGAGTGATCGGCGATCTTCAGGACCGTCATGCCCGGGTCGAGCTTCATACCCTCCATCGAATCGCTCAACTTCTCGACGATGAAGCCGGTCGCGGGAGAGAAGACGGGGACCGTGCGCGTGACCGTCTGCGACTCGGTGAGCGCGTCGATCTGCGCCTCGGTCATGTCCCAGTAGAGCAGCCGCTCCCTTGCCGCCTCCACCAGCGATTCCGCCCGCTCGATGGCCTCCGGGTAGGCACCCCCGCCCCGCAGCCGCCGAACGTAGTCCATCGCCCCGAGAAACTCGCGCTGTGTGGTGACCAGTTGCGGGCTGTAGATCTCGAAGAGCACATCTCCACTGGCGACCGTCTCGCCCACATTGTTCACACTGGCCTGCTCGATCCAGCCCTCGTACTTCGTCTGCACCGACACGACCCGCTCTTCGTTGTGCGCCAGGATGCCCACGGTGCGGATCGATACCGGCAGCGCACCCCGGCGGACATCCGTCGTGCGAACCGCGAAGTTCTGCAGGAACGCCTGGCTCACCCTGATGCTGCCGGTCCCGGCCCGGGCGCCCGGGGCGCCGACTGCACCCGCTGCTTCGAGCACCTCGTCCTCGTAGACGGGCACCAGGTCCATCCCCATGGGAGACTTCCCCGGCCGGTCGGAGGTGTAGGACGGGTCCATCGGAGCGCGCCAGTAGAGGATCCTGCGCTCTCCCCCGGCCAGCTCCCCCTGGACGTCTTCCGCCATCCCGGTCATTGCGGCCGGCTCGTGGGCTTCCATCGGACTGTCGGACCTGGGCGAAAGCAGAAAGGCCGTCCCGCCCGCTCCGACCACAACGCCCGCCGCCACCAGGACTGCGCTACGCAGGCTTCTTCCATTCCTCATGATCCTTCCTCCGGATAGGCCGAGCCGATGGCCCGTTCCATCTCTGCCAGCGCCTTCATGTAGTCGGCCTGCAAGCGCGCGAGCCCGAGGCGGACGTCAAGCAGCACTTCTTCGCTGTCAAGCAACTCGAGCACTCCGGTGACTCCGCCCGAATACGCTTCCTCCGTCGCGCGAAGCGCCTGCTCGGCCTGGGGTAGCAGGGCCCGCTCGAACAGGGCCAGCTGCCCCTCGATCGTGGTCAGGCGGAACGCGGTCGACCGGACCGCCAGCGCCACCCCGTTGACCGCGTCGCGATACGCCTCTTCTGCCGCGGCAAGACGCGCTCCGGCTTCCCGGACACCGGCGTCGTAGGCGGACCCGAAGACGGGGATGCTGGCCCCGAGGGTCAGGCTGAACTGGTCCTGCCCGTTGTCCCGGGGTGGACTCGTCAGTCCCGGGTCGTCACGGCGCACAAGAACGTTTCCCCATGCAACGCCGACGGTGAACTCGGGTCGCGAACGGCGGCGTGCCAGGCGCAAGGCGTGCTCGTTGCCGACGATCTTTTGTCGAGCCGCGCCGATTTCCGGTCTTGCCGCGAGCCCGGCCGTCCGCAACCCGTCGTCGTCGACCCGCACCGCCGGGAGGCTGTCGATCTCGACGGGAGGGATCGGCATGGCCACCGGGCGGTCAGCAAGCACGTTCAGTGCGGATTCGAAGTCCGTCCTCCGCCGCAGCAGTTCCTGCCGCCGGTTCAGGACCCGGGTGACTTCGGCCTGAAGCTTGATCACCTCCTGCTGTTGCCCGAAGCCCTGCGAGTAGCGGGCCTGTGCCAGCGCTTCGTAGTGGAGCAGGAGCTCCTCTTCCTCGCCGGTGATTCGCAGCGCCTGATCGAGGTAGGCAAGATCGTAATACGCCAGTTTGACCTGCCGAACGATCTCGGCCCTCTGCGTCTCGTACGACTCGTTGTGGATCGCGGACTCCGCCGCCGCCATTCGGCTTCGGTCCGCCCGTGTCCCGAACCAGGGAAACGACTGGTTGACCGACAGGCTCGAGAGCTGCGGGCCGACACGTGTCTGAGGGCCCGGCACGTGCTGGGTGAACGAGACCGCCGGATCGGGCAACGCCGAGACTTGGGGGACGCGCGACGCAGCGGCCTGAAACTCCATGAACGCCCCCCGCACACGCGGGTTGAGATCCAGCGCTTCGCGGATGAGGGCGGCGAGCGTGGCGTCGCCGTTGGCCGTGTAGGGCGGTGACTGCGCGGCGGCAGTCGCCGCGGCGGCATAGTGGGGAATGACGATCGCATACACGACCGTCATGACTCGCAGGATGGACATGGTTGCCTCGCAGCCTGAAGGGTCGAGTCGGCGGGGCGCCCGGCTGGACGCTCCGCAAGATCAGGCGGCGTGGCGTGGAGGGGGTGGTTCGACCGCCAGGTCGGTCGCGACCGGAATCGTGTTGAAGTAGGAGCCCGCGCCTTCGAAGACGGCAGGAATGCGCATCATCTCTACCGCACGGGCCGGTCGGACCGATGAGGCCCCGCAAGCGGGAATCATCAGGCAACCTTCACTGTCGCCATGGTGTTGGCCGTGCGGGGTTGTCGGTGAGCCGTCGGGGGGGTGGTGCGTGTCGTGAGGCCCGGAGAGTGGCTTCGCGGTGGCGTGATGGCCGCTGCCCGGCGCATCGGTCCCCATGTCGCAACGAAGAGCGACGAGTTGGGACCACGAAATGGCCACGAAAGCGACCAGGGCTACGGTGCGGTGCATGGCATCAATGTGTTTTCGGCCCGTAGCGCGCGTCAACATCCGAATCGGTTCGGGAGGGAGCCTTGTCCCTTGGGAGTCTACCTGAACAGCGCCGGGTGGCCCCCCGTGTGCAGCAGGATCGCGTGCGCGCCCTTCGGGACCCGTCCCTCGCGGACCCACGCGATCATCGCGGCGGCCGTCTTGCCGGTGTAGACGGGGTCGAGGATCACGCCGGCCAGCGCGCCGAACAGCGCGATGGCTTCGTCGCCCGCCGGGGTGTCGCGGCCGTACCCGGGGCCTACGAAGTCGCTGGTGGCCAGGACCGCCTGCCCCATCTCTTCGACCCTCTCCGTCAGCTGGAGGCTGCCGGGCCGATCGTCGTCTCCCGTGTTGTCGAGCAGGTCGGCGGCGGCTTCGGCGAGCTCGGTCGCCTTCCGGCGAACGGTCGGAGCGGGCTCGTCGGGACTGACTCCCACCAGCGGGGCGGGCCACCCCAGGATCGCGCAGCCGACGATGAGGCCGGCGAGCGTGCCGCCCGAGGAGGACGAAACGAAGATCCACGGCGGGGCGGCGTCAGGTCCCGAGGCCTCTTGGTACTGGTCGTGGATCTCGACGAGGGAATGCACGTATCCCAGTGCTCCCCGGGCGGTCGACGCGCCGATCGGGATTATCAGGGCCCTTCCGCCGGTGCTATCGATTCGACGCGCCTCCTCCGCCATGCCTCGCGTTCGGTGGGCGGCGTCGGCGATGGTCACGACGCGGGCTCCAAGCAGCCGGTGCAGGCGGGGGTTGCCGCGCGCGGGGTCCTCGGGCTCGCCGTTGATCACGAGCGAGCAGCCCAGGCCGAGGTGCGCGGCCGCCGCCGCGGTGACCCGGCAGTGGTTGGAGTGGGGCCCCCCTGCGGTGATGAGGTGAGTCACGCCCGTCAGCCGGGCAGGGTCCAGCTCGTACTCGACCTTGCGGACCTTGTTGCCGCCCAGCCCGAGCCCGGTCCACGCGTCCGCCTTTACGGAGATGTCCACACCGCGTCCGAGCCGAGCCGAGAGAGCGGGTGCGGGAAGGAGCGGTGTGGGGGTGTTGGCGAGGCGGGTACGGCCGATGCGGCCCAGGCGTTCGAGTTCGGGGTGACGGTGCTGGAGCACGTGAGGCTCTATTCCTCCATCACCGTCACGCGCCTGGCCACCCGGGCCTTCAGGGTGAGCGGCTCCGCGCCCCCCTCTACCAGCACCGTGACGCGCCGGCTGTCGATGCCACCCTTTTTCACCAGCGCCCTGGCACCCGGCACGAGGTTGACCGACTCGAAGTAGCGCAGGCGGGCCGGATCGTGATCCGACACGGATCTGACGGTCACCCGTGTCCCATCGGGCACCTCGTTGAGACGCGGGTACGCGGTCGGGTCGATCTTGCCGTTGCGGGTAGGGATCGGCGCCCCGTGGGGGTCGGTGGCGGGGTTGCCCATGGCCTCGGCCATGCGGTCCACCAGTTCGTCCGAGGCGGCGTGCTCGAGACGTTCGGCCTCCTCGTGCACGTCGTCCCAGCCGAAACCGAGCTGCCGCACCAGGTAGGACTCGATGATGCGGTGCCGTCGCAGCACCTTCAGCGCTTCACGGTTCCCCAGGGGGGTGAGGCGGACTCCGCGGTACGGTTCGTGTTCCAGCAACCCGTCCTCGGCAAGGCGCCGGATCATGCCGCTGACGGAGGCGGGCTGCACTTCCAGCGCCTGGGCGAGATGGCTGGTTCCGGCAGCCTCCCCCCGTTCGTTGAGAGTGTAGATCGCCTTCAGGTAGTCTTCAACGGAACGCGACAGGCCAGGGGACTTCATGACCGCAAGATAATGGAAATCCCCAACGAAATCCGCGATAATCGTGTCTGCTCTGGTGAGGGCACAGGGGGGATTTCATTCCGAGGAGGTATGGTGGAAGATTCGGTCGCCGTTGACGCCAAGCGAATCCTGCTCCGTTATGGTACTCCGATCTCCGTACTGGACAGGATCTCGAAGGAAGAGCGCATAGGACTGGCCCGAACCGTCGCCACGACGCCACTGCAGGACCGGGAAGTCCGCCTCCGCGAGCTGCTTGCGGAAATGGGGCACGTCAAGGCCGCATCCTAGATTCCGGCGGGCGGGATCAGGCCTTCCCTCCGATCATTGTCAGGGATCTTAGCCGCGCCAGAGCCGCAGCGACTTCCTGCATGCGCGGCAAAGCAAGGTCTCCCGTCCGGCCGGTATCGAGCACGTCGAGGCCATCGTCCTCCATTGACCCGCTCAAGGCCTCCAGAATGTCCTCCACGGTCATTTCGGCGTCCATGAACCTCTGCGCGTACACCAGCGCCTGCGCTACGGCGCGGGTCTGCGCACGCGACACGAGCTGCCTTACACCGGCAAGATCGATCCGGTCGCTGCCGATCTCGACAACTGTGCGGGTCGGTACCCTGACGTGGGTGGGCTTGCGACCGCGCCAGGGACGAATCGAGCGCGGGTCCGGGCATCGATGCCGCCAGGGCCATGCGACCGGTTCGGTCTCGGTGGTGCGACCGGTCGGGCTGGCGGCCGCAACCGCTCGCGCCTCGTCCGTCAGCTCGTGGGGTCGATAGCGGATCATGCCGAGCACCCGGTCCGCCACGTCCAGGTAGTCGCCCGAGCCGCCGATCACCAGGAGCGTGCTGGCGCCTGCGTCCCTGTAAAGGCTCCTCACACGGTCGATGAAGGGGGTGATCGGCTCGTCTTTCGCCTTCACCAGCGACTGCATGCGCCTGTCGCGGATCATGAAGTTGGTGGCAGCCGTGTCCTCGTCGATGAGCAGCAGCCGCGATCCCGCTTCGAGAGCCTCGACGATGGCGGCGGCCTGGCTGGTCGAGCCGGATGCGTTGGCCGTCGTGAAGGACCTCGTGTCCTGACCGTCGGGGAGCCTGTCGATGAAGGGCGAAATGTCGACGCCCACGACCGAGCGGCCGTCCTCCGCCTGGACCCTGGTCGCGGTCGGTTCGGTGACGACCCATTCACGGCCGTCGCCCGGACGATGGTTGTAGACTCCCGCCGCAACGGCGTTGAGGACGGTCGATTTGCCGTGGTAGCCGCCTCCGACCAGCAGGGTCACGCCCCGAGGGATGCCCATCCCGGAAAGCGGTGGCCCGTTGAGGCGGTCCATGGTGACTTCCAGACCGGCGGGAGACTGAAAGGGGATCGCCTGACCACCGGCGAGAGGACGGTCGTCGACGCCGCTCTGTCGCGGCAGTATCGTGCCGTTGGCGATGAAGGCGACCAGGCCGCGCTTCCCCAGTTGCGAGCGGAGGTGATCGGCGTCCTCGTTGACTTCCGCGTGGCGAGCGATCTCGGCCGGGGAGTGGGCATCGCTGAGCAGCGTTTCCCTGACCAGCTTCGGCAGGACCCCGAGGAGCAGGGTCTCCGCCTGACGGCCCAGGATGCGCCGTCCGGCAGCCGGAAGCCCGACGGTGAACCTCGCCTCCACCGCGCCGTCGCGAGCGACCATGACCGCGGTGTTCACCAGGACGACCTGGCCCGGATCCACCATGGCGATCTCACCGCTTCTGCCGCTTCCCGATCGGCGACCCCGCGAACCGCGGGACCGCCTGGCGAAAGTCCGGGCGAAGAGGCATGCGATCCCCGTCCGGCGCGACGCGGTGGCCAGCAACCCCGCCTCGAGCCCTACGGCTTCAGGACTCAGAATGGCCGCGACCTGACTGGGCGCGGCGAAGGGATCGCCTTGCACGCGGCGAACTTCGAGGTTGAATTGTGGTAAGGACCACGTGCCCCGCAGCTCCCGATAAGCGGGGTATCCGCGCCCGTCGATCTTCCGGAGCGTGCGTTGCAGGTCGGCTGCTGTCCCGCCCATTGGCCTCGGCTTCAAAGGAGGTTCGAGATGCGATGCATCCAAGACACCACAATCCTCGGATGGATCCTTGTTCTGGCGGGTGGCCTCGCGTCCTGTTCAGACAGCGAACTGGTCGGAACGCTGCCCGACCTGAGCTGCGGGGACCTCGATCCCGCGTTTCTCGCTGACGGGGGCGTGGGGCGAGACGGCATCCCGGCACTCACGAACCCCACCTTTGTCCCGTCGCTGCGCGAGTCGGAGACCGGATACCTGAGGGGCTCGGACAGGGTGATCGGAGTCCGGGTCGGCGACGAGTGGCTGGCGATTCCACACAATATCATGTACCGCCACGAGATAGTCAATCTGGACAGGGGGGCGCAGGCCATTGCAGTGACCTACTGTCCGCTGACCGGCTCGGCGCTGGCGTTCGACCGGGGGTCGGTGGGCAGTGCGGAGTTCGGTGTGTCGGGTCTGTTGTATCAGGCGAACCTGATCATGTACGACCGGCAGTCCGACGATTCGCTGTGGCCGCAAATGAGGGGCGCGGCGGCCTGCGGCCCCAGAGCCGGGCAAGCCCTTGTCCGCCATCCGGTCGTGGAAATGAACTGGCAGGGGTGGAAGGAGCTGTTTCCCGGGTCCTCGGTCATCGGGGTCGCGCTGTTCGACCAGGACGCCTATAGCGTGAATCCGTACGGCAACGCCTACGAGCACCCGAACAACCCTTCGTACCTCGGCTTTCCGATCCCGAACGACGATGACCGGCGGCAGCCCAAGGAGAGGGTTCTGGGGCTGCCGGCGCAGGCGGATGGTGCACCTGTCGCTTTTCCCTTCCACGCCATGGAGGCCCGAGGCGAGAAGTGGGTCGCCGAATTCGACCATGGCGGTGCACCGGCCGCGGTGCTGTGGGACAGAACCCTGTTCGCGGCCGTGGCCGTGCGTCCCGTGGCACAGGGCCGGCACCTCACGTTCA
Source organism: Gemmatimonadota bacterium (assembly GCA_009838975.1). GTDB lineage: Bacteria > Gemmatimonadota > Gemmatimonadetes > Longimicrobiales > Gaopeijiaceae > Bin94. Next base: position 21,273 of record VXQO01000060.1, on the reverse strand, counting down.
GGGTCGAGGACGACGAGATCGTGGACAACGAGACCGGATCCTGGTGGTCGGTCGCGGGAGTGGCGACGCAGGGCCCCCTCGCCGGGGAGAGCCTCGAGATCATCCCCGAGGCGTACGTGGCGTTCTGGCTTGCGTGGGTGGCATTCCATCCGGGCACGGAGCTGTTTGTTGAGTGACGCGCGGATGGGCGACGCGTTGCCGTTTGGTGCGCGCCCATCCGGGACGGGGTGCCAGAGGGGGTACGGCCGGTCGGGTGGCCTGCTCCTGGCGATCGCGCTGGCTGTCCCAGGGGTGAATGGCGGCACCGCCGCTGCCCAGTGGGTGGAGCCGCCCGGCCGCGGATGGATCGCCCTGGCCGTGTATCACCAGGACACGAAGGAACATTTTGGCATGACCGGCGACCTCAGGCCGTTCTTCGCGGATGGCCACGCGGTCACCACCTCGTCGTTCCTGACGTCGGCGCTGGGGCTGGCGCCCGACCTCGACCTGTGGACCCAGTTCTCCTTCAACAGGCTTCGCTACGACGACATTGCAGGGGATCGCGCATCCGCCGGTCTCGGCGATGTCCGCATGTGGCTTCGGTTTGCGCCGCTCAGGTGGCTGGGTGTGTCCTTGCCGTTCGCGATTCGGGGCGGCGTCAAGCTGCCGGTCGGCGATTTCGATGTCGACGCCGAGATCATCCCCCTCGGTGACGGGCAGCGCGACTGGGAACTCATGGCCGAGGTGGGCCATTCGTTCTGGCCGCGTTCGCTGTACCTGTCGGGGTGGGCAGGCTACCGCTGGCGCGAGGAGAACAGGGAATCGAGAAAGGACTTCGGCAACGAGTTCTTCTACTTCCTGCAGCTGGGCGGGTGGCTGGGGCCCCTCGGCTACAAGGTGGCAGTGGACGGATGGGACGGGGCCGCGGGGGTCACCGAGGGGATACGGGTGCCCGGCTTCCAGCGGGAACTCGTGCAACTCCAGCCGTCCGTGCTCTATAATGTCGGCTCGGGCCAGGTCGAGCTGGGAGCCCGCTTCGCGCTCAGGGGGAAGAACCTGCCGTCGGGGGCCGCGCTCATGGCACAGTACTTCAGGAGATGGGAGCCGTTCTGATGCAAGACCGGACGAGGATCAACGTGCTGGGCGCTGCCCTGCTGGCGGGGGTGTTCGCCTGCACCCCGACCGGCGACGCGCCGCGCGACGGGGAAGCCGGGCCGGCGCCGCAGGTGGCGTCGTCGGTGGACGGGGTGGTGGTTGCGGCGCAACCGCTGGCGGCGGAAGCCGGGGCCATGATGCTCAGGGCGGGCGGGAACGCAGCCGATGCGGCCGTCGCGGCGGCGTTTGCCGTCTCCGTCGTCGAACCGTCGATGAACAGCATTGGAGGCCGTACCCAGGTCCTCGTGCGGCTGCCGGACGGCAACTTTGCCGGGATCGACGCGACAACGCAGGCGCCGGCCACCTACGATCCCGCAACCGCTCCGCAGGCCTCCTACGGGTATCCCACCGTCGGGGTACCCGGAGCCGTGGCCGGGCTGACCAGGCTCCTGGACGAGTACGGTACCATGGATCTGGCCGAGGTCATGGCCCCGGCGATCGCCTTGGCGGAGGACGGGTTCCAGCTGCTCCCGGGCGAGGCTGCGCGTCACCGGGCGGGTTCCGGCCAGCTCGCCGAATTCGACGGCTCGCGCGCTCACTACCTCAGTCCCGGCGGGGCACCCCGCGCAGCCGGAGAGTCGTTCGTGCAGCCGGACCTGGCCGCGACGCTGCGGACCCTCGCGGAGGGCGGTGCGGATGCATTCTACCGCGGCCCGATCGCGGAACGAATCGCCGCGGACATGGAGGCGCACGGCGGCGCGGTCACCCTTCAGTCCCTGGCCGACTACGAGGCGCTGGACGCTGCGATCGTACGCGGGAGCTACCGCGGGTACGACCTCGTGGGCACCGACATCCCGGCCTCCGGCGCGGTAACGATCGGCATCCTGCATATCCTGGAGCATTTCGACATGGCGTCGCTCGACAAGGACAGCTGGGCCGGCCTCGTTGGAACGGCAATAGCGCGCGCCTTCGAGGAGCGCGCCGCGATCCGCGAGAGCGGCTCCGGGAACCTGGAGCCGATGACGGACAAGGCCTGGGCGGCCAGCGTCGCGGCCGGGATCGAGGTTCCGGGCGCGATGCTGCGAGCAGCCGGGGCCGCGAGGACCGACACGCACGCGATGGTCGCCGCTGCGAACTGGGAGGACAGCGCCTGGGGGCCGCCCGACAGCCACACCACCCACCTTTCGGCTGCGGACGCCGGAGGCATGTACGTGTCGCTGACCCAGACCATCGGCCCGAATCTCGGTTCGAAGGTGGCCACTCCCGGACTCGGGTTCCTGTATGCCGCGACGCTGGGCGGGTATCTCGGCTACATGGAGCCGGGCGAGCGGGCGCGGTCCAGCATCTCGCCCCTGATGGTGGTCCAGGACGGTGAACCCGTGCTGGTCCTGGGTGCCGCGGGAGGCGCCAGGATCATCTCGGCGGTGGTGCAGGCGGTGCTGCGCGTGGTGGACCAGGGAATGACCCTCCCGGACGCGCTGGCGGCGGCCAGAGTGCACCCGATCGACGACGGAATCGCGATGGAAACGTCACCCGTGATCGGGTGGACGCCGGAGGTGGTGGCCGAAGTCGAGTCGTGGGGGATGGAGGTCCAGGCGGTCGAGCGGGAGGGGGCCTTCGGGCGCATCCACGGAATATGGGTGGACCCGCAGACGGGCGAGAAGGTGGGCGTGGCCGATCCGGACTGGGAAGGTGCCGCGGTCGTACCGGACGCGAGGGAGCGCAAATGACCAACCCATCGACAGGTCGGCGTCGGCCCGGACCGCATGCCGTGCTCGCCCTCGGCGCCGCCCTCGCGCTGGCCGCCTGTGAAGCCCCGGTCTACGACACGATCCTGCGGGGCGGCCAGGTGGTCGACGGGACCGGCGCCCCCGCACGACTGGCCGATGTCGCCATCAGCGACGGGTTCATCGCAGCGGTGGGCGACCTGAGTGGCGCGACCGCCGAGACCGAACTCGACGTCACGGGCCTCTACGTCACCCCGGGATTCATCGACACCCACTCCCACGCGGGGCCCGGCCTGACCACCGCCGGGCTCAGCCACGCCGAGCCGCTCCTCGCGCAGGGACTCACCACCGTGGTGATCAACCCCGACGGCGGCGGCCCGGTCGACCTGGTCGAGCAGCGCGCCGCGCTCGAGGCGGAGGGCCTCGGTGTGAACGCGGCGCAACTGGTTGCCCACGGCTCGATCCGCCGCCAGGTGATCGGCATGGAGGACCGCGCGCCCACGGCCGACGAGATGGCCACGATGCGGGACATGGTCCGCGCCGGGATGGAGGCGGGCGCGTGGGGACTGTCTTCCGGCACCTTCTATACGCCCGGCAGCTACTCCGACAACTCCGAACTGGTCGAACTGGGCCGCGTGGTGGGCGAGTTCGGCGGCATCTACACGAGCCACATCCGCGACGAATCCAACTACACCGTCGGTCTGGTCGCCGCGGTGGAAGAGGTCATCGAGGTGGGGCGGGAGGCGGGGATCACCGCCGTCGTGACGCACATCAAGGCGCTGGGTCCGCCGGTGTGGGGCGCGTCCGCCCAGATCGTCGAGCGCATCGAAGCCGCCCGCGCGGAGGGCGTCTCGATCTATGCGGACCAGTACCCTTACCTGGCGTCGGCGACGGGTCTCTCGGCGGCGCTGCTGCCGCGCTGGTCCCAGGTGGGCGGCAGCGGGGCTTTCGCGGCACGCGTCGCCGATCCGGACACCGGGGCCCGCATCCGCGAAGCTATGGTGGGCAACCTGGCTCGCCGCGCCGGGGCGGATCGCATCCAGTTCCGGCGCTTCACCGAGGATCCGTCGATCGAAGGGCGTCTGCTCTCCGACCTGGCCGAGGAGCGCGGCGAGGACGCAATCGACGTGGCGCTGGACCTGATCCTGCAGGGCGGCCCGTCGATCGTCTCGTTCAACATGAGCGATGAGGACCTCCTGCGATTCATGACCCGGGACTGGACCATGACGTCATCGGACGGCGACCTGCCCCTGTTCGATGTCGGCGTGCCGCACCCGCGCTCGTACGGCGCGTTCGCGCGCAAGATCGGGAAGTTCGTCTTCGAGGACGAGGTGATGACGCTGGAGGCCGCGATCCGTACCATGACCGCGCTCCCGGCCGAAGTGATGGGGATGAACGACCGCGGACGGATCGCCGAGGGCCTGGTCGCCGACATCGTGGTCTTCTCCGAGGACTTTCGCGACAACGCGACCTTCACCGAGCCGCATCAGCTGTCGTCCGGCGTGGTGCATCTCTTCGTGGCCGGGGAAGCCGCGATCACGGACTCGGGGTTCACCGGCGCGCGCGCGGGTGCGGTGCTGACGCGCAACTGAAGGGTTTACCCGGGCTGCAAACCCGGGCGTCCATCCTCCACGACGAAGGTCGACCGCGTGACGACCGGCGCGCCCGGACGGGTTACGTACGGGACTACCCGATAGTCGGCGACGAGACGCTCGGGTGTCGCTTCGCATCGTACATAGCCGCGTTGGCCATTGAAGAAGTGGACGTGCGGGTTGCGGGCGAGCGTGTCTTCGGTCCGCTCGTACGAGTCCGCGCCGTCGCCGCCCGAACTGATCGAGGTGCCGACCAGCTCGGCGCCCACGGTCGCACTGGCCGGGTTGAGGAAATCGGCCTTGAGGTCGGCGGCCCAGTTGGAGTGGATGTCGCCCGTGACCACGACGGGGTTGGGCGGCCGCGCGCGATCCAGAAACGACATCAGCCGGGTCTGGGCGGCCGGATAGCCGTCCCACCGGTCCATTGACACGGCCGTTTCGCCGTTCGGCGCCGCTCCCTCCAACCGCGCGATCATGACCTGGTTCGCGAGTACGTTCCATCGGCTCCGCGAGGCCGCCAGCCCGTCGAAGAGCCAGCTCTCCTGCGCGGCGCCCAGCATGGTGCGTTCGGGGCCCAGCGCCTCCGCGCACATCGTCCTCCTGCCGTCTCCGCACGCTTGGTCGCTGCGGTACTGGCGGCCGTCCAGGACGTGGAAATCGGCGAGGTCGCCGAAGCGCAGGCGGCGGCTGAGGGGGATTGCAGGACCACTCGGCATCGAGGTCCTTCGCAGCGGCATGAATTCGTAGAAGGCCTGGAAGGCGGCAGCCTTGCGCAGCAGGAACTGCTCCGGGTCCTGATCGTCTTCAGGGGTGTCGCCCGCCCAGTTGTTGTCGACCTCGTGATCGTCCGTCGTGACCACCCACGGGCACGCCGCGTGCGCCGCCTGCAGGTCCGGGTCGGAGCGGTAGAGGGCGTACCGTGCGCGGTACTCGTCCAGCGTGTGCACCTCGCCCGCCTCGTGCTCGCGAACGCGGCTGCTGCCGAATCGCCGCTCGTAGATGTAGTCGCCGAGGTGCAGAACGAGGTCCAGGTCCTCGCCGGCCATGTGCCGGTAGGCCGTGTAGAAGCCCTGCTCGTAGTTCTGGCACGACGCGAAGGCGAAGCGGAGGCGGTCGGCCGCCGTGCCGGGAGCGGGCAGGGTGGATGTGCGGCCCGCCGGGCTCGCCTCGCCGGCCGTGATGAAGCGGTACCAGTAGGGTCGGCCCGGTTCGAGCCCGCCCACCTCGACGTGGACCGAGTGGCCGAGTTCGGGACGAGCGTCGTGCGCGCCGGAAGCCACGATGTGCCCGAATCCGTCGTCTGACGCAAGCTCCCAGCGCACCGGCACGACCCGCTCGTGCACGCCGGCTTCCAGCAGGGCCTGCTCAGACACTCGAGTCCATAGAACAACCCCGTCCGCGTCCGGATCTCCCGACGCCACGCCATGGGGGAAGGGATGGGACTTCAGTCGCGGCTCCGGGCCGTTCCGGCAGGAGCCCAGCGCGCCAAGAGCGATCAGTCCCGCCAGGTCGCGTCCGACGCGGGCGAATTCCCTGCGGTTCATTGCCGCACCACGCCGTACCGTCGCAGCACTTCGAGGGTCTCGTCGATCGGCAGCTCTTCGCGGGTGCCCCAGCGGCTGCTCACGGTGACCGCCTTGAACATGGAGTTGTAGATGGCCTCTTCGGTGGCTTCCAGGGTGGCCTGGAAGATCGCCGAGATGTTGTCGTTGGAGAGGTCCTCGATGGCGCGCACCACGTCGCCCGGCCGGCGTCGCACGTCGGGAGCGGTGGAGAATCCGATTACGTAGTCGCCCGATCCGTTGCCGGCGAAGGACCCCGTGCGGGACAGGCCCATGACGGCGCGCATCGCCACGCGCTCGAGGTTGCGTTCCGAGAGCGGCGCGTCGGTGGCCACGACCATCATGATCGAACCCCTGGCCTGAGGCTCGGGGTCCTCGTGGGGTGTGGGGTCGTCACCGCGGCCTTCCCCCACCTGGTTCATGAACGAGTAGCGGCCCAGCTCCCTGCCGACCGGAGCGCCCGCGATCTGCAGGATGCCGCCGAAGTTGGACTGGACCAGTACGCCCACGGTGTAGCCGCCCAGTGACTCGGGCAGCGCGCGCGAACTCGTGCCGATCCCACCCTTCCATCCGAATGCGGTTGTCCCGGTTCCCGCGCCGACGGACCCTTCCTCGACCGGCCCGCCGGACGCTCCCTCGAGCGCCGCGCGGACGTGGTCGGGCGTGATCGGACGGTTGCGGATGTCGTTGAGGCCTCCGTCGTTGGTCTCGCCCACGACCGGGTTGATCGACCGGACGCGCTCCATCCCCTCGAGGCCCAGCGCCCATTCGACCATGGCGTCGGCCGCTTTCCAGACACAGAGCGTGCAGGTCAGCAGGATCGGGGTCTCGAGTTCGCCGAGCTCGCGGACCTGCGTGACCCCGAGCAGCTTGCCGAAGCCGTTGCCGACGTACATCGCCGCGGGGACCCGGTCGAAGTAGAGGTTGCCGCCGTGGGGGCGGATCGCGGTCACGCCGGTGCGGACGTCGTCGCCGCTGATCACGGTGGTGTGGCCGACCAGGACGCCGTCGACATCGGTTATGGCATTGTGTGTGCCGGGGGTGAAGACGCCGACCTGGATGCCGAGGTCGCGTGCGCGGGGCCGGGGGGCTTCCTGTTGCGACGCGGCGGTGGGGGGGAGCATCGGCGCCAGGGCGACGGCGAGGGTCAGCGGCGCGACGAGCCGGGTGTGCGCGGGGCGGGCAGCGCTGCGGGGGAGGTGACGAACATGCATGGCGATCTTCCCGGGTGGGGGGTGTGGCGGCGGCGGGCGCGGCGGCGCATCAGAACGCTCCAGCGACCATGAGGCCGAGGAGGAGGGGGTGGTAGAGGAGCGAGCCCAGGAACACGCGGTTGCAGCGCTGCCGGGTCGGATCCCGGAGAAAGGCCACGGTGGTGGCGAGCATTGCGGCGCCGAGTAGCAGTGCGCCGACGAGGTAGACGCGGTCGGCCATCCCCAAGAGCGCCGGGACGGTGCTGAGCGCGAGGAGCGCCACCGCGTAGCCGACCATGAGGCCGGAGATGATCCCGGCGGACCCGGGCGGGATGAGCTGGAAGCCGGCGCGCTCGTAGTCGTCCCGCAGGTTCCAGCCCAGGGCGAGCACGTGGATGAGCTGCCAGAGGAAAAGGATGCCGAACAGCGTGAGCGCGCGTGCGTCGATGCCGGAGCTGTGGGCCGTCCAGCCGATGAGCACGGGCAGGGCGCCGGGTATCGCTCCGACGGGGGTGGCGATCGGGGAACGCAGTTTCAGCGGCGTGTAGACGGCGTCGTAGAGGATGGCCGAGGCGGCGGTGATCAGCGCCGGGAGCCAGCCCAGCCGGAACCACAGGTGACCGATGCCGGCGGCCACGAGAAGCCAGCCGAAAAGCGCGGCCCGGTTCGGCGGAATCCGGCCCGAGGGGACGGGACGCGGCCGCGTCCGGATCATGAGGCTGTCCGGCCGCCGCTCCAGGTACTGATTGAGCGCGAGGGCCCCGGCCGTGCTCAGCACGACCCCCAGGGTGAGGTGGAAGAGGTCGGCGAGAGAGACCGCGGGGAGCGAAGCCAGGAGGTATCCCGCGGCCGACGTGACGGCGACGAAGAAGGTGATGCCCGGCTTGGTGAGTTCGAGGTAGGCCCCCGTGCCGCTCCGCAGCCCCCGGATCCGGTCTTCAAGCGTCACAGCAAGCCCTGTACCAGACCGCCGTCGACCTGCAGCGTGTGTCCCGTGATGTACGACGCGGCGTCGGAAGCCAGAAAGGCCACGGCGTTGGCGAATTCCTCCGGCCTTCCGATTCGTCCGGCGGGAATGTCCGCCGCGATGCCTTCCAGCACGGTCTCGGGGGTGGTTTCTCGCGCCGCCGCCTGCGAGGCGAGCAGCTGTTCCACTCTTGCGGTGCGGATGAAACCCGGCGCGACGACGTTGCAGAGGATGCCGTCGGCCGCGAGGTCCCGGGAGATGGTCTTGATGAACCCTACCACCCCCGGCCTCGCGGTGTTGGAAAGCAGCAGCCCCTCGACCGGCTGCTTCACCGACACGGAGGTGATGGCGATGATGCGCCCCCACCGGTTCTCGCGCATCGCTGGAAGCGCGGCCAGGGTGAGCTGCACGGTGGACATCAGGTTCACATCCAGGGCTCGCCTGTAGGCTGACGCGTCGAAGTCGTCGACCCCTCCGGGCGGGGGTCCGCCGGCGTTGGCGACAAGGATGTCCAGGCGCCCGAATTCGCTCGTCGCCCGCTCCACCAGCGCCCTGCAGACATCCGGGTCGGATACGTCCCCGGGCGCGGCCAGGGCCCGCCGGCCGGTCTGCCGGGCGATTTCGTCGGCTGTCGCCGTGAGCGGCTCGGCCGAGCGGGAGTTGATCACGACGTTCGCGCCTTCCCGGGCCAGGCGCTCCGCCACGGCGCGACCGAGGCCCTTCGATGCGCCCGCGACGATGGCAACTCTATTGTGAAGGCCAAGGTCCAAGTGGCATTCTCCTTGAATCGCGGGCACGCAACGCCGGCCCGGGTACGACCATCCGATCCCGGGGCCGGTAAGTTGCTCCCAGCCGAGTGGTGCGGCAAGGCGGTCGCCGCGGCAGGAAACCGCTGCGTACACCCCGGGGTAGTATCATGCTATCAGGACCGAAGAGAACCGGACGAAGGCACCGCTTGGGATGAACGATCTGGATATCGCCGGTCGCCGCCGACAGGATCGCAGGAAGTGGCGCTACGCGTACCTTGCGTCACTGGTCCTGCATGTCCTGGTGCTCATGCCCGATGGCACGCGCCCCATCCCGGAAGCGCCCTTCGCGGCGGCCGGGCCGGAGGCGGCCGACGACCGTGCCGCCGCGGGCAGCATGCAGGCGATCAACATCTCCTTGCCCCCGCCCCGCCCAATCGTGCGGCCACGCGTTCCGCTGCCGGTCGAACTCGAGATCGAGCCCGTCGTCATCGAGGACGAGGTCGTGTTCGATGCGATCGCCCTCCTGGGCGAACAGCGCGGCCTGGACGACCCGGGGCTCCTGAACGGGGAGGGCCGCGGAGACGGAGGAACCGCCACCGAGGGTCGCGAGCGGCTCCTGCCGCCAACTCCCCGGGGCATGATCATCCCGCCCGCCAACAGGGGCTTGCGGGGTGTGGAGATCGATGTCTGGGTCCTGGTCGACGCGGTCGGACAGGTGGTGGCCGACTCGACGCGCCTGGATCCTCCGACCCGTGACCGCGGATTCAACCGCCAGCTCATCCGCGAGGCGGCGCAGTGGGTCTTTCGTCCGGGGACGAAGGACGGCGAGCCGGTCGTAGCCTGGTTCGTCTACAAGATCAGCATGTAGCGCGGACCGCGCCGGACCGGGCCCCAACGCACCCCGCCGCAACCTGCTAACTTCCGGCCATGCGACGAGCGGCCAAGCGGATCCTCTGGGTGGACGACGAGATCGATCTCCTGCGTCCACACCTCCTGTTCCTGCGCCAGCGCGGGTACGAAGTCGACGGGATTACCAACGGAGACGATGCCCTGGCACTGCTGCGCGGTCATGCATACGACCTGATCCTCCTCGACGAACACATGCCGGGCCGCCGGGGCCTCGAGGTTCTCCAGCTCATCCAGCGGGACGATCCCCACGCCCGGGTGGTGATGGTCACCAAGTCGGAGGAGGACCGCACCCTGACCGAGGCGATCGGCCGCCAGGTGGAGGACTACCTGGTCAAACCGACGAGCCCGCGCCAGGTGCTGTCGGTGGTGACGCGGATCCTGGAGGGCTCGTCCATCCGGCAGCAGCGGGCCGCGCAGGACTTCGCCACCCAGTGGCCCGCGCTTGCGCGCATGCGCGAGCAGGCGGCCAGCGCACGCGACTTCGCGCGCCTGCACCTGGAGCTGGTGGACTGGCACCTTCGCCTGGAGAGTGCCGGAGAGAGCGGCCTGCTCGGAACCGTCGAGTCGCTACAGGAGGATCTTCGCCACGACTTCGGCCGCTGGATCACGGTCAGCTATCCGCAGTGGGTCCGCGGCCAGGGTATGCGCCCCGAGCTGTCGGTCGACGTAGTGGAGCGCCGGCTTCTGCCGCTTCTGGGGAAGGATCCGGTCTTCTTCGTGGTGCTGGACTGCATGCGGCTCGACCAGTGGCGTGCCATCGCGCCGCTGCTTGGCGAGCTGTTCGACGTGCACGAGGGCTACCACTACTCGATCCTTCCCACCGCGACGCCGTACGCCCGCAACGCCATCTTCTCGGGCCTGTTCCCGGACGAGATCGCAAGGGCGAGACCGGAGTGGTGGGACGCATCGGACGATGAGGGTTCGCTGAACGCGCACGAAGAGGAGATGCTGCGGGAGCAGCTGCGCCGACTGACGGGGAAGGACGTCCCGGTCCACTACGAGAAGGTGTTCAGCGACATGAAGTCGGAGCAGGTGCGCGCCCGGGTCCGGGCTGCGGCCCGGCGCAGGGGGGCGGTGATCGCCATGGTGTTCAACTTCGTCGACCTGATGACGCACGGACGCTCGGAATCGCCGATTCTGATGGAGGTGGCCAAGGACGAGGCGGCGCTGAGGCAGCTCACCCGGTCCTGGTTCGAGCGCTCGACCGCGTTTTCCGTGCTTCGGGAGGCGGCTGCCGAGGGATACCGGGTGGTCTTCACCACCGATCACGGGAGCATCCACTGCCGGCGTCCCGCGACCGTCTACGCCCGCCGCGGCGCCAGTGCGAACCTCCGCTACAAGTTCGGCGGCAACCTCAGGGCACGCGATCCGGGTTCCGCCTTCGTGACCACGCGCGCCGCGGATCTGCGGCTGCCGGGGGCGAGAGCGGCCATGACCTATCTGATCGCCCTGGACGACTACTTCTTCGTCTACCCGACGAAACTGCGGGAATACCAGCGGCGCTACCGGAACTCGTTCCTGCACGGCGGGATTTCGCCCGAGGAAATGATCGTGCCCGTCGCGGTGCTCCGGCCCCGGCCCCGGTGACGTCCCGCGAACCATATCGACGGCGGCCTGGACCACCGAGGCGCGATCGAAGGGGGTAGCCGGTTGAGCATCTGGCGGAGGATCCTCGCGTACCTGGGCCCTCACCGGGTCACCTTCGCGCTGGCGGCGCTGGCGAGCGCCCTCTACGCCGCCCTGGACGCCTTCTCGATCGTGGTGCTGATCCCGTTTCTGGAGACGGTCTTCGGTGGAAGCGCCGTCGGTGGCGATGCGCCCGTGGCGGCCGCGCCCGACCGGATCGACCAGGCCCTGGAGTTCACCGTGGGCCGCTTCCTGGATCTCGAGGGTGAGCCGCAGGCGGTCGTGGGCGGGATCATCGTATTCATCCTGGTGCTGGTCGCGCTCAAGAACGTGGTGGAGTTCGCCCGGGCCTGCCTGGCGGCGCGCGTCGAGCAGGGGGTTACCCGGGACCTGCGCAACCGCGTCTACGGCCACCTGCTGGGGCTGGATCTCGCCTTCTTCGGCCGTTTGCGCACCGGGCAGATCGTATCCCGCCTGACCCACGACGTGGAGCAGCTGCGCACGCTGGTGACGGCCGAACTCATCAAGTCGCTCTCGTCGGTGCTCGTTTTCGCGGCGACGCTGTACTGGATGCTGGTGGTTTCGGTTCACCTGACGGCGGCGGCCTTCGTCGTCGTCCCGCTGACCATGGTGATATGGGGGCCGCTGATTCGGCGCCTGAAGCGCGGCGACCGGGCGGTGCTCGACACGGCCGGCGAAGTCAACGCGCACATCCAGGAGACGGTCTCGGGCATCCGCATGGTGAAGTCGGCGTCCGCGGAAGCCCTGGAACGGAAGCGATTCCTGCGTCTGACGAACGACTACCACAGCACCTTCCTGCGCACGGTTCGGCTCCGCGCCCTGGCCGGACCCATCACCGAGGTGCTCGTCGCATTCGGGACGGCGGTCCTCCTCTGGTACGGCGCGCGGATGGTGGTGCTGGAAGGCTCGCTCACCGGCGAGGAGTTCATCGGCTTCATCTTCCTCAGCACGAAGCTGTATCAGCCGGTCAAGTACCTGAGCAAGCTGCCCACCCTGATCCAGCCGGGTCTGGTGGGTGCGGAGCGCATCTTCGAGTTCCTCGACGCGCCGGCGGGGATACGCGACCGGGTGGACGCGCAGCCGTTCACGGGGGTGCGCGACGGGATCCGCTACCGAGACGTGTGCCTCGAGTACCGCGAGGGCGAACCGGTGCTTCGCGGCCTGGACTTCTTCGCACCGGCGGGGCGCGTGGTCGCGATCGTCGGGCCCAGCGGAGTGGGGAAGACCAGCATCGCCGATCTGCTGGGCCGGTTCTACGAGCCGACGGCGGGAGCGATCGAGATCGACGGGACCGATATCCGCGATTTCCGGCTGGCGTCGCTGAGGGGCGCAATGGGGGTGGTGTCGCAGGACACGGTGCTCTTCCATGACACGGTGGGCGCCAACATCGCCTACGGGTCGGACGAGGCTCCGCCGGACCGTGTCGAGGCGGCGGCACGGGCGGCGTTGGCGCACGACTTCGTGATGAAGCTGCCGGAGGGCTACGACACCGTGGTGGGCGAACGCGGGACCACCCTGTCGGGCGGGCAGCGGCAGAGGATCGCGATCGCACGCGCGGTCTTCCGGGACCCTCCGATCCTCGTGTTCGACGAAGCCACCAGTGCGCTGGACAGCGAGTCCGAGCGGCTGGTTCAGGAGGCGATGAAAGGGCTCCTCATCGGGCGCACCGTGTTCGTCATCGCTCACCGCCTGTCGACGATCCGGCGTGCCGACCTGATCGTCGTCGTGGACGGGGGGCGAATCGTGCAGCGCGGGACGCACGACCAGCTCATGGAGGAAGCCGGACTCTACCGGCGCCTTCGGGAACTGCAGTTCCGGTGAGTGCCCGTACGGGGCTCAGGCGAGCCGCCCGGCACCGGATCGAGTACGCCTTCCTGCGGGCGGTGGCGGCCGTCTGCGCCGTCCTGCCCGAGGTCCTGGCCGACCGGGCCGGGGCGCTGCTGGGGTGGGTCGTGGCGCGCGTCGGGCGTCCCCGCTGGGGCGTGGTTAGCGAACATCTGCGCATGGCCTTTCCCGAGCGGGACGAGCGGTGGCGGCGAGCCGTGGGGCGGCGGTGCTATGCTCACCTGGGCGCCGAGGCGGTCGCGATGTTCCGCCTGGCCGGGGTGAGCACGTGGGCACTGCGCGAGCGCACCAGGGTGGTGGGCATCGAGTTGCTCGAAGCCGCGGCGCAGGAGGGGCGGGGGGTCGTGGTGGTGAGCGCCCATCTCGGCAACTGGGAGGTCGGGGGCGCGGCGGTGATCGCGCGGGGCTGCCCCATGGACATCGTGGTGGCGCGGCAGCGCAACGAGCTCTTCGACCGCTACCTCACGCGCTCGCGCGAACGGCTGGGGTTCGGGATCATCCCGCGGGGAGAGGCGCGGGCCGATGTCCTCAGGTCGCTCCGGGAAGGGCGCGCGGTCGGAATCATGGGCGACCAGGACGCGAGGCGGGGCGGTGTCTTCGCGGATTTCTTCGGGCGGCCGGCGTCGACCGCGCGCGGCCCCGCGATCCTCGCGATGCGGTCGGGGGCGGAGATGATCATGCTCTTCGCGATACGGGAGCCGGGTTGGCGGCCGCGCTACACGGTCCATCTCGAGCCGCTCGCGCCGGCCGCGAAGGGTGGGCGCCGGGCCCGCCGCGACGAATCGGTCCGCGCGCTGACCCGCGCCTTCACCTCCCGGATCGAAGAGCGCGTCCGCGAGTACCCGGCCCAGTACCTGTGGCTGCACCGCCGCTGGAAGACGCCGCCGCCGGACGCGGCCGGGACGGATGGGGCAACCCGGCGGGATCAGGCGCCGTCCCATTCGATGTAGCGTCCGATTCCGTGTAAATTGAAGGCCGGCAAACTCCAACCGAGACGAGAATTGGTCTATATCTGCATTCCCAGCCGGGACGAGGACCGGACGGTAGGGGTCCTTCTCTGGAAGATCCGCAAGGTGATGACGGATCTCGGACGGGACTTTCACGTCATAGTTCTCGACGACGGGTCGCGCGACGGCACGCGTGCCCTCCTGGAGAAGTACAAGCGGGTGCTGCCGCTGACCGTCATCTCCGAGAAGGAGTCCATCGGGTACGGCCGGGCGATGGAGAAGCTGCTGCGGACCGCGTCCGGGCACACGCGCTACCCGAAACGGGATGCGATCGTGACCATGCAGGGTGACTTCACGGAACACCCCGACCACCTGCCGTCCCTCGTCAAGTCGTTCGAGGGTGGCGCCGACATCGTGTATGGCGAATCGGCAGCCGAGTCCGACTCGCCCCCGCTGGCCGTGCGACTGGCGCGTCGGATCGCCCGCATGATCCTGGGTCGCCGACTCGGAGCGGCCACCCCGGGCGATCCGCTACAGGGCTACCGCGCCTACCGCGCCATCGTGGTCCGGAAAGCGCTGCGCGACGCCGGGGACGGACCGCTGATCGGTACGGACGGATGGGCCGCCAACGCGGAACTGATGAACGTCCTGACCCCCCATGCCCGCCGTGTCGCGACCGTGCCGCTGGAGAAGCGGTACGACATGCGGCGGAGGCCCACGCGCGTAAGGGTCCTGGCCACGATCCGGCAGGTATTGCGCCTGCGCCGGGTGTTCCCGCGACCCGTGGCGGTCCTGGCAGCGGCGCTGGCTTTGGCGGGCCCGGTTTCCGGCTCGGCCCAGCAGGGAGTACTGGTCCTTGACTCGCTGACGGCCGGGAGCCACAAGGTCGGCAACGTCCCCTTCGCTCCGGGCGAAGAGATGCTCTTCAGCCTGCGCGCCGGCATTCTCGGCGGCGGCGAGGCGCGAATGACGGTGGGCGAGGTCGATACGCTCAACGGCTTTTCCACCTATCCGGTCCAGTGGCGCATCGCGGCGAGTGCCCTCGGCATCGGCATGGATGAGAAGTTCTACAGCTGGCTGGACACGAATTCGCTGGTCTCGCGCCGCTTCGTCAAGGATCAGCATACCGCAGGCCGAAAGCGCTACCGCGAGTTCAACTTCTATCCCGAACAGCGCCTGGTCCATCGCATCGACTACGACACGACCTACGCCCTTCCCACCGCACTTCCCCTCGACGACATCTCGTTCGTCTACTTCGCGCGCACGCTGCCGCTCGAGGTCGGCGAGACCTACACCTTCAGCCGGTTCTACAAGGACGACGGGAACCCGATCACTCTGAAGGTGCTCCGCAAGGACCGCATGGAGGTTCCCGCGGGAGCGTTCAACACCATCGTGGTGCAGCCGATCCTCCCCGACAACAACCTCTTCGCGAGCGGCGCCGAGGCCGAGATCCACTTCTCGGACGACGAGCGACGCCTGGTGGTCTTCATGCGTGCCGACCCGGGAATCCTCTGGCCGACGATAGAAATGAAGCTCGAAGGCGCGGAGCCGGCGGCGCTCGGCCATGCTGAAGGACCCGAACCCCGCCAGCCGGGAGCCCCCCGCTGAAGCCAGGTCTCCCAAAAGCCCGCCTCGGCGCGGCCTGGATCCTCGCCATCGTCTTCTTCTGGATCGCACGGCCGACCCGGCTCTCGCTGCTGACCGGCGGAGCCGTCGTCCTGCTGGGCCTCTTCCTGCGCGGCTGGGCCGCGGGCGTGCTCGAGAAGGACCGCGAACTTGCCGTCTCCGGTCCATACGCCTGCACCCGCAACCCGCTCTACCTGGGCAGCTTCGTCATCGGTGCCGGCGGAATCATCGCCGGTGACACCCTCTGGTTCGGCCTGCCGTTCCTCGCCTTCTTCGCGTGGATGTACGGAAGCACCATGAAGCGCGAGAGCCGGGCGCTGGCGGATCGCTTCGGCCCCGCCTACCTGCACTACCGGGACTCCGTGCCGGTCTTCGTGCCCCGCCCCGGGCGCTACCGGCCGCCGCCCGACCACGAGCTTCCAACCCGGACCTTCTCGGTGCGCCGCTACCTCCGCAACCGCGAATACGAAGCGCTCCTGGGTGCGCTGGCCGCGTTCGGACTGCTGGCGCTCAAGGCCGGCGCATGGGTCGCACCCGGCAGATAGCGATCATACTCATATCGTACTCAAATCATACTCATCTCACTCCGGTTCCATCCCGATCAGGTAGAGCACCGGGCCCCGCAGCGCGCGTCCCTTCGCCGTGACGCGGAAGTCGTACCTGCCCGGCTCGGGGAAGACGACGTCCTCCAGGGGCATCACCAGGCGCGTCCGCGGCGGCGGCCGGTCGGGAGGCCGGGGGGTCACCTCGGAGTGCCCTTCCACGGTCAGGGTCGTCTTGCCGTCAGGGCCGCGGATGTCCACGCGGAAGGTGTAGCGGCCGGAGTCGGCCCGGTCCCATTCGAGTGCCAGCACCAGCGTCATCCGCGCCTGGCGCGCGGGGAAGCCCGCGGCGTAGAGGTCGTGGAAGATGCCGCGGATGTCCAGCTTTCCGTCGGGGGAGGCGGCAGCGTGGTCGCAGACCGCCGAAGCCAGGATTCTCAAGGGCTCTCCCGGGTTGCTGAGGGGGCAAATGCCGGCGTTTCGGCCAGCGTTCTTGCGATTGTCGGGATGTTCCGTACCTTAGGGGCTTCGCCGGTTCGGCAGGGAAGCCGGCCGGCACCGCGGGGACGGCGTCCCCGTGGACCCGACCAATTACGAGGAGGAGTAGTGGCGAAGCAAGAGCCGATCGAACGCGCACGCGACGAGTTGTTCAGTCATATCCACCGCTGCGGTGTTCTGGACGCGAATGCGGCCGACCAGGACGTATGGATGACCGAGACGGTCGAGTACCTCGGTGAGCGGTATCCGGACCTTCAGGTCAAGGACCTTGTCCAGCTCAAGGCCGTGGGGATGCAGTTCTGCAAACCCGTCATCTCGAGGCTGAAGCGGCGGAACCAGACTGCGGATCCGACCGAGACCAACAGCGAAGCCCTCCTCGGAGAGCCGAGAGAAGCCTGATACCGGACCGCGCCGGTTCGGAAGCATGGACAGGCCAGCGAATGGCCAGGGAATACTGAGACAGGAGACCCGATTCATGGCAAGCCGACGTGATTTCCTCAAGACCAGCGCCGGCGTCGGCGTGGGAGCGGCCGTCGGGCTCGGAAAGCCCGCATCACTTCTGGGAGCGCCCGCGATCCGCCGCAGCGCGGTGACACCCGTGTCCGTGGCCAGCGGAAACGGACTCGAATCGGTCGCGACCGCCGTAAGCATCGTCAGCGAGGGCGGCGACACCCTCGACGCGGTGGTCCAGGGCGTGAACACGGTGGAACGGGACCCGAACGATTCGTCGGTAGGTTTCGGGGGTCTGCCGAACCTCGACGGCGTCGTCCAGCTCGACTCGTCGGTCATGCACGGACCCAGACGGGGTGCGGGAGCGGTGGCCTGCATCGAAGGCATCAAGACGCCATCCAGCGTGGCCAGGGACGTGATGCGGTACACCGACCACGTGCTTCTGGTCGGCGAGGGGGCCCAGCGGTTCGCTCTTTCGATGGGGTACCAGCTCGAAGATCTCCTCACGGAGCGCTCGCGTCGCCGCTGGATCGACTGGCGCGCGACGATGAGTGACAGGGACGACTACCTCACCCTGGAAGAGACCGGGCACGCCGTTCCCGGTTCCTCGCGGCAGGAGGACTACGGCCTCGGCATCCTCGATTCACACGACGGGGTGCGCCCACAGGGGACCATCAACTGCAACGTCATCGACGCGGGCGGCGACCTGTCCGGCGTCACCACGACCTCGGGCCTGGCGTGGAAGGTGCCGGGAAGGGTCGGCGATTCTCCCATCGTGGGCGCCGGGCTGTACGTCGACAACGACGTGGGCGCGTGCGGTTCCACCGGTCGCGGCGAGGCCGTGATCAAGACCTGCGGCTCGCACAGCGTGGTCGAACTGATGCGCTCCGGCATGTCACCGACCGACGCCTGCCTCGAGGCGCTCCGCCGCATCGTCACCTTCACGGTGGAGCCGCGCCTGCGAAACGAGGACGGGCGCCCGAGCTTCAACGTCAACTACTACGCCATCAACAAGAACGGCGAATACGGGGGCGCGGCCATCTGGTCGGGAGCCAGGTTCGCGGTGTGCGTGGACGGCGGCGACAGCCGGCACGAGGACTCGGCTTACCTCTTCGAGAGAAACGGCTGATCGGCGTCGCCCGGACGACCAGAGAGAGAGCACCCGTGTGAGTGATTCGGCGAAGGGGGGGATCCGTGCGACAACGCACGGCGGAGCGCCGCCGCGTGTCGGCTTCGGGGTGCCGGAATTGCCCGAGGTCCGGAAGGCGGAGCGCCTTCACTGCAGCGGACGGCAGGTGCCGTCGCCCATGGGGGGTTTCCTGATGGATCTCGGGGTGCGCCAGGAGCCGGACGGGACCAGCACCATTCTGTTCGAGTGCAAGACATCGGCGCTGCGCTACGAAATGCCGCTCCGGATCAGCACATGGCGGGAACGGCGGAAGGTGCGGCTCCAGGCCGACGACGGGCTGGACCCGATGTGCCCGCGCGGCGAACTCGGTCCGACGCTAGTTCGCCGCGGCAAGGACTTCTTCTGCCCGCGCTGCAACCTCATGTTCGGGAGAGTCCCGTAGCGGGGTGTCTCCGGTGGCTGGCAGGCGCGCCGTGAACGGGGACGCCGGGCGAAGGGGGTAGCCGGGGATGGCACGGGTCGCCTTGATCGGCGGGGACGGCATCGGTCCCGAAGTCGTGGACGTGGCGGCGTCGGTACTGGAAGCGGCCGCCGAAAGACACGGCGTCGCCCTCACCCTCCACCACTGGGATCTCTGCGCTGACCGCTATCTGCGCGAGGGGATCACCATCACCGACGAGGAGCGGAATCGCCTCGTGGACGAATACGACGCGGCCCTGCTCGGCGCTCTGGGCGACCCGCGCGTCCCCGACAACGTACACGCGCGCGACATTCTGCTCGGCCTGCGCTTCTTCGCCGACCTCTACATCAACTTCCGGCCCTGCCGGCTCGTGGCGCCCGCGCTGTCGCCGCTGAGGGATCCCGATCCGGCCACCGACATCGTCTTTTTCCGGGAGAATACCGAGGGGCTGTATGCCGGGCTCGGGGGGAGCTTCAAGACCGGGACGCCCGACGAGGTTGCCGTCGAGGAGAGCCTCAACACGTACAAGGGGGTCGAGCGCATCGTGCGGGCCGCCTTCGAGCACGCCGACAGGACTTCGCGCGGCCGGGTCACGCTGGTCGACAAGGCCAACGTGCTGTCGTACGAGGGCGGGCTCTGGCGGCGCGTCTTTGCGGAGGTGGGCGCGGGATTCCCCCGGATCGCGCGGGACGCGATGTACGTGGACGCGATGGCGATGGACCTGGTGCGCCGACCCCAGCGCTACGAGGTGGTGGTCACCTCGAATCTGTTCGGCGACATTCTGAGCGACCTGGGCGCGCAGGTGACCGGCGGGCTCGGCCTGGCTCCGTCGGGGAACCTCAATCCGGGTTCGTGGGCGCTCTTCGAACCCGTGCACGGATCGGCTCCGGACATCGCGGGCAAGGGGATCGCCAATCCCCTGGCGGCGGTGGGGTGCGCGGCGCTGGTGCTGCGCTGGCTGGGGATGGATGCGGCCGCGGCGGATGTCGACGCATGTGTCCCGGCGTCGATCCGCGAGGGCGTGACCACCGCCGATCTGGGGGGTGCGGCGACCACGCGCGAAGTGGGGGAATGGATGGCCGGCCGACTCCGGGATTAGCTTTTCTGGCGGCCTCGGGTGCGTGCACGCGGGCAGGCACGGGTTTCAACTGGAGCACACGAGCGATACGGAGCGAGAATGGGAACGCAGGGTTTTGATACGGATGTCGTCTTTCTCTCGGGCAAGCGGACACCCTTCGGCACCTTCGGCGGATCGCTGAAGGACCATACGGCCACCGATCTGGGGGTTCTGTCGGCGACCGCGGCGATCGACGCGGCGGGAGTCGACGCGGGGGACGTGGGGCACGTCTTCTACGGGAACGCCA
Source organism: Gemmatimonadota bacterium (assembly GCA_009838975.1). GTDB lineage: Bacteria > Gemmatimonadota > Gemmatimonadetes > Longimicrobiales > Gaopeijiaceae > Bin94. The sequence continues at coordinate 992 of VXQO01000060.1, read as the reverse complement.
TGTCGACCTCGGCCGACGGCATCTACATGGCCCGGCACATCGGGCTGCGCGCGGGCGTGCCGGTGGAGTCCGGCGCACTGACCGTGAATCGGCTCTGCGGCTCCGGTTTCCAGGCGATCGTGTCCGGCGCCCAGGAGATCCTGCTCGGCGGTACCGAGGTGGCGCTGTGCGGCGGCGCCGAATCGATGAGCCAGGCGCCTCACGTCGTGCGCGGTGCCCGCTGGGGCAACCTGCGCCTGGGGCCGGCCGGCAACAACTTCGACGACACGCTGTGGGAGGCTCTGACGGATTCCAACTGCGGGCTCTCGATGGCGCAGACCGCCGAGCGTCTGGCGGAACAGTACGGGGTTACCCGCGAGGAGACGGACGAAGTGGCGGTCAACAGCCAGCACCGGGCGAAGGCCGCCTGGGACGCGGGCCGGTACGACGCCGAGGTGGCGCCGGTCACCCTGAAGACCCGCAAGGGGCCGGTGGCGTTCGGGGTCGACGAGCACATCAGGCCCGACACGACCATGGAGGGGTTGGCTCGGCTCCGACCCTACTTCAAGAAGGACGGCCTCGTGACCGCCGGCAACGCCAGCGGGATAGGCGACGGGGCGGCCTCGGTCGTGATCGCGCACCGCGGCTGGGCCGAAGCCAGCGGGGCCACGCCGGTCGCCCGGCTCGTGTCGTGGGGCTTCGCGGGGGTCGATCCGTCGATCATGGGGATCGGACCCGCGCCGGCCGCCCGCGCGGCGCTCGCGAAAGCCGGGCTCACCCTCGACGACATGGACCTGGTCGAGATCAACGAGGCCTTTGCCGCGCAGTACAAGGCGGTCGAGAAGGAGCTCGGCCTCGACCCCGAGAGGACGAACGTGAACGGCGGCGCGATCGCGATTACCCACCCGCTCGGGGCTTCGGGAGCGAGGATCACGCTCCACCTCGTGCACGAACTGAGGCGCCGCGGTGCCCGCTACGGCCTCGGGGCCGCCTGCATCGGGGGGGGGCAGGGT
>VXQO01000096.1:52411-58781 GCA_009838975.1 Gemmatimonadota bacterium | reverse complement strand
ATCATGGCACATCGCGATGCCGCCGGGAGGGGGCGTCCACCCCATCGGGAGTCCCTGGGAGGGCAGGGACGAGGTGTGAATTTCCACCTCGCACCGAACCCGTACCGAGCCCTCGGCGAGGGGGGTCGCTCCCAGCCCCGCCTCCTCGGCCAGTGCGCCATGGGCGACCGGGCGGCGGAGCCGCAAGACGTTGCCGCGCCAGCGGATGAACGGGAGGTCCCGTGCGCATCGACGGAGGTCCGAAGTGCGCATCGGACCCCCATGTCGTTTGCGCATTTAGGTACGGCTGTAAGTCATGCACTGCCCGTCGGTTGGCGCGCTTGGCCCAAACGCTCGTTCAGCCGCGTCGCGCCCACATCGACCCGGTTACCTTCGACCGGCCGGCGGCACGCCGCAAGACGCCACTCCGCGCTCCGTTGGCTTGCGGCGGTCTTGTGAATCGCTCGCGGTTCGAAGTGTGAATCGACTCCCAACGTCTTTTTCACATTCCGGTACGGTCGTAAGTGGAAGGGCCGAATCCCGGCGAACATGCTCCCATCCGCCTGCCCGTCGTCCGGGGACTTCGAACTCACGGCGAGGCCGCCTGCCAACTCTACGCGGTCCGACCCGTCCGGGTTTCGACGGAGCCGGTGGCGCGAGGCGTGTACGGTCGGCGCAGGGAAGGCCCCCGGAGGTGACTAGCACCGACATGATCGAGTAGGCGCGCCCGAAGACCAATGCCGCTCTCTTGCTTGCACATGTTTGACCGGAGCAAGTAGCTTAAGCACTGCGTTTTGGAGGGGAGGCACGTTCGGAAAAAGGCTATTAGTGCGGCAACTCGAAAGCAAAGAAACGTGAGCACGCCCCTTGCGTGGGGTCGGCGGGGTTCCGTAGGCTCGCGGCAGGGAGCCGCCCAGCCGCCCAGCCGCCCAGCCGCCCAGCCGCCCAAAACAGAGTAGGCGCGTTCGCGCGCGAAGCTCGGGGAGGGCAGCGGCAAGAGAGTCGGCGGAGGCGTTGAGCCGTGTGGGCTCGGTGTCGATCGGCACCGAAAGCGTTTCCGGTCTTCGGCACGGGGATGTCCCGGTTCGTCGGCTCCACGGGAGTGCGCCGTTCACCTCCGGTCCGGAGTGGGCGGCGGGAGTTGTTCTGTCCCTCGCGCTGATGGCCGCCTGCGAAAGTCCCATGGCCCCGGTCGCCTGCGGCCCGCTCCCGCAGGTTACGGCTCACGCCGGCGAGACGGCGAGCGTCACGGCGTGCTTCAACGATCCGAACGGCGACGCGTTGGGCTACGCGCTGGCATCCTCCAATCCTTCGGTGGCCACGGCGTCCTTGGCCGGCGGCGTCGTCAACGTGGAGGCGGTCGCGCCGGGCAGCGCGACGATCGTCCTTACCGCAAGGGACGCAGGCGGGCTCCAGGGCCAGGCGAGTTTCCGTGTCGTGGTGCCGAACCGGCCGCCGCGTGCGCACGGTAGCATTCCGGCGCAACGGGTCGAGGCCGGGGGGGAAGTCGTCGTCGATCTGGCGTCCTGGTTCGAGGAGCCCGACGGCGAGAGTTTGGCCTTCCGGGTCGTCGCGTCGGACGCGGCGGTCGCCGGGGTGGCGCTGTCCGGCGCCCGCGCGACCTTGGCGGGACTGGCGAAGGGGGTAGCCGACATCACGGCGACGGCCACGGATCCGGGGGGGCTGGCGGCGGTGCAGACGTTCGGATTCGAGGTGCCGAACCGGGGACCGGTGGCGGTGGGCGTGATCGAGGGCCAGGTCATGGAGCGCGGCGAGACGCGCGTGATCGATCTCGCGCCCTGGTTCGACGATCCCGACGGGGATCCGCTGGCCTACACGGCATCGTCGTCGAGTCCCGACGCGGTGGCGGCGGCCGCCTCCGGAGCGGGGCTTCGGCTGACCGCGCTTGCGAACGGCCGCTCAAGAGTCACCGTAACGGCACGCGACCCGGAAGGGCTGACGGCCACCCAGAGCTTCGGCGCCGAAGCGCCCAATCGCGCACCGCGCGCGGTGGGGTCGATTCCAGTCCAGGCGATCCGGACCGGGGATACGGCCGCGGTGGATGTCTCGGCCCACTTCGCCGACCCCGACGGAGATCCGTTGACGTATTCGGCCTCGTCCGCGGATGCCGGGACCGTCTCGGTGCGGGTCTTCGGAGCGACGATCGAACTGAAGGGCGCACGCGAGGGCGTGGCGGAGATCGCCGTGACGGCCGCCGATCCGGGCGGGCTCTCTGCCACGCTGTCGTTCCAGGCGGCGGTGAGCGGCGAGGAGGAACCGCCGGGCTCCTTCGAGATCGAGATTCACTTCGCGACCGCGATGAGCGCTTCCCAAATGACGGCCTTTGAGAGCGCACGCGCTCGCTGGATGTCGGTGCTGGCGGACACGGAGCTGCCGGACATGCCGGTGCCCGAGGGTGTCCTCCGGTGCAGGTCGTATGAGCGGCGCGTGGAGTTCGTCGACGATCTGACGATCTTTGCGGCGGTTACCGAGATCGACGGTGTGGGCGGGACCTTGGGACAAGCCTACTTCTGCGGACTTCGATCCGCTTCGCGGCTGCCCTATTCCGGCTTCATGGAGTTCGACGCTGCGGATCTGAACGATATGGAGGCGAGGGGGATTCTGGAGGCCGTGATTCTCCACGAGATGGGGCACGTGCTCGGGATCGGCTCGCTGTGGGACCACCACCAGCTCCTGCGCAACCCCTCGCGGGCGGCGGAGAGGGAGGTGGACACGCACTTCGCGGGCGCGAAGGCGATCCGGGCGTTCGACGAGGTCGGAGGCCGCGCCTACGCCCTTGGTGCCAAGGTCCCCGTCGAGAACAAGGGAACCCGCTCCGGAAGCGACGATTCGCACTGGCGCAAGAGCGTCTTCGGAAACGAGTTGATGAATCCGAGCGTCGAGGCCTCGATGCCCCTCAGCGCGGTGACGGTCGCGTCGCTCGCGGACCTGGGCTACGCGGTGCGCATGGATCTCGCCGACGCCTACCGTCTCCCGACTGCGGCCGCGCTGCTCGCGCATCGGCGGCGCGCGATCCCTCTCGGCGACGACGTGCTCCGCATCCCCATAGAGGTGCGCGACCGGAACGGGCGCGTGGTGGGAGTCATCCCCCCATGAACGTTCGGACGCGCATTGCCCGGCCCCGCCCGCGGTCGGAACGCGCCCTCGCCCCCGCAATTCCGTCCGATTGATGTCCGCAGCACTCAAAGGAAGTGAAAGGAGTGACCGACCCATGATCCGTTCGTTCCCCTCCCGGCCCCGAAATCCGGTTGCAGGCGCTCGCCGCGTTCCGTGGCGCGTCTCCACTCTCCTGATCGCGCTGTGGGCGGCGGCCTGCGAGAGTCCGGTGGCCCCGGCCGCCTGCGGCCCGCTCCCGCAGGTGACCGTCAACGTCGGCGAGACCTCGAGCGTCGCCGCCTGCTTCAACGACGCGAACGGCGACATGCTGAGCTACACGGCCGCGTCGTCGAACCCGGCCGTGGCGACGGCCTCGATTTCCGGCGCCTCGATCACCGTCACCGGCATCGCGCCCGGCAACACGACGGTCACGGTCACGGCCAGCGATCCGGACGGGCTCCAGGGCCAGTCGAGCTTCGCGGTCATGGTTCCGAACCGGGCGCCGCAGCCGCGTGGCACGATTCCGAACGTCACCGTGCGGGTGGGCGCCAATGCGACGGTCGACGCGGCGCAGTACTTCTCGGAGCCCGACGGGGAGGCGCTGACCTACGCGGCCAGCGCGTCCGACGGCGCGGTGGCGAGCGTCACGGTCGCGGGCTCGACGGTCACGGCCACGGCGGAGGGCAAGGGCGGCGCCACCATCACCATCACGGCGAACGACCCGGGTGGACTTTCGGCCACCCAGTCCTTCCGCCTGACGGTGCCCAACCGGCCGCCCGCGCCCGTGGGCGCGCTTCAGCCGCAAACGGTCGAGGTGGGCCAGCCGGCCACCCTCGACGTGGCCGCCGCGTTCAGCGACCCGGACGGCGACCCGCTGACCTACACGGCGGCCTCGTCGATCCCCGCGGTTGCCCGCACGAGCGTGTCGGGCAGCGTGGTCACGATCATCGCGCAGGGACCGGGGACGACCACGGTAACGATCACGGCGAGCGACGACGAGCGGGCGACGGCGACCCAGCAGGTGAGCGTGACGGTGCCCCAGCCGAACCGCGCCCCGCGTCCGGTGGGGACCGTCCCGGCCCAGACGCTCAATCCGGGCGGCAGCGCCACGGTGAACGCATCGCGATACTTCAGCGACCCCGACGGCGATCCGCTGACGTATTCGACGACCTCGTCGAACGTGAGCGTTGCCCGGGCCTCCGTTTCGGGCTCGACGGTGACCATCACGGGCGCGAGCGCGGGGACCGCGACCATCAGCGTGACCGCACGTGATCCGGCCGGGCTGACGGCGACACAGGAGGCGCGCGTCACCGTATCGCAAGCCAACCGCGCGCCCCGCCCGGTCGGAACCATCCCCTCACAAGCGATCAACGCGGGCGGCAGGACCACGGTGAACGCGTCGACGTACTTCAGCGACCCGGACGGCGATGCCCTGACGTACACGGCGGCGTCGTCGAACGTGAGCGTTGCCCGGGCCTCCGTCTCGGGCTCGACGGTGACCATCACGGGCGCGGGCGCGGGGAGCGCCACCATCACCGTGACCGCGAGGGATCCCGGGGGGCTCAGCGCCACACAGCGGTTCAGCGTAAGGGTTGGATCGGCGGGCGCGCCGGATCTTGAGTTCACGAACGTCACGCCGACGACGTTGAACGCGTCGCCCGGAGACACGGTTCGGGCCACTTTCACGCTTCGGAACAGCGGTAACGCCACGGCTGCCGCCACCACGATCCGGGTCTATTCGTCCAGCAACTCGTCCATATCTACGAGCGACAGGGAGATCGGAAGGTTCACGGTTCGCAGCCTGGCGGCGGGACGAAGCGAAACGCTTGACGTAGAGGTCTATTTGGGGAGCCAAGCGTCCGGCACCTTCTACTTCGGGCTTTGCGCCGATCGGGTGACGGGCGAATCGAACACCCAGAACAACTGCTCCCGCGGCGTCCGGGTGACGGTGGGAGGGTCGAATGCACCGGATCTGGAGTTCACCGGTGGGGTCTCGCCCAGGACGGTGGTTGTGACGTCCGGGACGTCTTTCCAGATCCGGGCCACGCTCGCAAACACCGGAGGCGCCAGGGCAGCCGCAACCAAACTCCGCACGTTCCTTTCGAACGACTCGACGATCTCGACCAACGACCGGGAGACCGGAAACGCTCTCGACATAAGATCGTTGGCTGCCTCCACAACACTAGACCTCACAATCACCCACACCTTCACCGGCTCAGGTTCCGCCTACGTCGGCTATTGCGTTGACGCCGTGGCGGGTGAGTCCGACACAACCAACAACTGTTCCGAGTCCTTCCGGCTGACCGTCCTCTCGTCCAGCAACCAGAAGAACAATGCGGCCAACAGCGTCGTGGTGCTTGAGAACTCCGTACTGCGCGTCGAGCCGGGCCGCCAGCCTGACGAAGCAAGCATGGGCCGGGATCTGGTAGTTGGCGCGACGATCCACCTTCGGAAAGGAAATGAACCATGATCCGTACCCGACTCCCTGCCATCCTTATCCCCCTCGTTCTCGCGATTGCGGCGTGCGCCGAGATCACAAGCGCGTCTGCGTGGCAATGCGACGTTACCCTCACGATGGACAACCGCACCGCCTCCGGGTCCGGGTCGGGCTCGACGCAGCAGGAGGCGCTCGACGAGGCACTGTCCGCCGCCTGCGGCCAGCTCGGGCTCAGCGGAAACGCGCTCAGTCTCTGTGAGGCGGGCCAGAATCCGGGCGCGTTTTCCTGGTCCACCAACTTCGATTGCGAGACGACTTGAGGGGTCATGCGCACAGGTTGCTATCGCCTCGACCGCGGTGTCTCCGCGCACCGATTCAGACGAGGCGCCGCGCTCGCGGCAATATTCGCCGCCGCATGCGGTGACGGCGGAGCCGCCGGCCCCTCCGCGAACCGCGCGCCGGAGCCGCTGGGCTCGATTCCGGACCTGACGGTTCACTTCGGCGACACGGCCACGCTCGATGTGGCTGCCCGCTTCACGGACCCCGACGGGGACGCGCTGAGCTACGGCGCATCGTCGTCGAACCCCTCGGTGGCGTCCGTCTCGATTTCGGGTTCGACGGTCGCCGTCGCCGCGCTCGCGACCGGCTCCGCCACGATCACGGTCTCCGCCTCCGATCCCGCCGGGCTCACCGCCACCCAGACCTTCGAGACCATCGTGCCCAACCGTGCGCCGGAGCCGCTGGGCTCGATTCCAGACCTGACGGTGCATGTCGGCGACACGGCCACGCTCGACGCGGCTCCCCGCTTCACGGACCCCGACGGGGACGCGCTGACCT
>VXQO01000096.1:0-52311 GCA_009838975.1 Gemmatimonadota bacterium | reverse complement strand
GCCACGCTCGACGCGGCTCCCCGCTTCACGGACCCCGACGGGGACGCGCTGACCTTCGGGGCGTCGTCGTCCGATCCCTCGGTGGCCTTCGTCTCTGTATCCGGCTCGATGGTTGCCGTCGCCGCGCTCGCAACCGGCTCCGCCACGATCACAGTCTCCGCCTCCGATCCGGGAGGGCTCACGGCCGCCCAGACCTTTGAGGCCACCGTACCCAATCGCGCGCCGGAGCCGGTCGGCTCGATACCGGACCTTACGGTGCATGTCGGCGACACGGCCACGCTCGATGTGGCTCCCCGCTTCACGGACCCCGACGGGGACGCGCTGACCTACGGCGCGTCGTCGTCCGATCCCTCGGTGGCCGCCGTCTCCGTGTCCGGCTCGACGGTCGCCGTCGCCGCGCTCGCAACCGGTTCCGCCACGATCACGGTCTCCGCCTCCGACCCCGCCGGACTCGCCGCCACCCAGAGCTTCATGGCCATCGTGCCCAACCGCGCGCCGGAGCCGCTGGGCTCGATTCCGGACCTGACGCCGCATGTCGGCGACACGGCGACGCTCGACGCGGCTCCCCGCTTCACGGACCCCGACGGGGACGCGCTGACCTACGGCGCGTCGTCGTCCGATCCCTCGGTGGCCGCCGTCTCCGTGTCCGGCTCGACGGTCGCCGTCGCCGCGCTCGCAACCGGTTCCGCCACGATCACGGTCTCCGCCTCCGACCCCGCCGGACTCGCCGCCGCCCAGACCTTCGAGGCCACCGTCATGGCCCTTGGACCGGACCTCACGTTCACGGGCGTGTCGCCAGCCTCCGCCATACTGGTGCCGGGCAAGTCGGTGACCTTCAAGTTCACCATTCGCAACCAGGGAACCATCGTGTCGGGCGCGACCACGATCCGCGCCATGAGGTCCCCGAATCCGATCATCAGTGGCCGCGACAGCGAGATCGGGGCGTATTCGTTTGCGCCGCTGGGCGCGAGGCAGGAACGCGCGTTTCCGCTCACGATCTCGGTAGACGCGGGAAGCGCTGCGGGAACGATCTACATCGGCATGTGCGTCGATGCCGTGGCGGAGGAATCCAACACGCGCAACAACTGCTCCAATGGCGCTCGGCTGACGATCGCCGCGCCCTCGGCCAGGCGCGGGCGGATTGCCGGCGACCAGTCGGTCATCCGCATCCGGGCGTACGCCTCGCCGACCGGCGGGTGGTGAGAAGAAAGGGCAGGGACTGGACGAGATGAGAAGCGTAACTCCCCTGCATGGCTGGCGGCGACGGACGAGGTGGAGCGCGTGGCGGGCGAGCGTTCGGGCTGCCGCGCTCATGGCGGTCGCTTGGGTTGTCGCTTGCGCCGACGAGCCGGTCGTCGGTCCACCGGAGACGGTCGTTGGATACGATGCCGCACCGGGCGCGATGGCCATGGCGCGGGCCAGCGACCGCGACATCCTCGTCGCGCTCTACGAGGTGACGGATGGGGCGAACTGGCGGGACAACACCAACTGGCTAACCGACGAGTCCATAGGTGAATGGTACGGGGTGGACACGGATTCGGACGGAAGGGTGACCGCACTCATCCTCGATGATAATCACCTGTCGGGCACCATCCCGCCCGACTTGGGCGGACTGGTCGAACTCGAAAGCTTGGAGTTCGGAGGGAACGGGCTGACCGGACCCATCCCCGCCGAACTGGGTCGGCTGGGCAACCTCAAGTCACTGGACCTGCGAGCCAATGGCCTGACCGGTCCGATCCCAGCGGAACTCGGCGACTTGGCGGAATTGGACGCGATCCAACTCCACTTCAATCAACTGACCGGTCCGATTCCGGTCGAACTGGGAAGGCTGTCCAAGCTCCGGGTCCTGGCCATCAATAGGAACCGGCTGTCGGGGGCGGTGCCCTCGGAACTGGGTAGGCTCAGCGGCCTCCGTCAGCTCTACCTTGAACAGAACCAACTTTCTGGCGTGGTACCTTTGAGCTTCGCAGGCCTGACCTTGTACAGCTTTTTCTTCGAGGAAAACGCGGGTCTGTGCCTTCCGCCCGGCTTGGTCGGCTGGTTCGAGGGCATCGCGGAGGGACATGGTCCCACCTGCTCCGCCGGGGACGCAGAGGTGCTCCGGGCGCTGTACGAGGCGGCGCACGGCGGCCGCTGGGCGAACTCCCAGGGCTGGCTCGGCAACGACCCCTTGAGCGAATGGTACGGGGTCGAGACTGATTCCACCGGCCGGGTTGTGGCCTTGGATCTCGCCAACAACGGCCTTTCTGGCCGCCTGCCCGCGAACTTGGGCAACCTTGTTTCGATGACCCGTCTCCGGATCGGCGACAATCCCGATCTGTCCGGGCGGTTGCCAAACTCGCTGTCCAGCACGCCGATCGAGGAGTTGCTCTACGCGAACACGGGCCTGTGCGCTCCGGTCGAAGCGTGGTTCCAAGCGTGGCTCGGCACCGTTGGGCGGCACGAGGGCACGGGGGTGCAATGCCCTCCGCTGTCCGACCGCGAGATCCTGACGGCCCTGTACGAGACGACCGATGGGGCCGACTGGGAGGAGTCCGGCAACTGGCTAACCGACGCTCCGCTTGCGGAGTGGCACGGCGTGGAGACCAACGCGGACGGACGGGTCGTGAGCCTGGATCTCAGGTGGAACGGGCTGCGCGGGCTCATCCCGCCGGAGTTGGGTGACTTGGCCCAACTGGACACCCTGATCCTCTTTGACAACCGGCTTTCAGGACCGATCCCACCCGAGTTGGGCAACTTGGCCAAAGTCCGGCTCGTCGTCTTGGCGGCAAACGACTTGGAGGGGCCGATCCCAGCGGAGTTGGGCGGGTTGGCCAGCGTGGAAGAACTGCATCTCCACTTCAACCGACTGACCGCCGTTCCCCCGGAACTCGGCGCACTGAAGCGGTTGCGGCAGTTGAACCTCTCATTCAACCAGCTTACATCGGCTCCTCCGGAACTGGGCGGCCTGGCTAGCTTGATGCGGCTCGGCCTCTGGTCGAACGAACTCACGTCGGTTCCCCCTGAGTTGGGCCAACTGAGCAACCTGGAGGTGTTGGATCTCGATGAGAACCGGCTCGCTTCCATCCCGCCGGAACTGGCTCGCTTGGAGAATCTTGCCGAACTCTGGCTGGCGTCAAACGAGTTGACGACCCTCCCGGCGGAACTGAGCGCATTGGAGCGGTTGTCGCTGCTGATGCTGGAAGGGAACCGCCTGACCTCCATCCCGCATCGGTCCGGCGGCTTCGCGGATTTGCGGTTCTTGGATCTCTCCTCGAACGAGTTCACATCCTTTCCTGGGGAGCTAAGCGGGCTGGGCAACCTCAGCGTGCTGGAACTCGACGGGAACCGCTTGACGCACATCCCTTCTGGACTTGGCAACGCAACCGGTGCGACACGGCTTCACTTCCCCCAAACCAACCAAGCGCCGACCCAATCCGAGAGTTGGAGCGAATCGGACGATCCCTGGCGGCTGGATCCCGATGAGAACCGGTCGAATAATATCGTCTCTCGGAAGCGGGACCGGTTGGGTGCCTTGCAGGCGGCCGTAGCGGCATCCGGCGCAAACCGGTCGTCGATTGGCGCGCTGACGCGTGCGGGGGCCTTTCCGAGTCTCGATGTCCTAGATCTCTCGTCCAACGAACTGAGCGGCCCGCTGCCGGCGGGGCTGCTCGAATTCACGGGCATCGCGAGCCTGGGCCTTGCCGGCAACTCCGGCCTGTCCGGTCCCCTTCCCCTGGGCCTGACGGCGCTGGAGCGCCTCGATGACCTGCACACGACCGGGACCGGGCTCTGCGCCCCGGCGGACCCGGAGTTCCTCGATTGGCTCGATGGCGTGACGCGGCAGCGGGTCGCGCTCTGCGCCGCCGCCGGAGGCGCGGCCGCCTACCTGACGCAGGCCGTCCAGTCCCGGGAGTTTCCGGTGCCGCTGGTCGCGGGCGAGCCGGCGCTGCTGCGCGTGTTCGTGACCGCCCAGCACGCAGCCGGCGCCCACATGCCGCCAGTTCGAGCCAGCTTCTACGTGGACGGATCCGTAATCCATCGGGCGGAGATACCCGGAACGTCCGATTCCATTCCGGTGGGGGTCAACGAAGGCTCCCTCTCGAACTCCGCGAACGCGGAGATCCCCGGCCGGGTGATCCAGCCCGGCCTGGAGGTCGTGATCGAGCCGGATCCGGAAGGGACGCTCGATCCTGGGCTGGGCGTCGCGCGCCGCATCCCCGCCGTGGGCCGCATGGCGGTGGACGTGCGCGCGATGCCGGTCTTCGAGGTGACGCTTGTGCCGTTCATTTGGGAGGAGAATCCCGATTCCTCAATCATCGAGACGGTCGCCGCCATGGCCGCCGACCCACAGGGCCACGAGCTGTTCGAGCGCACGCACCTGCTGTTGCCGATCTCCGAGATCGATGCGATGGCGCACCCGCCCGTCGCAACGTCCACCAACAACGGATGGGAACTCCTCCATGAGGTCGAGATGATCCGGATCGCCGAGGGTGTGCGCGGCCACTACCTGGCGGTCATGGCGCCCCCGACGACGCCGGGCGGCCTCCTCGGCGTGGCGAACGACATCGGAAGCTGGTCCAGTTTCTCGATCCTCGACTCCGAAACCATCGCCCACGAGTTCGGCCACAACCGCAACCTTTACCACGCGCCGTGCGGCGGAGCGGGCGGTCCGGACCGGTATTATCCGTACGGGCAGGGCAACATCGGCGCGTGGGGCTACGACTTCGGAACCGGCAGTCTGGTGGAGCCGGGCCAACCGGACTTCATGTCCTACTGCGAGCCCACCTGGACGAGCGACTACCAGTTCACCAACGCCGTCCGCTACCGCCTCGAAACCGAGACCGGCTCGATCCTGATCGCCACCGCCGCCGCACAGGCCGCCTCCGACCGCGCCCTGCTCCTGTGGGGCGGCCTGGACGGCGAAGGCGCGCCGCGCCTCCGGCCCTCCTTCTTCATCGACGCCCCGCCCGCGTTGCCGGAGACTGACGGCCCCTGGTCGCTCACCGGGACGGACGGCACGGGCACCGTGCTGTTCTCTCTGTCCTTCGCCATGTCCGAGTTCACCGACACAGACGACGGGCGCGCCGGGTTCTCGTTCGCCGTGCCGGTCACATGGACGGAGGAACTGGCGGAGATCGCGCTGCAAGGCCCGGAAGGCTCGATCGACATCGACCGAGACACCGACTTGCCCATGACCATCCTGCGAGATCCGGCGACCGGCCGGATACGGGGCATTCTCGACGGCACGCCGACACAGGCCCCCGGCACGGGCCCTGCGGTGGCTGCGGCCACCGCCCTTCAGGAACTCGAAACCCTCTTCAGCCGGGGAATTCCCAATCCCGCGGATGCGCGGCGATGAGCACGCGATCTGTCCGGCCCCCGTCAGACGTCACCTCACTTCCCCGCAAGAGAAAGCGACCCGCCACGATGTCCCGATTCACGAAGAAATCCGTTTTCCGGGGGCTGCCGCTGACAGCGGTGCTCGCCGTCGCGGCCTGCGAAAGCCCGGTCGCGCCGGTGAGCTGCGCGACGCCGGAGTCCGTCCTGACAGCACCCGACCACACGGTGGAGCGGACGTTTTGCTTTACCGACGCCAACATGGACGATGTCCTGAGCTATTCCGTCAACGTACTGAACCCGAGCATTGCCCGCGCGACGGTGTCCGGCACGGATCGCGTGGCGGTCACCGGGCTGGAGGAAGGGACGGACCACGCTGGAGATCGTGGCCACGGACCCGGGCGGGCTCGCGGCCACGGTGTCCCTTCCCGTGGAAGTGGTCGCCCCGATTTCCGTCAACGTCACCGCTTGCCGGGGAACCCGGGCCGGCAGCCTCGTCCTAGCGACGGTCGAGGGAACGGTGACGGCGAACCTCCGCCTGCGCGGCGTGAGCATCAGCGCCTATGTCGACGGCGAGCGTGTCGGCCGCCAGCTCGTCGGAGACATGCGCCGCGGCCAGACCGAAGACATCTCGATCACGGGCCTGATTTCGCCCCCCTCCCCGAACGCCATTTGCGACTTCCGCGTAAGTGGGAGCATCGCCGCCGCTTCGCAGGCCGAGGTGCCGCTGCGGCTTGCCCCGACCGAGCTCGAATTCGATATCACGCCGCGCGACGGTCGATAGGATGCCGACGGGGAGCAGGGTGCGGTTTGCCGGAACGGTGCGGCCCCCCTTCCGCTCCCCCGCATCCGCCCCGTTCCGGTTCCGACGACCCGCACCGGAATCGCTGCCCGCCGCAACATGGAGACCCGTCATGAATGATCGGCGACGTTCCCGACGCAACCGTCCAAGAAGGTGGCCGGCCGGAGCCGTCGCCTTGCTGGCGGCGCTCTGGCCAGCGGCGCCCGCCCTCGCCCAGGAACCCCGCGCCCCGGAGGCCGTGGATTCCGTACCCGACCGGACCATCGCGACCGGCCAGTTGGCGTCGGTCGATCTGGCGCCCTACTTCGCGGACGCGGACGACGATCCACTGACCTACGCCGCCACCAGTTCCAACGCCGCCGTCGCCGCCGTCTCCGTTTCGGGCAACATCCTGACCATCGCGGGTGTGGCGCCGGGCACGGCCGTGGTGACCGTCTTCGCCTCCGACCCCGGTGGCCTAGCCGCCACGCAGCGCACCTGGGTCACGGTCGAGATGCTCAACCGGGCGCCCGAACCCGTAGGGACGATCCCGGCCCAGACCCTCGCACCGGACCAATGGGTGTCCCTCAGCGCGGCATCCCACTTTCACGATCCCGACGGGGACGTTCTGAGCATCTCGGCGGAAACGTCGAACCCGGCAACGGCCAGCGTGACCGTGTCGGGAGATGTCGTCACGATCACACGCGCGGGCACCGGCACGGCCACCGTCATCGTCGTGGCCCGCGATCCCGGCGGCCTCTCGGCGCGGCAGAGCATAGTGATCGACGCGGGCGGTGCCGGCACGGCGCGCGTACCCGCGCCAACCGAGCCCCGCCCACCCGCCATCGCCGCGGGCCGGCAAGCCGCTCCAATCCGACAGCCCGACCCCTTCCCGCCACGGTTGCTGGGCGGCTACGTCGAGACGACCGGACATACCCTCGCTGCGGGCCGGGGCCACGTGAGCGCGGGCTATCTGGGGGCCGTCCCGGCGGCGCAGTTCTTCGACTTCGGGGATCTGTGGCCCCTGGCGGGCCAGGCATCCTACGGCGTCACGGACGATCTGACCCTCACCGCCGGATCCGGCGTCGTCATCGACGCGCGCAGCCGCGACTCCGAACTTTTTCCCTATCTCGCGCCCAAGTTCCGCGCATGGAGCAACGAGCGGGCCTCCGTCGCCATCGGCGCCTACGCAGGCTGGTCGCTGCTCGCGGAGGAGACCGGTCCCCTATATGGAGGCTCGGTCGCCGGCTCCGCCGCCGTGACCGGCAACCTGATCCTGCACGCCTCCGGCGGGATGGCCGGGTACTCGTTGACATCCCCGGGCGAAACCGACACCGACCGGTTCGGCGTCGTTGCCGCCGGCGGAGACTTCCGCGCCACGCCGAAGCTGGCCCTCGCCGCCGAATACCGGCGCGTCGGGATCGAGCGCGGAACGGACATCGTCACCGCCGCGCTGCGCGTTCTCGGTCGGACCGTGGGCGGCGAAGCGGGCCTCGCCTACTACTTCGACGCGGATGCGGAGATCCGCCCCATCGTCAGTGTCGCCTACCGGTTCTGACGAAGAGCAACGAGTCCTTGATCGCGCTGCGCGCGTCGACCCCGCTGTGCGCCAACGGTTGTCCCGGTGCGACGTGAGCTGGCGCCGCCACACGGCAAGAACGGGCCTCAGACGCGGTACCCGCATTTGCGTTTACGCGACTCTCGAAGAGGTCGCGAGATGCGCGGGGTTCCCGCCGATCAAGACCGTTTTCCCCGCTTCCGCGGCACGGTCCAGCAGGGTCCAGTACAATGGCAGGAAACGCAGATCGTGCAGTCCTGGTTGACTTTAGACGATTTCCCACCGTGACTTGTGCCCCCGGCGATCCGCCGTTACGTCAGGGTTTGGACGAACCACGGCGGCTGCCGAGGTCGGCAGCGCAGGTGGATCTGACGCCGGCGCGGGGGGCGAAGTGGTGGGCTGGTGGGGTGATCGCGGGGGCGGCGGTGCTGTACGTGATCTTCTGGTAGTCACAGCGTCGGCTTCCGGAACCCATTAGGGAACTCACGGGTAGCAGAGCAAGGGCGGTTTGTGCTATGAGGGGTGGAATCACGACTCTGGAGGCCAAACCGTGAGAATCGGATCGTACGCAGCAGGCTGGACCCTGCCGGTCCTCCTGGCAGTCCTGGGCTGCAAAGAGGACGCTACCGCGCCGGAAGTCCCGGAACCCGCGGCGATCACGATCGTCTCGGGAGACGATCAGATCCAGGGTTGCGGGCGGGATCTGCATGAGCCGGTCGTGGTGCGGGCGGTGGACGCCGCGGCGACACCCATGGCCGGGGTGACCTTGTCGTTCTTGCCCGGACCGGGAAGCGGCTCGGTGAGCGCAGGCTCAGCCGTAACCGACTCCATCGGGGAGGCAAGTGTGATCTGGAGACTGGGCGAAACGGTGGGAGCGCAGAAGCTGACGGTCATGTCCGCAGCCGGTTCCGCACGGGCAACCGTGACCGCAACCACCCGACAGAGTGACTTTGACATCCAGATAGTGTTTGCCGCCACGCTCACCCCCGCACAGGAGGACGCCGTCCGGGCAGGCGTGGAGCGGTGGACGCAAGTGATCGTCAACGACTTGCCCGATATCTCCTTCCCCCAAGGGTACGCCCCCGACAACCACTGCTCCGGGTTGCGCGGACTGACGATTGCCCCAGGAGGAGTGGTGGATGATGTGCGGTTGACAATCGACGTCTCCGAGTCCGAGCGACGTCGCGTGTACGGCGGTCTTTGCGATTGGAGGATCGAGACACGCGAACCGTTTCTGGTCAATATCGTATTGACCTCGAGCTTGTTGAACAGCCTCGATCCTGCCGCCTTGAGCGGACTGGTGGCTCATCAGACGGGGCATTTGCTGGGGTTCGGGTGGCGGTGGAGCAGATTGCTCCGCAACCGCGTGCGCGAGTTCGGAGATGGCGCGGATACTCACTTTCCGGACGGATTGACCGTTGCCGCATTCGATGACGCCGGCGGGAGCGAGTATGACGAAGGGGGCAAGGTTCCGGTGGAGAACTACGAGTATCCGCAGTTGGCGGACTATCACTGGCGGGGAGACGTCTTTCAGGACGAGCTCATGAGCGCGTGGAATCACCGGTGGGCGAATCCCGGTTGGAAGCCGACCAGCAATAACCCACCCTTGAGCGCAATCACGGTGCAGGCGATGGCTGCCCTCGGGTACGAGATCGACCTGAGCAAGGCGGATGCGTTCACAGTGCCCGCCCCAGGTGCGGCGGCGCCCGCATCTCCGGACGATCCCCGATCCGCCTCCCGACACGCTACCTTGAAGATGAATCGGGTGGAGATCTTCGATGACTCGGAGAATCTCGTCAGCATCATCTACAAGTAAGGCCTCGCCCTGAAAGGGGCGCACCCAGGGAACTGATGCGGCTAACGCGCCGTCCAACTCGCGTCGTGCTCGTGCTGGCGACCGCCGCCGCACTTTCCGCCTGCCTCAACCCACCCGCACCCACCCCCTACTGGGAAGACCCCGCCGTCTTCGCCGAGAACCGAGAGCCTCCGCGCGCCTCGTTCACGCCCTTCGCGACCCGCGCTGGCGCGCTGAACGGCCGCCCCGACGACTCCCCGCTGCGACTCAGCCTGAACGGGGACTGGCGATTCCACTGGGTCCCGCGTCCCGACGAGCGGCCCGGGGACTTCTTCGAGGAGGACTTCGACGCGTCCGGGTGGGCGGTCATCCCCGTTCCCGGCAACTGGGAGTTCGAGGGCTATGGATACCCGGTCTACCGCGACGAGTTCTACAGCTTCCCTCCCAACCCCCCCGACATCCCTGACGACGACAACCCGGTGGGATCGTATCGGCGGACGTTCGAGCTTCCGCCGGGCTGGGACGGGCACGAGATCTTCCTGCACTTCGGCGGGGTCTACTCGGCGTTTTTCGTGTGGGTGAACGGCGAGCGGATCGGCTATAGCGAGGGGAGCCGCACGGCGGCGGAGTTCCGGGTCACCGATGCGGTGCGGCCGGGGACGAACGTGGTCGCGGTCGAAGTGTATCGGTGGAGCGACGGGAGCTACCTGGAGAGCCAGGACTTCTGGCGCGTCAGCGGGATTGACCGGGACGTGTACCTGGTCGCGATGCCGCCGACCCATCTGCGCGACTTCTTCGCCGAGGCGACGCTCGACGACGCATACGAGGGCGGGCTGCTGCGGCTGACCGTCAACGTCGCGAATCGGGGGCTGGGGGCGGCGGGTGCGCACGAGGTGCGCTACGAACTGCTGGACCCGGAAGGGCAGGCGCTGTGGGACGAGCCGCAGACGATTGCGCTGGATGTGCCGCTCGGGGGCGAGGCGCAGGCGGCGGGGACCATGGTGGTTGAGGATCCGCTCAAGTGGACCGCGGAGACGCCGTCGCTCTACCGGCTTGTGATGTCGCTCGTTGGGCCTGCGGGAGAGGTCGCCGAGGTGATTGCTGCGCACATCGGGTTCCGGCGGGTCGACATCGTGGACGGACTGCTGCGGGTGAACGGCCAGCCGATCGTCGTGCGGGGCGTCAACCGGCACGAGCACGACCCCGACCGCGCGCACGTGGTCGACGAAGCGTCGATGATCGAGGACATCCGCCTGATGAAGCAGCTCAACATCAACGCCGTCCGCGCCGCCCACTACCCGAACGTGCCGCGCTGGTACGAGCTGACCGACGAGTACGGGCTGTACGTCGTGGACGAGGCCAACATCGAGTCCCACGGGATGGGGTTCGAGCCTGGTGTAACGCTGGCGGGACGGCCGGACTGGCTGGCGGCGCACATGGACCGCACCGTGCGGATGGTGGAGCGCGACAAGAACCACGCGTCGATCGTGGTGTGGTCGCTGGGCAACGAGGCCGGGGACGGGGAGAACTTCGACTCGACGGCGGCGTGGATCCGTGCGCGCGATCCAAGCCGGCCGATCCTCTACGAGCCATCCGGCGAGCGCGACAACATCGACATTGTGGCGCCCATGTACGTGCGGCCCTACTGGCTGGAGCGATACGCGCGCTCGGGCGCCGAGAAGCCGTTCCTCCTCGTGGAATACGCGCACGCGATGGGCAACAGCGTGGGCAACCTCGCCGACTACTGGAACGTGATCGACGCGCATCCTCAGCTGCAGGGCGGGTTCATCTGGGACTGGGTGGACCAGGCGATGCGCGCGGTGGACGAGCGGGGGCGCGAGTACTGGGCATACGGCGGCGATTTCGGTCCCGCGGGCGTGCCCACGGACGGCAACTTCCTGGTGAACGGGCTGGTGTCCGCGGACCGCCAGCCGCATCCGCACGCCTGGGAGGTTAAGAAGGTGTACCAGCCGGTGCGGGTAACGGCGGTGGACCTGACGACTGGCCGGATCGCGGTCGAGAACCGGTACGCGTTCCGCGAACTGACCGGGCTGACAGGGCGCTGGGAGGTGCTGGCCGATGGCGAGGTGGTGGCGTCCGGCGCGCTGCCGGAGCTGGCGACGGCGCCGGGCGGAGTCGACACTGTGGCTCTGAATGTGCCGCGGGTCGGGGGTTTGGTGGAGGAGGGCGTCGCGCGCGTCGCGGCTTTGCCGGGCGTCGAGTATCTGCTGGATGTCACACTGCGGAGTCGGGAGGATGCCCCGCTCGTCCCGGCAGGCCATTTGGTGGCGTCGGAACAGTTCAAGCTGCAGCAGGAGCGTCCCATCGAGGCCTCGCCCCCGGGCGCACCCTTGAGTGCCAGTGAGACGCCGACCGACGTGCTCGTGTCCGGCGGCGACTTCACGCTTCGGTTCGACCGCGCGTCGGGCATCCTCGCCTCGCTGGAGCTTGGCGGCCGGCAACTGCTGCACTCCGGCCCGGCGCCCAACTTCTGGCGCGCGCCGACCGACAACGACTACGGCAACGGCTTCCCCGTGCGCTCTGGAGTCTGGCGCTTCGCCGGCCGTCCGCCCGCGCGCCACCTCGACTCCATGACGGTCGACCGATCTCGAGCCGGTCTACGCGCGTCGGTCACCAGCCACTACTCCCTGCGGGCCATCGACGCGCGCTACACCCTGTCGCACGAGATCCACCGCGACGGAACGGTGGCGGTCTCGGCGCAGCTGACGCGCGTCGACGAGGACCTCCCGGAGATGCCCCGCTTCGGCACGATCCTCACGCTCCCCGGCGACCTCGATCAGGCGGAATGGTACGGCCGCGGTCCCCACGAGAACTACTGGGACCGGCGCACGGGAGCCGCCGTCGGCCGCCACACGGCTCCCGTCTCGGAGCTCGCCCACCCCTATGTGCGCCCCCAGGAGACCGGCACCCGCTCCGACACGCGCTGGCTCGCGCTCACCGACGGCTCCGGAACCGGGCTGCTCGTCACCGGGCTGCCCACCGTGTCCTTCTCGGCGCTGCCCTACACCCTCGAAGATCTGGACGCGGGTGAGCGCAAGGCGCAGCGGCACTGGGCGGAACTGGTGCCCCGCGACGAGGTCACCCTTCATGTCGACCACCTGCAACAGGGCGTTGGCGGCGACGATTCCTGGGGCGCGGTGCCGCACCACGAGTACACCCTGTGGCCCCGCGACATGAGCTTCCGCTACCTGCTGCGGCCCTTGCGGCCAGGCGACGACCCGGCGCAGGTGGCGCGTACGCCGGTCCCTGACGCAGATGCGGCGGCTGCGGTGATGGGTCGCTCTCTCGCCTTCGACCACTTCGGCGAGCGCAACCTCGTGGAGCACCTTGCGCGGGGGCGGCCGGTCGAGGTCGTGCCGGCGTCGTCCTCACTGTACTCGGCGGCGGGCGATGACGGGCTGGTGGACGGCGTGCGCGGTTCGATCGATTCGGCGCGGCGGTCACTGGCAGGGCTACCAGGCGAACGAGATCACCGCCGTGATCGACCTGGGCGAGGGCGCGGCGGTCGAGGCCGTGAAGGTCGGCTTCCTCCAGCATTCGGGATCGGGCGTGTACCACCCTCGCCGCGTCGAGGTGTCCGTCAGCGAGGACGGCGAGCGGTTTGGGCGGCCGGTGGTGCATGAGGTCGCAGGCACGTCAGCCGCTGCCCGGCGCGATACCGCACCACCTCCGGGCGGCAGGCTCTACGTCGAGGTCCCGGTTGCCGCCGAATTGGCGCGGGGAGTGCGCGTCAGGATCGAGGCCCTCGGTCGTGTGCCGCGCGACTGGCCGTCCGCAGGCGAGACTGCGTGGACCTACGTCGACGAGATCATCGTCCGGTAGCGCCCCCTCAGCCTTCCAATCGGAACGACACGGTTCCAACCGGCTCCGTATACGACAGCCAAACCTCTCTGGTGGAGCTTTGGCCATCCAGGCTGACCGTCACTCGGATCGTCGTCCCGTCGACCGGGACGCCACACAGCCGAAAGGCGCCCAGCTCGTTGGTCGCCGACTCGATCGTCCTGGTTTCGGCCTGCACCTGCGTTCGCAGGCGGGCAATGCTCAGCCATTCGGCCACCACGGTGGCGTCGGCGACCGATATCTGCGAATCGGTCTCGACCACGTCTCCCAGCAGAACCCCGGTGCCGGGGACCCAGGCCCCCGCATCCATGCCGCACGCCGCAGCCATCACGGCGCCCACAGGGGGCGCCTCGAGCCGCACCCGCGCGGTGTCCCCGGGGAAGATGTCCGCGCCGGCGAGAGCGTAGCCGCGATCGAGACCACGCAGGGAGGGTTGCAGCAGGGCCACCTGGTACCCGCCGGCGGGAAGGTCGCCGATTTCGAATCGCCCTTCCGAGTCCAGTTCGACCTCGGTGCTCGTGCCCACGAGAGTCACGCGGCCAGGAGTGAACGGCCCGCCGCGACCGGGATCCCGAACTTCTCCCGTGATGGTGCCGGAGGCGTCGGCGTAGGCGGTGCGGCCCGTCGCCGTGCTGATGGCCCTGACCACTCCTCCTCCATCCTCTGCGATCCCGTTCACCCAACCCGCCACTCGTTGAAAACCACGGTTTCGCTGCTGGCTCAGCAGCGGCATCCGGATGTACCAGTTCGAGACGATCCAGGTGCCGTCGGGCAATCCGTGGAATTCGACCCGCCCGCCTGCGTGGTCGCCCCGATATCGGCTGGCAGCGCCTGGGAGGTTGAGATAGGTGTAGTCGAGCCATTGGAGCGCCCCGGTCTCGCGTGAGAGCCAGAGGACACCCTCGATGTCCGTGCGGCCGTCGGGGGTTTGGACCGGACGGAATCCGAGGCCCACCAGATCGGGTGGCGATTCGTCGCGCGCACCAAGCTGGAAACAGTAGTTCGCCAGGAATTCATCCGAGAGGAGTGCATGGGCGTCGGGGGCGAAATAGTGGCTTCCGGCCGAGCTCGACGTGGCCCATCCCTCTTCGAGCAGAAACTCCACCGGGAGGCTCTCGATGGGACGGCGGCTGTTCGTTCGGCGGGCTGTGCGCGTCTCGTTGCGGATCCTGAGCGTGCGGGAATCGAGAATGCGGGAATACCGGTCGAGGTCGTACCGATAGGTGCCGGCCGACTCGGTGAAGCGGGCCGCGTCGAGTGTCTTGCGGGCTGCGTCCCAGACCCTGTGCGTCTGCTCGCCGATGTCGGCTGCAAGCTCGCACCGCCTGTCTCCGGACGCCTCGATTCCCTCCAGTGCGATCGGCCTGTGTTCCAGCGAGATTCTCACCGAGACCGTGTCTGAGGGCGCCACCGTGAGTCCTTCGACCGTCCGCGTCGCCATTCCGAGGCGCTCGGCGAGCAGGGAGTAGGTCCCGGGCGTGGCGAGGATGAAGCGGAACTCACCGTCGGGCCCCACCATGAAGCGCTGCATGACGCGATCGTCGTTGTCGATGAGCGATAGGAGCACGGCGGGGACCGGCTGCTGACTTGCGACCTCCACGACGACACCACGCAGGATCTGGGCCTGGGTGCTGGTGGCTCCCATGGGCGCGACCGTCATGGCAAACACGGCGGCGAGCACGGTGCGCTTTCCAATCATCGCGGCTCCTCTCGCGTTGCAAGCATGCAGCGTCTCCAACATGATATTATGCGGACCGCCCGGACAAATCCCTATCCCGAGGAGCACGATGATGATCCGCGCCAGTGTCACAGTCGCATTCGCTGCGCTCTTCCTGACCGTTTGTACCCCGGCCGTTGACGATCAGACCGAGGCTGATGCGGACGCGGGGGCCGCCGGATCAGAGTCCGGAACCGCCGGATCGCCGATGGGCCAGGTCTCTCACATGCCCACCGACGCCGAGCGCGAAGCGATTCTGGCTGCCGTGCAGGGCATCTTCGACGCGCTGGCCACGGGTGATGGGGAGATCCTCCGCGAGATCATGCACGCGGATGTGCTGATGCACTCGGTGGAGAGGGCGGCCGATGGCACGCGATCCAGTTCCACATCCACGCGCGACCAGCTGATCGCGCGGCTGGAGGGAAGTGCGGAAGTCCTGACCGAGCGGATGTGGGATGCGGAGGTACGGGTCAGCGGCGACCTGGCCATGGTGTGGACGCCGTACGACTTCTACGTGGGGGACGAGTTGAGCCACTGCGGGGCCGACGCGTTGCTGCTGACGCGGAACGCCGACGAGTCATGGACGATCATCGCGCTGTCGTGGACAAGGCTGCAGCCGCCGGTGTGCGAGCTGCATCCGGATGGGCCGCCGGGGTAAACGACTGGAGCTCCGCCTCTAAGGCTTGATTCCGTTGTTATAGTGGACTGACCCCTACCACTCCCCGGTCACCGGATTCGTAGGCAAACTCTCGATGTCGATGATGTCCCCGTCCTTCATCACGACTTCGAGTTGACGAATGTTGGAGATGTCCGCCAGAGGATCGCCGCCAAGGACGAGAATGTCGGCGAGCTTCCCCACTTCCAGCGTCCCGAACTCGTCGAGGGCCTTGCAGGCCATCGCGCCGTGCTTCGTCGCCGCGACGATCGCTTCCGAAGGCGTCATCCCGAGTTCCACCAGCCCCTCGATGGCGATGATCGTCCCGATTCCGGGCTTCAGGTGTTCGGCAGCGGGTCGCTCCTCACGTGTGAACTCGGGCGCGACGCCCCCTGAGCCAAAGAGGAGGTTGTCGGGCCCTACCGACACGATGCACCCCGCCTCGATCAGCTTGCGGCCGTTCATCTGGCGCATCTCCAGATTCCCGATGGTCACGGATCGGGGATCCGGGATGCCGGTCTCCTGGATCTTGCGCCTCACCTCGGCCGTCGTCAGCGGGGTATGGCGTTCCTTTTCCAGCTTTGCCCACCGCTCCGCTGCCCTCTCCCGTTCTTCCAGGTGCAGCTTCCATACCTCGCCTGTGTACTTGTTCGGGAGGAGGGAGCAGATGATGTCCCGCTCGACGATCATTTCCACGAGCTCGTCGGTGATCTCCCGCATGGCTGTGACTTCGGGGTGCTGAATCAGGTCGATCCCGGCGAGGATGGAGAGACGAAGCCCCTCCAGGGTCGTGGAGTGGGTTTCCGCCACCAAGCCGCGTTTCTGCGTCTCCTCGACGATGACCCGCTGGGCGCGCGGAGAGAAGCCTATGGTGGTGGGATAGTTGAAGTGGTGGGTGCCGCCGTACTTGATGAAGTCGGGTCCAAGATCCAGGTATGCGTTCATGGCGACCCGGAGTTCCTCCGGCGTCATGTGCATGAGCTCTTCGCCACTCCCCAGGGTGATGGAGTCGTTGATCTGCTCCTCGAAGAGTGTCAGCTCCGACTCGCGGTCGCCCGAGAAGGTCTCGGAGAAGGGGCCGCCCCACCCGACGATGTTGCCCGCCACGTACATGCGCGGGCCCACCACCTCGCCCCGGGCGATGGCATCGCGCACCTGCATGCCGGGAAGCAGGGCTCCATAGCTGTCGCGAATCGTTGTAACGCCATGTTTGAGATGAAGTTGGGCTCCCTGCAGGTTCAGGTCGGCGTTCCGGTCCCAGTAGCGGGCGTTCGTCTCGCTCCAGCGCCTGCCGAAGGAGAGGGACATGTGCACGTTGGTGTCGATGAAGCCTGGGGTCACATACTTTCCGGTCCCGTCGATGACCTGCGCCCCCGGAGGTACCTGGACCTCGGCTCTGGACCCGATCGCGGCAATGCGCGTGCCTTCGACCAGGATTGTGGCGTCGGCCAGAGGCGGCCCGCCGTTTCCGTCGATCACGGTCGCCCCTACGATCGCGGTCGTGCCCTGGGGCGCCTGATATGCGCTGGTCGGGAGCACGGGAGCCAGGAGGAGAAGGGTGGCAGCGAGGAACACGATTCGAAGAGTCTCGGCGCAGTTGCGGAGTTGTCTCACGATGATGGTACTCCCTTCAGGGTCAGCGAACGGATGACCAAATGCCGGTGATCGGATTCGTCGGAAGGCTGTCGATGTCGATGAACTCACCCGCCTTCATCACGACCTCGAGCTTGCGGATGTTGGAGATGTCGGCCAGGGGGTCGGCCCCGAGGACGAGGATGTCGGCAAGCTTGCCCACCTCCAGCGTCCCGAATTCGTCGAGCGCCTTGCAGGCCATCGCCCCGTGCTTGGTCGCGGCCACGATCGCCTCCGCCGGACTCATGCCCAACTCCACCAGTCCCTCGATCGCCACGATCGTCCCGATGCCCGGCTCCAGGTGCTCGGGCACGGGGTGATCTTCGCGCAGGAACTCCGGGGCCACGCCCGGTCGTCCGAACAGGAGGTTGTCAGCTCCCACGGAGACAACGCATCCGCCCTGAATGAGCTTTTGCCCATTGGCCCACCGCGCCTCGAGATTGCTCCAGTATATGGTGCCGGGGTCTCTCAGCCCCGTAGCCTGCACATCACGCCTGATCTCGAATGATGTCCTGCGTATGCGACGCTGTGGGCCGTCTTTTGCTTCTGCCTGTGCCTTCCGCGCTTCCTCACGCTGCTCGAGGCGCTGCTGCCAGATTCTCCCGGTGTACTTGTTGGGCAGTAGCGAGCAGATGACCCCCCGCTCGACGATGAGGTCCACAAGCTCGTCGGTGATCACCCTGAGACCGACGTTCTCCGGATGCTGCACGACGTCGATTCCCGCGAGAAGCGACAGTCGCAGGCCTTCCAGAGATGTGGAGTGGGTCTCGGCGACCAGCCCGCGTTTGTGCGTCTCCTCGACGATCACCCTCTGGACACGCGGCGAGAAGGAGATCAGA
Organism: Gemmatimonadota bacterium; assembly: GCA_009838975.1. Lineage (GTDB taxonomy): Bacteria > Gemmatimonadota > Gemmatimonadetes > Longimicrobiales > Gaopeijiaceae > Bin94. Next base: position 34,154 of record VXQO01000096.1, on the reverse strand, counting down.
GCGGGAGTCGTGTGTGAGGTGCCGTTGTACTTGATGAAGTCCACTCCCCTGTCCAGATAGACGTTCATCGCCACCCGCATCTCGTCGGGAGTCATATTGAGGAATTCCTCAGCGGTCCCGAGGGTGAACAGATCGTCGAGTTGCTCCTGAAAGAAGGTGAGCTCGGACCTGGGAGGGGCCCGGCGGGTGGAGGGTCCTTCCCAACCGAGAATGTTTCCGGCCACGTACATTCGCGGACCGACCCAGACGCCAGTGGCAATCGAGTCGCGCACAGCCATCAATGCCTCGGGTGGTCCGTAGCTGTCCCGCACCGTGGTGACGCCGTATTTGAGCTGACCCTGCACCCCCTGCAGGATCAAGTCTTCCAGCCGATCCCAGTAGCGGGCGAAGGTGTACTCGCCCGTCGCCCCACCCGTTATCGGCCCCATGTGGACGTTGGTATCGACGATGCCTGGCGTGACGTACTTCCCGGCACCGTCGATGATGTGGGTCCCCTCCGGCACCGTGACCGAGGCCCTGGGTCCGATCTCCGCTATCCGTTCGCCCTCGATCACGATGGTCGCGTCAGGGAGCGGTGGCCCCCCGTTTCCGTCGATTACCGTAGCTCCCACGATCGCGGTCGTGGCCTCGGGTGCCTGGGAGGCGGTGGCGGGAAATGCCGAAGCGAGAAAAGCGCCGACGCACGGGAGGACAAGGTGGGCGGTCCTGGTGCAATTACGGAAGTGCTTCACGGTCATGCCTCTCGATCAGGGGATGTTCGGGTTGCCGTGCCGCTCGACGTTGGGCAGAGGCCAGCAAGTTGCGTTGCCGTACTGCCGTCCGAGATGGTCCACGCCGGTAAAGAAGGGGATCTCGTGCGGCGTCCCCATGTAGCGGAGATGGTCGTTAAGGCGGTGCCCGCCCTCCAGAAAGAGTTCCCGGCTCCGTTCCTGAAGTACCTGGGCAAGGATATCGCCGTCCGTCGTCGGATCGAATGGAGGCAATCCGGCGCGCGCATGCAGCGCATTGATGATGTCCACTGCCGTTTGCCCACCGCTCACCTCGGCAATGATCAGTTGGGCCTCCTCCCACGTGGCCAACGGGATCGGTGAGCCGAGGGAGGTGTACTTCGTCTGTTTGAAGTGGTCGAGCGGAGGGGCGGTTGGTAGCACCGAGGTGAACTCGACCATAACCCTTGGATCCAGAACGCCCTTCCATTCCAGATCTCTGAAGCGGGGGGATACCGTGAACGCCGTAGCGCGCGTGTACCGGTCGTAGCCCTTGTTGTATCGGCGCGGGTGGTCGTCTCCGCGAGACGCCACCTTCATGAATCCCTCCGGAACCGCCTGGGCGTCCGAAAGCGCGCCTGGGCCGTCCCCGAGATCCAGGCGGACCCTCGCCCGCCCAACGCGTGCCATATTCACAATCTCGGCTGTGCCGGCGGCCAACGCCTGCGTGAAGTGTTCCTCGGCCATCCGCAGCACCTGATCCGGCGTGAGCAGGGAACCGCCGTCGATGGCCATTTCGCAAAAGGCCTCGCCGAGCATGACGTAATTGTACCCGGCATATGCGTGGGCGGTGGCGATGAGCGCAGCCTTGTTCTCGACTTCGGCGTCCGGGAACTCCGTGATGCGTCGGACGGCATCTTCAGCCTCGGTTCTTGCTGTCTGAATCGGTGTGTACTGGCCAAAGCCGGTTCTCTGGCAGGGCGCCTGAGCCATGTTCTGATGGTTCGCGTCGATAATGCGGCCTCCCCACTCACGGTCGATCTGGGCACCGCTGGAGTGCCACATCTCGTCGCTGAACGCCGAGCTGCCAAACGTGTAGTTGTTGTAGGCACACTCGAAGTCGGCCACCGCACTGTTGACCAGAAGGGCGGAGATGGCCGGGTCCTCGAGAGCACTCTCGTCCACAACCCCGGGGAGTTCGACTTCAAGGAGATCGTCGCAGCCGGTCAACCCTCCCAGCATCAGCACCAGGCTGGCAGCCGTCGTGAAAGTCCCAACTTCACCGCTCCCGTGTTTCCTTCGATTTCCGTATTTCATTGATCTAGCCCCTCAGAAGGATGTCCGAACCGTAAGGGTGATCCGCTGGTAGGTCGGCCACTGATCCTGGATGTAGGCCACCATTCCGTGTGTAGCCGCGTTCACGTTGGCGTAGGTGGGCCTTCCCTGGGTCGCGTGCACCTCGGGATCGATGACCGGATGCCCGAATCTCTCGTCCTCGGCGATCCACAGCGTAAACAGGTTCTGGCCCGACAGGGTGACCGATGCCGTCGAGGCCCCAAACTTCTCGGACCACTCGACGGGCACATCGAAGCGCATCGACAGATCGCGCAGCTTTGCGAATCCGGCGTCCACCAAGCCGATCTGACAGGTTCCGCCACCGAACTGGTCATAGGCGGCAAGGATCGGATCCCGCTCCGGAGGCGGGACGTTCATCTGCCTCGTATTCCGGAAGAACATGTGCGTCCAGCCCACCCGCGTGTCGCACTTCACGTATCCGCCCACGGCATCGGCAGTCGCGCTGAGCGTCAGCTTCCTGTACCGGAGCGAGGTGTTCATCCCGGCTTCCCAACCGGGGAATGGCTGTCCCCGGTACGCGGTGCCGGCCTGGTCGCACGGTACGGGTGGTCCCCCACCGGAGATCGGGTCCCCACCCTCGCACATCAGATTGACAAGGTTGCCGCTTGCGTCCCATTCGGCGGAGAGTACGTGCTTCATGAACAGACTGCCGACCGGGAAACCCTCGACGTGCCGTTGGCCCGCCCAGGGAGCCCCGAACTGTGGGGGAGTGAGGCCGCCAAGGTCCACCACCTTGTTGTCAGTGGTGGAGAAGGTCGCTCCGACGTTCCAGTTCCAGTCCGGGCGCCGGATCGGATCCGCTCCGACGCCGATCTCGAATCCCTGGTTCTTGATCGTGCCGACGTTCACGAATTCCACCCCGGGGAAGCCGAGCGAAGGAAGCGCCGCCTGAGCCACGATCGCCTTGCTTCGCGTCTGGTTGTAGTAGGTGAACTCCATCGCCACCCGCTCATCCCACACGCTTGCGTCGAAGCCCAGCTCGATCTCCTCGCCCACCTCGGGCTCGAGATCAGGATTCCCGATGTTCGATCGGGTCAGGGCAGCTGAGCCGTCGGGGCCGGTAATGGGCGCGTAGAGGCGTGTGGCGGCGAAAACGTCGGGCTGCTGTCCCGCCTTGCCCCAAGCGCCACGCAGCTTCAGCGTATTGACGAAATCGAGGTTCCAGAACGGCTCCTCGTTGACGATCCACGTGGCACTCGCCTTGGGGTAGACGACAAAGTCGAAATTCTCCCCGAAGGCGCTGTTGTCGTCTGCCCGTACGGCACCGGTAAGGAACACCCGGTTCTTCCATCCGATCCGTTGCTGCACATAGACGCCAAGGGTCTTGTTCTCGATGAAGTCTTCACCGGCGAACCGGACAGCTGCGGAGCTGATGGTCTCCAAACCCGGCACGGGAAACTCCCGCCCCGAGGCCGTAGTGATCGTATTCTCCCTCAGGTAGTATTGAGCCCCAACAGATGTCTCGCCGGACAGGTCGTCGGTAAAGTCGCTTGTAACGCTTCCCGCATAGTCGACGGTCAAAGTCCGGAAGTGGTCTTCAAGGACGTCTTTCCGGCCGAGACTGGAGCTTCTGAAGGGGCCAGGCTGCTCAGCCGTACGGGGCCAGAAGCTGAACGAACGACCGTTGTTGGAGTCGAATCCGGCGGTGATCCTGTGGCTGAACCACGTGACGGGCGAGTGCGTGAGGTTGAGGCTGAGATTGATCCGATCGAATCGTCTCCTCGCCGTCGATCGTTTCCATGTCCTCGGGAGCCTCGCGGTACAATCCCCTTGAGCGGGTATTGAGCTTTCGCGGATCCCCGTAGATGATGTCCCCGGTTATCGGCTGCTGTACGCCTTCGTTGTGCGTCGTCTGATGGATGATGCCCAGCCGCAGGCCCACCTCGAAGGGGCCGGCGGTATACGAGAGGTTCGACCTTCCGGTAAGCCGGTTCAGCCAATGGTAGGAGACGATCCCCTCGTCCCGGTCGGCCGAGCCGGAGAGGTAGTAGCGAATGCCGTCGCGGGTCGATCCACCTGCGCTCGCATAGACGGACATCGGCCGGCCAGTTCGGAAGATGGGCGTTCCCCTATCCTGTTCGCTCTGGACGATGTTGAGGGACATGAGCTGGTCCGTGTCCGGGTCCCTCGCCCACACGACCGGGAACACGTTTTCCGGATTCCAGAGGAAGTTCCCTCCTGTCCTTACCTGGACGTTGAAACGGGGGGCCCCCGTGGTCCCACGCTTGGTGATGATGTTGACAACCCCGTTTCCCGCCTCGGTCCCGTAGAGCGTCGCGGCCGCGGGACCCTTGATGATTTCAATCCTCTCGATGTCATCGATCGGAAGATCATTCAAGCGGGACGGGGGTGTGCGCTGCTGCCGGTTCGCGGCAGGAGCGTTCTCTCGGGAATCGATCCGTACGCCATCCACAAAGAAGATGGGCTCGGAACCCAGCGAGAGGCTCCCGGCACCGCGGATCTTCAATCTCTGACCCGCCCCGATCTCGCCACCCGAGTTCCTGATTCTGACACCCGGAACGGCTGTAGCCATAAACTGGTTGATGTTCACCGGTGCCTGCCGGTTCAGCTGCTCGGGTACGGAAAGCGAGGCCACGACGGTCCCGATGGCACGTTTCTCGATCTCGCGCGCCTGGCCCGTCACCACGATCTCGTCGAGACTGATCGCCTGCGCGGAGAGCTCCAGACGGATGTTGGTATCTCCGACCTGCACCGTTTGCGTCACGGTGCCAAAGCCGAGCATCTCGGCCCGAAGGGTAGCCTGCGTGCCCGGGAGGTCCTCCAGCCGGAACCGGCCTCCGCCGTCGGTAAGTGTGCCTCTTTGGGTCCCTTCGATCACGACCTCTGCTCCGACGAGCGGCTGCAGGGTGTTCGCGTCCACGACCGTCCCTGCAACCGCCTGGCCGCGGACAGACGCGGGACCAGCCAGAAGGACAAGCACGGCGAGGATCAGAGGGAATGGCACCCCGTGTGCGAAACCCCGGGCTGCCAAGGCACGAACGGCGCGTATTCGCGAGGTGGACTTAGGAGTTTGAGTGTGTCCTGAACGAGGGTACCACATGACCTACCTCCTGCTGGTGTTGCTGCATCCGGAACGGTCCACGGCAGCGAGATGCCCTTCGATCAATAGCGTTCGGCAAGCGCCCCAAACGGGGATCCCGCCGAAGGGATCGAAGAGTTGGAACTGGAAGGCGTAGAGAGGAATGGGCCGCACGAGCCCCAACACCGCGCGTCGCCTGCTGTATGTCGACGGTCGAGGTGCCTGCGATTGCCCGTGTTGAGTGAGGAGGTGGACATCTTGCCTCCTCGGTAAAGCCTACCTCACCTGCTGGGTACAGTATACGCGTATCGTATACTGACCGCAATTCTAAACACGATACATACTGGTGTGCCAGATGTACTCAGCCGGTATCACGGGAGCAGGTGCTTTGACATGCTCGCGAAGATCTGGTCGTTCTGCTCCGGCGCTGCGTCGACCCTTGTTCACTGTCTGTCCCGTCTTGCTCGACTTCGACCTGCGATTTCTCCAAGCCCGCAAAGAGCCTCCTTAGCCATTCCCGGTTCACCTCAAGTCGCGTGGGTTGACCGCGACGGCCCTTCACGTACTCATCCAGTTCCGCTGCCTGGACCAGAGCCAGGAAGCAGCCGGCCTGGAGGCGGATCGCTTGCTCGTTGGCCGTACCCAGATCCGAATGTACGTGGTCGAATCAGTGGGCGGCGATATCACTTAGCCGCACAGCCTCCATATCACGATGATGTATCCACTCGGCTCCGTCTGGCCCACCATATCGCCAGCCGGTACATTCGCTTCATTCTTTGGAATCCCCGTCAAGCCCGGAGGGCCTTATGGATCGCTCCCCACGCATTACGCGCCGCCGTTTTGTGCGCCTGACCGGTGCCGCCATGGGCCTGACTGGAGCATCTGCCTGCGCATCCAACACGCGGTCGAACGACACAGGTGCCACCAATTCTGCCGGCACCTGGACCTCATCAGTCCGCGCCACAACCGCCCGCACCTACACCCCCGATCGCTTCGACCCGTGGATCGAACTCGACCGCGCGGCCTGGGCTCACAACGTCCGCGAGGCCACGCGACTGGCGAGCGGCCGCCCGATCCTCGCCGTCGTCAAGAACAACGCCTACGGCCTGGGCGACCGCGCCGTGGGGCCGCTCCTTGCCGACATGCCTCAGGTGGGCGGTATCGCGGCCGTGCGCGTTGAGGAAGCCCTCGCCATGCGGGAGGAAGGCGTCACCAAGCCGATCGTGGTCATGGCCGAAGGGTCCGAGGACGAGATCGAGGAGATGGTGAGGCACGATGTGCACCCGTCCGTGTGGCTGGACGACGCGCCAGGGCGCCTGCGCAGCGTGTCCAGGCGGCTGGGCCGGCCCGTTCCCGTCCAGCTCTTCATCGACACCGGGATGAACCGGGAGGGAATGCCCTACACGCGTGCCCGTCAGTGGATCGAGGAGCTCGTGCAAAGCGAGTACGCCGACGTGAACGGAACCTACACCATGTTCACCCACGATCTCGAGTTCGACCGGGAGCAGCACGCACGCTTCGAAGAGCTCCTGGGCTGGGCGCGCAGCAGGAACCTCCCCCTCGGCACCCTGCACGCCGCTCCCACCTTCGAACTGTTCCACCTGCCCGAAGCGCACTACGACATGGTGCGCCCGGGCAACGCCCTGTTCGGCAACCCCCCCGGTGACGAAAAGGCCAGCGGCATGGCCGACTTCGAGGCCGTGTTCAGCCTGAAGACGCGGGTAGTGCGGGTCGAACACCTTCAGCCGGGCGACAGCGCGGGATTCAACCGCACCTTCATGCCCGAACGAGCGACCTGGGTGGCGCTCCTTCCGATCGGCCGCACGGACGGCTATCCCTCCCAGGCCAACGGCACCTGCGAGGTACTGATCAACGGTCGGCTGTACCCCGTTGCGGGCGGGGTCAACTCCGCACACGCGATCCTCGATATAGGTCCGGAAAAGACGGTCGAGGTCGGCGATGTCGCCACCCTCATAGGGCCCGATCATCCGGCCGTGCTACCGCACACGGTCGCCGAACGCACCGAGCTGGGGTTCCTGCGCATCATTCAGGGCATGAATCCGCGCCTCCCGAGACGCGTCGTGTAACGAGGCCGGGGCGCAATGAGCCCGCCCGGCACACCCGGTCCGCACGCTGTCGGCCTGCTCGGCCTGGGCATCCATCTGCCCGAGCGCGTCATGACGAACGACGAATGGGCAGCGCGCATCGACACCTCCGACGAGTGGATCGTGTCCCGCACCGGCATTCGTACACGGCGAATTGCAGGGGAGGAAGAAAGCACGGCCGATCTGGCGCTGGCCGCGGCCCGGGCAGCTCTTGCAGACGGCGCCTTCGAGCCTGCGGATATCGACGAGATCGTGCTGGCGACCGATACGCCCGAGGTCTTCATCCCCGACACCTCGCCGTACGTACAGGACCGTCTCGGCGTCGGCCACATCCCGTGCTACGACCTGGCCGGCAGCGGCTGTGCCGGCTTCGTGCTGGCGCTGGACATCGCGCGCTCGCGGGCCATCTCGCACGGGCACCGGGTGCTGGTGATCGGCGTGGAACTCCTCACCCGCCTGATGAACTGGGAGGACCGCAACACCTGTGTGCTCTTCGGCGACGCGGCTGGTGCCGCGGTCGTCGGGCCAGGACCGGGCGCGGTCGAGATCGTGGCCGCCACGGCAGGAACCGACGGCAGCAAGAGCGACATCCTCGGGGTCGAGGCGGGTGGCACGCGCGTGCCGATCACCGTCGAGCGGGCGCAGCAGGGTCTCCACAAGCACGTCGTCATGCAGGGTCGGGAGGTCTTCCGCGAGGCCGTCAGCCGGATGAGCCAGGCGTCCCAAGAGGTGCTGGAAAAGGCCGGCGTCTCCATCGACGACGTTGCGCTCATCATCCCCCATCAGGCCAACCTGCGCATCCTGAACGCCGTCGCCAGGCGGCTGCAAGTCCCCGAAGAACGCGTCTTCATCAACGTGCACAAGTACGGCAACACCGGCTCGGCTTCCGTACCCCTCGCCCTGTGGGAGGCGCGGGAACAGGGGCGGATCGAGCCCGGCGACATGGTGCTGCTGACGGCCTTCGGGGCCGGGTTCCACTGGGCGGCGATGCTGCTGCGGTTCTAGCAGCCCGTGGACCAAATCCCCCCGGCATTCGGGCGGCTTGCTCCACGGACTGCTGCGAAAAACGTTTCAGCTGGAACGTTCACGCCCTCGTTGGCCGGTCATCGGTGCCCACCGGGATCCCGCGCCCACCCGGGACCCTGCGGCGCCTCGGTTCGCTCCCCCGCTAACCAGGGGCGCTCGAAGAAGCGGTCGATCGCGCTGACCACCCGCGCGGCGTGCGCGAACTGCGTGGCGCCGTTCGCTTCCTCGCCGGGGCCAGCTTCCGAGGCCAGGTCCCCCGCACGGGCCCGAGCGCGCCGCAAGCCCCACTCGGCAGCCGCCCGGGCCTCGGTGGTCGCGTTCCCGTCCGCAGCGAGCGCCAACAACTCGTCGACGACAACATTCTGGACCACGCGCACCAGCGCCGGGTCCGACCCGCTCGCGGACCGCGCCCAGGTGTCGTCCACCAGCCGCCCGACGACCTCCTCGAGGCTCGGCAGTACAGGGTCGCGCGCATGGAAAGCGACCACACGGGCGGTGCGCGAGGGCGCCAGCACCCCACCGACGATCTCGCTCGCGACCGTTGTGGCCGCTCCGATCTGATCGAAGGCCGGACCCGCGCGATTCGACCACGCAGGGCCGCCGGTCACCCAGCCGAAGGACCTTGGCGCCAGAATCTCCAGCACCGACTCCGGGATCGCGAGCTGCCCGGGAGCGAGCGCCTCACTCAGCAGATCCAGCGCCCGGCGCACGCGGTCGGCGGAGACGAGTTCCGTCACCGGCAGGATGTCGCCGCGCACCCCGTAGGTATACTCCATCCCGCCGATCGTCTTGATCGCGGCCTCGTATGTGGCGCGGTGGCTGAAGTAGACCGGGGCGAAGCGCTCCCGGAGCTTGTGCATCGGCTTGCCCGGCTCGATCGCGCGCTCGTCGAACGAGTCGATCATGAAGCGCCGGACCTCGCTCACACGCTCGAACTCGTCCAGGACGTCGCTCCCGTTGATCCACCAGGTCGCGTCCGGGTACGAGTTGTCGGCGCTGGCGTCCGGATTGGTGATGAAGCGCCAGCCGCGCTCCTGGGCCTCGAGGAGCAGACCGCCCAGGAACTCCTCCTCGCCCTGACCGGGAGGCGGCGAGGCGTAGGCGTACCGGATCGCCAGCGTGTCGTACGCCCCGGGACCGGCCCGATACGCCCCGGACAGATTCAGCCGTCCGTCCCGCAGTTCGATCACGGGGGCGGGGTAGTCCATCACGGATGCGTGCCCGTCGCTGATCGAGATGAAGTTGTGCGCGAGCCCGAGTGTGTGCCCGATTTCGTGTGCCGAGTGCTGGCGGCGGCGCATCATCACGAACTCCTCGCCGTCGACGCCCGGCGGCGCGCCCGCGTACCAGTCACCGTCCACCCCGGCCGCGCCCGCGAAGGTGTTGTAGTTGGCCAGCGACCGGTACGAGTCCATCCGCACGGCGGCCTTGATGATCTCTCCCGTGCGGGGATCGGCGAACGACGGCCCGATCGAGGAGCCCGCCTGCGTTCGGTGCACCCACTGGATCACATGGTAGCGCGCATCCATGGGATCCATGTCGGCGGGCATGTCCTCGACGCGGAAGGCGTCGATGAAACCGGCCGCCTCGAAGACCTGGTTCCACCATACCCCGCCGATCCTGAATGCCGTGCGGTAGGGCTCCGGCACCGCCGGATCGAGGTAGTAGACGATCGGCTCGACAGGCTCGCTCATCGCCGCCGAGGGATCGGCCTTGACCAGTCGGTGACGGCGGGCCAGCGCCGTCTGGTAGTCGTCGTCGAAGGGCTTGCCGAAGTCGAAGTAGCCGGTGGCGAAGACCCCGATCCTGGGGTCGAAGCGCCGGGGCGTGTAGCCGTCGTCGGGGAGCATCACCAGGGAATGATGTTGCCGCAGCGTCATCGCCCGTCCGTCCGGCGCGTGCCGCTGGATCTCGCCCCCCGGCCGCTCGCTCTCGAAGGTGAGCGACGCCTCCACCTCGGTGTTCTCCGGGAACGCCTTCGTGCGGGGCAGGAAGATGGCGCTGCGATTCGCATCGAGCCGGTAGGTGCCCTGGTTCGCCGCCTGCAGCCGGGATGCGACACCGACGACGTCGCGCAGGAAGAACGAGGTCGCGTCGACCAGCGCGCGTCCGTTCTCCTCCGCGACCACCGCAAACCCGCCGACCGTCGAAGTCGGGAACGATTCGTCGACGGACCGCACGAGGGCTTCGGTCGGGTTGGTCTCGGCGCGGAAGCCGGGGTTGTCGAGAACGAGCAGCACCTTCGGCCCGACCCGCTCGAAGTGGGCGAGGTACGCGCTCTGGATGTTGCCCCGGTCGAGGCCCAGCGCGTTCGAGCCGACGCCGGTTGCCAGCGACGTCAGGTAGAGGAACTGCTCGTCCAAACGGCCGACCTCGAGGAGGAGCCGGCCCCCCGCATCGTCCCAGTAAAGGGGGAAGTAGCCGGGCTGGGCGTCCATGCCGCGCGTGTAGTCGGCGATGGTCGGAAGGCCGTCGTCGGGCGCGGGTGACGGTGACTGGGCGACCGCGGGGACCGGCGGGAACAGGAGGGCCCCGGCGAGGAAAAGCGCGGTCAAGGCCGCCACGGGAGAGCGAGGGGGCAGATGCGGGATGGCGGTGTTCACTGGGCGCATTGTACAACAGTCCTTTTCGGGGCTGAGGAGGTGGCAGGCGCAGGGTCTCAAGGCTTGTTTCCCCAACCCGCGTACGTCTTAAACGGACAAGGCGGCCGGCCTGTCAGCGAGGCTGGCGGCGCCGGATCCTTTCCAGCAGGTCCACGGGCACGCGAGTGCCGTATTCGGTCGCGCCCGCGAGCCGGGTGAAGTACCAATGGCTGAGGGCGGCGACGGTTTCGATCTCGGCCGAGATTTCGGGAGTCTCCCCGTAGTTGCCCATGACGGCGAGCGCGTACGGGCGCCCCTCGAGGTCGACCACGCCCCACGAGGTGCGGACGCCGGCGATCGAGCCGGTCTTCTGCAGCACCCGCACTCCCGGACCTGTACCGTCCTGGATCGGGCCGGCGTGCGGAATGGCCAGGACGGCCTGCATTTCGCGGCAATCGTCCGCCGGCATCGGCAGGTCGCATTCGAGGATTCGCCGCATGAGCGTCGCGGCCTGGAGCGGCGTGGAGAGGTTCTCGTTGCCGCGGGCGCTCTGTTCCTGCCGGATCATCTTCCGCTGCAGGCGGGTGTCGGGCAGGCCCAGCCCGGCCATGATGGCGGTGACGGTCTCCATCCCGACCCGGTCGATCAGCATGTTGGTCGCCATGTTGTCGGAGACGGTGATCATCATGACCGCCAGGTCGTGCAGCGAAAGCGACGAGGTGCCGTCGCCGAAGTGCCGGATGTACCCGCTCCCGCCCACCCGCTCCTCGGCCCGGATTGCGACCGGCTGGTCGACGTCCATCTCGCCGCGCGCCTGTCGCACGTACATCGCCACCAGGACCGACACCTTGATGGCGCTCCCCTGCGGGAAGACGAGGCCCTCGTTCACGCCGTACACGCGGTCGGCGGCGAGGTCGATGACGGCGATCCCCATGACGCCGGGCAGCTCCCACGCGATCTCGTCGAGCGCCTCCTGGTACTTGGCCGCCAGGATCTCCCGATGCGCCTCCTGGGCGGGCACGGGTTGGGTGGTTGTGGTGATGAGGGCGGCGGGGACGAACAAGGCGGCGATCGTGGTGCGGAACATGGTGGTGCTCCCGGGGCGCTTGCCTGGGTGTGAGGCGCGATTCATTCGGGGATCAGTTCGCGTGGCTGCCGCTCCTTCACGTGACGGCGCATCCAGTCGAACATCTCCCACACCGTGTGCAGGACCGATTCGCGGGCCCTGTAGCCGTGGCTCTCGTGCGGCAGCATCACCAGGCGGACGGTGCCCCCGAGACCCTTCACGGCGTGGTACATCCGCTCCGACTGGACGGGGAAGGTCCCGGAGTTGTTGTCGATGACGCCGTGGGTCAGCAGCAGCGGCTCGTTGATCTTCTCCGCGTGCATGAAGGCCGACATGCGGAAGTAGACCTCGGGCGCCTCCCAGAAGGTGCGGCGCTCGTACTGGAAGCCGAAGGGCGTGAGGCTTCTGTTGAAGGCGCCGCTGCGTGCGATCCCGGCGGCGAAGTCGTCGGAGTGCGCCAGCATGTTGGCGGTCATGAAGGCCCCGTAGCTGTGACCGGCGATCCCGACCCGGTCGCGGTCGGCCACACCCAGCTCGACGAGCTTGTCCACCGCGGCCTTGCCGTTGGCCACCAGCTGCTCCACGTAGGTGTCGTTCGCCGTGAAGCCGCCGACGATCGGCATCGCGGCGTCGTTCAGCACGGCGTAACCCTGTGTGAGGAGCAGGAGGTGCGAGGCGCCGGAGATGGTCGTGAACCGATGGGCCGAGCCGCGGACCTGTCCCGCCCCGTCCTCGTCCGCGAACTCGCGCGGGTAGGCCCACACCAGGACCGGGAGACGCGTGCCGGGCTCGTAGTCGGCGGGCAGGTACAGTTCACCGGATAGCGGGATGCCGTCGTCGCGCTCGTAGTAGACCTTGCTCTTGGTGATGCCGGCGAGTTGGGGCTGGGGGTTGGGGAAGGACGTGAGGGCGGTGCGCTCGCCGTCGCCGGTCGTGACCAGGTGGTAGTTGGGGGGCTCCTCGCTGGTCTCGCGCCGGATGACGATCCGGCCGGCGCGTGGGTCCGCCAGGCCGACCACGGTCTCATAGCTGTCCGCGCCCGAGTGGAAGAGTCGCTGCAGCTCCGCGGCCGCCAGGTCGAGCCGGTCCAGGAATGGCCGGTCCCCTTCGGGAGATCCGCCGGGGCCCGCCAGGAAGATGCTCGTGCCGTCCATGTGCACGACCGGCTTGCCCGCCCCGTCTTGCTTCATGACCGGGTCGCCGGGATTGCCGTACCAGTCGTCCGTGCTGCGGTCCCAGAGAAGCGCCGGCTGGGCTCCGGAGGACGAAGCCTGCACGGCCCAGGCACGGGACCGCCGTGTCGGCCAGTCGAATTCGTAGACCAGGGCGGTTTCGCCGTCTTCGCCCCACAGGACGGGGTAGCCGAAGCCGAAGGCACCCGAGCCCAGGCGGTGTTCGGTGCGGACGAGTTCGTTACCGGCTCCGTCGAAGGGCGCCGCGAGGGTCAGCACGCGGTCGCGGTGGGGTACGTCGAGCGCGGGGTTGCCGCCATCGAGGGCTTCCACGTAGGCCAGGGTGGCGGGCACCCCGGGGCGCCAGGAGAACTGGCGGAGGCCCGCGCGGCGAAAGCCGAGGTGCTCGGGGCCGCCCTCGTCCAGGGGCATGGTGGCGAGTGTGCGCAGGGCCGCGCCGTCGCTGCCGAGGACCTCCACCTCCTTGGCGAAGCGGGAGTCGGGCACGAGGTAGGAGTAGGGGCGGACCGTGCGGACCGACAGGAAGTACTCGCCGCTGGGTGAAGGCTCCAGGGATTCGTAGACCGCCGGGGCGCCCATGGGTTGTGCGGCTCCGCTGGCGACGTCCACGAGCGTGGGCTGCGACGTGAGGTAGTAGTCGAACAGCGCCTCGTCGTGGGCGTCTTCCAGCAGATCCTGGAAGGTCCAGGAGGGGGCCGCCTCGCCGCCGGATTCCTGAATGACGGGGCCGATGGGGATCGCCGCCGGCGTGGGCGGGGCGCCGCGGTCTTCAACCAGGTAGTGGCATAGCAGTGAACCGCCGTCGGGCATCCAGGCGCAGGGTTCGCCGCGGGCTCCGTTCAGCGATGGGCTGGTAAGGGCTCGCGCGGTGCCGGTTTGCGGCTCGGCCAGCCAGAGGGAGACGCCTTCGGAGGTCGTTCGCGTGAAGGCGAAGTTGTCGCCCGCGGGCGACCAGAGCGGTGGTCCGAGGCCGTCCTCGGCGCCGGTTACGCCGCGGGTGTCGCCGCCCTCCAGATCGACGACCGAGAATCGCACGAACGGCGGTGCGGCGTGCATGCCGTTCGTGACCGGGCTGATCCTGCGCCCGGCCAGCCGCAGCATGGGTGCGGCCAGATCCTCGATCCCCGGCATGCTCTCGCCGTGCGCGAGGATCATCCAGTCGCCGGACGGGCTGACCACCGCCTGGGGGAAAGGCGCCGCGTCCAGGATGTCGACGACGTCCGGGGTTGGTGTTCGGTAGGCGTCCTGCGCTGCCAAACCGGATGGCGGCAAGAGCATGGTGACAAGTGTGAGGATGGGGGCGGCGAGGCAACGAATCGACATGGTTTCAAGCTCCTGCGCGGATGGATGCCGTTTTGCTCATAGTAGGCTGCGCGGGCGCGGGGTGACAGCGGCGCCGACGGGCACGGGGCGACCGTGCCGCTACCTCGTCCCGCGAATCGCCTTCCCGGGAAACACCCCGTCGACAACCTCGCCGTCGCGCACCACGAACCGCCCCTCCACAATCACGTGGATGATCCCGGCCGAGGGCTCGTCGCCGTCCGCATAGGTGGACCGGTCGATCACCGTCTCGGGGTCGAAGAGGGTGAGGTCCGCGTCCGCTCCAACCTGTACCCTGCCCTTCCGCGCCATCACGGGGGCCGTGTCCTCGACGCGCCTGGCGGGCTGGATCGTCATCTTGGACAGGGCATCCATCAGTGACAGCGCGCCCCGCTCGCGCACATAGCGCCCCAGCACGCGCGCGTAGGTGCCGGCCCCACGGGGGTGGGCGGGCCCGTACAGGAAGGGAATCCCGTCGCTCGCGACCATCACGTCGGGCTGGACGGTGACCCACTCGTTCATCTCCTCCGTCCGTCCGTGGGCGATGACCCACCCGCCCGTGGCCCGGTACTGCCGGAAGGTCTCGGCCGTCAGACGCTCACCGGTGGCCGCCCACTGGAGTCGGCCGTAGTCGGCGTTCGGGTTGTCCTCCCAGCCGTCGTAGGCGGCGGATTCCAAGCGAGTCGACCCGGCGGTGTACGGGTAGGCCTCGGTGGTGATGTCGAGCCCCTGTTCCCGGGCACCCCGCATCATGCCGAGGGTGATCGGGGCCAGGTCGCCCGAACTGCTGTTCATGTGGACGATGTGCAGGGACGCGCCGGTGATCGCCGCATCAGCGATGACTTCCTGGAAAGCGCCCAGCGTCCCGCCCGAGTCCCTGCCGCGCAGATGCACGTAGGCGGGCACGCCTCGCGCCGCAGCCATCTCGAAGGTGCGCAGGATCTCGAGCCTCGACGCGCCCGGGGTGTACGTGATCCCGAATCCGATCCCCAGACCGCCCTCCGTCAGCCCTCGTTCCAGGAGTTCGATGACCTCGGCGATCCGGTCTTCGTCAAGTTCCGCGTAAACGCCCATGCCGGCGTCCAGCCTCGCCGATTCCTCCTCGGTGAGCGTCGGCCAGTGCATGGTCCTGATACCGTCAACCACCATGACGCGGGCCCCTGGATGGCTGACGGTCGCGCCGAAGTTGATGATGGCCTGTCCCTCCCTCGTCGCGATCCACTCCGCTACCGGGAACACGCCGATCTCCATCTCCAGGGCCGTCGTGACGCCGTCGGCGGCTTGCAGCCGCGCGCTCACGGGATCCTGGCCGTGTGCGTGGAGGTCGATGAAGCCGGGTGCGACCACCAGCCCGCTGGCGTCGATGGACTCGGCTCCCTCCAGAACATCCTCGGTGACCGCCGCGATCCGGCCGTCCACGACCCCGACGTTCCTGATGGCGTCGAGATCGGTCTCGGGGTCCATGACCCGGCCGCCGGAAATCACGAGGTCGAAGGCGCCAGCCTGGGTCACCGGCTGCCCCGCGGACCGGGCACTTGCCTCAGGCCGGTCGCCCTGGCACGCGGCAACGGCCAGGATCGCGATGATTGCAGGTACTCGCATCAGGTCTTCCTCTGTTCAGAAGTGCATGGCTCCAACTCAGCGCCGCGGAGGAATCACCGGCAGCACCACATGGGACGCGTAATTGCCTCCGTGGTAGACCCGCTGCTCGGCGACCACGGCGTCTTCCGCCCGCGCCAGCCCCACGTTGTCGTGCCCGGTGTTCAGGTTGGGCAGGTAGTAGGGGTAGTAACTCGATGAAATCTCGATGCGGATCCGGTGGCCAACCCGGAACAGGTTTCCCGTCCCACGCCAGAACCGAATCGTGTATTCGTAGACCTCGCCTGGCTCGACGGTGCTGAGTTCGGCGGAGTTGAAGCGGCCCTCCGCTTCCGGGTCCCGGTTCCGGGCCCGCATTACGCCGTCGGTGAGGAACGCGGCGTAGCCATCGGGGTGGACATCCACCAGGCGGACCATCCAGTCCGTGTCTCTCGCGGAGGTCGAGGCGTACAGCCTGGCCTCGATGGGTCCGGTTACCTCCACCGCCTCTTCCAGGGGCGGTGTCTCGTACACGAGGACCTCGTCGCCCAGGGACGGCAGCCGCGCATCCACCGCCCCGTCGATGTGGCCGTTGTGGCCGGGGCGGCCGAAGAAGGGATCCCGGGTGGGGCGCAGGGGATCGTACACATATGCGTCGTGGCCCTCGGCTGCGGGCAGCGACGTGCCCAGCACCCCGTCGCCCTTGAGCGAATTGGCGCGACCGCCGGAACTCAGGTAGTACCGGGTCCATCGAGTCCGCGGCAACGGCCAGTCCTCCTCGGCGTGCCACGCGTTCTCTCCCATCACGAACACGTAGACCGGCGGGTCGCTCGCGACCCCGTTGTCCACGCCTTTCAGAAAGTGGTCGAACCACCGGGCTGCGTACTCCTTGAAGTCGAAGTCGGCTTCGGGACCGTAGTCGATCCCCGCTGCCTCCCTCACGTAGCGTCCATGGGTCCAGGGGCCGATGATCAGCGTCGGGCGCCGGGCCTCGGGAGTCGCACCGTACTCCTTCATCCCCATGTAGTTTATGGGCGAGCCCGGATAGTTCGCGTCGAACCAGCCGGTGATGGCCACAGACGGAACCGTCATTCGCGACCAATGCTCGCGCCCCTGGTAGGCGATCCCCTGCCAATAGGGGTCGCTCGAGCGATTCTGACGGATCCACGTCTCAAACCAGGGGGCACTGCGGAGGCCCCTGGACTCGTTGAGCGTGACGTACGGCGTGTGCCTGAAGTCCTCGGCACGGGTGTTGGTCCACCCCGTGTAGGGCCCCTCGTCGACCGTCTGGAAAGTGCGTCCCGACATGCGGGCGCCCCAGTCCATGATCCACCCGGCCAACACCCCGTTCTGATAGGGGGCGTTCTCGAAGTGGTCCGGCGGTGCCACCTCGGGCGCGATGGCCTTGAGGGATGGCGGTGCGGCGCTGGCCGTCCACCACTGGGTCCAGCCCAGGTAGGACCCGCCGATCATGCCAACCCTCCCGTTGCACCAGGGCTGGGCAGCGATCCACTCCACCAGGTCGTAGCCGTCCTCCTGGTGGAGGTCCCCGAAGGGGTCCCATACCCCCTCCGAGTCGAAGCGCCCCCGGTCGTCGGCCAGCACCACGACGTAGCCGCGTCTGCCGTACCAGCGCGCCGCCTCGCGCTGTCCGATGCGGGTGTTGTCGTAGGGGGTGAGGGCGAGGACTCCGGGAAAGGGCCCGGGTGCGTCGGGCCGATAGATGTCCACGGAGAGCTGAACGCCGTCCCGCATGGGGACCATCACGCCACGGATCTCCTGCAAATCGTGGCGCGCCTCGGAATAGTCGCCCGGGTCCGGCCGCTGGGCGCCCCCCAACGTCGGCGTAGCGAGTCCAATAGCAACAGCGACTACGGACGCCCTCTTTGGACGAACCATTGCACCTCCCGGCGAGGCCGGCCGCCCCATGCCCGGACGGCCGGCCTCTCCCCGCTCGTTACGGGATGTTGGGGTTGCCGTTTCTCTCCACCAGCGGCAGCGGCAGGCAGGTGGTCGTGCCGTACACGTCCCCCTTCTGGCTGATTCCGTTCGGGTGTATGGAGCCCGGCTCACCCAGGAACGGGATCTCGAACTGCGTTCCCCGGAAGCGGATCATGTCGTTGAAGCGGTGGCCGCCTTCCACGAAGAGCTCCCGCCGTCTCTCCTCGATCACGAGCTCGATCATCTCGTTCGTGGTCGCCGGTGCCGTCATCGCGGGCAGGCCCGCCGCCATGCGACGGTCGTTGATCAGCTCGGTCGCCATTGCGATGTCACCCGTCCGCGCCGCCGCTTCGGCCATGTACATGCGCGCTTCCCTGTAGGTGACCAGCGGCAGCGGGTCGGCTCGTGAATTGTACTTGTCGTGGAACCAGTTCTGTGTCACGAAGTCCGATGCGGCCTCTCCGGTGGTCATGACATTGACGCGCGTGTCCGGTACTCCGTCGTCCTGGGTCGGGCGACCCTCTGCGTCAATCGTCAGGTGCCGGTAGTGGTCCGACACCGAACCGTGGTTGCGGAACCCGGTCGTTGCGTTCAGCCGTTCGTAGTAGTAGTTCCAGCGCCGCGACTCGGACGCGTCCCGGGTCACGAGGGTCTCGAACCCGGCGGGGACCTGGGCCGCATCGGCCATGGCCCCGGGGAAGTTCTCAAGGCCGATCCGCACGCGGGCCCGGCCGACGAGGGCCGTATTGGCCAGCGCCGTGTTGCCGACCCCCTGGGCCATGCCGATCGCTTCGGTGAACTTGGTCTCGGCGACCGCCAGCACTTCCTGTTTGGTCATCAGCGGCCCCGGCTCGCCCTCCACGGTGGGAATCGTCATGTCACAGAAGGCTTCACCCAGCGCGATCAGGGGAAAGGTGCCCCACGTCCGGGCAACGGCCCTCAGGTCCGCAAGGTCGGCCAGGCCGGCGAACGCTTCGCCGTCAAGGCGTGACAGCACGTCCTCGCCCTGGAAGCGCGCGGTCTGCAGCGGCGTGTAGGTGGGATAGGTCCCTCCCCCGCACAGCCCCTGGCTGAACTGGACATCGACGTCCTCGATCCTCCGCTCGCCCCACCGGATCAGGTCGAGATTCCCGGATGTGGGGATGTACTCGTCCGAGTGATGGGCCATCCCGGCGGTGTACTGGTTCCACGAGCACTCGACGTCGGAGATCACGCCCGTCACCAGAGTCGACGCAAGCTTCGGGTTTTCCAATGCGCTTTCCTCCACCCTCCCCGGAATGTCGACCTCAAGGATCTCCTGGATGTCGCACGCGGCGAGAAAGGGCAGAGACAGCGCCAATATCCATGTCTTCCTGGTCATGTTTCGCATCTCACACCTCGTTGGTCAGAAGGAGAATCGTAGTGTGGATATGATCCGCTTCGCCTGCGGCCAGCTTTCCTGGAGGAACACCTCCAGCCCGGGTGTGGCCCCTCCCGCCTGGTTCGTCCTCTCCGGGTCCATGAGCTTGTGACCGAACCACTCGTCCCCCGCCGCCGTCCAGATCGTCCAGAGGTTCTGGCCCGTTACCGTGAGGGTGACGCGCGAGGCACGCATCATTTCGGCGAACCTCTGCGGCAGCGTGTAGTTGGCGGAGATCGTTCTGAGCTTGGCGAAGTCGCCGTCGATGATCCCGGCCTGCCGCCGGCCCGCCGTGCCCAGGCTCTGGTAGCCCAGCAGGATTGGATCGAGCCGCTCCTGCATGGCCCGGGTCTGGCGGAACGTCAGGTGCGCGTGCATGACGTCGCCGTTCTCGAACGTGCGTCCGCCGACAAAGTCGACCAGGGCATAGATCTGCAGATTGCGATACAACGTCACGTTGGCGCTGACGCCGCCCTCCCAGACGGGCAGAGGCTGACCCCAGTACACCTCGGGTGCTTCGGCGCACGGGACCGGCGGGCCACCGCCCTCGGAGAAGTTGCCCCCGGGTACCAGGGGACCGCTCTCACACATCACGTTCGTCGGCTCGTTCCGGCCGTCGACGTTGACCAGGTCGGCGCTGACGACGCGTTTTCTGAAAACGCCCGCCAGCGGGAAACCCGCCACGTGGTACTGGCCGAACCTGGAGTTGTGATCGATGAACGGCTCGCCGCCCAGACTCACGATCTCGTTGTTGTTCTTCGAGAGGGTGAACCGGAAGTCCAGGCCCAGGTCGTTGCTCCTGTAGGCCGATACGTCCACGCCCATTTCGATACCGGTGTTCCTGACCTCCCCGAGGTTTCGGAACTGAACGCCGGGGAATCCCAGGGAAGGAAGCGCCGGTACGCGGATGATGGCGTCCTGGGTCTTCTGGTTGTAGTACGTGAATTCCACTGCGACGCGCTCGTCCAGCAGTCCCGCGTCAAAGCCCAGTTCCAGCTCCTCGCCCACCTCGGGCTTGAGGTCTGGATTCCCGATGTTCTCCGGCGTGAGCACGCCCTCGGAGTTCGCGCCGACGACGGGCTCGTACGTCCGCAGCGCGTCGAATACGTCGGGCTGCTTGCCGGCCCTACCCCACGCGCCGCGGAACTTCAGGGTGCTCAGCCAGCCCACGTCGTTCAGGAAGTCCTCGTCGGTGGGCACCCACGACAGGGAGAACTTCGGGTACACGACGAAATCGAAGTTCTTGCCGAATGCGCTGTTGTCGTCGCCCCGGATGGCGCCCGTGAGGTAGACCCGGTCGCGCCAGTTGATCTGTTCCTGGACGAAGACGCCGAACGTCCGGTTTTCCAGGAAGTCTTCCTCGCCCCGGCGTACCGAACCGGAGCTCACCGTCGTGAGCGCCTCGATGGGAAAGAACTCTCCGACGGACTGGTTCGACTCCTCCTGCCGGCGGTAGAACTGGACCCCCCCGGAGGTGGTGAAGCTCAAGTCGTCGGTCAGTGAGTAGTCCGCGTTCGCGCCGTAGTCGATCGAGACGAAGCTGCTGCGGAGATTGATGATCCACTTCCGGCCGTGAGCCTGGAACTGACCGATGTTCCCCGTGGCCTTGTAGAGCTCCGAGTTCCGGATGTTGGAGAAATCCCCGCCCACCGTGAGGCTGTGACTCAGCCAGTCGAACGGATCGTGCCGTCCCTGGAGGCTGAAGGTGGTGCGGTCCACGTCCTGGAAGCCCTCGATCTCGTTGGCGTAGGCCTCCGGCAGATAGGCGATGTAACCGCGGTAGGGTCCGGCAATATCGGACCCGAAGCCGCTCCCCGCCTCGCAGCCCGGATCCGGGCACGCCCAGATCACTGCGGTGCTCAGCGGTTGCTGCGCCGAGGCGGACTGCGCCCTGATCCGGTTCTGGGCAAGGCTGAAGGCAAAGTCGTAGGTGTCGTTCGGCGTATAGCTGAGGTTGGCCCGGCCCGACAGGTGGTTTCTCCAGTTGTAGGGCAGGAAGCCCTCGTCCCGGTCCCAGTCCGCCGACATGTAGTAGGTGACCTGGTCGGACCCGCCGCTCACGTCGGCACCGTAGGACTGGGCGTGCCCCGTCGAGAACCATTCGTTTCCGAACACCTCCCGGTCGTACTGCAGGACGTTGAACTCGGTAATTTCGCCGGGGTTGCAGCGGTACCTGTCGAAGGCGGCAGGATCCGCGCCGGCGGGAGCCGTTGCCGTCTGCGAGGCGCCGGAGCAGGTGTAGAAGGTGCTGGGGAACGTCTGCTCGGGATCGGGCATCCAGTTCGCGCCCTGCTTCATCGTCACGTTGACCCGGGGCGCACCCCGGTTGCCCCGCTTCGTGATGATCTGGATGACCCCGTTCGTGGCCTCCGTCCCGTACAGGGTGGCTGCCGCGGGCCCCTTGATGATCTCGATCGACTCGATGTCGTCGGGGTTGAAGTCGTTGATCCTGGAGGGCTGACCCCCGCCGTCGAAGCCAATGCCGCCAAACAGCGAGATGTTGTCCTCGCCGTTGACCCGCACGCCGTCCACGTAGACCAGCGGGGTTCCGGCGAGCGAGATGGAACTCGCGCCCCTGATCCGCATCACGCCGCCGGCACCGATCTCCCCGCCGGAGCTCATGACGCGCACTCCCGTGACCTGAGACCCCAGCATGTTCTGGATGGTCATGGCCGGGGCGATCTCTTCAAGTGTCTCGGCCGAAACCTTGCCCACCGCGTTTCCGATGGCGCGGGTCTGCTGGCCGCCGGCGGTCCCGGTGACGACGATCTCGTCGAGGGAGATGGCCGCCTCGGTGAGCGCAAGCGTCAGGTCGACCTGCCCCGTCCGGGTGACCTGACTGAACGCGGTGTAGCCGATCATCACCACCTCGAGGGTGACCTCCTGACCCGGCACGTTGAGGATCAGGAAGCGGCCACGGTTGTCGGTGATTGTGCCGAGTTCCGTGCCCTGAACAGCGACCTGGGCACCGGCGATCGGGCGCTGGGTCGCCGCATCCACCACCGTGCCGCCCACGGGCTGCTGGGCGGCGGCGGATACAGGCAGGATCAGGAGGGGAAGTACTGTTGCGAGCGAGGCCCGGGACCATCTCCGACGGTTGGGCGCCGCTCGGCTGGGGGAAAGGGATGGATCGCTTCGCATGGGACACCTCCAGGTACGAAATGACTGCCCGACACCCGCCGAAGGGGGCTCGCAGGCTCGCGGCGAAACAGTATGCAGTGTGAACATATCCATTGCTGTATACTGTCTTATAGATGACTTCAGTATGCCGTGAGGGTTGTTCACAGCGCAAGCCGGGGCAGCAGGACGTGTCGGCTTTTCAGAGTGACCCGAAGGTCGCAGCGGGACGCGGACGCGCCGGCGCAGCAGCGCCAGGTGTCGACCTACACCCCCGCAAACTCCTTCTCGTCGATCACGACGAAGGTGGCGGTCGCGGTAGCGACCACCTCTCCGTCCGACGCTCGCGTCGCCGTGCCCTCCATCTCGACGAGCTTCCGCTTGCGCGCCGCCTGACGCCCCACCAGGAGCAGCTTCTCGCCCTCGCGGGCCGGCGCACGGTAGCGGATCTCGCAGCGGGCCGTGTAGGCGCGGGCGCCGCGCAGGTACAGCCAGTTGGCCATGACGTCGTCCAGGACGGCGTAGATCATCCCGCCGTGGATCACTCCCGGGTAGCCCTGGTGATTCTCGCCCGGCGTGAACTCGGAGACGCAGGCGCCGTCCTCGAGCCGGAAGGTGAGGTGCAAGCCAATCGGGTTTTCCGGGCCGCAGACGAAGCAGCGGTTGGCGGCGTTGGGAGGACCGGGCGCGCGGGAAGAGCGGGCCGGGCTCGACGGCGTCCGTGATCCGCGCGCGGCGGGGCGTGAGCTGCTCAACTGACCGCCCGCCGGCCGGGCACCGCCGGGACCCGGATCCGCTCGAGGCCCGCGGATTCGAGTTCCGCGTTCAGCTCTTCGACCTCGTTCGTGTATATGCCGCGCAGCCGGGTCAGCGCGCCCTCGAGCTCCACTTCCAGATCGACCAGCCGCTCGATCAACTGCTCGGTGGGACGCGCGTCCAGATCTTCACCGCGCTGGGAACTCGCCGCCGTCATCACGAACCGCAGGTGGCTCCGAATCCGCGACGGGTTCGCAAACCCGGCACCGCGAGGCTGCACGAGCACCTCCTCCACCGCGGTCAGCGCGGAAGACGCCCGCTCGGCCGCGCCCCGGATCGCGTCGTTGGCGTCAGGCCCGCCACCGGCGCTCTCGGCATCGCCCCTCACCTGCCGCAGGCCCACAACCGCCTCCTCGAGCGCACCCAGCCGATCCCGCGCCCGGATCAGGTAGTCGAACTGCGCCTGCAGGTCGGCGACCGTGATCTCTTCCTCCAGACGCGGGTCCATGCGCACCTCGAACTCCGCGCCCGCATCGCCCTCCGGCGCCTCGATCATCACCGCGTAGACTCCCGGAACCGCCCGCGCCGCGACCGCCGCCGAACCCGCCGGGTAGTCCAGGTTCCAGTTGAAGCGGTTCAGGCCCGGGCCGGCCGGGACGTTCTGATAAGCGCGCACCAGGTCGCCGTCGCGCTCGAGGATGCGCACCGTCACCGCGCCCTCCGCGCCGACCGCCCGGCGGAAGTAGACCGTCGCGCCCTCGGGGGGATTCATCGCCTTCATGTAGCGCGGGATCATCGCGCCGTAGACGTGATCGCGCACGTAGTGACCGTCCCGTTCCTGGGCGGCGGTGCGGTACGCGGGCCGCACCGGGTAGAGGACGAGGTCTCCCGCAGGCTCACCGGCGGCCACATGGCGGAGCGGCGTGATGTCGTCCAGGATCCAGAAGCCCCGGCCCTGAGTCCCCACCACCAGATCACCGCGGTGCACCACAAGGTCGGTCACGGGCGAGGGCGGCAGGTTGAGCTGCAGCGGCTGCCAGTTGGCGCCCGCGTCGAACGAGACGAAGAGACCGAACTCGGTGCCCGCGTAGAGCAGTCCGGCCCGCTCGGGGTCCTCGCGCACGACGCGCGTCGGGTGGTCGGGCGGCAGTCCGTTGGCGCCGTCGGTCAGCAGGGTCCAGGTCGCGCCGTAGTCGCGGGTGCCGTAGATGAAGGGGCGGAAGTCGTCGAGGCGGTAGCGGTAGGCGGCAAGGTACGCGGTGCCGGGCGCATGCGGCGACACGTCGATCCGGTTCACCGTGCTCGGCTGCGGCATCGACGGCGGCGTCACATCGGTCCAGGTGGCCCCGCCATCACGTGTAAGGTGCACGCGCCCGTCGTTCGAGCCGGTCCAGAGCACGCGCGCGTCGTGCGGCGACTCGGCGATCTGCAGCAGCGATGAGTAGATCTCGACACCGGTCACATCGGCGGTGATCGGACCGCCCGCCTGGCCGAACTTCGTCGTGTCGTTGCCGGTCAGGTCGGGCGAAATGACCGCCCAGCTCCCGCCCTGGTCGCGGCTGACGGCCACGTACTGCGAGCCGTGATAGAGCACGTCCGGGTCGTGCCTCGAGAAGAGCACCGGCGCGTTCCACTGGATCCGGTAGCGAAGCTCCCGCTCCGGCGCGCCGTCCTGCCGCTCGGGGTACGGCCGGATCTGGCGGAACTGCTCGGTCCGCCGGTTGTAGCGCGCGAGCCGGCCTCCGAAGCACCCGGACACGACAATGGCCGGATCGGTCGGATGCACCGTGACCGGACCCGTCTCGCAGCCCCCGTGCGACTCCCAGTGCTGGAGGCTGATCCCCGTCCCCGTCGCCGAACTCGGCAGCGACAGCGTCGAGTTGTCCTGCTGCGACCCGTACACGCGGTAGGGGAACTGGTCGTCGACGGTCACCGAATACATCTCGGCGGTGGGCTGATTGAACTGGCTCGACCACGTCCGCCCGCCATCCACCGTCACCACCGCACCGCCGTCGTTCCCCTGCACCATCACATCCGGGTTGTCGGGCGAAATCCACAGGTCGTGATGGTCCGAGTGGGGCATGGCAATGGTTGAAAAGGTCAAGCCGCCGTCCGTGGACCGATGGAAGCCCCCGCCGGCCACGTACACGACGTCCGCGTCGGTCGGATCGACGAAGATGTTGTGGAAGTACCAGGGGCGGCCCAGCAAGCGCGGCTGGTCATTGACCAGCGTCCAGTCATCACCCCCGTTAAGCGTGCGATAGATGCCGGACCCCGGCTCGGCCTCGATGATCGCGTAGAGTCTGCCGGGGTCGGAACGGCTCTGAGCGATCCCGAGCTTGCCGATCAGTCCGGACGGGAGACCCCCAGCGAGCTTCTCCCAGCTGTCCCCCCCGTCGCGGCTGCGGTAGATGCCGCCCTCTCGGGCGCCCGAGATCATTGTCCAGGGCTTGCGTTCGGCGCGCCACATGGCGGCGAAGAGCTCGCGGGGGTCGTGCTCGTTCATCAGCAGCTCGATCGCGCCGGTCGAGTCCGAGACGAAGAGCACGTTCTCCCAGGACTCGCCGCCGTCCCGGGTGCGGTAGACGCCCCGCTCCGGGTTCGGGCCGAAGGGGTGCCCGGTCGCGGCGAGGTACGCGAGGTCGGGGTCGTTCGGGTGGATGCGAATGCGCCCGATCTGGCCCGCCTCGCGCAGGCCCAGGTAGCGCCAGGTCGCGCCGTCGTCGTCGGAGCGGTACACGCCGCGTCCCGTCGAGACATTGCCGCGGATCGCGTCGGAGCCCGTGCCCACGTAGAGGACGTCCGGGTCGGAGGGCGCCACCGCGACCGCGCCGATGGACCCGATCGGGATGCCGTGGTCCGAGATGTTCGTCCACGCCTGGCCGGCGCTCTCGGTCTTCCAGACGCCTCCGCCCGTGGCGCCGAAGTAGAAGGTGTGCGGCCTGGAACGGACGCCGGCGACCGTGGTGACGCGGCCACCGCGGAAGGGGCCGAGCTCGCGGAAGCGCAACGCCTGGAGTTCGGCCGGACGCACCTGCCAGCGCGCCGGGTCGGACGGATCGAGGGCGGGACGGGGGGCGGATTGCGGCGCGGCCGGAGCGGACTGCGGCGATGCTGCGGCGGAATGCGCCGAGGCCGGACCCGGGGTCGCCAGTTGGCACAGGGCGAGCACGGCTGGCAGCAGTGTGCGGAGCCGCGGCACGACTCTACCGTCGCCGGGGCACCGGCATTTCGTTTCCGTTAACCCTGACGTTACGTGAGGGTGGACATCCTCATGCTCCAGTGTGAGTACTGCCGTGCCATTGCTCATCCGCAAACCTGGTCTTTCACGGCGAACCCGGCGCAACCGCTGGTCATTCCTGGCTCTGCCGGATGATCCTCTCAACTTCTTCGTCGATAATCTTCTGCTTGAAACGCAGAATGGCGTTTTCCGCATGTCCGGCCCGCTCTTCGGGCGGCAGGCGTTCCTGAGCATCCGTGTAGTCCCTCCTGGCCTGACGAATAAGCCCGGCACGTGTACCGGCCGGGTCACCGTACCACGCTGCGTACTCGGCCCAGGTGATGCCGATCCGCTCTGGCACGTCGAATTCGTTGACACCGGACAGGATCAAGTCGATTACGACCTGTTCGTCTTCAGTTGGTCGCCTCATCGCTCCTCCTTGGGATTCCTTACACTCCAGGAGTGACGTCGCTGATTCCAGAACTCATCCACAATCTCCCCTTCCGCCGCGCTATGGAAGGTCACGGTCGCCCAGTCTTCCCGGCCATGCGCCTGCGGGTAGTGCCAGACGCCCACGGGCACGATGTCCCAGTGGCGGGCGAGATCGGAGTCATCAGCACCTGGACTGTAGATCGCCCTCGGCCCGAGCGACTCGGGGCCGCCGCCGGGAACACCCTGGTGGATGCTGCCACTCCCGCGATACGAAACCAGCCGTTGCACACTGTTGCGGTGCCGCTCCGGTACGGCCATCCGCGCGCCGCGCCGCAGGAGGAAGAGGCGGCAGAGCCGGACATCGTCGTGCCTGTCTGCCGTGACCCGGTCCTCGCTCGCCGCCGTGATCCGGTCCTGCTCCACGCCCGTGAACAACTCGATCGGAACGGTACAGGTCGCATGCGGCGGCTCCGGACGACTCCTCAGCTCCAAAGCAAGCTGCACAAAGCCCGCGTCCAACACCGCGCGCACCTCGGGGTCAGCGAACACCCGCTGGTGCAGCCGGTGCAGCCGGTGCAGCAGGTGCAGCGACTCGTGGTCGGGCTTCACATCACCTGCGCACGAGGTCTCGCGACATCCCGGCCGCGGTGAAGTTGGGCACGAACCCGGGACGGCACGGCTGGTACTCGAGCGACCCGCACGGGGGCGGGGGACCGTCGGCCGACATGCTCGGCACCACCGGAAGCTCCAGTCGGGACGGGTGGTCGGCCGAGTGGTTTACCGTGTTTATGCCGGGGAAGTTGATCGGCATGGGACCCCAGTCCGTCGCGGGAATCACGCTCGGAGCCAGAATCGCCAGCTCGAGCGCGTGGCCGGCGCGGAAGACGTGGCCCACCTCCGGGAACGAGATCACGAACTCGTAGACCTCGCCCGGCACCAGTGGCTCGGAGCGGTCGTGCGGGTGGTGCGTCCAGTGCTCGGACGACATCGCGGGGTCGATCGCGCGGTGCGACGCGCGCAGGAAGGCCCTCTGGAGGTAGAGCGTCTCTCCGTCCGGCCCGATGTCGTGGAGCACGACCATGAAGTCGGTGTCTTCCGCTTCCGCGCTGGCGTGCAGCACCAGGCGCGCCGACCCCAGAATCGGGACATCTTCGTCGAAGGGCGCCGTGCGGTAGATGAGCGACCCCAGCGGCGCGGGCGGGATGGCGAACATGTCGTTGTTCCCGACAAGCTCGGTGCCCATCGGATAGACGTACCCGAGCGGCCCGGTCTGTCCCTCGCCGAGCGCACCCGCGGTCAGTGAACCGTCCGCACCCAGATTCCAGCTGCGGCGCTCGGTCCCGGGCACCGGCCAGTCGGAGAACGTCTCCACCCAGCTGGGCCGGAGTTCCCCGTCGACTACCCCGGTCTCGAAGAGCACGGTCACGTCGGGCTCGTCCTCGATTCCGTTCTCCTCGCCCTTGAGCCAGCGGTCCATCCAGCGAAGCACCTGCTCGTGGGCCAGCGCATTGCCGCCCACCCCGTGACCGCCGTTCTGCAGGATCAGCTTGCGGGGACCGGTCAGCCGCTCGAAGAGCCGCGGGCCGCCCATCGCCGTCTGCTGGTCCTGGTAGCCCTGGATGATCATCATGGGTACCTCGACCGCGTCCACGTAGGTCTCGGTCGCCCGGTCGTCCCAGTACGGGTCGTGGTACTCGTGATCCCGGACCTCCTCGAAGGTGATGTTCCGGGGCTGCGCCGCCTGTACGGCCTCGCAGTGGGTGTCTCCGGCACCCAGCCGAAACGCCACCCCGACGTTCTCGATCCAGGGCTGCGCCAGTTCACCCCACCAGGCCGCGAAGCCGACGTTGAACATCCCGCCGGGGCGGAACGCCTCCCGGTAGAGCGAGGCGGTCAGGCCGCCCGCGGCCAGCGCCTTCAGGTGTTCGGGGTGCTCGGCCGCGGTGAAAAACTGGGTGTGGCCGGGGTAGGAGACTCCGTACATGCCCACATTCCCGTCGCTCCAGGGACGCGTGCCCAGCCACTCGACGAGAGCCGCGCCGTCCGGTCCCTGCTTCGGGTGGAAGACGCTGAACGTCGCGCCCTCCGAGCATCCGCTCCCGCGCACGTTCGCCCCGACCACCGCGTAGCCGTTCCGGACGGCCTTCTGGAACCAGGCGTTCGTGGCGATGTCCGCACCGCCGCTCTCGTAGGCGTCGTAGTCGAGGATGACCGGGTACTGTCCCTCCTCCGCCGGGCGGTAGGAGATGTACGCGAGGCGCACGCCATCGGGCATGGGCGCGTACCCTATCTCCCTGAAAACCCCTTCCACTCCCTCGTCTTCGAGGACTCCGGCCGATACGATTTCGGCCATGCCCCCGCCGCCGACCACCGCCGCCGCTTCCACCGCGGGGCTTTCCTGTTCCGGCGCTCCGCCGCTCGAATCACACGCCGCGAGACCCGCAGCCGCCGCGACAACCAGAAGAGTGCGCACACGCATTGTT
This sequence comes from Gemmatimonadota bacterium, assembly GCA_009838975.1. Taxonomy (GTDB): domain Bacteria; phylum Gemmatimonadota; class Gemmatimonadetes; order Longimicrobiales; family Gaopeijiaceae; genus Bin94. The sequence goes on along the minus strand of VXQO01000096.1, from coordinate 4,833 downwards.
CAACCTCCCCAGACCTGCTGGTAAACCCGGAGCCAGTTGGCTCCCATTGCCTTGCGGACTTCTTCGTCCGTCCATCCCCGCCGCCGCAGCCCGTCGATCACATTGGGCAGCTCGGCGATGCTCTCGAAACCGCGAATGAAGCGCCACGGCTCGCTCACCATGTCCGTGGTGATGATCTCGGCGTTGATGCCGCCCCCGTAGGGAATCGCCATGCCGCCCACGAAGTCGGTGCCCATGCCAACGTGGTCCACACCCACGCGGTCCCTGATGTAGTCGTACTGGTCCACGTGCTCCTCGATGCCCACATGCGGCGTGGGCCCCGTGTTCCCGCGCCCGCGCACGTGGAAGTCGTTGACCGCCGTGATGCCGATCACGCCACCGGTCCCGGCGATGGCGTCGATGACCCGGTCGCTGATGCAGCGGTAGTTGTCCGCGATCGCGGCAATGTTGGTGTGGCTGCAGATGACAGGAACGCCGTCGGAGATCGCTATGGCGTCGAGCGTGGTTCGCTCGCCGGTGTGCCCACCCACGTCGAGGATGATGCCCAGCGAGTGCATTTCCTCGACCAGGCGGCGCCCGGCTCGCGTCAGCGGTCCTTCGGGCTCGAGACAGCCGGACCCGAACGCGTTCGCGACGTTGTAGCAGAGGCCAACCTGGCGGAGGCCAATTTCCTGGAAGGCGCGAAGCGACGTGGCCGCGGTCCCGAGCGGTGAGTTGAAGGAGTCGCCAAGCACGGTGGCCGACTGCCAGCAGAAGACGTTGGAGACGAGACCGCGTGCGTGGGCCGCGCGAATCTCGGCGACCGATTTGGCCAGGACGACTTCGTCCGCGTATTCGTCGAAAAAGCGGAGCAGCGCCGCGTAACTGGCCATGTCGGACGGGCCACCGGCCACCCCGCAGTGAGCCCCGCCTTCCTGCATTTCGCGCAGGTGGGACAGCCGCATCGCACCCGCGAAGAGGCCGTCTACCACGATGTCGTCCTGAGTCAGGGGCGACGCAGATCCGTCGCCGCCAGCGCCCTTGTCGGTCCCCGCGCCGGCCACGGGCCCAATCGCCGCCGCACCGGACGCGGCCCCGCCAGCCGCCACACCCGACACCGCCCCGGCCGCCGCCAGTCCCTTCACAAAGTCACGCCGATTCATCATGCCTCCCGGGAGTCGCTGGAACCGTCCCTGACCCGCTCGGCCGCGCGTTGCCAGATCGCGTCGAACATAGGCTCGGTGAGCTTGCCGGTAAACGTGTTCTGCTGGCTGGGGTGATAGGACCCGATCAGGGTCACGGGGCCCAGGTCGACCTCGACGCCGTGCCCGAAGCGCGGACGCGGGCGCGGGATGGCGAGGCCGCGCTCGGCCAGCATGCGCAGGACGACGCCGAACGCGAAGCCGCCCAGGGCCACGATCGTGTGGAGGCCGGGCCAGAGGATGTCGATCTCACGGCGCAGAAACTCCCCGCACCGGTCGCGCTCGTCTGTAGTGGGCCGGTTGTGGGGCGGCGCGCACCGCACGCCCGCCGTCACGTAGGCACCGGTCAACTCGAGGCCATCCCGGCGATCCCGGCTGAGGGCCTGGTTGGCGAACCCGGCCCGGTGCATCGCCCGGTACAGCCAGTCCCCCGCACGATCGCCGGTGAACATGCGTCCCGTGCGGTTCGCCCCGTGCGCGGCGGGAGCCAGGCCAACCACGAGCACCGAGGCCGCCGGATCACCGAAACCGGGAACGGGCCTGCCCCAGTACTCGTCGTCGCGAAAGGCGGCGCGCTTCTCGGCGGCGACCTTCTCGCGCCACGCCACCAGACGCGGGCACCGGCGACACTGAACCAACTCGTCGCGCAGCTTGCGCAGATCGTCCGGCATGTCCGCCGCACCCATTCTGCTAGGTGTCGGCGGGCTCCCCGGCCAACCGCTCGGCGTAGCTCTTCAGCGCTTCGAGGTCGGCCGCGATCGCCTTGGCGATGACCTTCTTCATGAGAGGGACCATCAGCCTGGCAAGAAGCCTGTGGGGACGCGCCTCCATCACCATGTCCAGCCGGGTGGTCCGGCCGTCCGCGACGGGAGTCACCGAGAAGACCGTGTCCCACACCGTGCCCCCCTGGTCCGACACGAAACGCACATGCTCATTCGTGGCAAACTCGGTCAACTCCAGTTCCGTCGTGGCCTCCCTGCTCCCCATCACGCGCGTTTCACGGAACCGTGCGCCAACCCCCGTCCTCACCTCGGAAAGAAACTCCACGTTCACGATGTGCGGAACCGCCTTCGAGAAGTGGGAGATGTCGGAAACGGTCGAGAAGACCACGTCGACGGGTGCATCGATCGTCCGGCTGAGTTGGGTTCGTGTCATGTTATGTTGCATCCCCGGTTCAGATACCGTAGTTGTCGGCCCGCTGATCTTACCGCCCCCTCAACCGACAGGCCACATCCCATGACCGACGCCAGCTTCACCGCCCGCACCTTCGCGTTCCTGAACGAACTGGCCAACAACAACAACCGGGAGTGGTTTCGCGCCAACAAGTCACGCTACGACCACGACATCAAGGAGCCCGCGCTCCGCTTCATCAGCGACTTCGCCGAGCCGCTCAAGGGAATCAGCCCGCACTTCCGCGCCGACCCCAGGGCGAACGGGGGCTCGCTCTTTCGCATCTACCGCGACACCCGCTTCTCGAAGGACAAGACGCCGTACAAGATCCACACCGGGATCCACTTTCGGCACGAGGCGTACAGGGACGCCCACGCGCCCGGCTTCTACCTGCACATCCAGCCCGGCAACTGCTTCATGGGCGGCGGCATCTGGCGCCCGGGCGGCCCCACGCTGCGGAAGATCCGCGAGGCGATCGACGAGGACGCGGCAAGCTGGCAAGCGGCCTCGCGCGACCCGCGCTTCAGCAAGACATTCGAACTCGCCGGAGATTCCCTCGTCAGGGCCCCAAAGGGCTTCAGCATAGACCACCCGCTCATCGAGGACCTGCGCCGAAAGGACTTCATCGGGGTCGCGACGCTGAGCGAGGAAGCACTGATGTCAGCCGGGTTCCTGGACACCTTCACGCGGCTGTGCCAGGCGGCTTCGCCCTTTCAGCGCTGGCTCTGCGGGGCCGTCGGCGTCCCCTACTGATCCCCGCGCGCTGATCCCCTCCTATTCGTCCCCCGCCGGCTCGACCAGAACCGCGGACACGACGTAATCCATCTCGGGAAAGCTCTCCGCCAGGTATTCGTTGCCTCTGGCCGCGATGTTCTGCACGATCGGGCCGTTCCCACCCCTGTCGGCGAGCTCCCCGTACCCGGAATGGATCCGGTCCACGACATCCATCCCCTCCACAACGCTGCCGATCGGCGCGAAGCCGTCGGCGTCGAGCCCCGAGTTGTTCACCAGGTTGATGAAGAGCTGCGTCGTGCGGGTGTTGGGCCCCCTCATCGCGAACGTCACGGTCCCGCGGATGTTGGACGCGGTCACCCGGTCGTCCGCAATACTCGCGGCCGACCATCGCACCTGCACCTGCGGCTCGCCGTGCATCCCGAACTGGGCCATGAAACCCTCGATGACCCGGAAGAACCGCACGCCGTCGAAATAGCCGTTCTTCACCAGGTTGTAGAAGCGGTCGGCGCCGTTGGGAGCCTGGGCCCGGTCGACCTCGATCACGAACGCGCCCTTGGTCGTCTCGAACCGTGCACGGAAGCTCTCGGGCGCAGTCTCGACCAGTTGGTCCGGAAAGTACAGAGCCCTGTTTGCAGAAAGCTCGGCGTCATCGGTGCCGCCCCCGCCGTCTCCAGCGCAGGCGACGGGCAGGAGTGCGGCGACGGGGAGAATTGCCACCGTCCATAGCCTTCGGGGATTCGTCTTCATGACTCCTCCGTCCTCGCTGTGTGGAGCGGCCCGGTCATCGCGGCAAGCCGGGTTGCGCCTGGGGTCCCTCACGACACCTTCGCCGTCAACCTACCCCGTCTGGCACGGCGCCGACAGCCACGGCCACCCGGGGCCCGTTGCCCTGCCCGGCACACCACGTCCCATCCAGCCATGGCTTCGCCCCGGATCCCGGTCGACCTTTGCGGAACGCGCATCGGTCGCCCCTCGCAAATCGCATCTCACAGGAGTATTATCCGGTGTTCGCTGGACTTTTCTTCCAGGAGGAATTAGGCGTGGGAACCCCGGTCTGGGAATCGATCCCGACCTCGATTCAGACGATCGTCGGCGTGGCCGCTGTCATGGGCGCCGGCTGGACGTGGTTCGTGCGCCCACGCGTGGGCGCTATGCTGTCGGAAGCGGTGGCCCAGGTCAACAAGGAGAGGGACAGGACACTGGCGGAAATGCGCGACAAGCTCCGCGATGAACTCCGCGGGGAGATCGCCGGGAATCGCGGGGAGATCGCCAGGAATCGCAGCGCCATCGCAGCGAACCGCGATTCGATCTTCGCGTTGCGCGACCTGGTCTCTGCGGTACGCATCGAGACGCGTGATCTTCTCTCCGGCATGCAGCGGGAAAGTCGGCGGGCTCACGCGTCGATCGGAGACCGGATCGCCCAGGAGAGCACGGCCCTGAGGACAAAGATGGAAGAGGAGATCGGGGCCCTGCGGACAAGGATGGAAGAGGATAGCAGGACCCTGCGGACGAAGATGGAAGAACTTGGTACCGACACTGCCAGGCTGGCGGGTGCGGTGGATGTGCTGACCTCGATCTGGCGGGAAGGCGACGTGCGGGGAGAACTCAGGACGCAATAGCGACTCGGACACGCGCCTCCGGATGTAAACACCTCACGACATTTTGTCGTGTTGTGTTTACATGACCAATCCAGCGGTGATTGTGCCCTTGATTCAAGCTGACTCATTGCTTACCTTTCAGTATGGCT
>VXQO01000029.1 GCA_009838975.1 Gemmatimonadota bacterium | reverse complement strand
TCAGTACCATCATGGCACATCGCGATGCCGCCGGGAGGGGGCGTCCACTCCATCGGGAGTCCCTTGTGGGTACAATGGGGCTGGCGAGGGGTGGCTCCGCTACCCCCTTCGAACCCCCATTCTGTTCCGAGCTTGGGGCTCGGTTCGCGGGCGGACGGCACACGACGAACCCGTGCGCCACCCAGGCCGTCGTCCTCCGCCCTGGACCGTCTTCTGCGGCTGACTCCCGATGGCGGGATCGGCACCGGTTTCGCGCGGGCGGCCATGTCGCAGAGCCGCGTCGTCCCGCGATGTCGCCGGGCCAGCCATAGGCAGCGGCCACGGCGGCGTCGAGTTGGGCGTGCGCGTCGCGAGCCATAGGGGCCGTGCGTTGTCGAGTTTCCCCGGCGTGAGCGGCTCGGGCTTGGCTTCCGCCTCGCCCCCGATCTCGGGGCCGACGAACCCGGCGGCGCCAGTTTAGGGAACCCGGACCACAACCTCACGCAGCTTGACGTACTCGAAGTCCTCCCGCGGTCGGTAGCCGTTCACCACGACATCGATCTCGTATCCGGGCGAGGTGCCGACAGTGTGTCTGAAGCAGGACACAAAGAGCGCTTGCTCCCGATGCAGGATTTCGTCATGCCATACACAGACCTCGCCGCCCACCCACATCGGGTACGAGGCATGGCCGAACACGTCCGTGCCGTCCGATCCCTCCATGTAACCCGAGAAGTGTCCGAAACGAACGTTGATTGGTGCGGCGGGCTCGCGGCCGAGAATCCCGTTGACCCGTTCGACCGGGATCTCGGGAAACGAATCGCGCGCAAGCACCCACAGGGAGTCGACGAGGGGATACTCGTGGGAAGTCAGGAGCGGGAACCTCTCCACCCACGGTACAGACTCCGGTGTGCGGCAGGAGACGACGGCAACGACCGCCATGAGCATTCCCAGCCGGATCACCTGCCGGCGGCGGGAGTGGTCCACTACCAACCTGCCGGACAGTCCCCAAGAGGACATCGCTTCCGAAACTTGCCCTGAGGGACAATCCCAGCCAGCAGATCGCGAGCCAAGGTGTGCAGGTATTCGTGGTCCGCGAACCCTCCGGTTAGATCCCCGACCGAGCGAAAGTCGGTGAGGTCTTCCACCAGCGCGCGGAGACCCGGATCGCCGAGCGCCACCGCGAGTTCCATCGCCCGTGCGACGACGTAACGCTCCTGCGGCGCCGCCGTGAGCCGATTGCGGGCGGCCTCGATGGCGCATGGCCGCATGTCGGGGGGAATCGGTCCATCCTCGGCTATCAGTGCGAGCGTCCTGAGCCCGGACCCCACGCGGAGCACCCGCGCGTCTCCCGGTGGCCCCGTTGGCCGGACGTAATCGAGCAACGTAGGCAGCGCCGCCACGCCGAAGTCGGCTAACGCATTCGTCACGACCTCGCCGGTGACGCCGAGCGCATGTTCGACCAAGAGTGGGATTCCGGCGGGGTCGTGTGTTCGGATCGTAACCGTGATGTAGGACCACGTTTCACCGCCGTAGTGCGATGGCTCGACGTCAAGCTGTCGCATGTGCCTCCATGCGGCGTCGAGGAAGACTGCCTTCAGTTCGTCGCTGGCCCGCCACCCGATACCATTGATGAACGCGAGCGCCCCGAGGGGTTCGTCGGGATCCTCGCCGCGCAGCGCCGCCATCGCCTCGGTCTCGGTCGCGGCCGGCGTCTGTCCGGGGGCCAGTTCGATCCTGCCCTCCCAAATCCGACAAGGGTCGGGGGCTTCCAGATACCCGGCCTCGTGCAACTGGCGGCCCTTGGCTTCAACGCGCCAGGCGTTGTCCGGTGGAAGGACCGGTCTACGCGACCGATCGAAAGACCCAACGAAGAGATCGGCGTTCCCGTTGAACTCGAACGCGAGTCCGCCGTCCGAAACCGTGACTTCGCCATACGAGGCCGCTTCGTAGAGGAATGCGCAGGGATAGGTCAAGTTGCCCGCCTCCAGCATATCCATCGCCACCGCGACACCCCGCCGCGGATCAACACCGATCAGGTGGTGAGTCCGCTCGGCCCCGGCCCGGACCAAGCGCTCAAGCGCGTCGCACGCGCCCGCATACGCAGTTCGATCCGGCTGGCCTTCGATCGCGGAATCCAAGAACGCGTTGCCGATAGCGAGAGTGGTCCTGCTCTCGGGATGCGCGACCGCGATGGCTACGAGCGTGTCGGCGAAGACGTCCAGTTCCGCCCGCGAGCGTAGCCCGAAGTGCTCGGGGGTCTCACTCGGGCCGGTGAACTGAGTGAGGAACAGAGCGGCATGCCAACCTGCCCGCTCCGGTCGCTCCGCTCCCTCCGCGGGGCAGCCGCAGAACCGGGACATTTTCCATGCCGATAACCGGGACATTTTCCGTGCCGATTGACACACAAACGCGTTGATACGTCGCACCATCGTATCCGTGCCCTTGCAAAAGGCTTCGAGGGCGTAAACGCCGTCTCACCAAGCTAACACCTGCCCGATGGTCATCGGCGCAAACCAGAACGAGATTCGGATGCGGGCCACCGTCCTCCGCCGCGCCAACACAGGCGCGGGAAAAACCAGGGGGTCACAGGGGGGCGGAGCGCTCCCCTTGCCAGCCTCCGTGTTCAACATCGCGTGTGCTGGCTTGCTTGCTTGTCTCCCATAATCATGCAGATTCCCGCGTGATTTGCAGGACCGGGTCACGGGGAAGGCCCGGGCTGTTGAGCGCCCGCATAGGCGAGCGTAGCGAGCCGGAGCGGGCGCTCAACAGGGACGGTGGTCGGATCGATAGGCTGGCAGGCCGTAATGGGGCCGTGGGTAGTGTGATCGCCACCGTCCTTCCCGATGTCCTGAATGGATACACGAGCATCGAGGCTCGCATGACAAGCACAGGAGAAGGGAAGAACACATGAGCAGCATCCTCCGCACCGTCGGGATCGACATCTCCAAGGACTGGCTCGACGCCTTCGCCGCCCCCGAGGGGAGAGCGTCCCGGTTCACGAACGACAGGACCGGCTTCCGGAAGCTGATCGCCTGGATCGGCTCCGGGATCGACCGGATCGCGTACGAACCCTCCGGATCCTTCCACCGCAACTTCGAGGACACCCTCCTGAAGGCCGGGCTCCCCCTGTACGCGATCAACCCCTTCCAAGTCCGGTCCTTCGCCCGCTCCATCGGGCGGCGCGCGAAGACCGACGCGGTGGACGCCCGGACACTGGCCACCATGGCAATGGCCATCGAGGACCTGCGCCCGACCGAGGCGAGATCGGAGGGGCAGCGCGACCTCACCGAGCTCCAGCAGATCCGCGACGCACTGGTCAGGGACCGGACCGCAACCACCAACCGGGGCAGGAACTTGCGCACTCCCGTGGGCAAGCGGGTCACCAAGCAGAGGCTGCGGCAGATCGACCGCCAACTGAAGCTCATCGATGCCGAGATCCGGCAGCGGATCGGGGAGGAGAAGGAGATGGAGCGCCGGGCCGAGATCCTGACCTCGATCCCGGGCATCTCGGACATCACCGCCGCCGGACTGATCGTCCACTTGCCGGAGCTGGGTATGCTCACCCGGTGGCGAGCCGCCAGCCTCGCCGGACTCGCCCCGGTCACCCGGGAGTCCGGAAACTGGAAGGGACGGAGCTTCATCCAGGGCGGCAGGCACCGGGTCCGCAGAATGCTCTACATGCCCGCGGTGGTTGCGGCCCAGCACAATCCCGACCTCAGGCGGAAGTATGAGGCGCTCGTGGCCCGGGGCAAGCCGCGGAAGGTCGCCCTGACGGCCGTGATGCGGAAGCTCCTCGTCCTTGCCAACGCCCTGGTGCAGCAGGACCGCACGTGGACGGCGCAGCCGCCGCGCGAGTACTCCTGCCCGGCCTTCCCGGCGCCCAGCCCGGCGGGGAGCGTTCACGGATGATCGAACCGGGCAAGAACGGGCACCGAAGCGGAAGCGTCGCAAAGGGGCGCTGTGAGGCAGCTCGCTTCGCTAAGAACGGGCGTCCGCTTGTGAGATGGATACTTGCTTGCTTGCCCACCGAAGCGTGGCTCAAGCCAGCACGGCGGTCGTCCGTGAGACGCTCCCGGACGCCGCCCAAGACGCGGTAGCCGGTCCTACGAGGAGCCCGTCAACGCCCGCTGAGTCGGGTCTCCTCGACAACCCGGGCGACGGGGCAGCCTGTTGCGCCTTTGTAATGGCCGCGCTCCCCTGCCGCGCGGCCCGGAGTCCACCAAGCCCTTCCGCCTTAGAAGTCCCCAAGTGGACGCTGGACGCCCATCAAGCGTGGATGCACGTTGGTGGACAACCCTTGCGGCAGGGTCGCGCATCTAACTGGTAGCCCGGTTGCGGCTCGCCACCTTCGACTCACCAGAGAGGTCCTCGATGAACGCCAGCAGGTTCGCCCCTATTCAATCGCTCCTTCTGATGGCCGTCTTGGCCGCCCCCTCCACTCTCCCCGCTCAGGAGATCGTCGAGGTCACGGGGCGGGACCGTCCGATCGAGCCCGCGTTCGAGGAGGTCTACCGGGTCGGCGTCCTCGACGGCGAGTCCTGGGAGATGTTCGCCTCGGTGGGCCAGGTCGCCTTCGACGCGGAGGGCAACCTGTACATCTTCGACGGGACGACCGGGGGGATGCGTGTCGAGGGGATGCGCCTAACGCGGGGCGGCGCGGTGAGGGTCCTCGTGTTCGACGCGGCCGGGCGTTTCGTGACGGAGTTCGGTTCTTCGGGCGGCGGTCCCGGCGAGTTCAACCAGCCGATGGGATTCGCGGTGTTGCGCGACGGCACCGTGGTGGTGAGCGATGTCGGCCACCGCGCCTACCAGCTCTTCGACGCCTCCGGCGAGTTTCTGCGCATGGTGCGGGCGGATGACGGGTCCAACCCGGTGGCGATCCCGGCCCACGACATTCAGCCGGATCCTCGCGGCGGGGCGGTCTTTGCCGGCGGGGGCTCCCGCTCCATCGTCATGGGCGCGGGAGGCGCGGCGGATCCGCCCACCTCCCGCCCGGTGCTGCGGGTGGGACTCGACGGCGAAGCCGCACGCACCGATACGGTAGCGGAGGGATGGCTGCCCCCGCGGAGTGATCTTGAGGGTCTCGCGACGAGCCCCGTCCCCGCCCAGATTCGCGACGCGCTTCGCAGCATGACCATGCCGACCGTGTTCGAGCCCGGTTTCCTCGTGGCCGTCCTTCCCGATGGCGGCATCGTTCACTCGGACTCGTCCGCGTACGCGCTGAAGGTCACGCCGCCGGGTGCGCGCGAAGCCGCACGCATCATCCGGCGGCCCTTCGATCCCGAGCCGGTGACGGAATCGGTCCGGGAGGCGTACGAGGAGAGGACGGCGGAGGCCCGGCGCGCACTCGGCGGAACCGGTTCAAGACGCCTCATGCTGGTCGGGGGCGCCCGGGGAAACAGCCCTCGGTCGGAGGCCACGTTCGATCTGGAGGACCGCTTCTACCACGAGATTCCCGTGCTGCGCGACTTGGCCACCACATGGGAGGGACGTATCTGGGTGCGGCGCGGTGGCGAGGAACCCGATAGCGACGGCCCCATCGATGTCCTGACGGCGGAAGGGACCTACGTCGGCACCTACGCGACCGGTGCGACCGAGATGCCGGACGCCTTCGGCCCGGGCGGACTGGCGGCGTTCATCGAGTTGGACGAGTTCGATGTGGCCAGCGTGGTGGTGCGGCGGCTCCCGGCGGAGGTTCGTTGAACGTCAACGCGTCCCGTCCGAAGCAGCGTGCAATGGCCTGAAAACCGTCCGCTGACTTCCGATGCCATCGCATGAAATCCCGCTCATTTCTGCATACTGTAAGTGATACGGGCATAGCCACATGCTATGTAACACGTTGATACATAGCAGCTTACGAAATCATCCGTAGTTCCGGCGGGATCGGGCCGCTAAGGCCATGGACGACATGAACTCGCGCCTCACCGTCCCACCGGCCACTGAGATCCATACGGACGACCCGCCCGGAACCGTCCGTGTCTACCCCGTACCACTCGCCCAGCGGGGCGTCCGTGAGCCAGTTGTCGTTGTTCACCCAGTCCGGCCCGTCAGTCGCGTTGTAGAGCGCCTCCAGCGCCGCCCGATCAGGGTTTTGCACAGTGACCTCCGCCGTGCCGCGGGCGTCTCCCGCCGTGGCGGTGATCGTGGCCATTCCCTCGGCGACCGCCGTCACCAGTCCCGAGCCGTCCACCCGGGCCACCGCCACGTCGCTCGACGACCAGTCGAACTGAGCGCCTTCGACCCGCAGCCCGTTCGCGTCGAACGCCTCGGCGACCAAGCGCAGCGTGTCGCCCAGCGCGACCGTGTCCGCGGCCGCCCAGACGACGACCGAATCCGCCGACTGCATCACGGTCACCACCGCGTCGCCCGATGCGTCGCCCGATGTCGCGGCGATCGTCGTTTCGCCGACGCCCGCCGCGGTCACCAACCCTGCCGAGTCGACCGCC
>VXQO01000045.1 GCA_009838975.1 Gemmatimonadota bacterium | reverse complement strand
AAGTGGGGGGGGGGGGGGCCCCCCCGCCCACCCGGACAACACCCCCGCCAAAAGGCGGAACCGCCCCCCGGAAGCAATGGTCCGGGAGGCGGTTCCAGACATCGTTACATCCCTTCTTCTACACGCTGAAGCAGAGACTGGAAACCTTCTCGTTGACCTGGCACTCGTCAAGAGCGATCGGCATGCACGAGGCGCGGCGTGCTACCGTCGCTTCGTACACGACCCCTCCGCCGTCCAGGTGCGGATGGTTCCACCGATGCAGGTCCCACAGGCGGCGTCCCTCCAGCCACAGCGTCAGGTGCCGCTCGCGGTCGAGGATGTCCCAGCCCGACATCGACGTCATGTTGGCGCCTCCGCCGTCTCCGCCGGTGATCGTCCCGATGGTGCCGTCGGACTCGAGCGGATCCAGGCCATGGTGCGCGCGCATCTCGTTGACCTTGGCCATCGCGGTCGCGAGGTCACCGGCCATCAGCGCCGCCTCGGCCTCGATGAGGCGCATCTCGGTGCCCTTGACCAGCGGAATGTCGTCGTCGCGGGTGGGATACTTCTCCTGGCGGTAGTGAATCGTCTGTCCGTCGGCCCCGTTGCCACTGGGGCATCCGCTCGACGGATCGGAGCAGTCGGTCCACGGCGTGCGCGGGTCACCGGCTCCCACGGTTCCGGCCAGGGTCATCCACGCCGAAATCTCGTGCCGCCCGTGGGTCTCGTTCCAGATCTGGCTGGTTTCGCGGCCCGAGTTGGAAGAGTAGGCGGCGGCGAAGACGAAGTCCGTGGGCACCTTTGCGGCGTTGGCCACCGCGTTCTGCATGTCGCCCAGCCCCAGGTACACCTGCGCAAGTCCTCCCTGCGCGGCTGTCGCGACATCGGATTGTCCGGAAGAGTTCGCGTTCCGGACTGCCGCTTCGAGCAGCGGAATCGCACGGCGGAACGCGGCGTCCCGCTCCATGGCGTCGCCCGTGTCGGTTTCGCCCCCTGGCCCGGGGCTCTCGGCGTTGTAGGGTTCGCTGAAGACCGTCTGGCAGAAGTTCTCGCCGAACCAGCGGTTCGCCATTCCGGCGAAAAGGTATGCCCTGGCGGTCTCGGCATTGCCGTCGAACTGGTAGCCCTCGATGTCCCTCATGCGGATCAGTCCCGCTTCGGCCACCCAGCGAGCCCGCTGGACCTCGGCCCAATAGGGATTGGAGTCCTCGGAATCGTACAGGCCTCTCCGGTACCGTCCCGTGGAGAAGTAGCTTCCCGATCCGACGATCTCGTCGGACAGGCGGGCGGTAGTGAAGGAAAGGTCGTCGTACCCCGCCGAAAAGTCGGCGGACATCCCGGTTACGAGCGACCCTACGCCCCGCGAGGTGTTGAGGTCGTCGTCCAGGATCCTGCCCGGGTTCTTGACTTCGAAGATGCTCTCGTCGCACCCGGTCGAGGCAAATGCAGCCACGAGGGCGCCCAGGACAAGTGCGCGAGTCCTGCTTGTTCTGTTGGTTTTCATGATTCGCTGTTCTCCCCGGCTAGAAGTCGACCTGGACCGACAGCAGGAAGCTGCGAATCGGCGGTAGGTTGTAGTATTCCTGCCGGAAGAGAACCTCGGCGGACCCGTCCTCGAACGCCTCGGGATCGACGCCCTCGAAGTCGGTGAAGGTCATGAGGTTGCGGCCCTGCAGGCGAACCGTGGCGGCCCGGATGGTGTTCGGCAGCCACGTCTCGGGCACGCGGTAGCTCACCGACGCCGAGCGGAGCTTGAAGAAGTCCGCGGGCTGTGTCCACATGCCGTAGCGCACGACCGAAGGATCGCAGAGGGCGCGCTCACGCGCGGTCAGCTGGTCGCGCTGCCCGGCGGCGAGCGCGTCGAAGGTCGAGCGACACAGCGGCCACACGCGGCGGCGCGTGTTCTGGTACGCCGTTCCCGAAGACAGCCAGTGGCCGCCCATGCCCTCGCCCACCGCGTCGAACGTCAGGCGCTGGCCCAGGGTGAGCGTGGTGCTCAGACCATAGGTGTGGGTGGGCGTTGTGGGTCCCAGGCACTGCTCGTCATAGCGGGGTGCTGCCACTTCGTCCGGATTCTGCACCCGGTCGTGACAGAAGGCCGGAAGCGGGAAGTGGACCGTCTCACCCGGCGTGCAGCCCATGCCGACGAACCCGTTGCCGTCGAAGTTGGCCCCGTTGGCCATCTCGGTCGTGCACTCGACCGGCGCGCGCACGTAGTTGCGCCAACCGAGGTTGATGCTCTCGAGCCCGCCCAGATCCACCACACGGGACCTGGCCGTGGAGAGGCGGAGTCCGACATCCCAGCCGATCGAGTTGCTGGCCACGAGCGTGGCGTTGATGAACGCCTCGTGCCCCGAATTGGTGACCTGGCCGACGTTTTCCAGCTGCGTGCCCACAAAGCCGCCCGAGGGAAGCTGGGTCACCCGGATCAGGGCGTCGAAGGTGTTCTGATCGAAGTACTGGTACTCGAAGGCAATCCGGTCGTTTAGCGTGGTGCCCTCGAAACCGACCTCCCACTCGCGGGTACGCTCCGGACCCAGGTCCGGATTCCCGAGGTTGTCCGGCGTTACGCCCGGCCGGCCGTTGTCGCCCGCGACGGACGCCCAGGTACGGGTCGCGTCGAAGAGTCCGGGAGCCTTCCCGGATTCACCGAATGCACCCCTCAGCTTCAGGGTCCCGAAGCCGGCGGGGAAGAAGTCTTCGTCGGAGACGACGTACGAGAACGACGCCTTGGGATAGGTCTCCAGGCCGAAGTCGCGGCCGAAGGCGGAGTGGCCGTCCACGCGCACGCCCAGCGTCAGGAACATCCGATCGCCAAGGCCGAGCTGCTCCTGGACGAAGAAACCGCCGCTCGTAACCGTGCTGTTCGTTTCGGAGGCCTGTGTGATGGCGCCCGACTGAAGGACCTTGGCGCCCGGTCCGGCGAAATCGCGGCCGAACCCGAGCGTGCCGGTGACGAAGTCGTTGTAGAGCTGGCCGCCGAAGGAGAACTGCGAGGCTACGCCGAACACGTTCCGCGCCCAGCTGCCGGCATAGTCCAGCGTCAGCTTCCTGAACGTGCTCTCGTTGGTCTCGCGGTCCCCGTTCTGCACGTAGAAGTAGCCCCAGGGGCGCTCTTCGAAATAGGTGTGACGGACCCAGTCGATGCCGGTGTTGATCCGGTGGTTCATGTTGTCCGTCGGGTTCCAGATGATGTTGATGCCGCTCGTGAAGTGGTCGTTGATGTTGGTGACCCCCATGTCGAGGAGCTTGCCGTCCTCGTCGTTGGTGTAGTCACTGCCGCCGCGGAACACGTTCAGCAGCAGCCCCTCGGCGTTGTTGCCGTCTGGCACCCAGGTCACGTCACGGTGCGAGTAGAAGGTGTTGAAGCGGACATCGATGTCGTCGGCGGGGGCAAAGGAGAAGTTGCCCCGGAGGTTCCACGATTCCTGTCCCTGGGTGGGACGGGCCACGCCGTTGCCGTCGATGCCGGTGTCGAAGACGCCCTCCTCGGCGCCCCAGCGGGCCGACATGAAGTAGTTCATGCGCTCGGCACCGCCACGGACCGACAGGTTGTAGGTCTGGATGTAGCCGTCCTTGAGCCAGGTACCGCTGGCGGGACAGCTCGGATCGGCCGGGAACTGCGGGTCGCCACCGGCGAAATTGCCGTCACCGGTGAAGTTGCAGTTGTTCATCCCGAGACCGGTGGGATTCACGTCCGGCGCCGGCCCGATGTGGCCCAGCGTGTTGAGTCCCTGGTCGACCGTAAGCGACCACGCGGGTGCGCCGGCTACACCGCGCTTGGTGAAGATCTGGATCACGCCGCCCGCGGCTTCCGTACCGTACAGCGTCGTGGCCGCCGCGCCCTTGATGACCTCCACCCGCTCGATGTCGGCAGGGTTGATGTCGTCGAAGGGGTTTGTCTGCTGGTTGGCTTCGACGGAGTGCACCAGCCCGCGCTCCCTGATGCGCACGCCGTCGACGTACACGAGCGGGGAGTTGCTGAAGGACACCGAGTTGTTGCCGCGCAGCTTGATCGTGCTCCCGGCGCCGACCTGGCCACCGTTGTTGAGCACCTGCGTGCCGAGCGCCCTGCCCTGGAGGATGTCCGCCACGTTGGACACTGGCGCGCCCTGGAAGGCGTCCTCGTTGAGCTGGCTGATCGAGTTGCCGATTTCGCGGCGCCTCGCGGCGCCCGCCGTTCCCGTCACCACGACCCCCTCGAGGCTGATCGCCTCGGAGCGCAGGTCGAAGTCCTGGACCGCGGCCTGTCCGGCCGTGACGGTGACTTCCGCGCTGACCGCCGAGTAGCCGATGTACTGCACCTCGACGGTGTGCGTGCCCGCGGGAACGTTGTTGAGCAGATACCTGCCCACGTTGTTGGCCAGAATCCCGACGTTGAGTTCGGGGATCGCGACCTGGGCGCCGGGAATCGGCTGCCCGTTGGTCGCGCTTCGCACCGTGCCGGTGACCGTGCCGGTCTGCGCCGTGGCGGACGCATGGACCGTTCCGATCAGGAGGGCAGCGGCGAGAAGCGGGTTGAGGGCGGTCCGGCCGACCACCCTGCAGATGCTTCCTGGGGACATTTCGCCTCCATGTTGGGAAGTGGAAAAAGTGACGCCCTTGCGGCGCCGCCGAACCAACCTTCTGGAAGGTCGGGGATTGCGCAAGTGGGTCTAGTCCGGTTCGTCCGCGCGCCTATCGCCCCAGCGGAATCACGATCCGGAATCCGGGCGCGAATTGATCGGTGAGGTCGTCGTCGATGTTGGGCGGCGCATTCTGCTCCCCTTCGAACCCGAGATAGGCAAGGGTCGCGACACCGCCCACGATGACCGTCGACAGGAGGAAGCTCCGCCCGAGATTCGGATCCCTTTGCTCCAACTGCACGATCGACTCAAGAGGCAGGCGGACCTCGCTGTGCGCGACGCTGCTGGTGAGCACGAAGACGGCCGAGTCCCCGCGAATCTCCACGAACCGTCCGTTGATGTACCCCTGGTTGCCGCTGGAAAACATGATGTGGCGGCCCAGTTCCTCGGGCGTGAGCTGCATCCGCACTCTCTGTTGCGCGGGCAGATCGCCGATGCCCACCTGCCGGTAGGTGTTACAGCCTGTGCCAAGAAGCAGGAGAAGGAGGGCGGCGACTTGCCGTGCGGGAAGCGGCCGTAAATGGGCGGGGCGGGATCGTTTCGTGCGGGAGTTCATGGTCGACAGGGCTGTTGCGGGTGCGGGTTCCGGTTCATTGGCGCCGATTGCGCCGCCGGCTTCGAATATACGTCCTCGCCGCCGGGTCGATCCGCCCGGCCCTCACGACCCCACCCTCGACTCGGCCTCGACCTCCTCGAACACGGCGCCCGGATCGTCCAGCAGCGGCGCCTCGGCACCCTTCAGGTAGCGGTCGAAGAAGGCCACCGTCAGCGCGTTGATGATCTCGTAGCCACGCGCGGGTTCGATGTCCGGCGACGAGCCCGGGAGGAACATCACCAGGTCCGAGAAGTTGCCGTGGTTCGTCCCGGCGATCGTGATGTCGTACCAGTCCCCGGTCGAGGCCGCCTTGAGACGGGCGTCGGTGTTGCGCACGTCGGCCATCAGCCGCTCGATGGCGTCGTTGTAGGCGGCGATCGAGTCCGGGTCCTCGAAGGGCGGGGTCTCGGGCAGGACGCCGCCGTGCATCAGCATGAAGGGCCGAGTGGTCCCCTGCGTGGGGGCGACCCCGAACAGCTGCCCGTCGTGGTCGATGGCGGCCTTCACCCGCTCGTCGACGGAGCTCATCTCGATCGAGGTCGCGCCGCCGAAGGACCACCCGTACATCCCGATGCGGTCGAGGTCCATCGTTCCCGCGAAGGGGCCGCCGACCGCGTTCAGCTCCTCCAGCCGGTCGATCGCGAAGGCCGCGTCGGCCACCCACTCGGGGAAGGCGTAGTCGTCGAGGAAATCCCAGCTGCCGACTGCATCTTCGTACAGGTCGCCGGTGGGCTCGGGGAAGGTCAGAGTGTCCGGGACCACCGAAGATCCGTCCGGGAGGAACTGCGTCCTGTTGAAGCCGTTGTGGCCGACCGAGACCACGATGTAGCCGTGACTGGCCAGCTCCTCGGTGGTGAAGGTGCTGGTGAAGCGCGTCCAGCCGCCGCCGTGATTGTACACCAGGACGGGGAAGGGGCCGGGCGCCGGGGCCGCGTCCTGGATCGCGTTCGTGCGAACGTGGGTGATCGGGACAAAGTCCTGGCCGTCGCCGAACTCGGCCATGTCGGGCACGTACATGGCGCCGCCCTCGCCCGCGTCGTCGGTGGGGTACCAGACCCGCACCGCGACCGAGCGCAGGTCGTCGGGGTCGCGCGTGAAGGGCTCGGGACGGCTCTCGTCGACCCAGCGGTACTCGGTCATGCCGATGGCGTGGGGGCCGGTGGGCGGCGCGAACGGCCGCTCGGGGATGGCGGGGGCCGACTGCACCGCGACGGCGGGTGTGGCGGGCGCGGGGAAGGATTCGTCGCCGGGGAGCGGGGCGGTCAG
>VXQO01000031.1 GCA_009838975.1 Gemmatimonadota bacterium | reverse complement strand
CCGCCATGACCTCGCGGGACGGTCTCGGCGAGGCCAGCCACACCTCACGCACCCCGGCCACCCTGGCGGTCACGGCCGTCATCAGCACGGACGAAGGCAGCGGGAACCGCCCTCCCGGCGCGTAGCACCCGGCCACGCCGACGGGCACCACCCGGTCGCCGGCCATGCCCCCCTCCACCGCCACGGCCACCGGCTCGCCCGACTCCAACTGGGCCTGGGCAAAGTGCTCGATCCGGCCCGCGGCGCGCTCCAGCACCTCGCGGTCGGCCGCGGGAAGCGATGCGAGTGCCGCCTCCATCTCGGCGCGTGTCCGCACCAGCGCCCCGCCGGCTTCGAGACCGTCGTACCGCTCCGCGTATTCGCGCAGTACCGCCTCCCCACCCCTCTTCACGGCGTCGATGATCTCGAGCACGGCCGGGATGATGTCGGGCGGCACGGCTGGCTGGCGTGCGCGGCCCACATCGGCCGCCGCGACCCGTCTCAACCGCACGCGCGACGGCCCCGCGCCACAATCCGTCGTACCTGCTCCCCTGCGCCCCTCACTCACCAGCCGCTCCCTTCGGCGCCGACGCCACCCTTCGCTTCGCCCTGAGGCTCCTGCGGTCGAGCTCCCTTTCCACCTCGACCAGGCTGGCCCCCGCACGCTCCAACGCGACGCTCAGGAAGTACATCACGTCGGCCGCTTCCTCGACGACCCGCTGTACCCCCGAGGCCCGCCCCAGTTCACCGGCCTCCTCGACGAGCTTGCCCCCCAGGAAGGCGCCGTCCTCGAGCAGCCGGCTCGTCAGCGACCCGGGCACCGCCTCGGCCCTGCGCGACTTCACCGTCCGTTCCAGCTTGCGCAGCCCGCGGGCCGGGCCGAAGCAGGTCCAGTCGCCGGTGTGGCAGAACCCGTCGCCCGCCTGCGCGACCGTGAAGCGGAGCGCGTCGCGGTCGCAGTCGGGCTCGATGCGCACCAGCGCCTGGGTGGCGCCCGATGTCGCGCCCTTGCGCCAGAGCCCCCGCGAGCGGGAGTGGTACGCGCCGATGCCTTCGTCGATCGCCGTACGCACGCTCTCCGGGCTCGACCAGACCAGGCCGAGCGCGCCGCCGCGGTCGTCGGTGACGACGGTGGGCCAGAGCCCGTCGGGCCGTTCGCTACGGAGCGGCGCCGTGAACGCCTCGGCCAGGTCGAGGTTGCCGCGGTAGAGCGCCATCCCCACCTGGGCGTCGGCGCCGCAGCGGTCCAGCCACGCAATCTCGTCGGCGGTGGTGATCCCCCCGGCGACGGTCAGGCGCGACGTGCCGGCGGCTTCCACGAGCGGCGCGATCTGCTCGCGCGGGAAGCCGCTCTCCCTGCCTTCTCCCTCGACGAAAGTGACGAGGAAGCCGCCCGCGAGGCCGCGCAGTTCGCGCATGCCGTCGTACACGGTGCGTCCCGTGCGCTCGGTCCACCCCTTGACGACGACTTCGCCCTCCCAGGCGTCCAGCGCGGCCACGACCCGGTCGCGCGGCAGCCCTTCCAGCACCTCCGGGACGGCCGCGGTGCCGAGAACGACCTTCGCGGCGCCGCGGTCCAGCCATTCGAGCGCCCCGTCCCGGTCGCGTATGCCGCCGCCCACCCGGCACGGCACCACCCGGCACAGCTCCTCGATCACGGCGGTGTTGTCGCCGCGCCCCAGCGCCGCGTCCAGGTCCACCACCGCCACCTCGCCCACGCGGCCGAAGCGCGCGGCGAGAGGACGCGGATCGCCCGCCTCGAGCACCTTGCGGCGGCCCTGCACCAGCTGCACGGCCTGCCCGTCCATGAGGTCGATCGACGGGATGATCATGCCGCCCCCTCTACGGTGCGGGCCGTCTCCCCGACGCCCGAGTACCCCGGCCGCACCGACACTCCCAGCCCCGTCAGCGCCGCCTTCACCCCTTCCACGGTCCAGTTGCCCTGATGGAAGATCGACGCGGCCAGCACCGCGTCGGCCCCGGCGCGAACGGCGTCGGCCATGTGTTCGGGAGAGTCGGCGCCTCCCGACGCGACGATCGGCACGTGCACGACGGAACGCACCGCGCGCAGCAGCACCAGCTCGTACCCGCTGCGCGTGCCGTCCCGGTCGATGCTGGTCAGCAGGATCTCGCCCGCCCCGCGCTCCACCGCTTCCCGCGCCCACGCCACCGCGTCGCGCGCGACCCGTTCGGTGCCCGAGCGCACCACGACCTCGTAGCCGCTGTCGCCGCCCCGTCCACCACCGCCGCTTCCCAGCGCGTCGATCGAAGCCACCACGCACTGCGACCCGAACCTCGCGGCCAGGTCGGTCAGCAGCGCGGGACGCCGCAGCGCCGCCGTGTTCACGGCGACCTTGTCCGCGCCGGCCTCCAGGAGCGCCGCCGCATCCTCGATCCCGCCGATCCCGCCCCCGACGGTGAGCGGCACCGACAGGCGGGCCCGCACGGCAGCCACCGTGTCGAGGCGCGTGCCGCGCCGTTCCGGGGTGGCCGTCACATCCAGCACGACAACCTCGTCGGCCCCCTGTTCCTCGTAGGCGCGCGCCAGTGCCGCCGGGTCGCCCTGATCCGTCAATCCCCGGAACTTCACACCCTTCACGACCCGTCCGTCGCGTACGTCGAGGCAGGGGATGATGCGCACGGGAAGCATCCGCTCAGGCCTCCAGCCAGCGCGTCAGCAGCGCCTTGCCGTAGTCGCCCGAGAGCTCCGGGTGGAACTGGCAGCCGACCACCGGACCGCGCTCGACCGCCGCCAGGAAACGGCCGGCGTACTCGCACCAGACCGGCAGCCAGTCGCCGGGGGCGGCCGTGAGGCGGTAGGAGTTGGCGAAGTAGGCGTAGCCCCGAGGCACGATTTCGCACCCCTCGGCCGGGGTCACCAGGTTCCAGCCCATCTGGGGGACGCGCCACCCCTCCTCTCCGCTCTCGTAGCTGCCCACGACGCCGTCGAGCACTCCGAGGCCGGCGACGCCGGGCGCCTCCTCGCTGCCGTGAGCCATCAGCTGCATTCCGAGACAGATGCCCAAGGTGGGGTGGCCGCGCTGGATGCGCTCGCGCAGCGCGTCCTCCAGGCCGTGCGACGCGATGGCGCGCCGGGCCGCCGCGAAGGCACCGACTCCGGGAAGCACCAGGCGGTCGGCCGCCGCGACCTCGCCGGGGTCGGCCGTGGTGCGAACCGTGCAGCCCAGGCGCTCGAATCCCGTCAGCACCGAGGCCAGGTTGGCCGTGCTGGTGCGCACTACGGTTACCGCGCGGGCGCGCCCGCTCAAAGCACGCCCTTCGTGGACGGTACGCCCTTCCCGCCTTCCCGCAGCGCCAGCGCGTCCCGCAGCGCCAGCGCCAGCGCCTTGAAGGACGCCTCGATGCGGTGGTGGTCGTTGGCTCCGTGGATCACGTTCACATGCAGCGTCAGGCCGGCGGTCTGTGCGAACGAGTGGAAGAAGTGCGGAACCATCTCGCACGACAGCGCACCCACCCGCTCCCGCCGCAGGTCGAGATCGCCGGCGAAGAACGGGCGCCCGGATACATCCACGACCGCGCGCGCCAGCGCCTCGTCAAGCGGGGCATACGCATGCCCGAAGCGCACGATGCCCGCCCGCCGCTCACCCAGCGCGCGCGCGACCGTCTGCCCCAGCGCCAGTCCGGTGTCTTCGACCGTGTGGTGGTCGTCGACCTCCAGATCGCCTTCGCACTTGAGCTCCAGGCTCCACCCCGCGTGGAAGGCCAGGGCGTGCAGCATGTGGTCGAAGAAGCCGATCCCGGTACTCACCTCGACCGCTCCAACGCCGTCCAGGTCCAGCCGGACCTCGACCCGGGTCTCCCCCGTCTCGCGGCTCACGCCCGCGGTTCTCGCCTCGTCACCCATCGAACAATCCTCCAAGTTCGGCGTCGGCCTCCACGACGCGCGCGGCGCCCGCACCTTCGAGCGCGGCCCATGCGCCCGCCGCCTCGTCCTCGGTCTGCCCCGGCGGCACCACGCCGACCGGGACCACTCCCGCCCCCACCGCCGCCCGCACATCGTCGGGGGTGTCGCCCAGCATCCACGCGGTCCGCGCCTCCAGCTGCTCCAGGGCGATCCGCACCGGCGCCGGATCGGGCTTGAGCGGCCCGTCCTCGCGGCAGACCACCGCACTGAAGCACCCCCGCACTCCGTGCTCCCGCAGGAACCGCTCGGCGTCGGCCCGCGGCCTCCCGGTCACGATCCCGAGCCTGAACGACCGCGCCAGCTCCTCGAGCAGCTCACGCGACGGAATCAGCGTCTCATGCCGCCGCAGTCCCGGCGCGTCCTCCGTACCCTGGTAGACCTCCTCGAACCGCGCCGTCACCTCGGCCAGCGAGGCCTCGACCCCCGCGCCCGCGAGCACCCGATGCGTCACCGCCCAGTCGTCGTTGGCGCTCCCGGCCGCTTTGACCGCGCTGATCAGCTCGTGCCCGGCCTCCACACCGAACGAGGCGCACGTCCGCACGATCGCCTCCCGGTACGACCGCCGCACGTCGGCCAGCACCCCGTCCATGTCGAAGAGCAGCGCCTCCGGCCCCCCGCCCGCCAGGCACCCGAGCGCCCGTTCCGCGCGGCGGAACTCGCCGTCATCCCGCGGCACCGTCATCCGCACGTACTCCGGCAGGTGCGGGAAGCACCTCACCAGGACCCCCTGCGCCGCCATCCCACGCTGGATCCAGCGCGCGTCAGGAAACGACGAGAACACGAAGTTGGTCTGCGACGGTTGCGGCTCCCCGCCGATCCCCAGGATCACCTCGGCCAGCCGCTCCCGCCGCGACCGCACGTACTCCACGAACCTGCGCATCTCGTCGACGCCGTTCCGCAGCCGGTCCAGCGCGATCGCGACCGAGGGGCCGGTCAGCGCATAAGGACCCCCGAAGCCGCGCAGCACGTCGATCCGCTCCTTCGCCCCGACCGCGAAGCCGACCCGCATCCCCGCCAGCCCCCACGATTTCGACATCGTGCGGATCATGACCGCTCGCGGCACCTCGAGCAGCGCCGCCGTGTGGTCCTCTTCGGCAAACTCCGCATACGCCGAGTCGACGAGCAGAACCACCTCGGGCGGCAGCGCGTCCGCGAGCCGGAGCAACTCACGGGTCGTGAACGCCCGCCCCGTCGGATTGTCCGGCGTGAGCACCGCCACCACGCCCGTCCGCTCGTTCACCGCCGCGAGAATGTCGTCGTGCGGCAGCGTTCCCCACTCGTATTCGACCGGTACCAGTGTCCCCCGCGCCATGCGCGCGCACGCCGGAATCATCTCGAAGGTGGGCGTCGGGAAGACCATCTCCTGATCCGGCGCCAGAAACGCGCGGAACACGCGATCGATGGCGTCGTCCCCGCCCGTCGTGGCCAGCACGTTCGCGGGGTCGGTGCCCAGGTACGCCGCGTAGGCCTCCTCCAGCGGCTGCGGATCCGCGTATTTGCGCAGAATCCCGGGCCCGACGCGCTCCAGCACGTCGAAACACTCCCGGGGCGGCGGCTCGCCCTCGTTCATGCTCAGGTCGATGACGTCCCGCATGGGCCCCTTCATGGCCCCGCTCATGGCACGATCTGCTGCGGTTCCGACACGACCAGGTCCGTTCCGCCCCGCGCCTTCACCTCGAGCAGCAGCGCCGGCAGCGCCGTCCTGGGCACCGCCGCGCGCACCGCGTACCCGCTCTCGCCGTGCAGCCGTGACACCGTGGGCTCGCGCATGCAGGGCAGAATGGAAACAACCCGCTCGAAATCCTCCTGCGAGACGTTCAACTCCAGCATCACCCGCCGCCGCGCTTCGAGCACCGATTGGAGGAGGAGAACGAGATCGTCGATCCGGGCCCGTCCGCCCGGGTCTTCAAGGGCGGCAGGGTTGGCGTACAACCGGGTCGAGGAGAGCATGAGCGTGTCCGTGACGACGAGGCCGTTTCCGTGTAGCGTCGCTCCCGTCGCGGTGTTGTCCACGATGAGGTCGGCGTCCTCGGGCGGGAACACCTCGGTCGCCCCGTACGACCGCACCACGACCGTCTCGAACGGCCGATCCCGCGACCATCGCTCCACCACCCTCACGTACTCGGTCGCCACGACCAGGCGGCGTCCGGCGGGGAGCGACCCGCCGTCGAGCAGCGCCTCGGGCGCGGCCGCCACCACCCGCACCGGATCGAGTCCGGTATCCAGCAGCTCGACCAGGTCGGCGCCCAGCTCGGCGACCCAGTCCGCCCCGGCGAACCCGACATCCCTCGACCCGGCGTGCAGCATCTTGACCACGTTCTGCGGCTTGAGCAGCTTGGCCTCGAATCCGGGCCACGAGAGCACGGGCCGGTAGTTGCGCGACCCCACGCGGACATCGATCCCCGCGTCGGCGAGCAGTGCGAACACTCCGCCCTGCATGTGCCCCTTCGGCAGCCCGATGCGAATGGCGCGGCCAGCGGACGGCTCCATCCGCGCTTCCGCGCGCCGATTGTTCAACACTGTACCGTTCATCCCGGTTTCGTCTCCTGATGTGCCGGCCCCCGGAAACCGACCGGCGCACAAAAAAGCGCCGACCTCCCGAGGAAGCCGGCGTTTGGGGTATCCCGTGCTTTCGTACGGCTACACCGTCACGCGGCCGCCTCTCCGGAGTGGCCGTGATGATGGTGTGGGGTACGGGCGCGAGCGTTCATAAGGCCCTAATAGTCAAGGCGCGGGAGCCGCATGTCAAGCAGGACGACGGCACGATGGCGCAGGTCTGCCGTGCGCTCGCCGTCGCGACGGGCTGCGACCAGGCCGGGCCCACGACCCGACCCTCCCCCCTCCCCGTGCCCATGTCCCGGCCACGGCCTCCGTTTGTCGCCCGCGCCGAGGTGCAGTAAGCTTCCGTCCACCCCTACACCCGCCGTGCACGCCCCCAACCCCATGCGCCCATGAAGATTCCGCGTTCGCACTACCTCCCCCGCACCCGCAACGGCTGGATCGCGACCGTTGCCTTCCTTGTGGCGATGGCGCTCGCCCAGCCGCCGATCGTGCACGGCGTCATGAACCGGATCGAGCCGTGGGTGCTGGGCATGCCCTTCCTCTTCGCGTATCTGCTGTTGGCGTACGTGATCGGCATCGCGGTGCTCATCTGGGCCCAGCGGAAGGGCGTTTAGCAGTCCGTGGCAGAAACCCCGCTGCATTCGGCCGGCGAGGCATCCGCGCTGGATCGCTCCGCTCAACGAATCACGATGTCAAGAGGACATTACATTATGTCATGTCAACCATACATTGTTGGCACTGAAATGCTTCGCTCTGCGTTGCTCCTCGGCCGAATAGCGCTGCAAGTCGGACGCTCGGAATCCCATGATGTCCGGCATCGTCCATAGTCGTTCGTAACATCCTGTATTAGCAACGCTTTAAGTAGGATTCGTCCTACCTTGTCCGTCCAGCAACGGCCCTTGCTATCCCACTCCATCTCAGCTACGATTAGGGGATGGATAATGGTAACACTTCCCCCACGAAACGCCCGCGAGGCAAGCCCAGGGGCCGCCATCCCCACAAGCGGCTCTCGGCCCCCTTCGTGCGCTCCGCTCCGCCCGGAAGACACTGCGACGGGAACGGACTCTACCTCTACGTCCAGAAGACCGGAACACGCAGTTGGATTCAACGCCTCGTCATCCGGGGACGCAAGCGCGAGCTCGGGCTCGGAAGCGTCGAACTGGTCTCGCTTGCCGAGGCCCGCGAGCAGGCGCTCGCCAACCGCAAGCTCGCCCGTTCGGGCGGCGATCCCTTGGCCGAGAAGCGGCGGCTGGTCGGCATCCCCACCTTCGCCGAGGCCTCGAAGCTCGTCGTCGAGCAGAAGCGGGCCGGGTGGCGAAGCGCGGCGTACGCGAAGGAATGGTTCCGCAACTTGGAGATTCACGCCTTCCCCCGCATCGGTGACGTGGCCGTCTCGGAGGTCACGAGCGGCGACGTGCTGGAGATCCTCACCCCGATCTGGCACACCATGGGTCCCACGGCCCGGTTCGTGCATATGCGCATCCGGGCGGTCTTGGAGTGGGCCATCGCCATGGAATGGAGGACGGACAACCCCTGCGACCGGATTCTTCACCTGCTGGGTCCGCAGCACGATGTCGTCACCCACCACAAGGCCCTGCCTCACGGCGAGGTCGCCGCGGCCGTCGCGAAGGTGCGGGCGGCGGATCCGGGGAGGGTGGACACGTTGGCCTTCGAGTTCCTCGTGTTGACGGCGGCGCGGGGCGCCGAGGTCCGTGGCGCGGTGTGGAGCGAGATGGATCAAGAGTCGGGCGTGTGGACGATTCCGGCAACCCGGATGAAGACCGGGCGCGAGCAGCGGGTGCCGCTGTGCGAGCGGGCACTGGAGATTCTGGATGCGGCCCGAAAGCTGGAGGGCGGGAAGAATCCGGTCGTGTTCGTGAACGAGCGCGGGAAGGTGCTGGACGGGAAGCGGCTTAACCGGCTCTTGAGGAAGCACGGGATCGCGGCGGTGCCGCACGGGTTCCGGTCGTCGTTCCGGGACTGGGCGGCGGAGAAGACCGACCATCCCCGGGAGGTGGTCGAGGCGGCGCTGGCGCACGTGGTCAAGAGCAAGGTGGAGGCGGCGTACCGGCGCACCGACCTGTTCGAGCGGCGGCGTCGGCTCATGGCCGACTGGGAAGCGTATCTCGCGGGCCGGAGAATGGGCACCGAGACCTGACGGTCCCACGACCGGCTCAGAGGCCGTTGCGGGGGTCCCCAGAGGCTTTTCGGGTGATCTACGGGTCATAGGATGGCCCAGGAGCGACGATCTCGGGTCTCCGAGGGGTACGGGTAGGGGGGAAGCGGGGCTCACCAGAGCGCGTCGCCGTCGTCCTCGCCATCGGTGAGACCGGCGACAAGATGGCGGTGGAGCTTGCCCGCGATGGCTCGCGGGGAGTTGTTCCGGGCGGTGCCCGGAGCGGCGTTTCGGCGGCTCCGCTGGGCTGGCTTGGACCACGCTAAGGTGGTCAAGCCAGCATACCACGTGTATAACACGGAGGCTGACGAAGGGCTCCGCCCCTTCGATCCCCGAAAGCGCGACCGAGGTGGTCGCAACGGCCCGGACCAGTGGCGGGCCGGCACCGGGGGCGCGACTCCCGGTCCGGCATCGACCTCGGCGCGGAGGCATCGAGATGTACAAGGCTGACCGCGAGTATCGCCCTACTTCGCTTCCTCCGCCACCGCCGCGGCCGTCGGCTCGGTGGCCACCGCCGCCTCAGGCCGAAATGCCAGGCACTGGAAATAGTCGTTGATGCGCGTGTAGTCCGAGTCCTCCGCCTTCAGGAATTCGGTAACCGCATGCAGCACGGCCTCCGTGACCTCCTCGGCTGACTTTCCGGAGAGGATTTCGTCGGCGACGAGTTCGTGGTTAAAGACGTGGTAGTAGCCGTATCCATCGGCCCTCATCGGGTACCTCTCGCGGCGACGACGGTCGATCGGCCTTTCGCGCACGAAAGCCAGCAGGTCTTTCACAGCCTCCTTGTTCCGGCAATGCGACGGAACCTCCAGGCATACACTGATCTGGCGATACTGGAAGTCCAGGACCCACCGGATACACCAAGGAATCCCCAGCGCCGGAGCCGCTTCCAGCTCCCAGTTCAGCCAGGGCCCCCGGATCGTCGTCTCGATCCCCCGACTCGTCAGCAGGTCGCGAACCTCGTCACGCAACCGCCCCGGCTCCTGCCGGAAGTCCTTCACCAGCCGCACTACGGTGTCGCGGTAGTGCGCATGACCGTCCGGCACCATCTCCCGGACCTTGTGCTCGCCCCGCTCTTCGCCGAGCGCGCCGGACATGTGCTTCAGCAGCGAATGGTGGTCGTCCAGCAGCTGCCTGAAGTAGTCCGTGTCGCTCTCCTCCGGGCCGATCAGCCGGCCGACCGCCACGAGGTATTGGCGGATGAAGGCGGCCACGTTCCTATCCCCGAAGGCGCCCTCACCGATCATCGTCTTGATTTGCACGCCCACATCCCGCCAGCTCACATGCGCAATCGGGTCCTCCGGATGCCTGTCCTCCCCCTCGATTCCCTTCCGCGAGGTGGAGAGCAGCACGCCGTGGTGCCTGTGGCCCGAGTACTTGGGGCGCAAGCGCTCCAGGTGTGCCCGCGCCTGCTCGTAGTGCTCCGGCGAAGCCGGCGACGGCTTGTTCTCGACCGCGACGATGTGCCGGCCCCGATCGCTCTCAAGGAAGATCGTCACGTCCACATAGTACAGCTCCCGCGCCACCCGCACCGTCTGCCCGCCGTCGCCGCGGACGATCTCGGGGGGCAACTCCCCCGGCAGCCTCGCCCGGTCCACAAACCACTCCAGGAACCTTCGGTCAATTCCGTGGGTCCCGGCGGGATCCAGCAGCCAGGCAATCACATTGCTGTGGCGGATTTCGTACTCCGCGTAGCGCAGCACGTCGAAGGCGTTGAACTCACGGGGCTTCACATACTTCTCGTGATACCGCAGGAATCTCGAATCGCCGACCAGCCTGTCCAGCTCCTCATCCCGTGTCATCGCATCCGTTGCCTTCCGGTCCATCGTCTCTCCATGGTCGCTGTTTCTGATGTGATCGCCCTTCGGCTTCGTTCCAACAGTCAGTCATGATACGCCGGAGGCCAGCCCCCTCGCACCATTCGGCGCGGCGAAACGGAAGGCTGGACACAATCCTCCGCATGTGGCCGACTGGCTGCCGCCGGGATGGGATGGGAGGCCTCCCACCGCGAACTCCGCCAGAGCGCCGACAATCAGGGGGGTTCTAGGGGGCACAGCCCCCTTGCCAGACCGCAGTGGTGTTCAACACTGCGTCGGCTGGCTGACGCCCCTTAAAGGGCGTGAGCCAGCCGTTGCTTTTCCGCTCTTGAACTCACGGCAAGCTCGATCCAGCACCGCTTCACTCCCCCGCCTGTACCGCCACCGCCCGACAGCACACTTCGGCGCAATCCCTTACCTTGGATACCAACGTTCATACTTGGAAAAGGTACTCCGTGGAGGAGACTGGCAGGGCCGCACCTGATGGCAGCGGACGGCGCGTCCGCGTTCCGTGGTTTCCAGTCTATGGCGAGTTGCGGCACCTACTCCGGATCTGGCCCGGATTCACGAAGTCGCACGTTACCGGTCTCCACAAAAGGCTGGCCGAGCTTCGCGGAAACCCCCAGAACCCCGTCGATTGGCAAGATCCGGATTCGTGGATTCGAGCGAAGCTCAAGGGGGAGGACCTCAAGCTAGCTTTGGCGATCTGGAAGGAGAGCGGCAAGTCGGTCAATCCCCGCTACACGGCGGGGCCTTGGATCCTCAGCCAGAAGTACCGGCTGCTCGTAGATGGTGGTAACGGGAATCTCCGATTGACCGAGCGCGGCCGCGACTTCATCGACCACGAGTTTGGGGAGGCCGAGGCGCTTCTCGACCTACAGGAAGGGGCAATCGAACTCCTCGTGATCCTCGCCGACAGCGGCCCGGCACAGCGTGGCGCTCTTCTTGATCCGTGGGCCGAGTTCCTCAAACGACGTTCGGGCTTCCGTTCGCCGTCAACCATCCGTGGCACGCTGAGCAGTCGCCTCCGCAATCTCCTCGCCCGACGCCTCATCAACCGAAATCGCCTGAAGTACACGGTCACCGAGACGGGACTCCAGTACTTGGAGCGCGTTGCCCCGCCGCGCCTCGGTGACGAGCTAGAGGCCATCCGCAACATGACGAGGAAGCGAGAAGCCGCCGTCCGACAAGACCTCCACAAGCACCTCCTTCAGATGGATCCATACGCCTTCGAACACCTCGTCGCCCGGGTGCTGGAAGCGATGGATTACGAAAACGTCGAGGTGACCGGCCAGTCCGGCGACGGTGGGGTTGACGTGGTGGCGGAAATCGAACTCGGCGTCACATCGGTCCGCGAGGTGGTTCAAGTCAAGCGCCACAAGAGGACCATTCAGGCGAAGGACGTGGCGGCGCTTCGGGGTTCGCTCTTCAAGTTCGAGGCGGTGAGGGGCACCATTGTCACGACCTCCGGTTTTGCTCGCGGGGCCAAGAAAGACGCCTTCGCTCAGGGCGCGGCACCGATTACGCTCATCGATGGGAAGAAGCTCATCGACTTGCTGATCAAGCACGAAATCGGTGTCCGAAAACACGACATCGAGGTGCTTTCCGTTGACTGGGAAGGACTGGCCGATGTGGAGGACCTGGGCGGCGGATGATCGAGCGTTCTCCGCCAAGGGAGTCCTTGCCCCGAGTCAGAACCGTCCGCGAACGTCCACCCAAGTCGCACGGAATCCCGTTCAGGAATGGGGATATAAAAAGGGGATGAACGCTACCACAACAGACATAAATCATTGCAATATATGCAACTTACGAAATATCCGCAGAATAGCGCTGCTATTCGCCCCTCGTCGCGCCTTGCCAGCCCGGCGCCTCGCCGCTCTCGGTGCACACGCGGGTCCATCCACGGACTGCTAGCAGCCCTGCAACCAATCGGACAATGGCGGTGTCCACACGGTAACGTCCCATGGAAAGATCCGAGTTCGCGAGGTTGGCATCAATGGCTCCAGTTCCGGTCAGGCAAGGACGCATGTTGGCAGGTGCGGTCCTGGCGGCGGCCCTGGGTGCCTGCGCAGTCGCGGAAGACGAAGGCGGGACACGCATCGTCGAGAGCACACTTGCGTCGAGCTGGCAGTCCACCGGTCCATGGACGCCGGAGGAGGATCTGCGGCTGTCAGGTCCCCCCGGAGGCTATTTTGGCATCGTCGGCGCGCTCACGACGGATTCCCGCGACAACATCTTCGTGCTCGATGGCATGGCCCAGCAGATCCACGTCTTCGCCCCCGACGGCGCCCACCTCCGGACGGTCGGCGGGAAGGGCGAAGGCCCCGGCGAGTTCCGGATGGCCACCGCGCTGGCCATCGGGCCGGGGGACAGCCTGTGGGTCACGGATCCGATGACGAGACGCTATTCCGTGTTCGGTCCGAATGGCGGGTTTGCGAGGGGGCTGACCCGCGGAATCAACGGGGAAGCAAACGGGGAGCGGTGCAGCCTGACGGTGAACGGCAGCTACCTGGAGTGGGCCACGCGCTTCCCGAATGAGGAGAGGACGGGAGACCTGTCCGACATCGACCTGCTCCACTTCCATCCGGTCCGGGTGTCGACGAGCACCGACGAACAGGACACCCTGCCGCGCCTGGAGTTCACGCCGCAGATGGCGGACATGCCATCGATGGGGATGCGCAGACCGGTCTGGATCGCCCCGGCCCTCCGACGCACCTTCGACTGCAGCGGCAGTCTGTGGCTCGCGCAAAGCGGCGAGTACCGTCTCTACAAGCGCACTCTCGATGGAGACACCACCGTGATCACTTCGCTGGTGGACGCCAGGCCCGCCGATGTCAACGAGGCCGACCGGGACGAGATCCGGCGCGTGTTCGAAGGCCGGCCGGACGTGTTGGCGGACCAGCTGCGCGCCCTCCCGGAGAAGAAGCCGATCATCGAAGCGATGTTCGTGGACGGGGCGGGCCACCTTTTCGTGATCCCGGAGACTTCGCGGGTGGAACCGGGCACCGCCATCGACGTGTTCCGTGAAGACGGGACGTTCGTGGGCCGGATGCCTGTCCCGGAAACCGTCACGCTGACCTACGAGTGGGCTGCGCACGCGACCCCGGATTACCTGCTCTTCGCCGGTGCGGATGACGCCGGCACCCCCTACGTCACCCGGCTGAGGATCCGGCGGTAACGATGTCGTCGTCGAACACCGCCGCCGCGCCGAAGCTCGGGCCCCTGGAGCCCGGCGCCATCGCCGTACCGGGCGCGCGCGACAGCCTTGCCCCCGATCGCCCGAGTGCAACCAATCACCGCCCGCTCGGTGTCAGCGGTTCGACAACAAAAGACCCGGCGCGGGACCGGAGACTCGGCTCGGTGACGGAAGCACAACTCATACAGCGGTTGAAGGACGGAGATCAGTCGGTCGCACGCACGCTGTACGATTCGCATGTCGACCGGGTCTTCCGGCTTTGCTACCGGTTCGCGGGGGAGTACGACCTCGCGCAGGACTTCACGCAGGAAACGTTCGTGCGCGCATTCACCAAGATCGGCATGTTCCGCGGCGAGGCGGCGTTCGGCACCTGGATCGCGGCGATCGCGACGACGGTCTCGCTGAACGAGCTGCGGCGGATCAAGCGCTTCCGCAACCGCGAGACTCCCCTCAACGACGAACTCCGGGGCCGCAGCCCGTCTTCGACCATCGAACCGGACGTCAAGGAGGACCTCTATCGCGCCATCGACCGACTCCCGGAGCGCAGCCGCGCCGTCTTCGTGTTGCACGACGTAGAGGGCTACACCCACCAGGAGATCGGCACGATCCTCGGCATCCATCCGGGGACGTCCAAGTCGCAGCTCTTCCGCGCCCGGGCACGGTTGCGCAAGGCCCTCGCGGTCCACGCGGCGGAGTGGAAATCATGAGCGACCTCGATCGGTTCACGGCATTCCTCCGGCGCGCGGCAGCGAGCTACAACGAGCCGCCCGAAGTCCCCGCGGAAGCGATTTGGACGGGTGTGGAGGAGGGTGTGGCGGACACCGCGGCGGCGTCTTCCGGCCCGACCGGCGGGCTGGGCGATGCGGGTGCGCCTGCGGGTGCCGGCCCGGCCGACGACGCCCCGATCATCGCGCCTGGCTACCACGCCCCACCACCGCCCCCGCGCGACGAGATGTGGGGCCGGATCGAGACGTCCTTGGCACTGCGGCAAGCGGCCGCTTCGGCCTCCGATGGCCCTCGGGCTGCACCGCGCCGGCGACCGGCGTGGGTTGGCCGGCGCGGGACGCGCGGTTGGGTCGCGGCGCTCGCGGCGGCGGCGTCATTGGTGCTGGGCATCGCACTAGGGCGCGGGGCGCGGACCGCACCGCCCGGTGAGGCGCCCGTGGCGACTGCTGCTCGGGCCCCACGGGCCGCGCAAACCGAAGCCGTGACACCTTCCGTCGCTGCGGCAGAGTTGCAGCCGGCGGACACGGACAATCCAATTGCGCCAGTTGCGGAATCGGCGAGCACTGGAACGGCAGCAACGACCCAACCTGTCGACGTCCCCGAAGGCGGGGAAGCTGGAGCCCCCTACCTGGTGGCGGTCAACACATCGGGGGAATTGACGGCG
Organism: Gemmatimonadota bacterium; assembly: GCA_009838975.1. GTDB lineage: Bacteria > Gemmatimonadota > Gemmatimonadetes > Longimicrobiales > Gaopeijiaceae > Bin94. The sequence continues at coordinate 44,311 of VXQO01000031.1, read as the reverse complement.
GTTCCCCGCGACCGATACGAACCCGAGCACGACTACGTCACCGCCCGGCACCTGAGACGTGCCGCCACCCTGCTCACCGCCTTCCGGACGGATCGGCGCACCCCCGCATCCGAGCAGGACCTGGCGCAATGGGCGCGAGAACTGCTTGTAGACACTCGGATGTTCCTCGGTCTATCCGATTTCAGCTCTCCGATTGAGCAGGTCCTGCTCGAAGACCTGGAGCTCGTCCTTATCCAGATCGCGGGCCTGGGCCCAGGTGCGCCCGACTTCGAATGGGCTCTGGCGCGGGAGAGCATGGAGCGGCGTAGCACCCTGATGCGGCTGCGTGCCGTGAGCGCGGAAGGTGAGATATGACGATGGGATACCGGGCCGCACCCGTGTTGCGGTCACGATAACGGAGGCAGAACGATGATGAGCCGAAGCACGACGACCAACGGAAGCAATGCGATGATGGCTGCCGGCACGGCCTTGGCCCTTCTACTGGTCGCGGACGCGACGGTGATGACCGCCGGATCCGTGGCCGCACGGGGAAACGGCCATCTCGCCGCCCAGAATGTTTTAGAGGAAGGATTGTTCCTGGAGGCGAGGTCGCTGATCAACCAGACCAGGTGGTGGGAGGCCGCCAACAAATTCCAGGAACTCCGCGCGAGCTTCCCCAGAGGCTACCACGTCAACGATTCGTTCTACTGGGAGGCCTTCGCCCGTCACCGCCTGGGTGAAAGGGAACAGGCTGTCCTGCTCCTCGACAACATGCTGGAGAGCGTTCCGGATACCCTCCCAACTGATGGATCGTATTTCCATCGCGTCAATGATGCGCGTCAACTCCGTCTTCGGATCCTCGGAGAGATGGCGGAGCAGGGCGATCCCCGCGCGGCGCAAGAGGTGCTGCGCCAGTCGGAGTTGGCCATTGGACCGGCTCCGGATTCTCTTCCGATCGAGATCGCGTCGGCTTTCGCGCGGGCCGCGCCGACTCTGGATTCGCTCGCGACCGAGGCCGAACGGGCGCGCGCGCGGGCGGAAGCGATGGCACCGACCCTGGATTCCCTTGCGACGGCGATGGCGCTGCTCGCCGACACGGTCGAGGAGGCGAACCGAGCGAACTGGGAGGTGCTGTCCGAAACTTACGGTGATGTGATTCTCCGGGCGAACAACGCCACATTCACGTCACTTGGCGACATGTGGGAGTTCTTTTCGGACGGGCTCAGATTCACGCACCGTCGCCCGCTGCCCGAACACTGTGACGAAGCGTCGGTTCAGCAGGAGGCGCTCACCGCACTGATGCGCCTGGAAACGGATCGCATCGAGATCCTGCGCAGCGTGATCGACCGAGACGACGAGTGCTCCGTCAATCTACGAGCATACGCGGTCGAGCGACTCGCGCGTGAAGAGACAGAGGAAGCACAGCAGGAACTGATCGCTCTGACCACCAGCCATCCGGACCTCGAGACCAGACGGTCGGCCGTGCAGGGCCTGCGGCGGTTCGATACCCAGGCAGCCGTGGACGCCCTCGCGGTCGTACTCACGCAATCGGACGACGCGGAGATACAGGACGCGGCAATCCAGGGGCTCCAGCGGAGCGAAAACGCGGGCGCCCTCACGGCTCTCGAGACCTATGCCGCCGACGCGTCCAGGCCGGAGGATCTCCGTGAGGACGCCATAGCGGCGCTGGGCAGACGAACCGATATCGACGCCGGTGTCCTGATCCGGCTCTATCCTGTACTCGATACCGAGGAGTTGAAGTCAGCCCTCATAGGAAGACTGCGGCGAATCGCGGAGGAGGGTAACGAGCAGGCCGAGAACTGGCTCTTTAATCTGACCTTCGATTTGAGCGAATCGGTCGACATTCGCTCGGAGGCCCTTGACGCCTGGTCGAGAAGCCCGTCGCTGCCATTGTCCGTCTTCACCGAGGCCTACGGACGGCACGGACAGCGCAGTGAAGCCAGGTTGAGAGAAAGGATCTTCTACGCCCTTTACCGGAGGGTTGAACGGGCCAGCGACGAAGCCATCAAGTCGGACGCTGTGGTGAGGATGGTCGAACTCGCCCGGATGGAGACGGATCCGGAAGTGCGTGAACGCGCCGTATACTGGCTGGGCAGAACCGGGTCACCCGAGGCGGTCGAGTTCCTGCTGGAATTGCTGCGCGGAACCCCGCGGGATACGTTGCCGAGGAACGAGTGATCGTCCGCGCGCTCCGCGCGGGAGATTGTGATTCGTTTCACAATCTCGCTGGGCCATGGCGCGGGATGACGGCTGACGGACAACTCCCAAGTCGCAAACACAGGGTCACCAAATGGGGTGTTTTCGGGCTCGGACCGCGATTGCCACAGCTCTCCTGGTGACGGCTGGTTGCGACGGGGGAGACGGAGGCGAAAACCCAGGCGCTACGCCGGAAGTCCCCACCTACGAGGGCACCATCGACCTCGAAATCGGTGCAATGGACGGCGACGACCCCTATCTGTTCTCAAGAATCGAGGCTGTCGCGGCCGACGAGCGCGGACGGATGATTGTCGCCGACCGGCAATCGAACGAGATCCGCGTGTTCGAGCCGGACGGAGTGTTCGCATTCCACTTCGGAGGCTACGGCGAGGGCCCCGGTGAACTGACGGACATCTGTTGCATGGAGTTCGGGCCCGACGGTGACCTGTGGGTGCGGGAGAGCGAACGCTTCAGTGTGTTCAGGCTGGGTGAAACGGGCGCGGAGTACCAAACGGGACTCAGAAGTCCGCAAATGGGCGTGATCGGCGTCAGGGCCCCTTTCACCTTCGACGAGTTGGGCCGGCTGGTGGCCGTCGGGCACATGTATGACGACGACGGCGTGAGCCTGGACACACGATACCGGGTGCTCGCCGATGGAACCGTGGACAGCCTGGCCATGGCGGATCGGGAGCGCCAGTCCGTGAGCCAGGAGACGGTGCCGTTTGAACGGGGGCCGTTCAGAGGCGTTGCGTACATCAATCAGCCGTTCGGCCCGAGGTGGATTCATGCTCACGCCAACGGGGGCGTATGGGCTGAAGCGGTCACCTCGGACTACTCGATCAACTACCACAGTCCGGACGACACAGTCTCCCTGATCGAGGGCCCCTCGCTGCCGGGACCGGCACTGAGCCCCGCTGAACGAGAGCGGGCACAAGTCCAGATTGACCGTGATCTGGAACGGACCGACCTCGCCCGCCATCCCTTCGGGATCCCGGACCGCAAGCCTCCGCTCGCGCGCATGTTCTTCGATCGGCACAGCCGTCTGTGGATCGAGAAGTCCGCACCGGACGGAGTCGAAATGCGCGAGGCGGACGTCTACGAAGGAACGACCCTCGCAGCCCGTTACCGATGGCCGCGACGCATCAGGGAGTTTCCGGTCCCCTGGGCTACGGAATCCGTCCTGTACGGGGTGACCGCCGACTCCCTCGGCGTTCAGCGGGTCGCCCGGGTGCGCTTCTCGCAGACACCCTGAAGGGCGCCTACGCCTCCGTTACGTCCGCCGACCAGGTGATCTCGACGGCGCCCTTCAGGCTGCACGCCGTCGGGCACTTGCCGACGTGCGACGCCAGCGCGCGGTCCACCTTGTCGCGCGGCGCGCCCTCGGGCAGCCGGATCGCGTAGTGGGCGTGGATCCGGGTCAGCACCACGATCCGGTCCACGACCTCGTTGGTGCCTTCCGCGGTGACGCTGATCGCGTCGTTGGCCATCGGGATCCCGCGCACCTCCAGTGCGCCGTTGAGCGTCCCGAGCAGTCAGCCGGCCGCGGCCGCGACCAGGTAGTCGACGGGGAGCGGGCGGTCGGGTTCGTCGTGCAGCCGGTAGTGGGCCTTGATCGGACCGTGGACGCCGAAATCGACCTCGGTACCGTCGGCCAGGGTGGCGCGGCGATGGATCCCGTCGACCTTGGTGACGGTGGCGTGGGCGGTGTAGAAGGAGCTGCTCATGGGGCGGACTCTCTGTCGGTGACGGGTGTCGGCGGGTGCGGTGTCATGCCGAAGGTACACCCGCGCCGCGGTCGCCGGAACCCACGATCCGCGCGTACAGTTCCGGGTCGGTGGCTCCCTCGGTGTTGAAGACCAGGACGTGCGACTCCGGCCTGAGCCCGATGGCGCGGCACAGGTCGGCGTCGCCAGCCGCCTCGATCAGCCCCAGCAGCCCCGCCACGCCCGACTCGCCGCCCTCGAACGCGTCGCCCAGTTCGCCGCGGGCGGCGGCGCGCATGAGCGGCCTGACGCCCTTGTCCCGCACGGTCATGAAGGCGTGCGTGCCGACGCCCACGACCTCCCAGGCCAGCGGAGAGATCTCCCGGCAGCTCAGCCCCGCCATGATCGTGTGCAGGTCGCCCCGGGCCACGCGGGGTGCCCCCGCGCAGCCGCTCCGGTACAGCCCGTCGGCCTCTTCGGGCTCGACGATGACCGCAACGGGGCGGTCGGGCCCCAGCCGCTCCCACAGGTGGCCGATCACCGCCGCCGCCAGGCCGCCGACCCCGCCCTGGACGAAGACGTGGGTGGGCGATGGCCCCTGGTGGGTGGCCAGAGATGCCCTCAGAGCTTCCAGGGCCTCCTCGACCATGACGGTGTATCCCACCATCACCAGACGCGGGATCTCCATGTAGCCCGGGTAGGACGTGTCCGAGATCACCGTCCAGCCGTTGTCGCGCGCGTCGCGGGCGGCCTGCGCGACTGCGTCGTCGTACTCGCCGTTCACGCGCACCACGCGGGCGCCGAACGACCGGATCGCGGCGGCGCGCACCTCCGTGACGTGCGTGGGCAGGTAGATCACGGCGTTCAGGCCGAACATGCGGGCGCCCCACGCGACCGAGCGGCCGTGGTTGCCGTCGGACGCGCAGGTGACGGTGGGCGCCGCCGACGGAGCACGCCGCGCCCCGGGCCCATCGCCGCCGGAAGCTCCCGGCCGCCAGGTGAAGCCCGTCGCCGCCGCGGCCGTATCTCCCCCTATCATCACCCGCAGCACTCCATAGGCACCGCCGAGCGCCTTGAAGCTGCCGAGACCGAAACGGCCGCTCTCATCCTTCACGTGAACCGACGCCAGCCCCAACCGCGACGCCAGATGGTGCGCGGATCTCAGCGGGGTCGGCCGGTAGTCGGGCCACGAAGTGATTTCGGCGTGTGCGGATCGGTGGGCGTCGAGATCGATGACGGCAGCCGGCCGGCTGGGGTAGGGACCCGGCGGGGCAGCGTTGGGGTTGATGGTCCAGGGCAAGCGGGGGCTCCGGGTTGCGGCGGGCAGGCAGGCCGGCAGGAAAAAACCGGGCAAGTCTATTACCTTCCTTGGGCTATGGATCTACGTCAAATGTTTGGTGGCGTGTTGAAGCTCCGGCGTCCGGATCCCGGCGAAGCGCTGGCGGGTCGGACGGAGCCGCTCAGGGTATCCGGCGCCCACCACGTAAACGGCAATCGGATCAAGCCTCCGTTCCCTGTGGGGTTCCAGCAGGCGTACTTCGCGATGGGGTGCTTCTGGGGCGCGGAACGGATCTTCTGGGAGCTGCCCGGCGTGTATTCAACTGCCGTGGGCTACCAGGGAGGGCTGACTCCCAACCCCACCTACCAGGAGGTCTGCAGCGGCCGCACGGGGCACGCCGAGGTGGTGCTGGCCGTCTTCGATCCCGACCGGATCTCGTATGCAACGCTGCTCGCCGCGTTCTGGGAGGGCCACGACCCCACGCAGGGCATGCGGCAGGGCGCCGACATCGGCACCCAGTACCGCTCGGCGATCTACACCGTCGGGGATCCGCAGCGCCGCCTGGCGATCGAGTCGCTCGACCGCTACCAGGGGGAACTGGCGCAGGCCGGCTACGGGAGCATCACGACCGAGATCGAGGACGCGCCCCCGTTCTACTACGCCGAGGAGTACCACCAGCAGTATCTGGCCAAGAATCCGGGAGGATACTGCGGACTGGGCGGCACCGGCGTGTCCTGTCCCAGCGGCGTCCACGAACCCGTGGACTAGCCCCATCCGAGGAGCCATGGCAGGAACCGCCCTCAAATGACACCGGCCTCGAATCGCGCGCAGAACGGTCCGGAGTGGAGAGGCCGGCTCTTCGACATCATCTTCGAAACGGACACCCATCGTGGTGCCAGGGCGTTCGACCTCGTGCTGATCGTCATCATCCTGGCAAGTGTCATCGTTGTGATGCTCGATTCAGTGGAAACGATCGCGGCCTCGCACCATCAGCTGCTGTACGTTCTCGAGTGGATATTCACCGTGCTGTTCACGATCGAATACGCCGCCCGACTGGCGTCGGTGCAGTCGAAACGCCGCTACGCGCTGAGCTTCTTCGGCATCATCGATCTCCTGGCGATCATTCCCACCTACCTCAGCCTGCTTCTGCCGGGCTCGGAGTACCTGGCGATCATCCGGGTGCTCAGGGTGCTGCGCGTATTCCGCGTGCTGAAGCTCGTGCGCTATCTGGGCGAAGCCAGGATTCTGGCGCGGGCCATGGCGGCCAGCCGCTACCGGATCATCGTCTTCCTCATTACGGTGGTGACCATGGTGGTGGTGCTGGGCTCGTTCATGTACCTGATCGAGGGCGAAGACGCCGGCTTCACCTCGATTCCCGCAGCCGTGTACTGGGCGGTGGTGACCCTGACCACGGTCGGATTCGGCGACATCACCCCCAACACCGCGGTCGGGCAGTTCCTGGCCTCGGTGATCATGCTCATGGGGTATGGGATGATCGCCGTACCCACGGGCATCGTCAGCGTCGAACTCGCCTACGCCGCACACGCCGCGGGGCAGACTGGCGGGGCGCCCGGGACGAGGGACAACGTGTGCACGGCGTGCCGAACAGGGGGACACGACAGCGATGCCCGATTCTGCAAGAAGTGCGGGGGGACGGTTATCGCGATTGCGCCGGAAGGCTGAAGAATGAGCGAAGACAAATCTCGCGAAACTCCCGAGCGGCTCCTGCGGGAGGAGGGGTTGGAGGATGAAGATGCGCTGTCCGCCGCCCGGGAAGAGACCATCACGGTACTGAGCGAGTGCTTCGCGCGGGATCTGTTGACGGTCGAGGACTTCGAGCGGCGAGCGGAGCTGGTGCATGGTGCCCGCTCCATGGCGGAGCTGGGCACGGCGATCGAGGGGATCCGGACGGGGGGGCTGCCGGCGCGAGCGGGTGGAGCGTCAGCGGCATCGTTGCGGCGCCCGAGGCCTGGCCCCGCCACCGCGCCCAACCTTGCTCACGCCCCCTCGGCCCGGGACTACGACCGTGCCATCGCCATATTCGGCGAGACCAAGCGGGAGGGCGCCTGGACTCCGGCTCGCAGCAACACGGTCGTGGCGGCCATGGGCTCGGCGGTGATCGATCTGCGGGAGGCGTACCTCGACCCGCATCGGACGGTGGTGTCGGCCTTCGCCTTCATGGGCGGAGTCGAGGTCATCGTGCCGCCGGGAGTCCACGTGGAGTGTTCCGGCTCGGCCATCTTCGGCGGTTTCGAGCAGCGGAAGGAATACATGTCCTCGCCTGTCGATCCCGGTGCGCCCGTGGTGCAGGTATCCGGGTTTGCCGTCTTCGGAGGCGTCGAGATCGAGCAGCGCCTCGTGGGAGAGACGAGGCGCGAGGCCAAGCGGCGGAGACGGCGTGAGAAGAAGGAGCTGAAGCGGCTGCGCAAGCGCCGCTGATCCGCCCGGCTTTTGCGCCCGCCGTGCCGAAGCCGTAGTCTCCCCGTGTTCCAGCGGACCGAAGTGCACATTTCCGGCGCCGGATAGCCGGTAGGGGCCTCGCGACCGCTCACAGCAGAAAAGCTCGTCCAACCCCAGGAGGCTATCCGCAAATGTTCAACAAGGAACACCCGGGACTCAAGGTGCTCGCCTACAACGCCCTGCGCGTCGTGGCGGGTCTGCTCTACGCCCAGCACGGAGCCCAGAAGCTCTTCGGCGTCCTTGAGGGTAACCAGGCCGAGCTGATGAGCCTGATGGGCCTGGCCGGGATCATCGAGTTCTTCGGCGGGCTACTGATCGCGGCCGGCCTGTTCACCCGGCCGGTGGCGTTTGTGGCATGCGGCCAGATGGCGGTCGCCTATTTCATGGCGCATGCGCCACAGGGCTTCTGGCCGATCCTCAACAGGGGCGAACTCGCCGCCTTCTACTGCTTCACCTGGCTGTTCTTCTTCACGCACGGACCGGGCAGGTACTCGGTCGACGGGTGGCTGGCCGGCCGGAAGGCGGAGGAGTAGGCCCTCAGCAGTGCTCAGTGAATGCGGTCTGCAGGTCCTGGGCTATGGCCGGGGCTGACCGCCCCTCGATCTGGAAGCGCTCGAGCATGAACACCACGTCGCCGTCCTTCAGAAGGGCGATGGAGGGCGACGAGGGCGGGTAGCCGACCAGGCGCCGCCGCGCTGACGCGGTGGCGTCCATGTCCTGGCCCGCAAAGACCGTGACCATGTGGTCCGGCTGCGTGTCGCCCTGCAGCGCCATGGCCACCGCGGGTCTGAAGATCCCCGCTGCGCACCCGCAGATCGAATTCACCGCGACGAGCACGGTCCCTTCCATCGCGTCCATCGCCTGCTCGACCTGCTCGGCGTCGCGCAGCTCCTGGAAGCCCATTCGCACCATGTCGGCCCGCATGGGGGCGACCATCATCTCCGGGTACGGCATATCGATCGTGTCCTTCGGTGGGGTTCGCTTGTCACGGGACACGAAGTCTACCGGCGAACGCGGCCGGATACCAGATGCCGGGCGGGAGAGCGCGCATCGCAATATTGTTATAGACAAGGAGGAATGGCCCCGATGGAAGTAGTCCGCCTGCGAGTCAACGGCGACGAGCGCGTGTGTGGGGTTCCTACCCACTACACGCTCCTGGAAACGCTGCGCTACGGACTCGGCCTGACCGGATCGAAGCAGGGATGCGACAAGGGTGACTGCGGCGCCTGCACCGTGATCGTCGACGGCAGGGCGGTGCTGTCGTGCATCACACCGGTCTGGGAGGCCGAGGGGAGGGAAGTGCGCACCGTCGAGGGGCTCGCGACGGCGGCCGGGCTTCATCCGGTGCAGGACGAATTCGACCTCAACGGCGCCGCGCAGTGCGGCTTCTGCACGCCGGGCATCCTGTGCAGCTCGGTGGCGCTCCTCGACCGCAACCCTTCGCCCACGCGCGGCGAGATCCGGGCCGCGCTGGCCGGCAACCTGTGCCGCTGCACGGGATACGAGAAGATCTACGACGCGGTCGAGGCCGCGGCCGAAAGGCTGGGCGACCGATGAGCGGGCGTGGTACGGGCACCGTCGCGCCGCCGGCGCGGGTGCGTAAGCCAGGGCAGGGCGCACAGACGGCGTCGCCGAACGGATCGGGACGGGAGTCCGAAACTTCCCGGGTACTCGCCACGATCGGCCGTCCGATGCGCAAGATCGACGGACGCGCCAAGGGCACCGGACGGGCCCGCTACACCGACGACATCCGCCTCCCCGGCATGCTGCACGGCAAGATCCTGCGCAGCCCGCACCCCCACGCCCGGATCGTCGCCATCGACACTTCCCGGGCCGAGGCGCTCGAAGGCGTGCACGGAGTGGTGACGGGCCGTGACATGCCCACGACGTACGGCATCATCCCCTGGACGCCGGACGAGTACCCGCTCTGCGTCGACAAGGTCCGCTACGTGGGCGACGGGGTGGCCGCAGTCGCGGCGGTCGACGAGGACACAGCCAACGCGGCCCTCGCTCTGATCGACGTCGAATACGAGGAGCTGCCCGCCTACCTCGATCCGCACGAGGCGATCGCCGCGGACGGCCCGTTCATCCACGAGCCCCGCAAGAAGGGCCGGAACGGCAACATCACGAAGACGGTGGAACTCGCATTCGGCGACGTGGATCGCGGATTCGAGGGATCGGATCTTGTAGTCGAGGGCGACTACTTCTTCGAGGGAACCACCCACACGCCCATCGAGCCGCACTGCGCCATCGGGCTTGCGGAACCCGACGGCAAACTCACGGTGTGGTCGGCCACACAGGTCCCCCACTACCTGCACCGCGAACTGGCGCGGGTCCTGGAAATTGACCCCGCCCGCGTGCGCGTCGTGCAGCCGCCCGTCGGCGGTGCGTTCGGCGGCAAGTCCGAGCCCTTCGACCTCGAGTTCTGCGTCGCGAAGCTGTCCGTCATCACCGGCCGCCCGGTCAAGATCCTCTACACCCGTGAAGAGGTCTTCTACTCCCACCGCGGGCGCCACCCCTTCCACATGCGCTACCGCACGGGTGCCACCCGCGACGGCATGCTCACCGCCGTGGACTCGAGGATCGTCATGGACGGCGGTGCCTACGCCTCCTTCGGACTGGTGACGACCTACTACTCCGGCCAGCTTCTCACGGCGCCCTACCGGATGCCCGCCTACCGCTTCCACTCCACGCGCGCCTACACCAACAAGCCGGCGTGCGGGCCCAAGCGCGGGCACGGCTCGGTCCAGCCGCGCTTCGCCTTCGAGGTGCAGCTCGACCGCATCGCCGAGGCCCTCGACATCGACCCGATCGAGTTGCGCCGACGCAACTTCATCGGCTCCGACATCCGCACCGTGAACGACCTGCGCGTCACCTCGAACGGTTTTCTGGAGTGCCTGGAGGCGGTGGAGAGGGCCAGCGACTGGGAACACAAGTTCCGCCGCCTCCCCTACGGGCGCGGCGTGGGCGTGGCGGGCTCGACCTACATCACCGGCACCAACTACCCCGTCTACCCCAACGACATGCCCCAGTCCGGCATCCAGCTGCAGGTCGACCGTTCCGGGCGCGTCGCGATCTTCTCCGGCGCCTCCGAGATCGGCCAGGGGGTCGATTCCATGGTGACGTACATCGTCGCCGAGGAACTGGGGGCCCCGCTGGAGCACATCCGCGTGCTGGCGGGCGACACCGACTTCACCCCGGTCGACCTGGGGGCCTACTCGTCGCGGGTGACGTTCATGCTCGGCAACGCCTGCATCGACGCCGCCCGGCGCATCAAGGCGATGGTGCAGGAAGCGGTTGCCGAGACGTGGGGCACGAAACCACGCGAAGTGCTGCTCGCCGGCGGACTCGCGGTCATGGCGGGCGACACGGGCACCAGCATGCCGCTGCGCGAAGCCTTCAACCTGGCCGAGGCGAAGTTCGGCACACTGGGCGCCACCGGTTCCTACAACACGCCCAGGGACGTGCACGGGAGCTACCGCGGCGCCACGATCGGCGCCTCGCCGGCCTACTCCTTCACGGCGCACGTCGCCGAGGTCGAGGTCGACCCCGAAACCGGATTCGTGACGGTCGAGAAGATCTGGATCGCCCACGACTGCGGCCGCGCGCTCAACCCGGTGCTGGTCGAGGGGCAGATGGAGGGGTCCGCCTACATGGGCTTCGCCGAGGCGCTCATGGAGGAGCAGATCTTCAAGAGCGCCGACCAGGGGCGCGCCGGGCTCCACAACGCGCCATCGCTCCTCGACTACCGTATTCCGACGAGCCTCGACACGCCCGCGCTCGAGTCGCTCATCATCGAGTCGATCGACCCGGAGGGGCCATATGGAGCCAAGGAGGCCGGAGAGGGCCCGCTCCACCCGTCCATTCCCGCGATCGCCAACGCCATCCACGACGCGGTAGGGGTGAGGATGAACTCACTGCCGTTCTCGCCGCCGCGGGTGTGGCGCGCGATCCAGGCCGCCGGAGACGGGGGGCGGGGTTGAGGGCACGCGCCGTTCTCGCCCTCGGGGCCGTGGTCTTCGCCGGGTTGGCTGCCCCCGGCGCGCGGGCCCAGGAGCGGCCTGCCGAAGGGACGGCGCGCGACTGGCAGATCGCCCGCGAACAGGTCGCGTGGGCCATGACGCACCGCCGTGCTGCCGGCCCCTGGTTCGGCGAGCTTCTCGGCGCCATCGGCGAACGCCTGGTCGGAACACGCTACGAGCCGCACACCCTGGAACTCGCCGGCCCCGAGCGCCTGGTCATCAACCTTGAGTCGCTCGACTGCGTCACCTTCGTCGAGAACGTCCTGGTCATGGCCCGCCTCGCCTGGACCGCCGACGCCGCGCTCGTCGAGGATCCGCACCGCTTCGAGACCGCCTACCGCCGCGAACTCACCGCGATCCGGTACCGCGACGGGGTCCTCGACGGTTACCCCAGCCGCCTCCATTACTTCAGCGAGTGGATCGGAGACAACGAGGCGAAGGGGCTGGTGGACGGAGTCTCGCAGGCTTTGGGCGGGGTGGTGGACGAGTCCCCCCTCGACTTCATGTCGACGCACCCGGACGCGTACCGTCAGCTGGCCGATCCAGGTGTGCTGGCGGCAATAGCCGGCACCGAGGCGCGGCTCGCTTCCGTGCCGCGTCACTACCTGCCCGAAGACGGGATCGAGGACGCGGCGCGCGGCATACGCGAAGGCGACATCATCGCCGCGACCAGCACGGTGCCCGGCCTCGACATCGCTCACACCGGGATCGCGGTGTGGCGGGACGGCGCGCTGCGCCTCATGCACGCGCCGCTGGTGGGCTCGCACGTCCAGATCAGCGACGAGACGCTGGCCGCGCGGATAGCGCGGATCGAGGGGCAGGACGGGGTCATGGTCGCGCGTCCGCTGCCGCCCCGGTAGCAGCGATGCTCAGGCTGCACCCGTTCCGCTATCACCGCCCGGAGACGGTCGAAGAGGCCGTGGCGCTCCTGGCCGGGTTCGGGGAGGAGGCCATGCCGATAGCCGGTGGCACGGACCTGATGCCGAACATGAAACACAGGCTGTTCACGCCGGCTCACGTGGTCTCGCTGAACCGCATCGCCGCGATGAGGGGCGTCGCCCTCGGCCCCTCGGGACAACACCTCCGGATCGGTGCGCTCGAGACGCTCGCCGACGTGTCGGCCAACCCGCTCGTGCGACGGTACTTCCCCGGGCTCGCGGACGCGGCCGGGCTCGTGGCGGGTCCGCAGCTCCGCAACATGGGGACGATCGGCGGCAACGTCTGCCTGGACACGCGGTGCACCTACTACAACCAGACCGAATTCTGGCGGGATGCCCTCGGCTACTGCCTGAAGAAGAACGGCACGGTGTGCCACGTCACGAAGGTGGGGAAGAAGTGCGTGGCGGCGCACTCGGCGGACACGCCGCCGAATCTGATCGCCCTCGGCGCGACGTTGGCGCTGGCGGGTCCCGGCGGTGCGCGCGAGATCCCCGCTGCCGAGTTCTTCGTCACCGACGGGATCTGGAACACGCGGCGGGCGCCGGACGAGGTCCTCACCGAGATCAGGATCCCCGTCGGCGGACCCGGTCGGCGCAGCGCCTACCGGAAGCTGCGGCAGCGGCACTCGATCGACTTTCCGCTGCTGTCGGTCGCGGTGACGGGCGATTTTGATGAAAACGAGGTCGTGAAACGTATTGGCGGCGTTGTATCGGCACTGGGCGCACGGCCCCGCGTGTTGGCCGGCTGGGACGAGATTGCGGTGGGTGGGCGGCTCGAAGGGCGTGTGATCGACGCCCTGGCGGATCGCGCCTACGCGCAGTGCCGGCCGCTGGAGAACATCATCGTGGACGCCGAGTGGCGGCGGGCGATGGTGCGTGTGCACGTACGGCGGGCACTGGCGGAGTTGGCCGGCACTGCGCGGTCGGCGGGCAACGGTTCCGCAGCCGGGCCGTGACACCAGAGCGCAAATTGCAACATGGAAGGGGAGCGCATCATGTACCGCGAAAAAACCTGGGCGCCGCTTTGGGTCTTTGCGATTCTGTGGACGGCGTGCCTTGCCGGTGCGGCCGCGGTCGCATACGAGCAGTTCCTGCAGTCGGCCGGTATGCCTGGAGACGGGTCCTTTCTCCCGAAGGCTCCCTTGGCGCTGGGTGGCGTGCTCCTGTTCCCGACCTTGATCACGCTGCTCTTTACGCGCCTCGACGTGGAAGTTCAGTCGGATCAGCTGTTCATCGCGTTCGGCCCAGTACACCTCATCCGCAAGCGGATCCTCTTTGCCGACATCGATTCCGTGCGTGGGCTGACCTACCGGCCGTTGCGTGAATTCGGCGGCTGGGGAATCCGTCCGCGCGGCTCCCGCACGGCGTGGACCATCCGGGGCAACCAGGCTGTCAAGGTGACGCTGCAGAGCGGCAAGGAGGTCTACGTGGGGTCGCGCTTCCCACAGCGGCTCGAAGAGCGGATCCGCACGGCGATGCGCGCGACCAGAAAGGTAGCGACATGAAAGTTGTCTACTCTACCTATGAAGCCAGGGCGCGGTTCTCGGACGTTCTCCGGCTGGTGCGCGAGGGCACGACCGTCACTGTGTCCTACCGGGGCGATCCCGTCGCGGAGATCCGCCCGATCGAAAAGGCAGCTGGAACTGTCGAAGAGCACTTCGCTCGACTCGAGAAGCGCGGGATTCTCGTCCCCGCCCGGACAACGCGGAAGCCCCTGAAAGCTGGAGCCCCGAAGCCGGGTGCACTGGCCCGTTTCCTGGCGAGTCGTCGGCAATCTCTTTCATTACGCTCGACCGCAACCAGGCCAGAATAGCTTCGGCTCTGAACTTTCGAGGGTAGGCAGGGACGGTCTCGCTATGCCCGCTCCAGCACCATCGCGAACCCCATGCCGCCCGCGGCGCAGACCGTCACCAGGCCGAACTGGCCGTCGCGCCGCCGCAACTCGTTGAGCAGCGTGGTGGTGAGCCGGGCACCGGTCGCGCCGAACGGGTGGCCGATGGCGATCGAGCCGCCCATGACGTTGATCACGTCGGGATCGGGGTGCCCCACCCTGCCCGAGCGGCCCAGCTCCTTCCGGCAGAAGTCGTCCGAGTCCCAGGCCTGGAGGTTCGAGAGCACCTGTGCGGCGAACGCCTCGTGCATTTCCAGCAGGTCGATGTCGGCCATCGTGAGACCGGCGCGATCCAGCGCGATGGGCGCGGCATAGGCCGGGCCCTGCAGGAGTTGCCCGGCCGGGTCGAGCGCGGTGATGGCGTAGCTGCGGAGGTAGCCGAGCGGTTCGAGGCCGAGTTCGGAGGCGCGCTCCCCGGATGCGAGCAGCACCGCCGAGGCGCCGTCGGTGAGTGGCGACGCGTTCCCCGCAGTGACGGAGCCGTACTCGCGGTCGAACACGGGCCGCAGGGAGGACAGCGCCTCGATCGAGGTATCGGCGCGGATCCCGTTGTCGCGGTCCACCGTGACCTCGTAGCGCGGCGGGAGGTAGAAGGGTGCGATCTCGTCGGTGAGGCGGCCGTCCCCGGTGCCCGCATGGGCCTTGCGGTGCGACCCCAGCGCCCACAGGTCCTGGTCCTCCCGGGAAATCCCATTCTCCCTGGCCATGCGCTCGGCGGCCTGGCCCATCGACTCCCCGGTCGAGTACTCGGCGATCGCCGGAGCCACGGGGACCAGGTCCCGGGGGCGGAGCCGCGCGAAAGCCCTCAGGCGCGCGCCCAGCGTCTTCGCGCGGGAGGCCGACACGAGCGTCTTCGACAGCCGGTCGGAGGCCAGGATCGGGATGCGCGACAGACACTCCGCCCCGCCCGCGACCACGACGTCGGCACACCCGGCCTCGATGAGGTTTGCCCCGTCGGCGATGGCCTGGTTGGCGGAAGCGCAGGCGCGCGAGACGGTCACGGCGGGGACATCCTTCGGCAGCGCGGAAAGCCCCACCTCGCGCGCGATGTTCGGCGCCTGCGGATCGTGCAGCACCGTGCCGTAGACGATGTGGTCGACGGTCTCGGGCGGTATCGCGGTCCGCGCGACGAGCTCCGTCACCGCGTGCCGCCCGAGATCGATGGCCGTGAGGTTGCGGAAATGGGTGCCGGATCGGACGAACGGCGTCCGGCAGCCTGCGATGATCGCTGTGTTCATTCTGTGCCCCGATTGCCGGAGGAGAAGCGGCCTCCACCTTCCCGCAGGCGCGCCCGCACGCCACCTTACCAGGTTGAGTCCGGCCCGGTGGACGCGCCGCGATCCACGATCCTCACACCCCCAAAGGCAACGCCGGAGCAAGGGAACGGAAGCCCCAGTGAAAGCCGTCGAGTTTAACGTAACCATCCCCGGGTTCCTCCTGGCGAAGACGCTGGGGCGATTCAGCGACGCGTTCGTGTACGGGCGGGCGTCGCGGCTGGGGCTGGTCGAGCGGCCGCGGCCGGAGCTTCCGGGAGACGACTGGGTGCGTGTCGAGGTGCTCCTCTGCGGGATCTGCGGCAGCGACCTGGGGAACGTCTCGTACAAGTCGAGTCCCGCGATGGAGCCATTCGGGTCGTTCCCCGCGATTCTGGGACACGAGATCCTCGGGCGCGTGGCGGAGGTCGGGCCGGGCGTGGTGCATGTCGCGCCGGGCGATCGCGTCGTGATCGATCCGATGCTGCACTGCGAAGTCCGTGGTTGGGAGGAGAAAGCCTGGTGTCCTTCGTGCGTCGCCGGTCTCCACTCGACCTGCGAGCTGTCGGGCGAAGAGGGTGCGCCTGCGGGAGACGCCCATCCCATGCGGGACGCTGACGGTCACGTGGCCGCGGATCGGGGCCCGGGTGTTGGACTGGAACTTGGCCGGCCACTGGCACCCGGCCTGACGATCGGCTACCACCGCGACCTCGCGGGCGGCTGGGGCGAGGAGATGATCGCACACAGGCGGCAGGTCTTCACGGTCCCGCATGACGTGCCCGACCGTGTGGCCGTGCTGACGGAACCGCTGTCGATCGGTGTGCACGGGGTGCTGCGGAGCGGTGCGCTGCGGTCGCCGGGGCCGATTCTCGTGATCGGGAGCGGGGCGATCGCATTCGGCACGATCTGGGCGCTGCGCACGCTGGGCTACGAGGGTCGGCTGGTGGCCCAGGCCAAGCGTCCGCACGAGGTCGAGCTGGCGGCGGCGCTGGGGGCCGACGAGACGATCACGCCGGGCGACGAGGCGAGGCAGGCGCTGATCGACACGGGGGCGCGGGCGTACATGCCCGTGGTCGGGCCCGAGGTCTACGCGGGCGGCGGATTCGACCTGGTCTTCGACTGCGTGGGCAACCAGCCCAGTCTGGCCCAGTCGATCGGCTTCGCTACGGCGCGCGGGCAGATCGTGGTGCTGGGGTGCGCCGGACAGATCCGCAAGCTGGACCTGACCTTTCTGTGGGCGAAGGAGCTGCGGCTGCAGGGATACGTAGGCTACGGTGCCGAAGAGTGGGAGGGGCGCCGGGTGCACACGTTCGAAGTTGCCCTGGCCCGGATGCGGGACGACCCCCGCGCGCTGGGCGGTCTGGTCACCCACGTGTACCCGCTGGAGCAGTACCGCGACGCGCTGCGCTCCGCGTACGACCACCGCCGCAGCGGTGCGGTCAAGGTGGCGCTGCAGCCCTGACGCGGGTGGGGGCGGTCAGGGCCGCCGGCGTTGACTCTCGCTCCCCAGCACCACCCTGGCATCCACCGGCACGGCGCGGTCCGGGTAGACGAAAAGCGGGTTGACCTCGACCTCGGCCACGTCCGGCCAACGCATGGCGCACTCTGCAACCCCTGCAGCCGCCCGCACGATCGGGCCGAGTTGCACGGCGGTGCCACCACGCGTGCCCGCCAGCAGCGCGCTGACTTTCAGCTCCCCGATCGCGGCTTCCAGTTCGGCCTCGTCGACCGGCAGCACACGGTGCGCCACGTCGCGCAATACCTCGACCCACACGCCTCCGGCTCCCACCGTCAGCACGGGTCCCAGTTGGGGGTCGCGGCAGGCGCCCACCAGCAGTTCGGCGACCGGTGTTGGCAACATCGGTGACACGATCGCGGTGTAGTCCTCGGGCGGGAGCCCCCGTGAGCGTGCGTACGTGCGGGCGTTTGCGGTGATTCTCGCGAAAGCGATGCGGGCCTCGTCTTCGCCGGCCACGTTCAGCATCACGCCACTGGCGTCCGACTTGTGGGTGATGTGGCGCGAAAGAAGCTTGACCGCGACCGGACCGCCAGCGCGCGAGGCTGCGTCGGCGGCTTCCTCGGCTGACCTTGCGGCCTCGATCGATGCAAACACCAGCCCTGCCTCCTCCAGAAGCGCGCGCGACTCGGCTTCCGTGAGGGTGATGCGCCTCTCGCGCCGTGATGTCACGATGACTTGATGCGGCGATGCGATTGCCACCCGGCCGGGGCGCCAGGGTGGCCGCGGCGCGTTGAGCCTCTCACCGCGCCGCTGCAGCTTCGCCGCCGCACGGCACGCAACCTCCAGCGACCCGATCACGGGAACCCGGGCCTCGCGAAGGGCATCCAGCGCCGCGCTGGAATGCGACGCGTACTGGGAGTGAACGACGAGTCCCTTGCCCAGTGCACGCATGCCGGTCGCCATCGACTTCGCCGCGGCAGCCTCGACTTCCGCGAGCGTTTCCGAAAAGCGGATCCCATAGCCCCCGAACAGGCCGACCAGGAGCACCACCCCCACGGCCGGATCGGCGGCAAGCACCTCCAGGGCGCGCGCGAAGACCCCCGGATCCGCATCCGCGGCTCCCGCGACATCGACCGGAGTGTCCACGGCGGCGGCCGGGCCGAGACGGTTGCGCAACTCCGCGGATGTCGCCGGCGCGAGGCTGGCGAGGGGCACACCCATCTCCTGCAGCGTGTCCACCACCAGCGTACTCTGGCCCCCTCCGTCCGACAGGACGGTGACCCCGGTTCCGGGCGGCCCGGGAGGTTGCGATCTCAGAGTCGCCGCCACGTGAAGCAGTTCGTCGGTGCGCCCGACCTCGACCACGCCTGCCTGGGCAAACCCGGCCCGCAGGCGATCGTAGGGGCCCGCAACCGCGCCCGTGTGCGAAAGTGCAGCGTGGGCACCGGCGGCCGTCCGGCCGGACTTGATGACCACCACGGGCTTCCGCCGTGTGACCGCCGATGCCGCGGCCAGGAGCGCGCGAGAGTCCCTGCAGCCCTCGATGTGCGCGATGACGACATGCGTGTCGTCGTGGTCGCCGAGGTACTCGAGCACTTCGCCGAATCCCACATCCACCTCGTTGCCCAGGCCGACGCAGATCGAGATGCCCATGCGCGATTGTTCGGTTATCTGCGTCATGAGATCGAGCGCGATGTTCCCCGACTGCACCAGGAGCGCGATCCCGCCGGGCCGGACCCCGCGCGCGCCAATCAGGTTGACGCCCCTGGGCAGGTTGAGCAGTCCGGAAGTGTTCGGCCCGACGACACGCACCCTGCCGTCCCTGGCCGCGTCGCGGAGCCGTGCCTCCAGCCGTGCCCCATCTGCCCCGGACTCGCCGAACCCGACCGCCAGCACCACCGCGCCCGCGATGCCACGCTCGCCGCACGCATGCACGAGATCGGGCGCGGTGACCGCCGGCGTACAGATCACGGCCAGGTCCGCCGCTTCCGGCAACTCCGCCACCGCCCTGTAGACCGGCTGCCCGAGGATGCTCCCGCCGCCCCGGTTCACCGCGTAGACGCGTCCCGCGTACCCGGACTCTCCCAGGGCGCGGAGGATCTGGTGGCCTCGCTTCGTGGGGTTGGCGCTGGCCCCTACGACCGCGATCGAGCGAGGCTCGAAGATGGGTTCGAGCGTCATTTCCCCTTGTAGTCGGGACGTCGCTTCTCGTGAAACGCCGTGAGACCCTCACGCCAGTCGGAGGTGCCGAAGATCTCCTCCAGGACGACTTGCTCACGCTCGAGCGCCTCTTCCCGGGACATGGTCGCCGCGGGGCCGATCAGGCGTTTCACGGCAGCCAGCGGGATGGGCGCGCGCCGGGCGAGACGTCGTGCCAACCGCATCGCCTCGGGCAGAACCTCGTCAACCGGCACCGCGCGGTTGAGAACACCCCACGCGGCCGCATCCACGCCCGAGAAGAAATCGCCCAGGTAGATGATCTCGCGCGCCCTGGGCACGCCTACCCGGTCGGACAGGGTGTACACGGCCCCACCGCCCACAAAGGTCCCCAGCGCGACCTCGGGCAGGCGCAGCTTCGCCTCCTCGGCCACGATGGCCAGGTCCGCCGAAAGGGCCAGCTCCAGCCCCGCGCCGATCGCGTGCCCGTTCACCGCCGCGACCACCGGCGTGCCGATCGTCTGAATGAGGTGGTTGGCGCGCTGGGCGATGCCGGCGTAGTAGCGCCGCTCGTCCATCGTGGGGTCCCTGTCGCGGTGCTCCTTGAGATCGGCGCCCGCACAGAAGGCGCGCCCGGCACCGGTCAGCACCACGCAGCGGACGTCGCCGTCCGCCTCGGCGCCCTCCAGCTGTCGCACCAGGCCCTCGTATAGCCCGACGTTGACCGCGTTCAGGCGGTGGGGCCGGTTCAGCGTAAGGATCAGCAGCGCGCCGTCCCGCGACGCAAGGACCTCACTGCCCGCCATCGGAGACCTCGCCGCCGTACACCACGCCGCCGCGAAGGAGCGGACGCCCCGCGAGGGCCATCGTGGCCTCGCCGTCGCGCACCGCGAATACCCCGTTCACGAGCACGTGCACCGTCCCGCGCGAGTACTGGTGGGGGTTCTCGTAGGTCGCCATGTCGTCCACGGCCTCCAGGTCCAGAACGGTGATGTCGGCGGCGTAACCCTCGCGAAGATACCCGCGATCGTCCCATTCGAGGAAGTCGGCCGCGAGGCCGGTCATGGAGCGCACCGTGAATGGCAGCGTGATCAACTGTTCGTCCAGCACCAGGTCACGAATCTTCCTGGTAAACGACCCGAACGCGCGGGGGTGCGTGACGGGGCGCGTCGGGCCCGGGTCCCGGCCGTCGGTGCAGGTCATCATCCAGTCCCGCTGCGCCAGATAACGGAGGTTCTCGCCGTCGTAGAGTCCCAGATTCATCACCGCGGCATTCCCGTCGCGCAGGATCCGGCGGGCGGTCGCGGGAGCGTCCAGCCCCCACTCGTCCGCCAACTGCCGCAGCGTCTTGCCGTTCAGGTCGGGGCGCCGGTCTGCGAAGAGAATGCGGTCGGCGCCTCCCCGAATCGCCAGCATCTCACGCGTCTGCGCATCGAGGATCCCCACCGTGTCGGGGTGGTCGAAGCGCCGCACCATCGCCGTGTCGCCCCCGGCTGCGGCCCACCCCGGAATCGTGTACGAGCGCAGGTTCGACTGCGTGGCGGTGTAGGAGTGATGGGCCCCCGCGACTTCGACTCCCCGGGCCCGCGCAGCCTCGATCAGCGCGGCTCCCTCGGGCGCGCGCCCGTAGTTGTGGGCGCCCTGGGCGTTGAAGTGGCTGAAGATGACCTTGGTCCCGGCTTCTTCGCCGATCCTGATGCCCTCGGCGGTGGACTCGAGATATCCGAAGGGGGGATAGGCCGCCCCCAGGTCGCGGTCGTGGGTGTCGTAAATGGCTCCCGGGTACTCTGCGGCGACACGGTTCAGCTCGATGACTTCCTCCGTCTCGGCGTAGTTGCCCGGCAGGTAGAACAGCCCCGACGACAGGCCGTACGCGCCCTCCTCCATGCCCTGGCGCACCAGCCCCCTCATCTCGTCGAGTTCCGTGGAAGTGGGTGCGCGGTCCGCCATCCCCATAACCCACGCCCGCACCGAGTTGTGCCCCACGAAAAGGAACGCGTTCACGCCGATTCCGTCCTCCTCCCAGGCTGCCAGCTGCGCCGCGACCTCCGCACTGCCGCCCCCGTCCATTCCCAGCGCCACCGTCGTGATGCCCTGGAAGAGAAAGGCGCGCGCATCGCGACCGTGTTCGGCGTTCAGCTCGGCGTGCGAGTGCATGTCGATGAAACCCGGCGTGACCGCCAGCCCGCTCACGTCGACGGTATCGGTGGCGGTCATCCCGGCCGCGTCCGCGTCGCCCACGAACACAATGCGGTCTCCGGCAACCGCGACATCGGCGACCACGGGTTCGCTCCCGGTGCCGTCCAGGACCGAGCCTCCGGCCAGCAGCACGTCGGCACTGTCGTCGTTGCCGCCGCACGCGGCCGCCAGAACGATCAGGGGAATCCAACATGCACTGTGGTCAACGGGTATACCGGGGGCAGGGGACGTCGGTCTCATGGTCACCTCCAGGGCAGTCCGGCCATCCTTGGGGAGGCTCCGGCTCAACGTTGGTCAGTCTCCAGCGCGGGCGTCAGTTTCCGGAGAGTCTGAGGAATAATACGCCCCCGCCCATGGAGGTCACAGGGATGATTCTGGTCGCGAAGAACGGGTAGTTGCTCCAGGTACCCTCGAAGCCGGGCAGGTCGTCGGCCGGCTCCACGTCGAAGTAGGCCATCTCACGAGGATTCTCCCGGTCCTCGATGTTGAGGATCCGCAGTCCGGCGCGGTAGTTCGACTGGTAGAGCAGGTCTCCGCGGATGTACAGGTTGTGGTCGGTCGCGGGGGTCGCCCCGAGGAATTCGGCGGCCAGGATGGGGTCACCGAGTTCCTTGATATCCCAGACCAGTGTCCTCGTTTGCGAGAAGGCGTCGAATTCGTCGAACTCGTCGTTCATGTACAGGTATTCGTGGGCGGCATCGAGCCAGACTTGATGGGTGTACCCCGAGAGCGGATAGCGAGTGGCGGAGATCGGGGTCGGCGACTCCTTGTCGGAAACGTCGGCGATGCTCAGCGCGGTTTCGTTGGCTCCGAAACAGAGCTCCCGGCCCCGGTATTCGGCGTCGGGTCCGTTGTAGACCACGCACATGGCGTCGTGCGTGTACCCGGTCTGCGAAAACCCGGTATTCGGGTCGGAGAAGCAGCCGGCAAACACCGGGTTGCCGGGCGCGCGAACATCGATCATGTGAAGGCCGCCACCACAGGTCTCGCCGCCGCTGTTGCTGCCCACGACGTAGGCGAACCCCGTCTCCTCGTTGATGACGATGTTGTGCGCGCTGGCGACGTTGTCGTAGTGCGCCGACGCCGTGAAAGTCGCCGGCGCGTTGCTGACACTGCGCAGTTGCGTGAGGTCGAATACCTGCATGCCGTGGGGTCCGGCGCCGTCCGACACGATGAAGGCGTGGTCCCTGTATACCTTGATGTCGCGCCAGACGCTGGAACTTGCGCCCTCGGTCATGGGCAGCACGCCGGCGTAGAAGGGCTTCCGGGGATCCAGGAGCCCCACGAAGGAGGTGCCGCTGGAATGCCCGACCAGTGTCCACTCCGTTCCGGTTGCCGGATCGGTCCAACCCCAGAGGTCGCTGACCGTCGATTCGGCGCCGATCTGGTGCATTTCGAGCTTCGAGACCAGGTCCACGCCGTTGCACGGGTACTGGTTGGCCATTCCACTTCGGCATTCCGCCAGGAGGGGAGGCTCAGGGGGGATCGGATCCGGGGGCAGTGTCGTTGCCGCATCCCCGCAGGATGCGAGGGCAAACAGTCCCAACAGTGCGCTGAGACGCCACACCTGCTTCGACGGCAACCGGCTCACAGCGTCTTGCTCCAGTCCCGCAAATGGCTGCTATGGGTGACGCAGATCCACCACCAGCCGCGGCTCACCCATGATCTCCAGGATACGGTAGTCTACCACCCCGCTCGTGCCAAGGATCCATCTGACGGTGTCGTCCTGGTCACAGGCCTGAACGGCGTCGGCCAGGGCAGGGAAGTCGGTTGAGCGGTTTCGGTCTCCGACCAGTGGCGAGCCGCCTTCATTGGACACCGCGCGCGTGAACTCGACTACAACATGTCCCGGCGCATCGGAAAGCGGTTCCGTTCCGTCACAGCCGCCGCCGGATTCCGCCGTTTGCGTGAACCGGTATCCAGGCAGCGCCGGAGAGAAGGAGAAGACGACCCGGTCGTAGCCGCGGGAGCGGGAGGTGCTCACATCGGTCAGGCGCGCGGGGGCGTCCTCCGGGTCCGGATCGCGGGAGATCGTGTTGCGGGTCCACGGCATGCTGAGCGCGACCTCGGATGGATCGAACTCACCGTAGTCCACTTCCGTCATCGATTCGCGAGGGCTCTCCGTCGATACGAAGGGATCGGGCTCGGGCGGTGCTTCCTCTGCTGAGTCCCCACCGCAAGCGGTTGCCAGGATCAGGAGTGTGAGCGCACAAGCGCTGCGGCGAATGCCGGATGGGTACAGGCCGATGGACGATGGCCCGGCATGAGTGTGTTCTGTCGGTGCGGACAAGAGATTCCCCTTCTCTCTCAAGTTCAGGTGTGGAGCTTCGGGGGTTCCGTGATTCAGGACAGCAGGAATTCCCGCGCGGTTCGGACCCCTTCGGCCAGCCGATGCACCTCTTCGTTGCTGTTGTAAAGGTAGAAGGATGCCCGGGTCGTTGCAGACAGGCCGTAGCGGTCTACAACGAGTTGCGCGCAGTGATGCCCGGCCCTCACCGCGATGCCCTGTGCATCGAGGATGGTCGCCACGTCCTGTGCGGAGGTGCCGTCGATGACGAAGGGTATGACCCCCGCCCTTTCTTTCGGGCTGGCCGGTCCGAGAATGCGGAGCCCGTCCACCTCGGCGAGCAGGCCCATTGCGGTGCGGGTAAGCGCCATCTCGTGTTCGTGGATCGCGTCCAGGCCGATGCCTTCCAGGTAGTCCGCCGCCGCGGCCATACCCACCGCGCCCGCGATGTTGGGCGTTCCCGCCTCGAATTTGTGAGGCACCTCCGCCCAGGTGCTCGACTGTCGTGACACCTTTTCGATCATCTCGCCGCCCCCCTGGTAGGGTGGCATCTCCTCCAGCAGCGCCCTCCTTCCCCACAGGGCCCCCATGCCCGTCGGGCCGCACATCTTGTGAGCGGAGAAGGCGTAGAAGTCGCACCCCACCGCCCGGACGTCGACGGACAGATGCGGGGCGCCCTGGGCACCGTCCAGGATATACACCGCGTCGCTCCGGCTCCTGATCATGGCACCGATTTCGCGGACGGGGTTTATAGTGCCCAGGGCGTTGGAGACGTGCGGAAGGGAAACGACCCTGGTGCGGGATCCGAGAAGACCCTCGAGCTGGTCGAGATCCAGGTGACCGTCGTCGGTAAGCCCGACGTACCGGAGCCGGGTGCCGGAGCGGGCCGCGAGGAGCTGCCACGGAACCAGATTGGAATGGTGCTCCATCTCCGAAAGGACGACCTCGTCTCCGGGCCCCACCCGCGCCTGTCCGATCGAAAAGGCCACCAGGTTGAGTGCTTCGCTCGTTCCGCGGGTCCATACGATCTCGTGCGCGTCCCCGGCGTTCACCCACCGGGCGACACGGGTCCGGCTGTTCTCGTAGGCTTCGGTCGCCCGGCGCGCGAGTTCGTGAACGCCACGGTGAACGTTGGCGTGGTCCCGCAGGTAGTAGCGCGAGATCGCCTCGATGACCTGCCGCGGCTTCTGGGACGATGCGGCGTTGTCCAGGTACACCAGCGGCTTGCCGTCCACGATCTGGTCGAGGATCGGGAAATCCCGTCTGAGGGCGTTCACATCGAGGGCGCTGGCGACCTGCATTCGGGGTTCCCTCTCAGCCTGTGGAACCGGGCGGACAGTCAGTCCAGCAGAACGTAGACGGAATCATCCCGCACCTCGGTTTCGAAGGTACGAACGGGTGTGATTGCAGGAAGCTGCGTAGCCCTGCCCGTGCAGACGTCGAACCTTGCTCCGTGGAAGGAGCACTCGATCTGTCCGTCCTCGACTTCGCCCGCCGAAAGGGGATAGTCCTGGTGCGAGCAACGGTCTTCGAGCGCGTAGATGTGACCGTCGACATTCACCAGCACGATCGGGCCGCCATCGGTCTGCACCGCCCTGAGCCCGTCCGGTGGCACTTCATCGGCCGCCGCTACCCTGATCCACCCTGACTTCGGCTTGGCCGTCTTCCTTGTGAACATGTCGTCGCCCTACCTCACATGACCCAACTTCACCTCGATGGCCTTCGTCACCTTTTCGACCACACCCCCCATGGGCAGTCTGTCGAGAACCTCGCCCAGGAAACCCAGCACTACGAGGCGCTCGGCCTGTTCCCGGTCGAGGCCCCGGCTCATCAGGTAGAAGAGGGACTCGGCGTCCAGTTGGCCTACCGTGGCTCCGTGAGAGCAGCGCACGTCGTCGGCTTCGATCTCCAGGTTGGGCAGTGAGGTCGCGGCGGCCCGTTCCGAGAGGAGCAGGTTGCGGTTGGTCTGGTACGCGTCGGTGCGCTGGGCGCCCTCGTGCACGCGGATGACTCCGCGGAAGACGCCCCGCGCCGAGTCGTCGAGCGCACCCTTGTACAACAGGTCGCTGTGCGCGTTGGGCGCGACGTGGTCCTGGCTGGTGTTGAAGTCGAAGTGCTGGTCGTGATCGCCGAAATACAGGCCCAGCATGTCGCTGTTGGCACCGGGGCCAAGGAGGCGCGCATTCAGATCGACGCGGCCGACCGATCCCCCCAGGGCGACGTTGAGGGTGTCGAGCGTGGAATCGCGCTTTGCCAGGGTGCGCTGGTTGGCGAGGTAGAAGCCGCCCTTCCCCATGCGCTGAAGGGACACGTACTGAATCTGTGCACCGGCGTGGGAGAAGAGTTCGACGGCGGTGTTGACGAGCGTGACCGCTTCGAAGTCGGGCGAGAGGATCTCGTCGACGAACGAGACCCGGCTGTGGTCTTCGGCCACTATGAGGATGCGCGTAAACGTGGCCGTGCCCGGGTGCGACACCCAGCGGCTGAGTCGTATGGGGCGCTCGAGCTGGACGTTGCGGGGGATCTTCAGAAAGACCCCGTCGGTCCAGAGTGCGGCGTTCATTGCCGCGAATTTTCCGTCCGAGGCCGGAACCGCCCTGGTCGCAAGCAGCGACTCCAGCAGCGGGTCGCCGCTGCGGACGGCCTCGCTGAGCGACGACAGCACTACCCCCTGTGCGGCGAGCGACTCCTGCAACTCGACCGAGACCGCGGAACCGTCGATGTCGATGACCCGGCCGGCACTGTCCCGATCCTGCGCCATGGCCCGCCGCAACGGTTCCGGGACCGGGCCGTCCCCGTTCGAGATTGCGGGACCCGACAACTCCGGCACCGGGGGGGCCAGCTCGTCGAGCGGGAGCATTCGAGCGACGTCGGTGTAGCGCCATTCCTCGGAGCGGGTGGAGGGCAGCGGCGTCGAGAGGTACAGGTCCCACGCGTCGGCGCGACGACTCGTGAGCCACTCCGGCTCCGCCGCCGTGCCTCCGGGAGAGCGCGCAACGTTTTTTGTTGCGCGCTCCGAGGAAGCTCCTTCGATCTGGCCCTGGTCCTCGGCCCCGCTCGAGTCGGCGCGCTCCGGCGCAGATGCCAGGCGGCTCACCCGACGCTCCCTTCCATTTCGAGTTCGATCAGCCGATTCAGCTCGACCGCATACTCGAGTGGCAGTTCCTTGGCGATCGGCTCGATGAACCCTCGCACGATGAGCGCCATGGCCTCGGCCTCGTCCATGCCCCGGCTCATGAGGTAGAAGAGCTGCTCGTCGCCCACCTTCGAAACGGTCGCCTCATGACCCACCGAGGCGCTGCGTTCGTCGATCTCGATGTAGGGGAACGTATCGGTGCGGGAGGTCTCGTTGATGAGAAGCGCGTCGCACTCGACGTTCGACTTCGCGTTGGTGGCGCCGTCGTAGACCTTGCACAGGCCCCGGTATGAAGAACGGCCCGTCCCCTTGGAGATCGACTTGGACACGATGCTGGAGGAGGTGTTGGGCGCGACATGGATCACCTTGCCGCCCGTGTCCTGGTGCTGTCCGTCACCGGCATACGCGATCGACAGAATGTCGCCGTGTGCGCCTTCTTCCATCAGGTAGCAGGACGGGTACTTCATGGTGAGCTTGGAGCCGAGATTGCCGTCGAGCCATTCCATGTGGGCACCCCGGTGCACCAGCGCGCGCTGGGTCACCAGGTTGTACATGTTGTTCGACCAGTTCTGGATCGTCGTGTAACGGAAGTAGGCGTCCTTCTTGACGACGATTTCGATCACCCCGGAGTGGAAGGAATCGGTCGAGTAGATCGGCGCCGTGCACCCCTCGATGTAGTGCGCACGCGAGCCCTCGTCGGCGATGATGAGCGTGCGCTCGAACTGCCCCAGACGCTCCTGGTTGACGCGGAAGTAGGCCTGGAGCGGCGTCTCGAGTTGAACCCCCGGCGGGATGTAGACGAAGGATCCCCCCGACCAGACCGCCGAGTTGAGCGCCGCAAACTTGTTGTCCGCCGCGGGAATCACGGTTCCGAAGTACTTGCGGAACAGCTCAGGGTGGTTTTTCAGCCCGTCCTCGATCGAATCGAAGATCACGCCCTTCGCCTCCCACTCCTCCTTCAGCGAGTGGTAGACCATCTCGGAGTCGTACTGGGCCCCGACGCCGGCCAGGATCTTCCGCTCGGCCTCGGGAATGCCCAGCCTCTCGAAGGTCAGCTTGATGTTCTCGGGGACGTCGTCCCAGGACCGCTCCATCTGCTCCTGCGGCTTGACGTAGAAGTAGGTCTGGTCGAGCGTCTCCTGCAATTCGGACAGGTCGCCGCCCCACTCGGGCATGGGCTTCGATTCGTAGATCTTCAGCGCCTTGAGGCGTCGTGCGAGCATCCAGGCCGGCTCGTCCTTGCGCCCCGAAATCTGTCGAACGATGTCGGTGTCCAGACCGGGTCTCGTGCGAAACACAGGCTCGGAATCGGTAACAAATCCGAACTTGTAGTCATCAAGCCCCAGTCCCTGTATGACTTCGTTGCTGGGCATCAGCTTCTCCTTGCTACCGCCAGCCGGCCGCTGCGTGTCAACTGACGCTGCGGTCAGACTGCATGTGCTATTCTGTATTCCTCGTACCCGCGCGCCTCGAGCTCCATGGCCACCTCGGGCCCCCCGGACTCCACGATCCTGCCCTTGTACATGACGTGCACCACGTCGGGGATGATGTAGTTGAGGATCCGCTGGTAGTGGGTGATGAGAAGCACCGACATGTCGGGGTTCTCTTTGCGAAGCGTGTTCACCCCCTGGGCGACGACCTTGAGCGCGTCGATGTCCAGCCCCGAGTCCGTCTCGTCCATCAAGGCCAGGGCGGGCTTCAGCACGGCCATCTGCAGGATCTCGTTGCGCTTCTTCTCTCCTCCGCTGAACCCGTCGTTGATCGGCCGCTGGGCGAAGGAGGGGTCCATGTCCAGCAGCTCCATCCGCTCCATGAGGAGTTCCTGGAAGTCGAAAAGATCAAGTTCCTCGTCGTCCCCCAGCCTCGCCTGCAGCGCGGTGCGCAGGAAGTTGGCGATCGAGACGCCGGGAATGGCGATCGGGTACTGGAAGGCCATGAAGATTCCGGCCTGGGATCGCTCGTCCGGTTCCAGCTCGAGGAGGTCCTCGCCCTGGAAGACCACCGCGCCGGCCGTGGGCTCGTAGGCCGGATGACCCGCGACGACCTTCGCCAGCGTGCTCTTGCCGGACCCGTTGGGACCCATGATTGCGTGGGCCTCGCCGGGACGGATGGTCAGGTCCACGCCCCTCAGAATATCGAGATCCTCTTCGGCCACCCTGGCGCGGAGGCCGGTCACCGAGAGGACTGCTTTGTCGTTCATCCAGCAGGCTCCGAGTATTCGATAATAAGAATCATTATTGTTAGGGACACCAAAGCTACCCGAGGGGTCCCCTCGCGTCAAGTCGGATCAAGCGGCAGCGCGCCAGGGGTTCAGCAACACTTAACACATTGCTGAACAAACACTTATGTGCGTTGGGACTAGAAGATCGCCCCCCTGATCCACGTGTCCGATCTGGCCCAGGAGTCCTCGAAGCGCTTATGCACCGCGTCAGCGTCGTCCGAGCGATCCTGAGCGCGCAAGGCGGCTTCGAGACCGAACAGCGACCACCCGTTCCGGGGATGGTCTTCGAGCGCAGCCTCGAACACGCCTTCCGCGGCCTCGAAGCGTCCGAGTTCCAGCAAGAGATCGCCCAGCCAGTGCCGCGCCGAGAAGTTCAGCGGCTCGGGCTCGTCGTAGCGCAGTCCGTCCTCGACGGCGATCGCGGTCTCCAGGACCTCGATTGCACCCTGTGGATCGCCCTCATGCCGAAGGATCTCACCCTCGAGGATCCCCGCGACGACACCCAGCAGGTCGGCAGCGGAGTGGCCCCGGAAGCTCTCGCTCCCGGGCGTGTCCTCGGCCGCCTGCCGCACCCGCTCCAGGTAGACGGAGGCGCGTCCCGGCTCGTCGTGGCGCAGATACGCGTAGCCCCGCGCGAAGTCCCAGAATCCTCGCTGAATGCCGCCCTCGGGCGGATCGTCCAGTTCGAGGATCTCGTCGAAGCGGCCGAACCGGAGCAACGTCATGCTCTCATAGAAGTTCCCGCTGGGGACGATCTTGCCGTAGTCCTTCGCGGCCTGGACGGCCACCGCTCCCTGGCCGTCCATCGAGGCCGCGAAGAGGAGCATGTGAAGGTTGTGCGAGGGGTAGATGGCCCACGCAATGTCTTCTTCGGCGCGCAGATCCGAGTGCCATGCGGCGAGGTTGGCCCGGACAGCGTCACCCCAGCGCCCGACGCGGTTGTACGTGTGGGACGGCATGTGCTGGATGTGGCTTGCCCCGGGTATCGAGGGACCGAGATGGTCCGCGCACGCCTCGGCCCTTTCGGGCTGGACGGTGGGCTCGGTGGCGTGGACGTACAGGTGGCAGGCCCCCGGATGCGTGATGTCCATCGCAAGAACGGCCTCGAGAATGCCGTGGATCTTCTTCACAGCCGGCTTTTCGATGTCCCAGCGGCCCCGGCGCGGCTCCAGCAGCATCAGCGACTCACCGTAGAGCGTGCCCACGTCCAGATCGTGGGGAAACCGCTCGTATACCTCTGCCATTGCCCGGGCGTAGGCCGAGTCCAGCTGCTTGCGCACTACATCGTCGTGTTCGGGCACATACCGAACCGCCGTAGCCTCGATCAGGGCCTGCTCCACCTCGCTGGCGTGCTCCGGCGCGAGTTCCCGGGCCTTCACGATATTCTCATACGCCCGCGGGGCATCGTCGGGGCCCATGCCCCCGTTCAGGTAGGGGCCCCATGCCCACGCTTCGCCCCAGAAGCACATCGCGCACTCGGGGTCCTCCTTCTGGGCCTGGCGGAAGGACCGGGCCGCCCGAAGGGGCGTAAAGGCGTACATCATCTGGACGCCCTGGTCGAAGAACTGCTGCGCACGGAACGACTTCGTCGTGATTGGGCGGGTCAGAGGACCCAGGGCTTCGGGGTAGTAGGTGGCCTCCTCGTCGAAACCCGCCGGGTACTCCACCTCCTGCGCGGCGGAAGGGCCGGCGGCGATCGTACAGGGCAGCTGGGCGGTCAGGATCACGAAGATGGCGCGCCAGCGCCGGGTACATGCGGGTTCCATGTTCTTCCTGTTCGATCGGGTGCGGGAATGGTGCAAACTGGAACGCAAAGTGTGTATCGGGCCGGCAGCCCGCCAGTCCCCCGATCCGTTAGAATGATTCCGGTGCACCGCTCGTACCCGATTCATGCCTTCGAATCCAACCTGGAGGAAGCTTGCTCCCTGACCTGGAGAGGGAACTCCTGCGAAAGTGTCAGGCGGGCGATGCCCGCTTCTTCGAACCGATTGTCAGAGCCTACGAACGACCGGGCCTGCGGGTGGCCCTGGGCATGATGGGGAATCAGGACGACGCCATGGATGCGCTGCAGGACGCCTTCGTCAAAACCTGGCGTTCCCTGGGGCGATTCGACCTCAAACGGCCGTTCGGACCATGGTTCTTTCAGATTCTCCGCAACCAGTGCAGGGACGCGCTTCGCAGCCGCAACGTGCGCTTTCGGCTCGAAGCCCTGGACGAGCGTCTGGAGATGCGGCCTTCCGATCCGGAAAAGCGTCCGGATCGGATCCGCGAACGGAGGGAAGCACGGGAACGGCTTTGGAAGGCGCTGGAACAACTGAGTGAAGACCACCGCGAGGTGCTCGTACTGAAGGAAATCGAAGGATTTCGCTACGGCGAGATCGCTGGAATACTGAAAATCCCGGAGGGTACCGTAGCAAGCCGCCTCTTCCATGCCCGGCGGGCGTTGGCGAACGTGTTGCGTGGGGGCGCGGACGTCGCTCCGTCGAAAGACGACCAGTTCGACTCGGAAGATCGGCGGGAGAATCGCGGGACGGATCCATGAGCAAGAACATTCCTGCAAAGGTCAACCAGGAAGACCTGATGCGCTTTCTCGACGGAGAGGTGTCTCCGGAGAAGAGGGCGGAAGTGGAGCGATTCCTGGAGACGTCGAGCGAACTGCGTCGCGAGGTGGCCCTGTTCCGTTCGATGAAGGAAGAATTCCAGGATCTGTCGTTTGCCGACTACCGTGCCGATTCCGTATGGGACCGCATCAGGTCCCGGATCACCCAGCCGGTGGGGTGGATCCTGACCATTGCCGGCACCGTCGCCTGGCTCGCCTACGGCGCATGGTCCTTCGCCCGGTCACCGTCGGGGATCGTGGTCAAGCTCGCGACCGGGGGCGTCGCGATCGGCATCCTCGTACTGCTCGCCAATGTGATCTGGGACCGCTACAGGGCGTACGGCACGGACCCGTACCGGAACGTGCAACGATGATCGTGGCCACGACCGAAACCGTTGCGGGATACCGGGTGACCCGCACCCTTGGACTGGTCAGGGGTAGCTCCGTGCGAGTCCGCCACCTGGGCCAGGATCTGATCGCCAGTTTGCGCAACATCGCCGGCGGCGAGGTGTTCGAGTACACCAAGCTGCTCGCCGAGGTCAGGGAGCAGTCGGTGGACCGAATGATCGCCGACGCCGAGGCCCTCGGCGCCAACGGCATCCTGTGCGTGCGCTTCCAGTCCGCCGAAGTGAGCCGTGGTGGCGCCGAAATGATGTGCTACGGCACCGCGGTGGAGCTGCGCCGGGCCGACCAGGTCTGATCAACGGCGCCTGGCTCGGGCGTAGAGTTCCGTTCAGCCCCCGTCGCGCACCTTCCCCGCCGCGGATTCCGCCGATGGCAGGGTTCCCGCCGAGCGCCGCCGCCGGTAGTGCATCATCTGCATGTGATGGACCCTGCTGATGATCACGAACAGGAGCAGGCTTGCCGGAATCAGGACGCCCTGGGATACCGCCTCGCCCAGATGTTCGGCGGCCCCTTCGTCGATGCCGTCCATGCCTCTCCGCACCGCCCAGGTCACCCAGCCCGCTGTCGACGGTGCCGCGATCGTGAGCAGCCACCAGCAAGGCAGCAGCGCCGATACCCGCTGTCGCTGCCAGGCGGACGGACTCGCATTCGCCTTCCAGATCTCTCTCATGGCCTGGTAGGGCTTCCAGAAGTTCGCAATCGGGACGAAGTACCACCCGACGGCACCCCCCGGAGTGAACGCCATCTCCGCAGCACCGAGCGCGCGGGCGTTGCTGTTGGCCCTGTAGATCCACCTGGAAACGACAACGGCGGTGATCAGCGCGGCCAGCCCCAGAAAGATGCGGAAGCCCCAGACTTCCGGCGACGCCAGTGACTCGCCGGTTTCAGAAAACGACCGATAGGCGCGAGCATGGTGCTGGATGCCCATGAGTGCGGCGAACACGCTGACACACAGGAATCCCCTGGCCTGATTCGCCAGGCTCGTCGGATCCTGAAACACGGACCGCGGCGTCGGCGACTCCAAAAACTCGGCCTGTTGGTCAGGTACCATCGGCAACCTGCCTCCTGTGGTGCGCCATCTGATTGTGGTGCACGCGGCGGATGATCGCAATGAGAATCAGGGCCAACGCAGTGTCCATCAGGGCACTCGCGATCCCCGTACTCGCCTGCACGATCTCGGCACCCCTCTCGTCGAGGCGGCGTCCTGCCCACCAATCCACCAGGGACACCCCCCAGAACGGCACGATCCAGAAGATCCACCACCAGAGCAACAAGGGCGATGCCGGTCTTCCGCGCCAATCCGACGGGCTGGCGCTCGCCAGCCAGATTTCCTTCATGGCCTGGTACGGTTTCCAGAACCACGCGACGGGGATGAAGTACCAGCCCACGGCCCACCCCGGCGTGAATCTCATGTCGACCGCACCGAGCTGTCTGGCATTGAAGTTGGCTCGGTGAATCCAGGTGAGTACGAGGATCGCGGTGATGAGCATGATCGCGATTCGACCGAATGCCCAGGCAATTCCGAGTGCCGAAAATGTTGCCGGGGAATCCTCGCCCCCATAGCCGGGCAACTCGCCGAAGTAGTTCCATCCCGAGAGGAGCGAAACGAGCATGGATGCATAGAGGAAGTACGTCGTCCAACGGGTCACCCCGGTCGGGTCATCGAAGTATGACTGTTGCTCATTCATGATTTCGTCTCCTAGCCGCGCCGAACCCCACGCACTCGACCCCGAACCCCTCCAGCCGCTTCGCCATCACCCGCGCCGCCTCCGGATTCGAGTCCACCAGTATGTACTGCCTTCCGTGGCGAGCCGCCGCCTCGCCGGTCGTGCCGCTGCCCGCGAAGAAGTCGAGCACGGTGTCCCCCGCGTTGGAGTGCACCTTCACGATACGCTCCAGGACCCCCAGCGGCTTCTGGGTCGGATACCCCGTCTTCTCGCCGCCGGTCGGACTCACGATCGTGTGCCACCACACGTCTGTGGGCGTCTTGCCGCGCGCGGCCTTCTGCCTGCCGACCAGCCCCGGGGCCATGTACGGAATCCGGTCCATCTCGTCGTAGTTGAAGGTGTACGCGCCCGGATCCTTCGCGTACCAGAAGATCGTGTCGTGCTTGGCGGGCCACTTGCGCTTCGAACGCGCACCGTAGTCGTAAGCCCAGATGATCTCGTTCATGAACGAGGCGCGCCCGAAGATCTCGTCGAGCAGAATCTTGCAGTAGTGCGCTTCGCGGTAGTCGATGTGGAGGAAGAGCGACCCCGTGGGCGCAAGCACCCTGTGCGCCTCCCGAAGCCGAGGTTCGAGAAAGGCGAGATAGTCAGGGTGGCGGTCGTCGTAGCTGCTGCGCCCCAGGATCGTGGTGCGGTAGCGGGCGCCCTGGAAGCCGGTGCGGTCACCATCCTCGTCACGCTCGACCCGGATGCGCGTTCGTGACTGCGCCCGCCCGGCATTGAAGGGCGGATCGACGTAGACGAGCTGGACGCTTCCCCCCTCCATCGCCCGCAGCGCGGGGAAGTTGTCGGCCAGGATGATCCGCCCCGAAGGACCACCCTGGCCGCTCTTCATCCAAAGCACCCTCGATTGGCGCGGGGCCTAGCTCGCTCCGTCGGAGACCGCGCGGTTCGCTTTCGCCTGCCGGACCATCTCGCGCACGTCGGCCAGCAGCTGCTGCGCGTCGTAGACGATGCCGTCCTTGATCGTGTACTTGATGCCGCCGACGCGCTCGGTCTCGCCGGTGTCGTCGTTGAGCCGAGGGGTCCCGTTGCCGTAGAGCACCTTGAGGTTCTGGAGCGGGTTCTCGTCCACGACGACCATGTCGGCCTTGAGGCCGGGGCGCAGAATGCCGAAGTCGATGGTCGTCCCCTTGGGGTCGTGGAGCTCTTCCGCGCCGAACAGCGTCGCGGAGCGAATCACCTCGACCGGGTGGAAGCCGGCCTCACGCAGCAGTTCGAGCTCACGGATGTAGTCGAAGCCGTAGAGCTTGTAGATGAAGCCGGAGTCGGAACCGGTCGTGACCCGTCCGCCCGCGTTCTTGTAGTCGTTGAGGAAGTGCATCCACTTGTTGAAGAAGCGCTTCCAGTGGTACTCGTCCTCGCTGGTCCAGTAGAACCAGTAGGAACCGTGCGCGATCCGCGACGGCTGGTAGAAGTCCCACTGGCTGGGCAGCGTGTACTCTTCGTGGAAATCGGCCTCGCGGGCGCGCATCACGTCACGGCTGGCCTCGTAGATGGTCATCGTGGGGTCGAGACCGAAGTCGAGCTCCAGGAACCGGTCTATGAGGTCGTTCCACTGCTCGGACCCGGGCTCGGCGGCCTGATTCCAGAGGCGCCCGACGTTCCCGAAGCGGTGCTGTTCATCCTGGTAGTTGTAGTCGAGCGGCCAGTCCTGCACGCTGTAGTCGGTGAGCATCGACTCCATGAGGCCGTAGTAGTGGGTCATCATGTCGAGCCCGACTTCGGCGGCGTCGAGGGCGGTCATGCGCACCACGCCCATCTGGCCGAGGTGGGCGACGCTGCCGAGGCCATGCTTCTTCCCTTCGTCGATCACCGCGGCCATGATGTCGGGG
Organism: Gemmatimonadota bacterium; assembly: GCA_009838975.1. GTDB lineage: Bacteria > Gemmatimonadota > Gemmatimonadetes > Longimicrobiales > Gaopeijiaceae > Bin94. Next base: position 8,544 of record VXQO01000031.1, on the reverse strand, counting down.
TCCATCGCGCCAAGCTTGAGACCGTCGATCTTCGCGCCCTCCACATCGACCTCGGCGGCCCAGCGCACCCACTCGCGCGCCTTCTCGGGCGAGTCGACCGGGCCGCGGTCCCAGGCCTCGCCCGGGCGCGCATAGGTGAACATGCGCGGGGCGACGATCTCGTTGCGCGCCGCGGCGGCCTTCTCCTGGAGTGCCCACATCATCGGCCCGTGGCCCACCCCGCGGGAGGTGGTGATCCCGTGACCCATCCACAGCTTGTAGGTGTACTCGGGCTGTGGGGCCTTGCCTCCGCCCCCGGTGTGGGCGTGCATGTCCACGAAGCCGGGCATGATGAACATGCCGGTCATGTCGATCTCCCTCGTGGCACCGGAGGGCCGGCGGTCCTCGTTGATCGGCACGCCGGGATATCCGACGGTCTGGATCTCGGATATCCTGTCGCCTTCGATCACGATATCCACAGGTCCCATGGGCGGGGCGCCGGTGCCATCGATGATCGTGGCGCCACGGAGAATGAGCCGCTCGTGGGGACCGTCCCCCTCGTCGGCGCCGCGGGGAGTGGTGGGTTGCATCTGCGCGGAAAGTGCGGCGGGAACGGCCATCGCAACGGCGACGGCGAATGCGAACGTGCGGATCGGGCCGCGGGACAACTCCATCCGGAACCTCCTGTGTCGTGAACCTCGTCAACGGCGCAACAATCTAAGCCGGGAGACCGGCGCGCGGACAGAAGCAGCGCCCTGCATGGACAGGCGCCACGCCCCGGATTAGCGTTTTCCATGGCCCGTAACGACGCCGAAAACACTGGCACAGGGGAGCCCGGCGGGGCAGGTCTACAGGACCTCGGCCCCAGAGAGGCCGCGGCTGAGATCGCCCGACTCCGCGCAGAGATCGGCCGCCACAACCGCCTCTACTACCAGGAGGCGCGGCCCGAGATTTCCGACTCGGCATACGACGATCTGTTCCGCCGCCTTCTGGCCCTCGAAGCGGCCCATCCATCGCTGGCCACCGCCGATTCGCCCACGCAACGGGTGGGCGCGGATCCGCTCGAAAGCCTTCCCAACATCGAACACGCCGTCCCCATGCTGTCGCTGGACTCCGCACAGGATATCGACACGGTACGGCGCTTCGACGAGCGACTGCGCAAGGCCCTGGGTGACGAAGGAATCCGCTACGTCCTCGAGCCGAAGCTGGACGGCGCTTCGCTGGAGCTCGTCTTCGTCGACGGCGTCCTGGACCGGGCGGTGACACGTGGAAACGGCCGCGTCGGCGAAGGCGTCACCGAGAATGTCCGCACCATCCGCTCGGTCCCCCTGCGCCTGCGCGACGACCAGCTGCCGCCTCCGTCGTTTCTGTCGGTGAGGGGTGAAGCCATCATGTACCTCAGCGACTTCGAAACGCTCAACCAGCGCCGCATCGAGGCCGGTGAACAGCCCTACCAGAACCCCCGCAACGCCACCTCGGGCGCACTCCGCCAGCTCGATTCGCGCATCACCGCGAGCCGCCCGCTGACCGTGCTCGCATACGACATCATGTTGGTCCACGGGGTCTCGTTCGACACCGACTCCGACGGTCTGGCGGCGCTGAAAGCATGGGGACTGCTCACTCCGGAACGGATCGAAACCGTGGACTCGGTGGACGAGATCGCTGAGTACCATCGACGCTTCGACGCCGACCGCGACACGCTCGACTACGAGATCGACGGAGTGGTCGTGAAGCTCGACGCGCTGGCGCCGCGGTCGGGGCTGGGCAGCACGTCGCATCACCCCAGGTGGGCGATCGCCTTCAAGTTCGAGCCCCGCAAGGAGATCACCACGATCGACCGGATCTTCGTGTCGGTGGGCCGCACGGGTGTCCTCACGCCAGTCGCGCTCCTGCGTCCGGTGGAAGTGGGCGGCGTCACGGTCTCGCGGGCCTCGCTCCACAATCGCGAGGAGCTCGAGCGGAAGGACGTGCGAGAGGGGGACAGGGTTCGCATCCAACGCGCGGGCGACGTGATCCCGCAGGTCGTCGAGCGAGTGGACGAGGCCGGGAGGGAAAGGGGGCCACCGTTCGAGATGCCGGCCGCGTGCCCGTCCTGTGGCACCCCTCCGGTTGCGAAGGGCCCCTTCACGGTATGCCCCAATCACTTCGCCTGCAGCGCGCAGTTGAAGGGCCGGATCACCCACTTCGGCGCACGCAGCGCGCTGGACATCGAGGGGCTGGGTGCCGAGACGGCCGCGCTGCTGGTCGATCAGGGGCTCGTCGCCGAGCTGGCCGACCTCTTCGACGTGGCGGAAGACGATCTCGTCCCGCTGGAGGGCTTCGCGGAAGTGTCGGCGCGGAACCTGGTGTCCGGGATCCGGAAACGCCGCCACGTCGAGTTGGCACGCTTCCTGGTGGGCCTGGGCATCCCGGAGGTGGGCGTGACGGTGGCGCGGGACCTCGCGGCGCACTTTCGCGGCATCGACGCGCTCCGTGGGGCCGCGCCGGAGGAGCTGGAGGAAGTGCACGGCGTGGGCCCCAGGATGTCGGCGGCCATTCGCGGCTTCCTGGACGAGCCGCGAGTTGCGGACGCGCTCGACCGCCTGCTCGCCAAGGGCTTCGAGTTCGCCGTACCAGAGGAAGTCCCGGCCGACGACGAAAGCCCCTGGGCCGGAAAGACCGTGGTGCTGACCGGATCCCTGGAGACGTTCACAAGGAGCGAACTGAAGAAGATCCTGCAGGGGCTCGGCGCGCGCGTCACGGGTTCGGTCAGCGCGCGGACCGACTGCCTCGTTGCCGGCGCGAATCCCGGGTCGAAGCTGGCCCGCGCCAGGGAACTCGGGGTCGAGGTGGTGGAAGAGGCACGCCTGCGGGAGTTGCTGCACGGGGACCCCGCCGAGACGCCCGGCGCCACCACCCCGTGACCAACGCCGCGCTCGCCCGACACATCGCCGAACTCGCGGATCTGATGGCGCTGGACCGCACCGGGCCGCAACAGGTCCGGCACTACCGCCGGGCGGCCACCGCGATAGGGCGTTTCGAGCATCCCCTCGCCGACCTGATCGGCGCCGGGGCCGATCTGACCCGCGTGCCGGGGATCGGGAAGGGCCTGGCCGGGGTTCTGGAGGACCTGGTGCTGCGCGGGGCGTCGCCGCGGCTGGAAGGGTACCGGGCCCGCACCCCGGCGGGGCTCCTCGATGTGATGCGTTTGACAGGCGTGGGCGCGACGCGCGCAGAGGTGTTGCGTCGGGTCGGTATCGACTCGCTCCCAGCGCTCGAGGACGCGGTCGCGAGCAGGCGGATCTACGCGCTGGACGGGTTCGGGCCCGGTGTCGTGAGGCGCGTGCAGGACGGCCTGGCGGCCAGGGCCGAGATGGAAGGGAAGGCCCTGCTCCCGGAGGCGGACCGCGTGGCGGCACGATTGGTGGCGCACCTGCGAGGCGCGGGGATCGAGCCGTGTCTGGCGGGTGACATTCGGCGCCGAACGGAGATCGTGGCCGCCGTCGATGTGGTTTGCGGGGCCGCGCCCGGGGCGCTGTGGGACGTGCTGGACGGTATCGGGGACGCGCGTGTGGACGGAAGCCGCGGGGACAACCCGGTTCACGCAAGCCTGGCAGGTGTGGCCGCGCGGCTGGTGGCGGCGCCATCCGACCGGGTCGAGGCGGTCGCCCATCACCTCACAGGCCCGCAACCCTTCATCGAGGCTCTGGCTGCGAGGGCGCGGGCAAGGGGGCTGCAGCTGACGCCAATGGGAATCGCCGGCGGGACGGACTCGGCGGCGGGAGGCGAGGCCGCGATCTACGAGCGGCTGGGCCTGCCCTGGATCCCGCCGGAGCTCAGGGGCGTTGCCGATGCCATCGGGCGCGCCGAGTCGGGGATTCCGCGGCTGGTGACGCCCGGTGACATCCGGGGCGATCTCCACATGCACACCACCTGGAGCGACGGCGCGGCGACGCTTCGACGCATGGTGGAGGCCGCGGTCGAACGGGGATACGGCTACGTCGCGATTACCGACCACTCGCCCTCGACGCGGGTTGTCGCGGGACTGGACGCGGCACGGTTGCGGGCACAGGCCGCCGAGATCGCCCGGGTGCAGGAGGAACTGCCGGCGATACGGATCCTGCGGGGGTGCGAAGTCGACATCCTGTCGGACGGTTCACTCGACCTGGACGACGAGACGCTCGGGGAACTGGATCTGGTGGTGGCGTCCGTCCACTCGTCGTTCGACATGAGCGGAGCACGGATGACGCGTCGGGTCATCTCAGCGATGGAGAATTCGCATGTCCATGTCCTCGGTCATCCCACGGGACGCCAGCTGGGGCGTCGGCTGCCCTGCGCCGTCGACCTCGAAGAGATTCTGCGCGCCGCGGCCGCTCTGGATGTTGCCGTGGAAGTGAACGCCAGCCCTCGGCGTCTCGATCTCGACCACCGCGGATTGCGGCTCTGCGGCGACCTCGGCGTCCAGGTCGTCGTCGGTTCCGACGCACACTCGGTCGCGCAATTGGATAATATCCGTTACGGCGTCGACCAGGCTCGGAGGGGTTGGTTGCAAGCACACCGGATCGTCAACACAAGAACACGCGGCCAGTTGCAGGAGTGGCTGGGCCGGAGGCGTGCATGACCACGCTGGCTAATGTCCTGCTCCTCCTGGGGGGCTTCGGGGCGCTGTATTTCGGTGCCGAGTGGCTGGTTCGGGGGGCCGCCCGGATTGCGGCCGCGATGGGGACGAGCCCGGTAGTGGTGGGACTGACCCTGGTCTCGCTCGGCACCTCCGCTCCCGAACTGGTCGTGGGTGTGATTGCAACGCTGAACGACGAGGGCGGCCTGCTCGTGGGCAACGTCCTGGGCTCCAATCTCGCCAACATCGGGCTGATCCTGGGCGGTACCGCGCTGATCAAGCCCCTTTCCGTCGCCGACCGGGTGATCAGCCGCGATGTCCCGATCATGATCGTGATCACGATCCTCGCGTTCCCGTTCGTCCTGGATCTGGAGGTCGACTGGGGAGATGGGCTGATCCTTCTGGCTCTGCTTGTCGCCTACGTGAGCTTCACGTTCTGGACCGAAGACGATGAGATAAGGGACATCCGCGAGGGAGTGGGGACCTACGCCGGCGACGAGGAGGATGGGGAACAGGACTTTCTGCGGAACCTGGGACTGGTGGTGATCGGGGCGGCGGGACTGGGGGTTGGAGGCAAGGCGATCGTGGACTCGGCCACCTACCTGTCGGGAGTGCTGGGCGCGAGCCCGGAAGTCATCGGCCTGACCATTGTCGCGGTCGGGACATCGCTCCCGGAGCTGGTCACGTCGATCGTCGCGGCCGCGCGCAAGCAGGCCGACATCGCGGTCGGCAACATCGTGGGCTCCAACATCTTCAACATCGCCGCGGTCATGGGAGCTTCGGCGCTCGTGCGGGGCTACCCGGTCGACCAGTCGATCCTGACCCTGCAGTTGCCGGCCGTCCTCATCCTGTCGGTCCTGGTGTGGCCGGTTGTCGCGAGCGCCCGCAGGGTCAGGCGTTCGGAAGGCCTGCTGCTCCTGCTCGTCTATTTCGGGCTGATGGGCTGGATCACCCTTGGCAGCTGACGAGGAGCACACCGACTGGGCAACGCGATTGTCCCGGGTCGAGTCCCGCAACGTCACCTTTCTGAATCCGCCACCGCCCTTCTGGACCGAAGCGTCGGGCGCCCATGTGCGGGACGCCGGCGGGAACACCTATCTCGACTTCACGGGGGCCTTCGGCGTCGCGTTCGCCGGACACCGCCACCCGATGGTCGTGGAGCGGATCCGGCAGCAGGCTGACCTCCTGATCCACGGCATGGGAGACATTCAGCCGCCGGCCGTCAAGGTCGAGTTTCTCGAGAAGTTGGCGGCGCATATGCCGTGGCCCGAGTCCCGGACGATCCTTGGACTGAGCGGCTCGGACGCGGTGGAAGCCGCGCTCAAGACGGCACAGCTGGCCACTGGCCGCACGGGGGTCATCGCCTTCGAGGGCAGCTACCACGGTCTGACGCTGGGCGCGCTCGCCACGACTCACAGGGAGCACTTTCGCCGCCCCTTCACCGACCGGCTGGCGGATCATGTGCAATACCTGCCGTTCCCTTCGTCGCCCGAGGGTGCGGAGCAGGTGCTGGAGAGGGTGTCGAGCCTGCTCTCCAGCCCGGTTTCCGTGCCCGTGGGCGCGGTGATCGTCGAGCCTATCCAGGGGCGGGCGGGGGTTCGCATTCCGCCCGACGACTTTCTGGCCGGGCTTGCAGAGCGGACGCGGGCGGGAGGGGCGCTGCTCATCGCCGACGAGGTCTTCACCGGCATGGGTCGCACCGGTGCCCTCCTCGCCTGCGATCGCGAAGGCCTTGTCCCGGACCTCGTCTGTTTGGGCAAGGCCCTTGGAGGAGGAATGCCGCTGTCGGTCTGCTGCGGTCCGCCGAAGGTCATGGACGCGTGGCCGACATCGACCGGCGAGGCGATTCACACGAGCACCTTCCTGGGGCATCCGCTGAGCTGCGCTGGGGGACTGGGATTCCTTGCCGCGCTCGAGGCGGACGGTCTGACGGAGCGTGCGCGGCGCCTTGGGGACCGGGCAGTCGCCTTTCTCGCCAGGGAACCGGGCGGTCAGGAGGACGTGGTGGAGGTTCGCGGCCGCGGACTGATGATGGGTGTGGAGCTGGCTCGGCGGGCGGGCGGTGCGGCTCCGGCGACAGAGGTTGCGGAGCGGGCGCTAGCCCTTGGGCTCATCGTGCTGCCGGCCGGTGAAGACGGGAACGTGGTGGAGCTGACGCCGCCCGCAACCCTGGCCGGAGCGGAACTGGAGAAAGGGCTGGGAATCCTGGTAAAGGCGATCCGGTCAGCGCGCTGATGTCGCGAAATCGATGCGCTCCGCCAACCCGATGTCCTTCGTCGTGACCCCGCCCGAATCGTGGGTGGTTATTGCGAGCGACACCGAGTCGTAGCGCACGTTGATGTCGGGATGGTGGTCCAGCTCGTCCGCGATGGTCGCCACGCGGTTCACAAAGACGATGGCGCTGCGAAACGTGGGGAAGGTGTACTTCTTGTGGATTGCACCATCCCGATACTGCCACCTCGGATGTATCGCCACCCACCCTTCAATGTCCTCCAGGGGTAGCTTGTCCGGCATCATTCCCACCTTTCCGCGGTCCTGCCATCCACCGTTTCGCGGCTACTGCCCCTGCTAGTATGATAACGCCGGGAACGACTGGTCACCATGGCATTCGGCGGGTGGTGACCGCGAAAGACGAGCGGGGGGATGTTGACGGGAAACGCCGGGTTGCTTGAGAATCAGCCATGGCCACTCTGCAGGAACTGCTGATCCGGTCCAGCCGCACCTTCGCAGTCGGGATAGAGATTCTTCCCGAGCCGCTGAGGGAAGAGATCACGGTCGCGTACCTCCTTCTGCGCGTTTCGGACTACCTGGAGGACAATCAGGAACTGGCCGACGATGACAAGTCGGCGCTGCTGTCGGCCTGGCGGCGCGTTCTGGGAGGTGACGAAGAACCCCGGGAGTTGGTCGAACGGCTCGGGGCAGCCCGGGAGGACACGCCCGACGCCCTCGTCGCCCGCAACGCGACGACCGTGCTCGAGGGCCTGGGCAGCCTCGCTCCGGAGGCGAGAGACATCCTCGTGAGCCGCGTGAGGGAGTCCAGCGCCGGCATGGCCCGCTGGGTCGAGCGCGGATCGAGGTTCGAAACCGAGGCCGACCTCGACGACTACATGCACGAGGTGGCCGGCCGCGTCGGACTCCTGTTGACCGAGCTCTTCGCGTTGCGGCTCAAGGGACTTGAGGGAGCCGGAGACCGGATGATGAGGCTCGGGCGCGAGTTCGGGCTGGCGCTCCAGACCGTCAACGTCATACGCGGTCTGCACGAAGACCGCGACCGCGGCTGGGTCTACGTGCCCACCGACTACATCGCGGACCCCGACGTGCGGCCGGCGGATCTCTTCCGGCCCGGCAATCACGCGGTCGCGATGAGCGTCCTGTCACGGCTGGTCGGAAAGGCGGAACGTCACCTGAGCGCGGCGCGCGCCTACATTCGCATGATTCCCCGCCGTCATCACGGAGTGCGCCTGTTCTGCATGCTGCCGCTCTTCTTTGCGGTGCGGACACTGGCGCTGAGCCGGGGGAACCCCGATGTGCTCGAGCGCGAGACGAAGATGACCCGCGCCGAGGTGACCGCCGTGACCCGCAACGCGAAACTCCTGGGGCTGTCCAACCGTTGGATCGACTGGTACTGTCGGCGCCTGTCGACAGCGGTCTGAACCGTCATTGACCCGGGGGCCGAAATCCAATAACTTTCAGATCTCACTGCGGGGTGGAGCAGTCTGGTAGCTCGTCGGGCTCATAACCCGAAGGTCGCGGGTTCGAATCCCGCCCCCGCTATGACTGCATCGGAGCCAGGGAACGCCGCCTTCGCGCGGCGTTTCTGACGTAGACCGGCCAGGCCACCGGGGATCGCTGAACCAAGGGGTTCGGCCCACCGGCAGGACCCGGTCGGTTTTTGTCGGAACGATGCCGGTACGGGCCAGGTAGCTCAGTTGGTAGAGCACGCGACTGAAAATCGCGGTGTCGGCGGT
>VXQO01000063.1 GCA_009838975.1 Gemmatimonadota bacterium | reverse complement strand
ATTCCTCCGTCGCGGCATCGAGGGCGCTGGTCGCCTCATCCAGAATGAGCAGCGTGGGATCGCCCACCAGCCCGCGCGCGATCTCCAGCCGCTGCCGCTGGCCGCCGCTGAAATTCACGCCGCCTTCCTCGACCCGGGTGGAGTACCCATCCGGCCGCAGCAAGATTTCGTCATGGATCCGGGCATCGCGCGCCGCCGCGAAGATGGCCTCGTCCGGAACGGCGGGGTTCCACAGGGTGATGTTGTCGCGCACGGACGCGGAAAAGAGCACCACCTCCTGATCCACCATGGAGATGGACTGCCGCAGCACCCCATCGGGAATCTCATCCCGCGGATGGCCATCGAAGACGATGTCGCCTGACCAGGGCTGGTAGACACCGGCAATCAGACGCGCGAGGGTCGACTTGCCTGAGCCGCTGGGACCGACCACGGCAACCCGCTGCCCCGGCCTGATCAGGAGGTTGAAGTCCTTGATCAGAGCCGGCCGGCTCCTGTTGAACCCGAAGGTGACGTCTCGCAGCTCAAGCCGGCCGGCGAGCTGAAGCTGGCCCTTGAAAGTCGGAATCGATTCCGACTGCGGACCTCGGCGGATGAGAGCGGGGTCCTCGGCGGTCCTGAAGATGTCGTCGAGTCGTTGCAGATCGGTTTCGAGTGCCTGGCGCTTCTCGGCGAACTCCAGGAATCGCCCGACCGGCGCCAGAAACATCTCGCTCAGGATGTAGAATGCGACCAGCGCTCCCAGGGTCATTTCCCCGGCCAGGACCAGACTTCCGCCGATGCCCAGGATCGCCGCGCTCCGAAGGGCGACGATCAGACCCGGAAGTGCGGCATTGACGGAGCCCAGCTCCGAGTAGCGCTGGCGCGCATGCAGTTCGCGCGCCTGATGACCGCTCCAGCGCGAAAAGAAATGGTCGTCCGATCCCGTCATGCGCAGGTTGTCGGCATGGTTCAGCATCTGCATGCCGATGCCGATCAATAGTCCCTGTTCGCGCCTCATCGCCTGGCTGCGAACGGTTCTGAGGCCGTTCAGAAAGTGCGCCAGCACACCATGCATGACGGCCAGAACGAGCACCACGAGCGCGAGCCGGATATCGTAGACCAACATGGCAACAAGCAGAACGGCGCTCATTCCCATGTCGATAACGAGCACAAGAAACTGCTCCGTCAGATTCCTCGCGATTCTGTCGATGGACGAGACCCGGTCCGTCAGATCGCCCACCAGCCGGTGTTCGAAGAATTCCACCGGCAACCGCAGCAGCCGCGACAAGCCTCGACTGTAGCCGGTAACCGAAATCCGGACTGCGAGTCGCTTCAGGAACCGGTGCTTGAGCAGGGACAGGATGTACACGAGGGCGCCGCCGCCCAGCAGGGCCGTCACGATGCCGCCCCAGGGCCCCCGGTCTTCCAGCACATCGTCCACGAATACACCGAGAGATGCGGGAACAATGAGGGCCAGCAACGTCAACATGAGGCCGCAGGCGATCACCCAGGCGAGCACGCCCCATGATCCGGCGAGCAGGGTGTGCAGTTGTCTGAACAGTCCGGGCCGTTCACCGCCGGGCTTGAAGTCGGGTCCCGGCTTGAATCGGAGCGCGATGCCACTGTAGCCCCTGATGAACTCCTCGGCGGAAAGCTTGCGCCGTCCCGTGGACGGATCATTGAGATAGAAGTTGCGGCTGTCGAACCCCTCGACGACGAGGAAATGGCTGAACTGCCAGAATACGATCAGCGGCAACGGCAGTTTTTTCAGTTGATCGGCGCGCAAACTGAGTCCGCTGGATTCGAGACCATAGTGTCTCGCGGCGCGCACGATGCTCGCCGCACTGCTCCCGTCTCGACTCACTTCGCATTTTTCCCGCAACTCGGTCAGTGGAACCCAGCGTCCGAAGTAGCCGAGGATGCTGCCGAGGCAGGCGGCACCGCATTCCGACGCATGCACCTGCAGCACAATGGGCGTGGAAATCCTCTGCATGCCTATGTTCGCCCCGGTAGCAGGAGGGCGATCGGAGACAGGGTGCCGATCTCGATGACGATCCGGCATTTCCGACCCGCAATGGAAGACGGGTCACGACTTTCATCGAGCGCTATGTGGACGCGGTGGACCGACACGGGCGCCGCGGACTCGAAAGCCGTTGGAAGCTCGGGCAGGCGAACGGCGGCAATCGCCGCAATCTCTCCACCAATCGTCTCCGCTTCTCCATCCGCCGTACCCAGCTCGATCACCGTGGGCATTCCGGCCGCGATCTCGGGCAGAACGCCGTTCTCGATCCAGACCAGCGCCTGCACGGACCGGGCGGCTTCGAACTGGTCTTCGCCGGGCTCGACGAGTACGCCGTCGATCGCAAAGCTGCGGGCTACGCTGCCGAACAGGAGCCACGCGATCGAGGTGACCAACAGGAGAGCGATGACCGTGACAAGCAGCCGCTCTCGCGGCGTGGAAACGGTCAGCAGCCGGTCGAGTTGTTCGCGTTCTTCCTTTGCTTCGGCGACGGTATTGTGAAACGAATCAAATGGATTGTTGAACACGACTCTGCACAGTCTCCTCATCACGACCGGGCAAGGACCGACCGATCTCGCCCGGTGCTTCGTGCGCTTTAATGTCTTCTCCGGTTCCCATCGCCCAAACCTCTGCCTCGCCCTATTCCAATCTCTTCCCCCTCTCGCGTCCTCCCAAGCGTCATGAGGGGGCAGGTTTTCGGTAGTATAGCACCGTCAGGTGCACGGTGCAGACCCTTGCGCCGACGGCGATGATGCGAAGATCGTGTTAGCTTGCTGTCCGCCGCACTTTGAAGAATCTCGACAGTCGCCGGGCCTGGAGGTCATTTGGGGTGATACACCCGGGCAGCGAATCCTTACGGAGGATCGCGGTTGTGGGGCGAGGGACCGCAGGGTCCCTGGCGGCCGCCAGCGTGACGCGTCTTCACCCCGACAGCGACCACGAGTTGCACCACATATACGACTCGCGCATCGCGGTCATCGGAGTCGGTGAAGGCAGTTGGCCGAGCCTCGTTCGGGAACTGCAGCAGTTGACGAGTCTGCCGCACGATACAGTACAGCGGCGCCTGAGCGGGACTCGCAAGTACGGTGTCGCGTTCGAGGGATGGGGCCGGCGAGATCGAGACTTCACCCACTACTTCACGCCGCAGCAGGTGTCCTACGCCTACCACCTGTCCGCCGACCTGATGGCGGACCTGCTCCACGAAGGCACGCGCGCGCGTCACATCGACGCGAAGGTGCTCGATATCACCAGGGTGAATGGCGGCGCGCGAGTGGAATTCGAGGGCCGGGCGCCGGAATGCTACGACCTGGTGTTCGATGCCCGCGGGTTCCCCAGGGGACTCCATTCCGACCAGCACATCGACCTTCCCTTCATCCCCACCGATACGGCCGTCATCCGCCGCTGTCCGGCGGTCTTCAGCGAAGGGCAGGATGGGCCGGTGCTCCAACATACGTACACGCGCGCGGTTGCGCGTCCGCACGGCTGGGTATTCGTTATTCCGCTCACCGCGCACACATCCTACGGGTACGTCTTCAACGGCGACCTGTCGAGCCTGGTCGAAGTCGAATCGGATTTTGACAGGCTCCTTGAGGCCGATGGCGTATCGGAGTTCGAGCAGCGCGCCGTCATCGGGTTTCCAAACTTCGTCCACCGGCGGATCTACGACGGCGCAGTGGCCCGCATCGGCAATGCAGCGGCCTTCATGGAGCCCCTCGAGGCGACGGCCATCGTATCCGCCCAATTGCAGATCGGGATGGTGCTCCGGACGCGCCTCGACCGTCCGCCGGAGCATCTCGAGCGCGACGCGCCCGTGGTCAATCGGTTCCTCATCAACAATCTGCTCCGCTACGGCCTGTTCGTCGGCTGGCACTACTCGTGCGGCTCCAGGTACGACACCGGATTCTGGCGCCATGCTCGTGACCGCGCCTGGCCGCTACACCGGAAGGCAGCGGACCCGGAAGTGGTGGGGTGCTCCGCGCTCCATGAGTTCGACGAGATGATCGAACTGCTGAACCGATCCGTCATCGACCAGGAGGACTGGCATCGGATGTGCGCGGTCCCTCTCACCTCCTATGCCCAGGTGTCCCAGGGTCTGGGCTGCTAGGCCAGGCTAGGATCGAGGCTCGTCGTCACGAACAGCGCCGTCGACCATGCGGACGAGACGCCGGGACCGCTCCATGACGCGGCTGTCGTGGGTGGCGAAGACGAAGGTCACTCCGAGGTCGCGATTCAGTTCGCCCATGACATCGAGGAGCGCCTCGCTGGTGACCGAGTCGAGGTTCGCCGTCGGCTCGTCCGCGAGCACCAGGGCCGGCCGGCCGGCCACCGCACGCACGACGGCGACGCGCTGCTGCTGGCCGCCGGACAGCTTGCCCGGGCGCCGGTCCTCGAGCCCTTCCATTCCCGTCCGTGCAAAGAGTTCGCGGACCCGCGCCTGACGCTTCTCCGTGTGCACGCCCTGGAGGAGCATCGGGAATTCCGCGTTCTCCAACGCCGTGAGCACGGGAAGCAGGTTATAGGCCTGGAAGACGAAGCCAACCTCCTTCAGCCGTAGCCGCGCCAAATCCCGGGTCGACATGCGGCTCACCTCGTGCCCGGCGACCCAGACCCGTCCCTTTGTGGGGCGCGTAAGGCCACCGATCAGATTCAGCAGCGTCGTCTTGCCGGAGCCCGACGGGCCCGCGAGCGCGGTGAACTCGCCCCGCTCTATGGTCAGGCTCACGTCGCGGACCGCCTCCACGGATTCAGCTTCCTGCTGGAACACCTTCCAGACTCCGTCGGTCCGGGCGGCTGCCGTTTCACTCATTGCCATGACCTCCTACCGATCGAACTTCATCGCCTCGGTAACGTCGACCCGGGCGGCCCGCAACGCCGGATAGACCGAGGCGAGAATGCCAATGCTGAGAATGAACGCGACAATCTGGACGATGCGTCGTACTCCGAAGATTGGCACGATGATAGGGTCGACGGCGGTACCCGAGAATGTCAACTCGTCGATACCCTGCATGAAGACCGACGAGTCGAACCCGTCGCCGAAGAAATACCAGGTGCCCAGGAGTCCCAGGCCGACGCCGACCAGTCCGCTGACCGCGGATAGCGTGAGGCCTTCGATGAGAACGACGGTGCCCGTCTGACCCGGCGTCAGCCCCTGCGCCTGAAGCACGCCGAACTCGCGCTGGCGATGCATCACCGACATCAGCACGGTGTTGACGATCGCGAACGCGATGATGACGAACAGGAACCCCTGAATCACGTAGTTGCCGAACTCGTCGATCGCGACCCCTGCCGCCAGGACCGGGTTGGCGTCGCGCCACTCTACGACGCGTGCCTCGCCGCGTTCCACCGGCCCCGCCAGCGCCCGCGCCAGGCGGTCGGCGACCCACCATGTCCTGCCACTGCTTTGCAGCACGACCGCGACGTTGGTCACATCGCTCCCGGAGCCGAGCCACTCGCCGGCTGTCGCGAGCGTGATGTGGATCGTCGCCTGGTCGATGGAGGGCACGCGGCTGCGGAAGATCCCCACCACGTTGAGCCGCTGCCCCGCAATCTCGCCATCGGCACCCTGCGCCTGTACGACGAAGCGCGATCCGACATCGAGTCCCAGGCTGCGGGCCAGATCGGCGCCGACATAGGCCGCCAGCCGATCATCGGGCTCGAGGTAGCGCCCTTCGATCACCCCATCGTCGATCATGCCGAACCCCGCTTCGGCGACGGGGTCGACCCCCACGATCTGCGCCGGGCGCGCACCCGCCGCCGAACTCGCCAGCCCGTTGATGCCAAGCCTGGCCGACATGGTCACGACGTGCGGCGCGATCTCCGGAGAGGCCAGCGCCTGCGCCGCGGCGCGGCTGACGTCCGTCGGCAGCCGGTCGTCGATCTGACGGCGCAGCCGGTACTCGGGCCGTTCGATGGTCACGTGTCCACTCCCCATGCGCACACCGGAATCGACCCACTGTTCGTGGCTGCCGTCGTCGATCGTCATCGACCAGGCCAGGAATGCGCCGCCCACGATCATCGCCGAGGCAGTCAGGACCGTGCGACGCAGATGACGGCGCAGGTTCCTGAGGGCGAGCCGGACCAGGACGCGCAGAAGCACGGCTACAGGCCCGACAGAGTGTCGGCAGGCGGCACCCGCGCCGCACGGATTGCCGGGTAGAGGGCGGAGACGAGTGCCGTGACGATCAGGCCGATCGTCGCCCAGGTCCACGCCGGCACGTTGGTCCCCACCCGGAGACTCGGCGTCAGCAGGACGCCCTCGACGGTGAGGTTTCCGAAGAGCCATCCGATGTCGGGCGGCGCCGTGGAGAACCAGACCAACAGCGGCGCCGTGACGGCGGTCCCCAGGGCCAGCCCGATGAAGCCGGTCGCGACCGCCTCGGACAGCACCGTGCCCACCACGGACCGCGGCGATGCGCCCATCGCCAGCATGACGGCGAACTCGCGGCGGCGTTCGAAGGTGGCCATCAGCGTCGTGTTGGCGATGCCGAAGCTGGCGAC
>VXQO01000025.1:160536-204548 GCA_009838975.1 Gemmatimonadota bacterium | reverse complement strand
CTGCCATCACCCCGCCCACCCTGGCCTCGCTGGAGGACCTGGACGTCTATCGCGCCGTCAACCGCGTCATTCTGTCCGGGACCGGACCGGTCAGCATGCTGGACATGTGCGCGGTCAGCCTTCCCGTGGGACTGGACGCCCAAGGCATGCCCGCGGGCCTGCAGCTCATCGGCCGTACCGAAACCGATCACGCTCTACTGGCACGGGCCGCGGCGGCCGAATCGGTGCTGGGGACGAATGTGCAGCGGATGGGAGTGGCCCCTCGGGTGGCGGAACGATGATGTAGCCAAGACGAGGAGCCTCCCGGATTGGGAGGCAGAAAGACCCTGGATGCCGCCGATCAACTCGTCAACGAAGCACGGCCCGGAGCTCCGCGCCAGGTCAACCTCCGATGCGCGGTGAGCATGGTCTGCCATGCCCTGGCTCACTGGTTGGCGAATTGCGTCGCCGACGTGCTCGCGGGCGCAACAAGACCGAGGGATCACGGTTGGGTGCCGGTTTATCGCGGCGTCAATCATCGGCAGGTCAAGCAACAGTGCCGGCAAGGCCGGATTCCCACGAATCTGGCACCGACACTTCGCCGTTTCGCTGCCGAGTTGGCCGAAATGCAGGGACGGCGACACTCGGCCGACTACATCCCAAGGCACGCTTCTCAAAGCGAGACGCTGTCGCCTTCATCGCAAGCGCCAACCGGATGCTTCTGGATCTCCAGGAAACAACCCCGGCCGAAAAACGCGCGCTTGCCATCCACGTTCTCTTCAAGGAACGACTTGGCTCGTTCTGATCCTGCCGAAGGTCGGCTGGCAGCCAGGAGCCCCCCCACCTACAGCCGCAACGCCCCGATCACCTGCGCAAGGACCGCCACGGCAATCTCCTCCGGGGTGCGCGCGCCGATCGGGAGGCCCACCGGTCCGTGGATCCGTTCCAGATCGGCGGCCGCGAAGCCCAGCGCACCAAGGCGCTCCCGCCTCGCACCCTGGGTCTTGCGGCTCCCCAGCGCGCCGATGTAGAAGGCGTTGCTCTCGATCGCAGCGATCAGCGCGGGGTCGTCGATCTTGGGATCGTGGGTCAGGGCGACGACCCCGGTGCGGTCGTCGGGCCGCAGCGTCTCCATGACGCGATCGGGCCACTCCTTCACGAGCTCCGCGCCCGGGAAGCGGTCCGCCGTCGCGAATCCCTCCCGCGGGTCCAGCACGGTGACTTCGAAGCCGGCGATCTGCGCCATCGGCACGAGGGCCTGCGCGATGTGGACCGCGCCCACGACGATCAGGCGCGGCGGCCGGATGTAGGGACGCAGGAAGACTGCACCGTCCGGCGTGTCCACCGTGCGCGGCTCTCCGGTTCGGAGGGCCGAGGCGACGGCGTCGCCATCCAGACCCAGCGCGGAAGTCGGCGACCCGGTTTCGATCACGGCCTGCACCCCATCCGTCAGCCGCGTCGCAAGCACCAGGTCGCGCCCCGCAACCTGCGCGGCCACGACCGCTCGCAGTACGTCAGCGTTCATCCGGTTCCGAGACTACCGGTTCCACGAGAAGGTGGACCTTGCCCCCGCAGGCCAACCCGACCTCCCAGGCCATTTCATTGGTGACCCCGAACTCCAGGGTGCGGGAAACGCCCGAATCAATGACTGCGAGCGCGGTCTGGATCACCGCCCCTTCGATGCACCCGCCCGACACCGACCCGGAGAAATCGCCGGTGTCGCTGATCGCCATGTGGCTCCCGGCCCGCCGCGGCGCCGAGCCCCAGGTGCGGGTTACGGTCGCCAACGCGACGCGCCGCCCCTCGCTCAGCCACTCCAGCGCTTGCGCGAGGACCGGATCTGCGTTCGTGTTCGTGCTGTTCGTTTCCATGGCCCCAGAAGTCTACTTCTCCACGCAAGGGACGCAACGTTGGCGGCGAGCGGCACCGACGAACTACACCAGGCCCTGATACGCGACCACTTCCGGCGGCCCCGCAACCGCGGCGCACTGGAGGCACCGGCGAACTCGGGCCGCGCACACAACCGCTTCTGCGGCGACACGGTGCTCATGTGGGCAAGGCTCGAGGACGGCATTCTCTCCGAAGTCACCTTCGACGGTCGCGGCTGCGCCATCTCACTGGCTGCGGCCTCCATGCTGACCAGCGTGGCAAGGGGGAAGAGCGCCACAGAGATCGCCGACCTGCGCCAGGCCTTTGTCGACGGGCTAGCTCCCGATGCCTCCCCGCTCCCCGGGGAACTGGGCGACCTGCGTGCGTTGGCGGGTGTGCGCCGGTTTCCCAGCCGGGTACGGTGTGCCCTGTTGCCCTTCGAGGCCCTGGAGGAGGCGCTCCGGGGGTGCCGCGCGGGCTAGCGCCGAGCGCTCGGCATCGATTCGTTCGCGACTCCCTATGCGGCAGCTGGCGCGTCCGACGGAACGCTCCGGGGCAGGTGTTCGTTCATGATCTGGATGAACCCGCCGATGTCGTAGGAGCCGAGGCGTCCCAGCTCGGCCATGACGGCCTCCCAGGTCACGGGCACCGCCCCGGCCTGGATCAGCCGTTGCATGCCCCGCTCGTGGGCGTCGAGGGTGGTGCCGCCGGACACATCCGACAGGGCATAGATCTCGTAGCCCTCGATCAGCATGTTGAGCGCGGGGTACGCGAGGCAGACCTCCGTCCAGAGCGCGCCCATGATGATCTTGCGCCGGCCGGTGGCCTCCACGGCTTCGCGGAAGGCCGGGGTATCCCATGCGTCGACGGTGTTGCGGTCGATCGGCGAAACATCGGCGAGAACCTCCCGGAGTTCGGGGATGGTGTCCTGCTGGTAGCCGGCCGTTACTCCGACCGTCGACAGGATCGTCGGGAGGCTGTACAGTCTCGCGGCTTTCGCCATGGCGACGACGTTGTTGACCAGCACGGCGCGTTCGATTGAGTGGGTGCCGGCGACGAGACTCGGCTGGTAGTCGATCAGCACGAGTGCAGAGTTTTCCGGCGAGAGCAGGTGATCGTTCCGGGGGTCGCGGGTTGGTGCGGACATTCTGGTCTCCTTGGATGATGCGTGTGTAGACAACTATTGTTGACACAATTAGTTTGTGTGCGTTGACAACAGTTGTCAAGGGGACTACCGTGTTGCGCATGGTGGACCCTACCGCGGAATCGCGCGTTCTCTCGCCGGATACGCTACGCCCGTCGGGGGCGATGCTGTCGGCGCAGATCGCGCTCGGGCGCCTTATCGAGAAGAGTGCGGTGGCACCCACGGGCTACGACCCGACCCTGATCGACCTGCTCGTCCGGCTGGACCAGGCGTCGGGCAACCGACTTCGCGGCGTCGACCTCAGTCGCCAGTTGCTCCTCAGCCCCAGTCATGTCTCACGCATGATCGACCGGGCCGAAGCCGCGGGTCTGGTCAGGCGCAACGCGGACCCCAACGATCGCCGCGCGGCCCAGGTGGCCCTCACCCATCGCGGACGGGCAGTGCTCGCCGACTTCGCGCCCCGGCTCGAAGCCGTGATCGAGAAGGTCATACACCGCAACCTGCTTGCGGCCGAAGCCAGGGTCCTCGTGGAGCTCCTCGGCAGGATCCAACGGGCGGCCGTCCAGGAGATCGAGGGCGCGGGCTGACCGAGTCGGGCAGGGCCCGGTGCGCGGTACAGGCGCCGCGCCGAACGACCCGCAGCGGGTCTACGCGAGGGTGACCGGCTCGGCGTACAGCTCGGTCGTCAGGTAACGACTGCCGTTGTCCGGAGAGATCGTGGCCACGCGGCGGCCCGGCCCCAGTTCACGCGCGACCTCCAGGGCCGCGACGACGATCGCGCCGCTGCTCATGCCCAGCAGGAGCCCCTCCTCGCGCGCCAATCGCCGCGCCAGCGGGAAAGCGTCCTCCTCGTAGACGGGCATCACGCGGTCAAGCAGCGAGCGGTCCAGGTTGTCCGGCACGAACCCGGGGCCCATCCCCTGGAACTGGTGCTGCCCGCGTTCGCCGCCGGAGATGACCGGCGACCGGGCCGGCTCGACCGCGACTACCCGAACGCCCGGTCTCCGCTCCTTCAGAAATCGCCCCACGCCGCTGATCGTGCCGCCGGTTCCGGATCCGTAGACGAAGGCGTCGATCCGGCCTTCCATGTCGGCCCACAGCTCGGGGCCGGTCGTTTCGTAGTGGATGCGGGGGTTGGCGGGGTGGGAGAACTGGTCGGGGTAGAAGGCGCCGGTGCGGGCGGCAATCCTGTCCGCCTCCTCGCGCGCGGCCAGCATCCGCCGCTCCGGATCGGTGAGGACCAGGCGCGCACCGTACGCGGCAAGAGTGCGTTTGCGCTCCAGGCTCGCCGAGGACGGCATGCAGAGGATCAGCTCGTAGCCGCGGGCGGCCGCCACCTGCGCCAGGCCGATGCCGGTGTTGCCCGACGTCGGCTCCACGATGGTCCCGCCCGGCTTCAGCAAGCCACGCCTCTCCGCGTCCTCCACCATGGCAAGCGCGGTGCGGTCCTTGATCGAGCCGGCAGGGTTCATCCCCTCCAGTTTGAGCCAGACCTCCGCCATATCGGCACCGACCACGCGAACGAGCCGCACCGCCGGGGTTCGTCCCACCAATCTCGAAAGCATGTGCACTCCTACGCGGGTGCGCCCGTGCCATTGCAGCGGGTGCCGGGCCGTGTGCGCGGTCGACGCAGCGACCAGGCTCGTCGACTCCGAGTCTCGGGGACGCGGCCACCCTTTTCCGGCCCTCCGGGGGGCGCTACTGTTGGCGTCGAAAGCTAGTATCCGGAACGCCCAGAACCGAGGAACCCGACATGCATGGCCGTATCGCCCCGCCCCTACCCACCCGCCCGGCAGCCATCGTCCGGCACGCGGCAGCCGCGGCACGCCGCGCGGCAGCGGTCGCCACGCTTTCCGTCCTCGCCGCGCTGGCCGCTTCCGCTCCGCCCACCGCCGCCCAGCTCACCAGCCCCGAGGAGCAGTTCGGTTACCGTATCGGCACCGACTACCAGCTCATCAACTACCAGGGGCTGACCGACTACTGGCACCTGCTGGCGGAGCAGTCGGACCGCATGACGCTGGAGTCGATCGGCCTCTCCGAAGAGGGCCGCGAACAGTGGATGGCGACGATCACCTCGCCCGCCAATCGGCCCAACCTGGAGCGCTACAAGGAGATCGCGCGGCGGCTCGCCCGCGCCGAGGGCGTCACCGAGGACGAGGCCCGCGAACTCGCCGCCGAAGGCAAGGCGGTCATCTGGATCGACGGCGGTCTCCACGCGACCGAGGTGCTCGGCATTCAGCAGCTCATGGAACTGGTGTGGCAGATGGTCAGCCGCGACGACGCCGAGACCATGCGCTTCCTGGACGAGGTGATCCTGCTGGCGGTGCACGCCAACCCGGACGGCCACGCGCTCGTGGCCAACTGGTACATGCGCCACGACGATCCGCTCGAGCGCTCCTCGCAGGGCGTGCCCGTCCTCTACAACAAGTACGCCGGGCACGACAACAACCGCGACTTCTACATGGCCTCGCTCTCCGAGAGCGAGAACATGAACCGGGTGATGTACCGCGAGTGGTTCCCGCAGATCGTGTACAACCACCACCAGACGGGCCCGCAGGGGACGGTCATGTTCGCCCCGCCCTTCCGCGATCCGCCGAACCACAACCTCGACCCCATCATCATCACCAGCCTCGACCAGGTCGGCTCGGCCATGCACCAACGCTTCGTCGTCGAGGGCAAGGGTGGCACCACCATGCGGAGCGGCGCCAGCTATTCCACCTGGTGGAACGGCGGTCTGCGCACGACGCCCTACTTCAAGAACATGATCGGCCTGCTCACGGAGACCATCGGCCACCCCACTCCGATCGAGATCCCTTTCCTGCCGAATCGCCAGATCGCCCACGGCGACCTGCCGCTCCCCGTCACGCCCGGCGCGTGGCACTTCCGCCAGTCGGTCGACTACTCCCAGACGGCCAACCGCGCCGTGCTCGACTACGCGTCGCGCAACCGCGAGCACCTGCTCTTCAACATCTGGCGCATGGGGATGAACTCGATAGAGCGGGGCAGCCGCGACTCGTGGACCGTGCTGCCCAGGTGGATCGACCAGGTCGCCGAGGAAGTCGGCGCGCGCGGTTCGATGGACGACTACGAGTCGCACCTGCGCGATCCCGACAGGCGTGATCCGCGCGGCTACATCCTGCCCTCCGACCAGCGCGACTTCCCCACTGCGACGCGCTTCGTCAACGCGCTTCTCAAGGGCGGCGTGACCGTACACCAGGCGACAGACGACTTCACTGTCGCCGGCACGGACTACCCCACGGGCTCCTACGTGGTCACGACGGCGCAGGCCTTCCGCCCGCACGTGATCGACATGTTCGAGCCTCAGAACCACCCGAACGACTTCCAGTATCCGGGCGGGCCGCCGATCGCGCCCTACGACAACGCCGGCTGGACCCTTGCGCTCCAGATGGGCGTGGAGTTCGACCGCGTCCTCGAAGGCTTCAGCGGCCCCTTCGAGGAGATGGCCTGGCTGGCCGATCCCACGCCCGGCACCGTTGCCGGCGCGGACTCGCCTGCCGGGTACATGGTCGACCACATCAACGCGGCCTTCACTGCGGTCAATCGCGTGCTGGCACGCGGCGGTCGGGCGTTCTGGGTTGAAGGGACGTACGACGAGGCGGGCGTATCGTTCGCACCGGGCGCCTTCTTCATCCCGGCCGGCGACGCCACTCGGTCCGAGCTGGAGGAATGGGGCAGCGAACTGGGCATCTCGTTCCACGGCGTGGCCTCTGCCCCCGCGTCCTCGATGGAGCTGACCAACGCGCGGGTCGGACTCTGGGACCGCTACGGCGGGTCGATGCCGTCGGGCTGGACCCGCTACGTCCTGGAAGACTTCGAGTTCAACTTCGAGGTCATCTATCCGCCCGACATCGACGCGGGCAACCTGAACGACCGCTTCGACGTGATCGTCCTCCCGGACGGCGCGATGGGCGGCGGCGGATTCGGACGCTTCGGGGGACCCACCGATGAGTTCCTGGCCAGTCTGCCGGACTCGCTTGGCGCCCGGGTCGGTTCCCTGACGCCCGAGACGAGCACCCCGGCGCTTCGCGAGTTCATCGAGAACGGCGGTGCGGTGGTCGCAATCGGGACTTCCACGCGGCTGGGGCAGGAGCTGGGCCTCCCGCTCACCAGCTTCCTCGTCGATGAGGCGGGCAACGGACTCTCCCGCGACGACTACTTCACCCCGGGTTCGATCCACGATATCCGCGTTGAGCACGGCAGCCCCATAACGCACGGGCTCGGCAATCGCGTGCACGTCCTGCACAGCCACAGTCCGGTCTACCAGATCGAGAACGGGGCTACCAACGTGCGTCGCCTGGCCTGGTACGACTCGCCGCAACCCCTGGTGAGCGGCTGGGCCTGGGGCCAGGAGCACCTCGAGGGCGGCACCAGCATGATCGAGGCCGACATCGGGATGGGGAAACTCTTCCTCTTCGGTCCCAAGATCACCTTCCGCTCGCAGCCTCACGGAACCTTCCCCCTGCTCTTCAACGGGATCCACTACGGCGCGGCCAGACGGCGCGGCCCGGTGAGCTGAGGCGGAGCGCGGGATTCAGGTGAACCACGACCAGGGCCCTGCGGCAGCCGACGCCGCAGGGCCGAACGGAGACGAGGGGGCCGCAACCCGTCCGCCCGCCGGCCCGTCCAATCCCTTCGAGAAGCTCCGGGCCACCTCGGTCATCCCCTGGATGATCGTCGGCACCCTGATCCTGGTTGGAGCCTTCCACGTCTTCGCCCTCCTCACCCCGCTGGGCGCCGGGGGTCCACAAACGTCCGAAGTCATCTTCGGGCTCGCCATCTACGGTGCGCTCGCGTCGTGGATCGTGTGGGCCTGCCGCCGTTCCGGCATTCCCCTCCGGAGACTCTTGGGCGCCCTGCCCGGCGGATACAACTGGCTCTCCTGGACCCGCCTCGCGGCCCTTCTGGCCGTCACGATCGGGTTCTCGTATTCGTCCTGGTTCCTCTTCGCCTATCTGCTCTCGATCGTCGCCCCAGGGGTACTCGAGTTTCTCATCGAGGCGCTGTGGCCCGAATCGGACCCGAGCACGGGTTACCGGCTGACGATGGCGGTGATCGCCGTCGTCCTCGCGCCGGTCCTTGAGGAGGGGTTCTTCCGCGGGATTCTGGTGAACCGCTGGGGATCGCGCTGGGGACTGCCCACCGCGCTGATCGCTTCCTCGATCGCCTTTGGCGTCCTGCACGCCAACCCGGTCGGAATCGGACTCGTGGGCCTCATCGCGGCCCTTCTCTACCTGCAGACCCGGACACTGATCGTCCCCATCCTGTTCCACGCCGCGAACAACCTGGTCGCGACGGTCTGGGACCAACTGGCCGGGGACGTCGGGCCGCTGAACGTCGCGGCCGAAATCCAGGAGTTGCGAGAGGGGATCCTCTTCGGGATCGCCCTCGCCGCGATCACCCTGCCGATTCTGATCGGGTACATCCGGCGCAACTGGCCGGCGCGCGACGCGGCCCTACCGTACGATGCCACGGAATAGAGTCTCGAAGTGATGCCGTGACCCGAATCGCCGCCATCGATGCCGGATCGAACGCGATCCGCTTCATCGCGGCCGACTTTCAGGCGCCTTCGTCGTACGACGTGGTCCACAGGATCCGCGAGCCGATCCGGCTGGGGCACCGGGTCTTCACTTCGGGCGGCCTCGACGACGCCACCATGGACGCTGCCGTGGCCGCATTCCGGCGCTTCCGCCGCGAAATCGACCGGCTGGGTGTGCAGCGCTTTCGGGCGGTGGCGACCAGCGCGACCCGCGAGGCGGAGAACCGCGACCGGTTCCTTGAGCGCATCCGTGCCGAATCGGACATCGACCTCGAGCCCATCAGCGGCAGGGAAGAGGCCAGGCTCGTTCACCTGGCCGCGCGCACCCGGGTGGACCTCTCCCGCGGAAGGTGGATCCTGGTCGATCTTGGGGGAGGCAGCGTCGAGGTCTCCCTGGTCGACGACAGCGGCATCCTGTGGAGCGAGTCGTACCGCGTGGGGACCGTACGGCTCCTGGAAACCCTGGCCGCGGCCGACGGCTGCCACGATTCGCTGGAGGCGTGGGTCGGCCGCCAGCTCGGTGCCCTCACCATCCCGCCGCCCGAAGCCTACCCGGGGCCCACCGCCTTCGCGGCCACCGGCGGCAACATCGAGGCTATCGCCAGCCTCGCGCTCAGCTACGTGGATCCGCTCAAGCTGGCGCTACTGCCGGCCAACCGCCTCGACGCGGTCATCGTCCTCCTCTCGGCGATGAGCGTGCGGGAGAGGATCGACGAACTGCACCTGCGGCCCGACCGCGCCGACGTCATTCTCCCTGCCGCGCTGGTGTATCGCCACTTTGCACGCCTGGCCCGCACCGATCACGTGGTCGTCCCCAGCGTGGGCGTGAAGGAGGGCGTGCTGCTGGACGTGGCCGAGCAGGCCGGGTGAGGTCGCCGCCCTCTTCCCCCTACCTCTTCACGGCCAGATGCCGGATCTCCTGGATCGCGACCGACAGTCCCGCGAGGCTGATCCGGTCCTCGGCTTCGACCTCATCCAGGATTTCGTGGAACCGGGTCATGCGGGCGTTGTCGTCGGAGTAGCCCAGTACATCGGCCAGCATTCCGTCGCCGTCGAGCGCATGCTCGGTGAGGTTGCGGCGGATCGCGCCCAGGTCCTGCACCAGCCCGAGAGCCCAGCGCTGCTGCCACCGCCCCTCGCCGCTCGTGTTCTCGATGGAACGGATGAGCCAGGGGATCCGCAGCTCTTCCGTGACCCAGTAGTAGACCCGCGCCGCCTTGATCGGATCGGTGTCGGTGGTGCGCGCGAGGCGCAGGATCTCGAGCAGGTGATCGAGGAAGCGCAGGGCGACCAGGTTGCGCACGAAAGCCTCGTCGTCGACGCTCGGCATGCCGTCCCGGACTCTGCGCAGGAAGTCCTCGCGGTCCTCGCCCGCCACGAGCTCGTGGAACTTCTGGCGGACGGTGCCGAGACCTTCGAGGCTGCCCTCGATGAGGGCGGTGGTGGATTCCTCGGGGTCGCAGTTGGCGAGCACCCAGCGGGTGGTGCGTTCCAGCACGCGGGCGAGCGCCATCGTCCAGCGATAGGTCACCGCGGTGGCGATCATGCCTTCGCGTGAGCGAATCTCGTTCAGCAACAGCTGGTGCTGGGTCAGCTTGGCCGCCACCAGCCAGGCGCGCGCGATCTCCCATGGCTCGCGTCCGGTCTCGCGGGAGAGCCGGTAGATGAAGGTCGACCCCATCAGGTCCACGAGATCGTTGGTCATCTGACAGGCGACGATCTCCCGCCGCAGCCGGTGGTTCACCGCGCGCTCGCGCCCGACGACTCGAAGGGCGCCGAACGGGAAGTAATCGAAAAAGTAGTCGGACGTGGACGGATCGTCGGGAAGGTCGGAGGAGATGAGAGCGGCCTTCAGGTGCAACTTGGCGTAGGAAAGCAGGACGGCGAGTTCGGGACGCGTCAGGGATTGATTGGCCTCCTGGCGGGAGCTGAGCTGATCCCACGAAGGAAGTCCCTCGGCGTCGCGGTCGAGCAGGCCCGAGCGGCTCAGGTGGGTCATGAACGCCCAGAAGTGGTCGACGTTGCGGCGCGCCCGGTACTCGTCGAAGGAGACCGCCTTGCACCCCGACTCGTTGTCTTCGAGGACCAGGGCCGCGACCGAGTCCGTGAGGTGCTCGACCAGGTCGTTGCGCTCGTCGCGCGTCACCACGCCGGTGTTGAGGACCTCGTTGAGGAGGATCTTGAGGTTCACCTCGCGGTCGGAGAGGTTGACGCCGCCCGAGTTGTCCAGCGCGTCGGTGTTGATGCGGCCGCCGCCGAGCGCGTATTCGACCCTCGCCGCCTGGGTAAAGCCCAGGTTGCCCCCTTCGCCCACGACCCTGGCCCGGATGTCGCCGGCATCGACCCGCACCGGATCGTTCGAGGTGTCGCCTGCATCTGCATGGCTTTCCTGGTCGGCCTTCACGTAGGTGCCGATCCCGCCGTTCCACAGCAGGTCGACCGGCGCCCTCAGCACAGCCCGGATGAGGCTCTCGCCGTCGAGGGATTCGACGTCCGCCGGCAGTCCGAGCGCCTCCCTCGCCTCGGGGGAAAGGTCTACCGACTTGGCGCCCCGCGGTACGATCATGCCGCCCCTGGAGAGGAGCGAGGTGTCGTAGTCGTTCCACGACGAGCGGGGCAATTCGAAGAGCCGCTTGCGCTCCTCCCAGGATGACTCCGGATCCGGGTCGGGATCGACGAAGACGTTGCGGTGGTCGAAGGCGGCAACCAGGCGGATGCACGGCGATAGAAGCATGCCGTTCCCGAACACGTCTCCGCTCATGTCGCCGATGCCCGCTACCGTGAACGGGTCGCTCTGGATGTCCCGGCCCATCTCGCGGAAGTGGCGCTTGACGGACTCCCATGCGCCGCCGGCCGTGATCCCAACCTCCTTGTGGTCGTATCCGTTCGACCCGCCGGAGGCGAAGGCGTCGTCCAGCCAGAACCCGTAGTCGGCGGCGATCGCGTTGGCGGTGTCCGAGAAGGGCGCCGTTCCCTTGTCGGCGGCCACCACCAGGTAGGGGTCGAAGCCGTCGAGGCGGACAACGCGTTCGGGTGGATGGTCGTTGCCGTCGAGGTTGTCGGTGATGTCGAGCAGCCCGCGCATCAGAGTGCGGTACTGTTCCCGGGCCTCGTGGGCCATCGCATCGCGTTCAGGCAGGGACCTGAGACAGACGAAGCCGCCCTTGGAACCGCTCGGCACGATGACCGCGTTCTTCACGATCTGGGTGTATACGAGGCCGAGCACCTCGGTTCTGAAGTCGTCCGGCCGGTCGGAGTGGCGGATCCCTCCGCGGGCGACCGACGCGCCCCGCAGGTGGATTCCCTCCATCCTCGACGAGCGCACCCACACCTCGTACCTGAGCCGGCTCTTGGAAACCGCCTGCAGCTGCTCGCAGTCGAACTTGAACGACACGTACGGCACGCCGCCCGAACGGCGATTGGGGTTGCTGCCCCCGTGGCGGTAGTAGTTCGTGCGAACCGTCGAGAGGATCACGGTCTGGTAGGCCCTGAGCGCCCGGTCGTGCGCGAGCGAGCCGACGTCGACCAGATCCTGCGTCAGCTGCGACCTGATCTCCGCCACCCTCGCCTCGCGTTCGTTCGGACTGTCGGGGCTGTCCGGATCGAAGCGCGCCTCGAAGAGCCGGAACAGCAGGCGCCCGATTCCGGGATAGCTGTCCAGCGCGGTCGGCAACACCTGACGGCTGGGAATCGCCCCGATCTGGAACGCATAGCTGGCGTAGGCGCGGAGTACCTCGATCTCCCTCCACGCCATCCCGGTCCGCTGGACAAGCCGGTTGAACCGATCGTTGGTGGCGTCGCCGGCCCGGACGGCCAGAATGGTCTCCGACAGCGCCTCTCCCCGGCCCTCCACGTCCACGCGTTCACCGTCCGAGGTCTGCACGTCGAAGCTGTAGATCGACGAGCCTTCCTTGCCCTCTTCACGCAGTTCAAAGGGAGACACGGCGATCACCCGGAGTCCGCAGTTCTCCAGGATCGGCATGAAGTCCGAAAGAATGATCTGGTGGTGCTTGATGTAGACCTTGAGTTCGCACTTCGCTCCGGCGGAATCGTAGTCGAAGAAACGAACGGCCTCCGTGCGGCCCTCCGCACGCATCGCCTCGAGTTCCTGGATGTCGCGGATGGCCACGCCGGGTTCGTTGGCGGCCTTGTACTCCGGGGCGAACGAGCGCGAATAGTGCCGCGCGAGGCGCCGGGCCTCGTCGGCGGGCCGGTCCTCGCTTAGCAGATCCCGCACTTCGTCGAACCAGGATCGCGTCAGATCGGCCACGGTGGCCCGCAGCTCCTCGGCGTCCACCTGAGCGAGGTTCTCCGGGGTGCCGCCCAGATAGAAGTGCAGCCGGGCCTGGTCGCCGGCGCTCATGGCCAGGTGGTAGTTCAGGATCTCGGCATCGTATCGCCTGACCAGCCAGGCCTCGAACTCGCGCCGGAAACTCCCGGAGAAGCGGCTGCGGGGAAGGACCACCATGATCGAAACGCCCCGTCCCAGGGCGTCGCGCCGCACCGACACGAAGACCTCGGCGGTGTTGTAGCGGATGAGGATCGTGCGGATGTCCTTGAGGATCTCCTCCGCGGAAGCCAGGAACAGCTCCTCCTTCGGAAGAGAGCCGAAGATCGTGATGACTTCCTTGTAGTCGTGCGATCCCTCGGCGAGCCCGGAGGACTCCAGGATCGCCTCCAGCTTCTGCCGCAGGATCGGGATATCCTGTGCCTGTTCCGCGTAGGCCTGCGACGTGAACAAACCCAGAAAACGGTGCTCGCCGGCGATGGAGCCGTCCGGGCGCATCTTCTTGACGCCGATGTAGTCCATGCGCGCACGGCGGTGGACGGTCGACTCGGCGTTGGTCTTGCTGATGATGAGGAGAGGCCCGGAGAGCGCGCGCTCGGCCATGCCCGGCGGCAGCTGGCTGACCGGAACCGGACGCGCGAAAGTCGATGCCCCCTCGTCCTGCAGGACCCCGAGCCCCGATCCGGGCTCGACCATGACCGACAGCTCGCCTCCGGGCTCGGCGGATGTGAAGTCGTAGCACCGGTACCCGAGGAAGACGAAGCCGCCGTCCCGGAGCCAGCGCAGGAACGCCTGGATCTCGCGGAATTCCGCGCGCCGCTCACGGAAGTCGCGCATGCGGAAGTTCAGCTCGGAAACCACGTCGCCGATCTTGTCGACCATGAGCCCGAAGTCGTCCGTGGCCTTGACGACGTCCTCGAGCCGGCGTTTGGTCTCGTCACGGAGGGATTCGAGCATCTCCGGATCTTCGACCCGGGATATCTCCGCGTACACCATCGATTCGGTACGGCCGCGCTCTCCGGGCGGGTGAAGGTCGGTAATCCGGCCGTCCCCGTCCCGCTCGACGGTGATGAGCGGGTAGACGATGTGCGCGATCCGGCGGTCGTGGGAGTGGAGGTACTCCCGGATGGTGTCCACGATGAACGGTCGCTCGGAGACGTTGGTCCGCACGATCGTTACCGGGGCGTACCAGCCGGGGTCGTCCGTACGAGGGTTGAGCACCTGGACATCGACGCGATCCGGGCGGCTCCGGTCGAGGAAGTTGAACGAATGCACGCACATCCGTGCCAGACTCTCGGCCCCCCGCTCCTCCAGCAGGTCCACAGGGGCCTTCCCGATGAAGAAGGGGACGAACTTCTCCAGGAGAGGTTGGCGGTCGCCGTCAGCCTCGGCTTTCAAGACGGCGAGTATGTTCTGGATCGCCTGCAGTTTTTCGGGGGAGTCGGCGCCGGGCGCCGGGGGACTGGAAGACTGCTCGAAGTCTCCGAGCGACGTTACTGCCATACGCGGCGGGCCTCGGATGGGGTGTCGGCATAGGCGGCACCGGGGGCCGCCCGGAGGATCGGCGCTGCGAACATACGAAGCAGAAGATTACCCAACCACCGGGGGTGCCGCCAGACGTTACCTTTGGGTTGAACGAGTCGCAGACCCGTGCATGATTGCCGTCCGGGGATCCGCCGCGGGATGCAGCGCCACGGACCCTTCGCTTCCCGGAGCCGACCAAGTGCGCCTTCTCCACATCGCCGACGTGCACCTGGACACGCCTTTCACGAGCCGGTCCGAAGCCATGCGGCAACGCCTGCGGCGCGCCACACTCGAAGCGCTCGACCGCTGCGTGACCGCGGCGCTCGCGGAGAAGGTGGACGCCCTGCTGATCGTCGGGGACCTCTTCGATGGTGCGTATCTCTCGTTCGAGACCGAGCGCTTCCTGCTGGTGCAGCTGGCGAGGCTTGCGGAGGAGGGCATCCAGGTCGTCTACGCGACCGGCAACCACGATCCCGGAGAGGGAACCCGGGCGGGACACCTGGATTGGCCCGGAAACGTGACCGTGATACGGGACCGGTCCCCCGTCGTCGTTCCCGTCACGGGCAGAGCGGGCGACACGGTGGGGTTCGTCACCGGGGCCGGACACGCCTCTGCGCGCGAAGCCGGGGATCTGTCGGCCACGCTCCGTCCCGTGCACGACACCGTCCTGCCGCAGGCGGCGCTCCTCCACACCCAGGTCTCTTCCGCCGCGGCCGGGGGAGTCCACCACGCCTACGCGCCTTCCAGCCTCGCGAACCTTCGTACGGCCGGTTTCCACTACTGGGCGCTCGGGCACGTTCACCTGCGGCAGGAGCTCTCCGGCGATCCGCCGGTACACTACAGCGGAAGCCTGCAGGGCCGCGGCCCCGGTGAGACCGGCGCGAAGGGCGGGCTGCTGGTGGACCTCGAAGACCCGGCGCATCCGGTCGTGGAGTTTCGCGAGTTTGCGCCGGTGCGGTGGGAGAGACTGAGCGTGACCGGGCTCGACGAAGCGCGGACGCTGGACGACGTGGTCGGGGCGGTGACGAGCGCCTGGTCGGGTGCGCGAGAGGCCGATCCCGGCGCGGAGGGCACCGAGTGGATCCTGTCGGCAGAACTCGAGGGGCCTTCTCCGATGTGGCTGCAGCTGCGCGATCAGGCCGAACTCGACACGATCGCCGACGAGGTCGGCCAGAGGATCGGAATCGTCGGTGCCGAGGTTCGGGCCCCGAGGGTGCACCCGCGGGTCCGGGTCGAGGACCACCTGGAACGCCGCGACGTGCTCGGTACGACGCTGCAGCTGGTTCGCGACGTGATCGGCGGCGGCGAGACGCTCGGCCTTGCGGAGGCCGACCTGGCGGGATTCGAGCCGGAGCGCGATGGCACCCTCACAGCCTATCTGAAGCGCCTTCTGGAGGGTGGGGGTGAGGAGATCATGGTGAGAATGCTCGACCCCGAGGAGTTGGCCGAGTGAGATTCGAGTCCGTCCATGTGGCGCGCTATGGCTGTCTCGCCAGCCTGGCGACTCCGGATCCGCTGCCGTCCATCGTCGTGGTTCTGGGTCCCAACGAGAGCGGCAAGTCCACCTTCTTCTCCTTCCTGACCAACCTCCTCTACGGCTTCCGCCCCGCCACGCGCGACAGCCATCCCTACACGCCATGGTCCGGTGGCGACCCGGAGGGGCAGGCGCGCATCCGCCTCGATGACGGCGATGTCGTGGAGGTTTACCGGCGGCTGACTTCCAGCGGACGCGGCAGCGTGTCCGTGAACGGACGCAGCGAGGACATCCGGAACCGGCCCCTCGGCGCGGTGACACACGTGAATCGCGGGATCTTCCGGCACGTGTACGCGCTGACCCTGGCCGAACTCGCCAGCCTCGAGGGCGAGAGCTGGAACATCGTCCAGGATCGCCTGGTGGCGGCGCTGGGAATGAAGGGCCTCACCCCGGCCAGGGAGGTGGCGGCGGCCTTCGATCTGGAGGCGAACCGGCTGTGGCGCCCCGACAACCGGGGTCGGCCTCTCGTTCGCGTGCTCAAGGAAGAACTGGGCGAGCTGTACGAGGCCAGACACGGGGCGACGGAGCGGGACCGTGCGCTGCGGGCGAAGGTGGCCGAGAAGGCGGCGGCCGAGGAGGCGCTGGCCGCGCTGGGAGAGAAGCGCAGCCGCGCGCGGACGCTGCGCGAGGTGCTCGAGGACCGCCTTGCCCGCCTTCTGCCCGTCAGGCGCGACCTGATCCGAATCGAGGAGCTGCTTGGGGCGGCGGGACCGCTGGATGCGCTGGAAAACCTGCCGGCCGATCCGGTCGGCCACCTGGAAGAACTCGGGAATATGCGTGCGGAAGCGGGAATACGGGTCGAGGAGTGCGTGCGCGAGGCGGCCGTGTGCACCGAGACGGTGGAGGGATACGGGGGAAGCCATCACGAGGCCGTCGCCGAGGCCGAAGCGAGGATTCGCCGCACCATCGCCGGGATGGAGGCAATGGCCGACCTGCAGCGCGACGTCGTCCTGGCCGAGGAGGAAGTGGCGGAGATGACCAGGCGCTGCGACGACCAGGCTGCAGCGCTGTTCGATGCTCCCCTCAACGAGGTCCCTCTCAACGCACTCGGCGCGCTTCCGGTGCACACGCTGGTCGAACGCATCGGTGCTCACGAGCGGGCGCAAGCCAAGCTCGAGGCCGAGAACGAACGCGAACGCGGGCGGAGCCTGATGCAGCTCCCCGCGGTGATGAAGCCGCGGGCGGGCCGGCTCGTCGGTGGTCTCGCGGCCGTGGTTGGGGGACTCGCCCTGGCGGTGTGGCCTCTCCTGTACCCCGACATGACGCTCCTGCTGGCGGGTGTCCCGGTCTCCGCACAGGTTGCGCTGAGTGCGGCGGTGCTCCTCGAGGTGACGGGGTGGATCCTGCTTATCCTTCGGCACGACGCCGCACGCCGCTACCGTAAGTACCGCGGTGCCGTGGCCGAGGCCGAAAAACGCCGAGCCGAGCACGTGGCCCAACTCGCCGCGCAGGAGAAGGGCGCCGCGGAGGCCGTCGCCGAGGTGGTTTCCGGCATGCCCGTCAAGCCCTCCCTGCTGGCGACCCCCGGCCTGGAGCTCCCGGCGGGGATCGGGCAGATGATCGAACTCCTGGATCGCCTTCGCGAGCGTGAGCGCGTGCTGGAGGAACGGCGCCAGAAGGCGGCCGACGCGCAGCGCGAGATCCGCCAGGTGCGAGTCTGGGTATCGGCCCGGGCAGGCGGCGAAGCCGCAAGCGACGCCGAGTCGCTCCAGGAACTGCTGGACGAGGCGCTCAAAGTGCGCGAGACGGCGAGCGTCGCCCACCGGCAGCTGGAGAGGATCGAGGCCAGTCGAGCAAAAGCCGAGCAGGAGCGGGACGCGGCCGCGTCGGACGTGGAGGCCTTCGAAACCGTGGTGCAGGCGTTTGCAGAGGGGGACGCGGAGGAGGGTGCGCGGGTGGTGGCGGCCCGGCTCGACGCGCGCCGTCGAGCGGACGAATTGCGGGAGGAACTGGAGGCGGAGCACGCCGACCCGGCAGGTATCGAGAACGAGATC
Organism: Gemmatimonadota bacterium; assembly: GCA_009838975.1. Classification (GTDB taxonomy): domain Bacteria; phylum Gemmatimonadota; class Gemmatimonadetes; order Longimicrobiales; family Gaopeijiaceae; genus Bin94. The sequence goes on along the minus strand of VXQO01000025.1, from coordinate 186,659 downwards.
GCCACCGCCGGCGCCGAGGGGGAGACCTGGGACGACCTCCGCGACAGGCTGGACGAGGTCGCTCTGGCCGAAGACCGCCTGACCGGCGAAGCCGAAGAGCTGCGGGCCACGGTGGGAAGGCTGGACACCGGGATCGGACACCTCCGGAAGGGCGAAACGGTCGACGCCGTCGCAGGGCGGATCGAGGCATTGAAGGAACAGGTCCGCGAGGCGAGGCGGAGCCGGGATCGGGCCTTCGTGATCGCCAGGCTGGTGCGGGAGGCCGACCGCCGTTTCCGCGACGCGAACCAGCCGGAGCTCCTGCTGCGAGCCGGCCGGTACCTGCGGCAGATCACCCGCGGCCGCTACGACCGGATCGAGATGGGGGAGACCGGCGACGAGTCGTTCTATCTGCGCGAGCCTTCGGGGGACAGGCGGATACGGGTCGGCGAGACCACCTCGCAGGGCACGAAAGAGCAGGTCTACCTGGCGCTGCGCCTCGCGATCGTGAACCACCTCGACAGTGGCAGGGAGCGCCTCCCGATCTTCATGGACGAGACGCTCGTCAACTGGGACGCCTGGCGGCGCGACCAGGCCCTCGACCTTCTCGAGCAGCTCGCCGCCGAGCGCCAGGTCTTCATCTTCACCTGCCACCCCGCCATGGCGGCCGAGATGGAGGACCGCGGCGGGAAGGTCATTCCGCTGACCCCGGGCTGAAGACGAGGTTCACGACGGCGATATGTATGGTGCACATGACATAATGTAATGTGTACATTACGATATCGCCTTCTGTTGCCACTCGGCCTCCTTCTCGTCGCCGCCCTCGGCGCTTTCGGATGGCTCGACGCAGTCGCGATGCCGCTGCCCCGGCTCCTTCTCCCCACGGCAGCGTTCCTGTGCTACGCCGCCGCGGGCCTGAGCGCCACCCGCACGGGCACATCGAACGGCACGCCCATCGCACTGATCTGGGCGATCGCCGTGCTGGCCCGCCTCGTGCTGCTGCCGCTGCCCCCCGAACTGTCCGACGACATTTACCGCTACCTGTGGGACGGCCACGTCCTCGGCCAGGGGATCAATCCCTACGCCCATCCCCCCGCCCACGACGCGCTGGCCGCCATCCGCACCCCCTGGCACGGCGAGATCAACCACCCCGACGTGCCGACCATCTACCCGCCCCTCGCGCAGCTCCTCTTCGCGGCTGTCGCCGTCACCGGCGGCGGCGTCCTCGGCGCAAAGGCGCTCTGGCTCGGCTTCGACCTCGGCTGCGGACTCCTGCTGCAGCGGATCGCGACCCGCACCGGCCGCGACCCCGCACCGGTCCTCGTGTGGTACCTCTGGTCCCCGCTGCTCATCGTGGAAACCGCGTGGAGCGCCCACTTCGACCCGGTGGGCCTCTTCCTCCTGGCGGCGCTTATCCTGCTCGCTGGAAGCAGGGGCAGGGACCCTGGCTGGCGACGCGCCGGCGGCCTCGGCGCCCTCCTCGCCGCCGCCACCACGGTCAAACTCGCTCCCGCCGCCGCCCTCCCCGCCCTGATCCGGCGCCACGGCTGGACCACCGCGGCCGCCTTCGCCGCTGTCTGCGCCGCCCTCTACCTCCCCTTCGCCGGGGCGGGCCCGGCCGCGCTCACCGAGGGCCTCCGCACCTATGCCCGCCACTGGTCCGCCAACGAGGGCGCCTTCGCGTTGATCGGCGCGCTCGTCGGCGACCCCGTGCAAGCCCGTATCGTAGCCGCCGCGCTCGTGCTCGGCGTCGTCGCCTACGTGACCTGGCGCGGCTTCTCCATCGAGCGGGCCCTGCTCTGGATCATCGGGGCGGGTCTGCTCCTGTCTCCCACCGTCCACCCCTGGTACGTCCTGTGGGTGCTCCCGATGGCCGCCCTGCGCGACAGCCGCCCGTTCCTGCTGCTCGGCGGCCTCGCCTTTCTGGGATACTGGGGGCTCGCGTCCTACGAAGCCACCGGGGTCTGGCCGCAGCCCGCCTGGACCCGGGCCGCGATGTGGCTGCCCGTCTGGCTCATGCTCCTGTGGACCGTCGTACCGAGGGCGAGCGACAGATACCCGGCCGCAAAGAGCGCGACGAAGGGCAGCGACCCCCACTGACCCCCGGCCACGGCCACAACCCCCGACATCAGCATGAAGACGCCCGCGCCCAACGCAAGCCCGCGCCCGGGGAACCCGCTCCGCGACGCCTCGTAGCTCGACCGCCGCGCGCCTCCCGCCTTGGGTGTCCGCTCGAAGGGATCGCGCAAACGCCACAGCCCGCGCAGAACCGCCCGGCTCAGCAGCACGGACAGCCCCGCACCGAGGGCGAGCGTCCCCGCAACGCCCCTGGCCGTCCTGCCCGCGGTCCGTCCCCGCCTCCGGGCGGCGGCCGAGTAGAACACGATGAACGGCGCCGTCGCCGCCAGAAACAGCGCCAGGTCGAGCCACCACAGCCCGTCCATGCCCAGCACCCGCCTCCCCAGCGCGGAGGGTACGATGAGGAGGGAGAGGGCGAAGGTGAGCGGATGGGCGAGATGGCCGCACAGATGCACGAAGGCCTCGAACTTCAGCGCCGGCCTGAAGGGGGCGCGCAGCAGCCGCGGGAGCACCTTGCGCGCGGTCTGCACCCCGCCCTGCGACCACCGCCGCTGCTGCACGAGGAGCGAAGCAGGCGAATTCGGGAGCTCGGCAGGCACACCCACGTCGTCCCGCAGCACGAAACGCCAGCCCGCCATCTGCGCCCGGTAGCTGATGTCCAGGTCCTCGGTAAGCGTGTCCGACTGCCACCCGCCCGCGTCCACGAGTGCCTCGCGGCGCCACAGCCCTGCCGTCCCGTTGAAGTTGAAAAACCTGCCGCCCAGGTAGCGCCCGCGCTGCTCCAGAAAGAAGTGCCCGTCGAGCAACAGCGCCTGGGCGCGCGTCAGCCAGGACTCGTCCTCGTTGAGGTGATCCCAGCGCGCCTGCACCATCCCGACCCGGGGGTCCGCCATCGTCGGCAGCAGGCGCCGGAGAAGGTCGGGCCCGGGAACGAAGTCCGCGTCCAGAATGAGGACGTACTCGCCCTTCGCCGACTCCAGGCCCGCGGCCAGAGCGCCCGCCTTGTAGCCGGTTCGTTCGGCGCGGTGGAGCACTGTGACGTCCACGCCCCTGCGCCGCCACGCCCGGGCGCGCCGCACGGCCAGGGCGGTCGTCTCGTCGGTGGAGTCGTCCAGAACCTGGATCTGCAGGTGCGTCCGCGGATGCGACAGCCGGCAGGCCGCGTCGATCAGGCGCTCGACGACGTGCTTCTCGTTGAAGACGGGGAGCTGCACGGTAACCCGGGGCGGGGAAGTGCCGCCGCCACCCGCCGTCGGAGCATAGGTGCTCGGAGCACGCCGCCGCGACAGCAGCAGCAGCGACAGCCGATGCCCCGCAAACGGCAGCAGAAGCGCCAGGACCAGCGCATACAGCGACACCGCAGCCACGCTCAGGGCCTCGGTCAGGCCGAGGGCACCGCCGAAGCCGGGAAGGTCGATCACGCCGGACGCCGCCGTGCCCGCTCACCAGACTCGGGAAGGATCCCGAGGAAGCCGAGGTGGCGCCCGCTGTCGCCCCGCCGGTGCGAGAAGTACCGTCCGTCCCCCGTGCAAAGCGTGCACTCGCCGCTGACGCTCAGGTGCTCGTCACGGACGCCGGCACCGCGAGCGCGCCGCCGGATCACGCCGCGGAGGTCGATGGGCGCTGGCCCGGGCGGCGGCGCCTCGCCGAGCGCCGCAAACACCTCCGGCCCCACCTCGTAGCACCGGCCGCAGATCGCGGGCCCGAGGTGCAGGAACAGGTTCGCCCGAGCACTGCCGAACTCGCCGACCATCACGTCGAGCCCCCGCTCCAGCACACCCGCCGCCGTGCCGCGCCAGCCGGCGTGGAGCAGCGCGACCGCGCCATGGACGGGATCCGCCACGAAAACCGGGACGCAGTCGGCGAGCGTTACCGTCAGGAGCAGCCCCGCGGTCCGCGTCACATGGCCGTCGCCGTCTCCCAGAACCGATGCTCCGGCCGGCAGATCCGCATGCACGCGCGTGACCGACCCGTGCACCTGCCGGCTGCGGACCACCGAGCGCCATCCCGAATCCAGCAGGGCCGCGGCAGCCCCGCCGGCCGGATCAATACCCGCACGCCCGCCGTTCACGGCCTCCTCGCCCGACCCGAACCCTCGCCACGTGGTCCCGGCCCGTAGCCACGGAAGCCGGGCGTCCCATCCCGGGATGCTGGTGATCATTGCGGGCCCCCTGCTAGCGTCATGTCACACCGCAAACGTCGGATAGAGACGCTTGAGCCTGACCCGTGCGTCGTCCGTAGTGAACTGCCAGTCGACCCTGGCTCGGACCCGGTCTCTGGCCGCCTGCCAGGCGGCGACCTCGGCGCGCAGGGTGTTGATGGAGTCGATGCGGCGGTTGAGACACTGGCGGATCATGACGTTGACTTCGACTAGGGGATTACAATGGTGTCTAGACGATGCTTGCGGGCAATGGCCAGGCCATCCAGATTGAATGGAGAACGCCGGGTCGGGATTCACGGTCCCTCGCCGGCGCCTACCACGAACGAGCGAGCGTTCATGGCCTCCGAATCCAAGCTGGTTTCCCGGACCGTTAGCCGCAAGGCGTATCTGTCGAAAGCGGGTCACCGAAATCTCGGCGAGCTTCTCGCGCAGCTCACCTGGTTGTGGAACATCGCGCTCCATCGCAGGAAGCAGGCATGGATCGAGCGCGCGGAGTCGGTCAGCTACTACGACCAGTGCAAGGTGCTCACGAAGGTCCGGCGCGACCCGCTGTGGAGCCGGTTCCCGGTCATGGCCCAGCGATCCGCTCTCCAGCGTCTTGACCGCGCCTACAAGCGGTTCTTCGATCGAGTGAAGGCCGGTGGCGAGAAGCCCGGACACCCGCGCTTCAAGCCGGGTGACCGGGGGATTCGCAGTTTCGAGGTGACCACACCCGTGAAGACCAACGGGCGGTGGTCGTGGGTGAACGTGAAGGGCATGGGCCGGATACGGTTCCGGGGCAGGCCGCCGGATGGTCGGATCGGGTTGATCCGCGTCTGTCGCACCGCTCGCCGGGTGAAACTCCAGATGGTGGTGGAACGAGAGGTCGAAGTCGCCCCCGACCGGCGTCCGATGGTGGGCATCGACATGGGCATCCGTGCACGGTGCGCCCTGTCCACGGGCGAGACGGTTCCCGGTGTCAAACTGGACCGGCGCGAGTTGAAGCGGCGGCAACGGCGGTTGAGCAAGGCGAAGCGGGGTAGCCGGAACCGGAGGAAGCGAAAGGCGGAGCTTGCGAGGGAGTGGCAGAGAGTCCGCGAGCGCGAGCATGGCGCACTCCATGAGTTGACGGCGGCCATCGTCCGCGACTACTCGGCCAATCTGGCGGTCGAGGATCTGCGAATACCGAACATGGTGCGGAACCGGCGGTTGAGCCGGTCCATCCACGAGCAGCAATGGGGCGCCATCGTCCGCATGCTGGGCTACAAGGCTGAGAGTGCCGGTGGCTCGGTGACGGCGGTCGCCCCTCACCACACGTCGCGTGAGTGCAGCGGCTGCGCCAGGAGGCGGGACATGCCGCTTGCCGTCCGCGTCTACCGCTGCACCGAATGCGGATTGGTCCTTGACCGCGACGTGAACGCGGCGAGGAACGTGCTCCAGAGGGGCCTTGCGGCCCTGAATCCGGGCGGGGATACCCCGGGATGCGCGGAGCCAACAGGGAGAGCGGGTGCGGTCTTGCCCGCAAGTGCGTAGAATCATGCTGCTTCCAGACAGCGGTATAATCCCCAAAAACTACTAGGTTTCTGTCCACCATGAGCAGCACCTACTTCGATAGCCAGAACGCGGCGTACGTTCAGGCCCTCTACGAAGACTTCACGCGGAACCCGGAAGCCGTTCCGCGCCCGTGGCGGGAGTTCTTCGAGAGCGACGCAGGCGCGTTGCTGGACGCGGGTCTGATCGTCGTTGACGGCAAGACCGCCGGGGCGCAGGCGAGCCGCGCCGAGCCCGCGGTGCCCGCGCCTGCCGGACCCGCCGCGCCTGCCGCGCCCGCCCCACCCCCCTTGCCGACACCGGTCGCCGAGCGCCTGCCCGCGCCCGCCGCCGCGGATCTGGATCGCCTTCTCTCCCTCGTGGCCCGGGCAGCCCGACTCCTGCAGGCTTTCCGGGAACACGGCCACCAGGCGGCGCGGATAGACCCGCTGGGAAGCGAGCCTCCGGGTCATCCCCAACTCGATCCGGCGTACTTTGGAACGACCATGGAGGAGCTGGAGGAGATTCCCACCTCGGTGCTCTTCCCCGAAGGCGGCGAGTCGCCACTCGCGTTCACGCTGGACCGGCTGAAGGCCATCTACGGCGGCGACCTGGGGTACGAGTTCGAGCACCTTGAGGATCCCGAGAAGGTCGCGTGGCTCTGGGAACAGGTGGAGAGGGGCACGCACTTCGCAGGGTACACCGACGAGGACCGGCTCCGGACGCTGGACCGGCTCACCCAGGTCGAGGGATTCGAACAGTTCCTGCACCGCGCGTATCTGGGCCAGAAGCGCTTCTCGATCGAGGGCATCGACATGATGGTCCCGCTTCTCGACGAGGCGATCGAGCTCGCGGCGGCGGCGGGCGCCACAGAGGTCGTCATCGGGATGGCGCATCGGGGGCGGCTGAATGTGCTGACGCATATCATGGGGGTGTCGTACGCGGAGATCCTGGCCGAATTCGAGGAGGGCGCGTCGCCCGGGAGCGCACTCTGGGTGCCCGACCCCGGCACCGGAGACGTGAAGTACCACTACGGCGCCACCGGGGACTATCCGCTGCGTGCGGGCGGTACGGTGCGGGTCACCATGCCCCCCAATCCCAGCCACCTGGAGTTCGTCAACCCGGTCATCCTGGGGATGGCGCGCACGCAGCAGTACGTGGACCGGAACGGCGGAACCGAACGGGATCCGTCGCTGGTCGTGCCGATCCTGCTCCACGGCGACGCGGCCTTCGCCGCCGAGGGAGTGGTGGCCGAGACGCTCAATCTGGCCCGTCTGAAGGGCTACGAGGTCGGCGGCACCATCCACATCATCGGCAACAACCAGGTCGGCTTCACGACCAACCCCGGCGACGGGCGCTCGACGCGCTACGCCAGCGACCTCGCCAAGGGCTACGACATTCCGGTCATCCACGCCAACGCGGACGCGCCGGAGGAATGCCTCGCGGCGATGCGGCTGGCGATGGCGTACCGGGCGCGGTTCAACGCGGACGCGGTGATCGACCTCATGGGATACCGGCGTCACGGCCACAACGAGGCCGACGAGCCCGGGTACACGCAGCCGCTCCTCTACCGCTGGATCAACGACCACCCCACGGCGCGCAGGCAGTGGGCCGCGGAGCTCGTCGCGCGCGGACTGATCACGCCGGCCGAGGCCGACGAGCGGGTCAGCACCTTCGCCGCCCGGCTCCGCGCCGAAAAGGACGGGCGTGTGCAGGCGGAGGCCAAAGCCGCGCCGTCGTGGACGACCCCCAGCTACAGCGCCATCGACCAGGACTTCGAGATGGACACCGGTGTGTCCCATGAGCGGCTGGAGCGGGTCAACCGCGCACTCCTCGCGGTCCCCGAGGGCTTTACGGTGCACCCGAAGCTGGTGCGCCAGCTGAAGCGGCGGGAAGAGGGCTTCGGCCCCGACTTCCGTCTCGTGTGGGGGCACGCGGAGGCGCTGGGCATCGGCTCTCTGCTCGAAGAAGGGGTTCCGGTGCGACTCTCGGGCCAGGACTGCGAACGGGGCACCTTCAGCCAGCGCCACCTGGTTCTCAACGACCCGAATTCCGGCGAGCGCTGCACGCCCCTTGCCAGGGTGTCCGACACCCGTTTCGAGATCTACAACTCGCCGCTCACCGAGGCGGCCACGATCGGCTTCGAGTACGGCGTGGCCGTGGCCGCGGACCGCGACCTCGTGCTGTGGGAGGCGCAGTTCGGCGACTTCGTGAACGTCGCGCAGGTCATGATCGACCAGTTCCTCTCGGCCGGCTGGTCCAAGTGGGGACAGCGCTCCCGCCTCACCCTCCTTCTGCCGCACGGCTACGAGGGGCAGGGGCCGGAGCACTCGAGCGCGCGCCTGGAGCGCTTCCTCCAGTTATGCGCCGAGGACAACATGCGCGTCGTCTACCCGTCGACGCCGGCCCAGTACTTCCACCTGCTGCGGCTTCAGGCGCTCACCGAGCCCGAGCGGCCGCTGATCGTGATGACGCCGAAGAGCCTGCTGCGGCTCCCCGCGGCGACCTCGGTCGTGGGCGACCTGGTGGGCGGCGGCTTCCAGAACGTGATCGACGATCCGTCGATCGGCTCGGACGAAGCCGCGGAGGCGGTCCGGCGCCTTGTTCTGTGCAGCGGCAAGGTCTACTACGATCTCGCCGCTTCGGAACTGCGCGCCGCGGCCGCGGACACGGCCATCGTGCGGGTCGAGACGCTGTACCCGTTCCCGAAGGACGAGATCGAGGCGCTTCTCGACCGCTATCCCAACGTGGAGACGGCCACCTGGACGCAGGAGGAGCCGATGAACATGGGGGCGCTCACCTACATCCTGCCGCGCCTGCGCGGCGTGCTCCCGACCTCGGTCCGGTTGCGCCACCTCTCCCGGCCCGAGCGCGCGAGCCCGGCCGAGGGGAACCCCCACAACCACGCCGTCACGCAACGCGAGATCGTTACCAGGGCCCTCGGGTGACCGGGGGACGATGCTCACCGCCTCGGACGTAGCCGCCGCACGCACCCGAATCGCGCCGCACGTCGTTCTGACCGGGTGTCCGCAGTCCTTCGCCATCGGCGAGGCGGCCGGCTGCCGGGTGCAGCTGAAGGCGGAACTGCGGCAGCAGACGGGGTCGTTCAAGGACCGCGGGTCGCTCAACAAGCTGCTGCTCCTCAGCAGCGAGCAACGGGAGGCCGGGGTTGTGGCGGCCAGCGCGGGGAACCATGCCCAGGCGCTCGCCCGGCACGCGGCGCGGCTGGGAATCCCGTGCACGATCGTCATGCCGGACACCGCGCCGCTGATCAAGGTCAGCAACACGCGCGCGAGTGGGGCGAAGGTCATCCAGACCGGGGAAACGCTGTCGGACGGAATGGTCGTGGTGGAGCGTCTGATCGGCGAGGAGGGTCTCACCCTGGTGCACGCCTTCGATGACCTCGCCGTGATGGCCGGGCAGGGCACGATGGGGCTGGAGATCCTCGAGCAGGTGCCCGATGTGGACACGATCGTGGTCCCGGTGGGCGGCGGCGGCATGATCTCGGGCATTGCGACCGCGGTCAAGGCACGCAAGCCGGACGTGCGCATCATCGGTGTCGAGGCCGCCGCGTCTCCCGGTGCGGTGCGGTCGCTCGAGGCGGGAGCTCCCACGCACGTCGAGCTCTCGGATACGCTCGCCGACGGGATCGCGGTGAAGCAGATCGGCGACCTCACGTACCCGCATATCGAGGCGCTGGCGGACGACGTCGTGCTGGTCGACGAGGAGGAGATCATCCGCGCCATCTTCTTCCTCCTGGAGCGCGAGAAGCTGGTGGTCGAGGGCGCGGGCGCGGTCGGCGTGGCCGCGATTCTGGAAGGCAGGGCAGGGCTGCGACCCGGGGAGACGGTTGCGTGCGTGCTGTCCGGCGGCAACATCGACATGAACATGGTGTCGCGGATCATCGACCGCGGCCTCTGGGCCGATGGCCGGCTGGCCAGCCTGTCGGTGGTGGTCCGCGACCGGCCCGGCTATCTGAACGAAGTCACCGCCGTCGTCGCGATCGAGGGGGCCAACGTGCTCCACATCGAGCACACGCGCGCCTTCGGCGATATCGCGGTGGGCAAGGTGGGGATCGAGATGAAGATCGAGAGCCGCGGCCGCGACCACGTGGCGGCCATCGTCGCCCACCTGCGCGAGCTGGGGCATCAGGTTGAGGAGGTATTGTAAAGACGACGCTACATTATGTCAGGTTGTCTTTACAAGTCCATAGCGTTCCAGCGTTTGTGCCAGGGTAGGCCGCCCCAGGCGCATGCGCTCGTCATCCAGCAGGAACGAGAAGATGTAGCCCGCGCCGAGCATCAGAATCCCGATCAGGAAACAGTACATGACGGCCCGGTCGGGGTAGACGTCCTTGAGGTACCCGACGAAGAGCGGACCGCTGATTCCCGCCGCCGACCACGCGGTGAGGATGGTGCCGTAGATCCTGGACATCTTCTGCGCACCGAAGACCTCCAGGATGAACGACGGCATGGTGGCGAATCCGCCGCCGAAGCAGAGGAGCACGTAGCACACCAGCACCGAGAAGACCCAGGGATTGGTCTCGGACATGAGCACCCCGAACACGATCATCTGGCTCGCCAGCAGGACCCTGAAGATCGTCACCCTTCCGAAGCGGTCGGAGAGCCAGGCCCAGAGTATCCGTCCCACGCCGTTGCAAACCGAACTCACGGCGATGAGCGTGGCCCCGTATTCGGCCAGCACGGCCGGTTCGAGCGACGGGTCGGACAGCCCCCAGACCTCCTGCAGCAGCTCGGACTGGAAGCTGATGACGGAGATGCCCGCGGCGATGTTGAAGAAGAAGACGAGCCACATCACCGCGAACCTTCCGGTGAACAGGTAGGGGCGCGCCGATTCCGTTTCGGCCGGCGGTTTGGCGGCCCTGGCCGGGCCCCGTGCCTTGGCGGCCGGTTCCTCCTCCGGGTTGCGCAACATCAGGCTGCACGGAATGAGGATGCAGGCGAAGACGATCCCCAGCCACAGGAACACCGTCGCCAGATCACTGTCTGCCCGCACCACCAGGAACGGCGCGAGCACCTTGCTCAGCAGGAGCGCGCCCACCCCGAACCCCATGACCACGATTCCGGTCGCCAGACCCCGCATGTCGGGGAACCACTTGGCGACGGTGACGACCGGCGTCACGTACCCCATCCCGATCCCCGCTCCTCCGATGACGCCATAGCCCAGATAGAAGAGCGTCACGTTGTCGAGCTGGAGGGCCAGCGACGCGATCACGTACCCGGCGCAGAACAGCACGCTGCCGGTCAGCGCGAGAACGCGGGGTCCCCATTTCGGCAGCATCTGTCCGGCCCAGCCCGCCGAGATCCCCAGAAAGAAGATCGCGAGACAGAACGAGAGCACGGTCTCGGTGTTGTTCCATCCGTACTGTCGGGCCAGCATCGTCTGGAAGAAGCTCCAGGCGTAGACCGTCCCCAGGCACATCTGCAGCATCGTGCAACAAAGCGCGATGACGGTTCTGTGGACCCGAACTCGCGAACGCGCCACTCTACGGCTCCCGGTCCGCCCCCGCCGCACGGCGGTTCACATGCACGAACAACCGGGCCAGCTCGCCCGCTTCGTCATCGCGCGAAAGCACCGGTTCATCCCCCGTCGAGCTCTCGCCTCCGGCCATCCGGACGGCGAATGCCAGCAGGTCCGCCAGCGGCTGCGAGGCCAGGTTCACGAACCAGAAGGTCAGCAGGCTTCCGATCACGAAGATGATGCCGAAGAGGGCCATCTGCGCTCCGATCGCCCTTTGGATCTTCAGTCCGAGAAGCTCCAGGTCCATCCCCACATGCACGGTTCCGGCCACTCCGGAGAGGATCGGGGCTCCGACCTCGATGAAGTCGCCCAGCCCCGGCAGGCTCCGTTCCACGGTAGCGGTCGAAGACGCGTCGCTCGCCAGGATCTCGTCGGGGATCCCGGGGACGAACGTGTGCGCGAGAAACTCTCCGGTCTCGCTGGTTATGTAGATGTAGCGGATGCTCTCGATCTGGACGAACTGGTCGATGAGCGACTGCAGCGTTGCCAGGTTCCGGTTCAACAGGATGTCGACGCTGGAGTCGGCGATGTTCTGCGCGATGCTCCGGCTGTTGCTCTCGTATTCGTCCGAAAGCTCACGGGAGACGGTGGTGATGGACAGGACGGAGACCGAAATCACGATCAGTCCGAAGAGCGCGAAGAAGAAGAAGCGCGTCTTGCGGAAGAGCTTGTGGACTCTCATGCGGGACATGTCAGGAGAACTTGGCCTCCCAGTCCTCGAGGGGAACGAAGCGGTCCCCCTCGACGACCGTGTAGTAGACACGCTGCAGGCCCTGCCGGCGCTCCGGCCCGAACGAAACCCGCTCGCCCACGCCGAGGTCGTAGTTGCGCACCGCGAAGACCGCTTCTTCTATCCCCGACCGCTGCGGATCGTCACCCATCCGCCGGATGATCTCGGTGATCAGCTTGGCGTTCACGAAGCCCTCGAGGCTCACGAAGCTCTGCGGAAAGGTCTCATAGGGCTCGCCTTCGGTGATCCTCGCCACGTTGTCGGGCGGCGGGGGATCATGGACAGCCATCATCTCGCGATACTCGCGCACCGCCGGGAGCGACGTGTCCTCATAGCTTGGCACGACCTGCGAATTGACGAGCCAGCGGGTGTGGGAGTTGGGATCCGAACGTCCTTCCTGAAGGAGCTGCAGCATGTTCTCGCTCCCCACGAAGGACGCGTTGGCCACCGGAATGTGCAGGCCGAGGTCCACCGCGTCGCGGGCGAAGGCGCCGCACGCCGCGTACGCACCGATACAGATGACCGCGTCCGGGGAGCGCTCCAGGAGAATCTCCACCTGCCCGCGCATGCTCGCGGTGAACTGGGTTCCGCGGGTGTAGGTCGCCTCGCCGGCGATCGTCTCTCCGTGCCGGGCCAGCGCCTCGCGGACCCCGGCCCAACCGCTCCGGCCGTAGGCGTCGTTCTGGTAGAAGACCGCGATGCGCCGCCTGCCGATCCTCACGAAGTTGTCGACCAGTCCCGCCGTCTCCTGCCGGTAGGAAGCGCGCAGATTGAAGGCGAACTCGCCGTACGGGGGCTCGCGCTGCGGTTCCGCCCCCGTGAAGGGGAAGAAGAGGAACACCTGCTGATCGCGAAACGTCTTGAGCACCGGAAGCGCGCGGGTGACCGTAGGCGTGCCGACATAGTTGAAGAGAAGGAAGACGTTCTCGTCCTGCATGAGCTCGATCGTGTTGGCGACGCATGGGTCCGGCTGATACCCGTCGTCGAGGAGCTTCATCACGATCCTGCGGCCGTTCACCCCGCCGTTCTCGTTCAGCTGGTTGAAGTATGCCATCGAGCCGCGGTAGAGCTCGGTCCCGAGGCCGCGGGACGGGCCGGAGAAGGCGGCCGAGACGCCCAGGACGATCTCGTCATCCTGCGGCGGCCTCGACGCGTTCCGCCCCCGTGCCGCGGAGACGCCGGCGACCGGAACCATCGAAGCCCCCAGCGACGAAGCCCACGGCGCGGCGAGCAGCGAGGCGAAACCGGACCGGATCAGTGACCTGCGGGTGAGTGCGGGCACGGTGCCATTGGGCCGATGCCCCCGCGCACGTGTGCCGTCAGCGTTTTTCATGCGATTTCCCGTGGAACCGGAAGACTGGGGTCATTCAGGGGCCACAACCAGATTATCGGCGCCAAATGTAGTCCGCACCGACGCGAGCATCAACGAAAACCGCGTGATCGTCGTAGTTTCGCCGCAATCCTGTCACTATCGCCTCCGAATCTGTCCCCCCGGAAACGCCACCACGCTCTCGTTGCCATCCCGGCCCACCGCGGCGACGCCGAAGAGGTAGTTGTCGATCACCAGGCCTTCGAGCGTGAAGCGCGTGACCTCTCCGACCCAGCGCGAATGCTGCCACCGGGGCGCGGTGGTGTCACGCCAATAGACCTTGTATCCAACCACACGCGGGTCGTCGACCGCTTCCCACTCGAGTGTGGTCGACGGCCGGACCGCTCCGCCGATCAGCACGCCGGTGGGGGCAGGGGGCGCCCAGGCCAGCCGCGCCAGCACGGCGGCGTTGAGTGCGGTCATCTTCGCCGCGTAGTCGAAGTTGACACCCTCGATCACGTCGCCGTATTCGATACCGTTCTCGGTGCGGATGTCCTGGTGCTGCCGCGTGTAGTTCTCGTGCGTCTCCATGATCCGCACGGCCGCGAAGCCCGCGTCGTTGAAGGGGCGGTGGTGGCCTCCCCGCCCGAAACGGTCGAGGCGGTAGATCATGATGGGGTCGAGGTTCGGGATGTAGGCGTCGGCGGTCGCGGCCACATACCGGGCAAGCTGGCGCGACGGACCGTCCACCTCGCCGCCGAAGACGCGGTACCGGGCGCGGTCCTGCTCGGTGTCGGTGACCGGCGTGGGCTCCGAGAATACCCGGAAGGTGTTGTTCTCGATCACCCCGTCGACACCCTCGATGTTGCCGATCATGTCGTTGTTCAGGACGCCGATGATCTCCCAGCCTGCGTCGCGCGCGACCTGCGCCATGTGGCGCCCGCCCCAAAGCCCCTGTTCCTCGCCGGACAGCCCGGCCAGGATCACCGAGTTGCCGAACTCCTGGTCGGCGAGGAGTCTCGCGGCTTCGATCGCACCCGCCATTCCGGATGCGTTGTCGTTGGCCCCAGGGGCGTCGGTTTCGGCGTCGTTGCCGCTCGATGCGCGCGAATCGATGTCGCCCGACATGATGACGTAGTGGTTCGGGTTGACGGTCCCGCGCTTGATTGCCAGGACATTCACGATCCAGGTGTCGCCGGGGATGCGGGGGCTGAAGTCGGCGGTGACCAGGTTGCGCTGGTACACGACCTCGTAGCACCCGCCGCACGCCTCGGAGATGCGCTCGAACTCGGCCTTGATCCAGCGGCGGGCCGCGCCGATCCCACGAGTCGCGGACAGCGTGTCGGAGAAGGTGTTGCGGGTGCCGAACCCGGCGAGCATGCGGATATCCGCTTCGACCCGCTCGGGAGACGCCGCCTCCACGATGTCGTAGATGCGGGTGTCGGTTTGCGGCGGCACCTGCGCGGCAAGCGGGATCGGGAGTGCGGCGCCGGCCGCCACCCAGACGGCCATCGCAGACGCACGACGACAGGGGCGGCTGGCCATCACGGGTCGCACGCCCGCGGTAAGCCAATCGCTCAAGATGCTCAATTCGACTCCTCCTGACGCGCGAGCCAGCGGTCCACCCTGCCCATCAGGCTGCTGCCGTCGCGGAGGAATCTGCGCAGGTCGAGCAGGATCAGGATCAGCAGGACGAATACGCCCAGCTGCACCAGAGCCGTGATTCCGGCGAAAAAGCTGAACAGCGCGCCAAAGGAGCCGAATCCGAAGTCCGTCAAGTCCATTTCGTTTGTCTCCGTTCAAGGTCTGGTTGCTCCGAGGCCGGAATTGACCCCGGATGGCCGAAGGTAGCACATGGGCGAAAAAGCGGCACTACCAGACCAGGACAATCTTGCCGAAATTCTCGTTCGCTTCCATGCGGCGGTGTGCGTCGGCCACGCGGGCCGCGGGGAAGACGCGATCTATCGCAGGCTCAAGGGCGCCATCGGCGAAGCCGGGGAGCACCGATGCGGTGAAGTCGCGGGCCAGGCCGGCCTTCTCCTCCACACTGCGGGCCCTGAGCACGGTGCCGAAGATGCGCGCGCGGCGGCCCATCAGCAACCGCAGGTCGAGGCTGGCGCGAATCCCGCCCGGCACGCCCACCACCACGTGGCGCCCGCGCAGTGCGATCGCGGCCTGGTTGCGCGCGAGGTAGGGGGCTCCCACGAGATCGAGGATCACGTCGGCCCCGCGGCCACCGGTCGCGTCCATGACCGCCTTATCCCATTCCGCTCTCCCCGGTATGGCCACGTCGAGCCCCATCGCCGCGGCCCTGTCCAGCTTGGACACGGTGCGCGACGTGCCGATCGTGTACGCCCCTGCGCGCCGGGCCAGTTGCAGGGCCGCGGTTCCGACACCGCTGCCGACTGCGTGGATCAGGAGCGTCTCGCCGCGCTCGAGCCCGGCCTGGAGGAAGACGGCGTCGTATGCGGTCATGTAGACCTCGGGGATCGCGCCGGCCACCGTCATGTCCATCCCGTCGGGGACCGCCACCGCCACCCGTTCGTCCACCGACACGCGCTCGGCCTGGCCCCCGCCCGCTACGATCCCCATCACGGGGTCCCCGTGGCGCCAGCGCGTCACGGCATCGCCCACCTCGTCCACCACTCCTGCGAACTCCAGCCCGGGCACCTCGGACGTGCCCGGCGGCGGCGGGTAGAGGCCGCGGCGCTGCAGGGTGTCGGCCCGATTGACCCCCGACGCGTGTACGCGCACGACGACCTCGCGGGGAGAGGGTGAGGGATCCGGCACGGAATCGAGCCTGAGGACTTCCGGCCCGCCGAATTCGGGGATGACGACGGCGCGCATGTTTCCCGTGACCGCCGGTCTCATCGGTGATGCGTGGTGATCTCCAGCACTCCGTGGAAGCCACGTTCGCCGTATCGTTGGAACCCCTCCATTCCACCGAGGAATAGTACCGAATAGATGTCGTGCGAACTCGTCTGGTACATCCAGCCTGCGGAAACCGGATCGATGGGTATGCCGTCCATGACAACCATCGCGCACACCGGTCGGCCCGACTGGGTGACGAGCCTCAGACAACCCGTTGAGGTGGGATCGCCAGCCTTTGGCGGAATGTACCTCACCTGCGGCAGCCTACGCACCTGGAGGATGTGGTTGAGACTCTGGTAGGTGTCGCGGAGATCCTCGATCTCGCCGGGGCCGATGAACGCTTGCCGGCTCGTCCCCACGGTGCGCCAGTCCAGCTCGTCGAGTCCTACGACCTCGACCTCGATCCCCTCAAGGGGGATGGGGCCGGGGGTGAGGTGGAGGGCGAGCACCTCCGCGCCGTTGACCGGGATGTCGGCTTCGAACTCATCGTAGCCCAGGCGGAAGACCCGGATGGCATGAGTGTCCACGGGAACCCGATCCAGGCGGTAGTATCCCAGACTGTCCGTAGCGGTGGTCAGACCGAGGCTCGGCAAGCTGACGATCGCACCTTCGACGGGGAGGTTGTTCGATGCATCGACGACCTCGCCTTCCAGAGTCACCAGGTCGCCGACCTCCGTATACTGTGCACCGAGTTCCGGCGGGCCGAGCAGGGTTCCGACGAGCGTCAACGCGGGGCTCACGGCCAATGCCGCATTTGCCCGATATGCCCGGCTGCTCAGGGTCAAGACTGCATCATGCATCGTCGACTGAATTCCTTGTGGTTTCGGTTCCCGTCGGAACCGGTCGAGGCAAGCCCGGCCTCTGTCACCGGCCCTGGTGTGTTTGTATGAGTAGTGCACCGTAGCCGCCACGGAGGCCATAGCGGAGTGCCGCTTCGGCTCCATGTAGAAACCGCACCGAGTAGATGTCATGCGTACTGGTTTGAAACACCCAGCCTGCGGACACCGGATCTATCGGAACGCCGTCCAGAACGACCATCGCGCACGGCGGCCTTTGGGTACCCAGCGACAAGTGGGTTAGCCGCACACAACCGTTTGTGTCCGATGATGGTGCCGGCACCCCGGGTTCGGTTGGCGGAGGTGGAGCTCCTCCCGGTTGAACCGGGGGAAGGTAGCGTGCCCGCGGCAACTTCCGGGCTCGAAGGACATGGTCGAGGCTGTGGTATCTGTCGCGCAGCTCCTCGAATTCGCCGGGACCGATGAACCCCTGGTCGCTCGTCCCGGCGGTACGCCACTCGAGGTCTTCGAGCCCCACCACTGTGACCTCGATCCCCTCCAGCGGGATCGGGCCGGGGGTCAGGTACAGGGCGAGCACCTCCTCGCCGTTGACTGGCACGTAGGCCTCGAACTTCTCATAGCCGAGGCGGAGGACGCGGACGGCATGGGCGCCGGCAGGAACGTCATTAATGCGGTAATACCCCATCCTGTCGCTGACCGCGGTCACCCCGAGGCCCGGCAGCCCGACGATGGCGCCTTCCACGGGGACGTTGTTCGAGCCATCGACGATTTCGCCTTCCAGAGTTATCAGGCCCGGGCTCGTCTCATCCTGTGCACCGAGTTCCGCCGGGCTCAACAGGGTCCCGACGACCGTCAACGCAAGCCCCGCAGCCGATACGAGACTCGCCCGCGTCCTCCGCCTGCTCATCGACAGTGTACCGTTCATAGTCACCCGAATCGTACGCTTCCGGCCTCCTCCGGTTCCGTCTGCCAACTTGAGCGAGTCAAGCCTGCGCGGACAAGGTGAGGCTACTCCATATGCGCTCGGCGCGTGCCGGTCGTTACAAGTCCCGCCCAATGGCCGTGATGTGCCCGGGAGCACCATACATTACACTATCCGGGTCATGAAACTGCCCTTCGAACTCGACCGGCCCGTCGTCTTCTTCGACCTTGAGACGACCGGCCTCAGCCTTTCCCGGGACCGGATCATCGAGCTGGCGGTGATTCGCGTGTCGCCACGGGGTGACGTCTTCGAGCGGGTACGCCGCTACAACCCGGGGATTCCGATCCCGCCCGAGGCAGCGGCCGTCCATGGGATCACTGACGAGATGGTCGCCGACGAGCCATCCTTCCGGGCCACTTCCAGGTCGCTGGCCCAACTGCTCGAGCCCTGCGACCTGGCCGGGTTCAACATCCGCCGCTACGACCTGCCCATTCTGATCGCCGAGTTCGAGCGCGCCGGGATCGACTTCGACGTGCGGGATCGCCGGCTGATCGACATGAAGCAGATCTTTCACAGGGAAGAACCGCGCGACCTGTCGGCGGCCGCCCGCTTCTACCTGGGGCGCGACCATGAGGACGCGCACAGCGCGCTGGGGGACATTCGAACGACCGCCGCCGTGCTCACCGCCCAACTGGACCGATACCGCCACCTGCCGCGGGACATGGACGGACTCCACGCATACTGCGACGAGATGGGGCCCTACGTGAGCGAGTTCGACCGCTGGTTCGAGACGACGCGCGGTGGACTGGTGTTCAGGCGCGGCAAGCACAAGGGCTCGCTTCTGGGCGACGTGGCCAACAACGCGCCGGACTACCTGGACTGGATGCTTCGGGCAGACGACATGCCGCGCGCGGTGGTGGAGGCGGTGCGTGAGGTCCTGGCTGCGCAGGACGTGGAAGGCCCCGACTCGCCCGGACCTTGAAGACGATACACCTTGAAGACGCCACACTCTAAAGAGGTCCACGTTCAACCCCTTGGTCAGGAGAACCCCGCACGATGACCGTTCGGAACCGCGCCCACCTCGTCCGCGCCGCCGTCTTCCCCACCGCCCTTGCCCTCGCCGGCCCGCTGCTCCCGACCCCGCTGGCCAACCCGCTGACGGCCCAGCGCGCCGTCACCTCCGAGGACCTGGCGGCCTTCACCCCCCGCCACGTCGGCCCCGCGTTGACCGGGGGCCGCATTCACGACGTTGAGGCGCTCCCGTACGACCCCTCCACCATCTACATCGCGTCCGCTTCGGGCGGCCTGTGGAAGAGCGTCAACCGGGGCATCACATGGACGAACCTGTGGGAGCACATGCCGGTCAGCACCTTCGGCGACCTGGCGATCGCGCCGTCCGACCCGGACATCCTCTACGCGGGGACCGGCGAGCAGCAGAACCGGCAGAGCACGTCGTGGGGCAACGGCGTATACCGGTCCGACGACGCAGGCGCAACCTGGCAGCACCTCGGCCTCGAGGAGACGCGCCACACGGGACGGGTTCAGGTGCACCCCAACGATCCCGATGTCGTCTACGTGGCTGCGCTGGGCAACCTGTGGCGCTCCACACCGGACCGGGGGGTCTACCGCTCCCGCAACGGCGGTCGCGACTGGGACAAGGTGCTTTTCGTGGACGAGCACACCGGTGCGATCGACCTGGCCATCGACCCCTCGAACCCGGATGTCCTGTACGCGGCCATGTACCAGCGCCAGCGGCGCACCTGGGGCTTCAACGGAGGCGGACCCGGCAGCGGCGTCTACAAGACCACGGACGGCGGCGATACCTGGCGCGAGCTCACCAACGGGCTGCCGGAGGGTGACAAGGGCCGCATCGGGATCGCAATCGCGCAGACGAATCCGCAAATACTAAACATTCTTGTTCAGCATTCCACCGAGTCCGGGGGCTACCGCAGCGAGGACGGCGGCGAGAGCTGGGAGAAGGTGAGCGACCAGAACATCCGGCCGATGTACTACTCCCACGTCTTCATCGATCCCAGCAACGAGGACCGCGTGTACACGCTGGCGACGTCGTCCCACCGCAGCGAGGACGGGGGGCGCACCTTCACCGAGATCGCCGAGCGGCCCACCTACGACGTGGGCGTGCACGCCGACCAGCACACCATGTGGATCGATCCCGGCGACCCCGACCACTTCTACCTCGCCGGCGACGCCGGACTGCACGAGACCTACGACCGCGGCGTCACCTTCCGCCGCATCCACAATATCCCGATCGGTCAATTCTACGGGATCACCGTCGACAACCGTGATCCCTACTGGATCTACGGCGGCATGCAGGACAACCACTCCTGGATGGGTCCGTCGGCGACCCGCTCGTGGGAGGGCATCGTCGACGACGAGTGGCGCCAGAGCGGTTTCGGCGACGGGATGTACCAGCAGGCCGACCCGGACGGGCGCACGATGTACATCAACGCCCAGAACGGTTCGTGGACGCGTTTTGACAACAGAACCGGCGACATGATGAGCCTGCGCCTGACCGCGCCCGAAGGCGAGGATCCCTATCGGTGGGACTGGGTGAGCCCGAGTCTGATCTCCCGGCACGACCCCAACACCGTGTACCTCGGCGGCAACCGGCTGTTCATATCGCGTGACCGGGGCGACAGTTTCACCCGCACCGAGGACCTTACCCGGCAGCAGGACCGCGACGAGCTTGAGATCATGGGAGTGCGCGGCGCCGACATCACGCTGTCGCGAAACGACGGCACCTCGTCCTACGGCGAGATTGTCAACATCGCCGAGTCGCCGCTCGACCCGGCGGTGCTCTGGGTGGGCACCGACGACGGCAACGTCCAGGTCTCGCGGGACGGCGGCCGCAGCTGGAGCGAAGTGTCCGGCGGCGCCCCCGGCCTCCCCGACGGCACCTACGTCAGCCGCGTCCTTGCATCGGCCGAGTCGCCAGGCACCGCCTACGTCACCTTCGACGCCCACCGCGACGGCGACTTTCGCCCCTACGCATACCGCGCGGAGGAATTCGGCGCGCGCTGGACGGCTCTGCACGACGACCTCCCATCCGGCTCGATCAACGTGATCGTCGCGCACCCCGACAACCCGGCGGTCCTCTTCATCGGCACCGAGCACCACGTCTTCGCCAGCACGGACCGGGGCGAGTCGTGGGCACGCTTCACGAACCTGCCCACCACCGCTTACGACGACATGGTGATCCACCCGCGCGAGAAGGACCTCGTGCTGGGCACCCACGGCCGCTCGATCATCATTGTCGACGACGTGGGTCCGCTGGCCGACTACGGCGCCGCCGTGGCCGACGCGGCCGCCTTCTTCGAGCCCGGCTCCGGTACGATCATGAACTACTGGAAGGACACCTCGTACCGGGCGCAGGCCGTGTTCATGGGTGAGAACCCGGTGGACGGCCCCGCGGTTACCTACCGCCTCGGCCCCGGCTCGGGTCCCGCCACCCTCACGGTCCGGAACGGCGCCGGAGATGTCGTGCGGGTGATGGGCGTTCCGTCGGGGGAGGGGATGCACCGGGTGAACTGGGACTTGCGCCATGGCCTGCCCTCCACCGATCAGCCTGAGTGGGCGCCTCACGACCCGACCGTGGTGCCCCGCCCGCTCGAGATGCGCGGGCCATTCGTCTCACCCGGCGTCTACACGCTGGAGCTGTCGGCTCGCGGCATGGTGCGGACCCGGCATGTCTCCGTGCAGGGCGACCCGGATCTGCCCCTCAGCGCCGAGGACTACCGTGAGCGGGAAGCGTTCCTGCTCGAGCTTCTGGAACTGAACCGCCAGCTCGAAGGCGCTGAGGGCGAGGCGAACAGACACCGCCGCGACCTCATGCAACTCTACGGCGCGATCAACGGCGGCGGCGTGCGTCAGGGTACGCTGCATCCCCCGACCACGACGCAACGCGAGCAGCTGGAGCGGATCAAGATGGCGCTTCGCCGTATGGGACTGGTGGTGTAGGAACCCGTGGTGACTGGCGCATGGCAAAGGGAACCAGGCCATCGAGGCCCGGCAAGTTGATGCTGCTCCGCTTCCTGGTCCTCGTAGTTCTCCTCAACGTTGTCCGCTACGTGGTTGCGGGCTTCGTGGAGCAGATGCTCATTCTGCCGCACCTGTTCGGCGCCATGGCGGACAGTCAGGAGTACTTCCGTACCGAATTCAGGCCGCTGGACTGGGTCACCTCCTACCTCTACAACTTCGCGATGTGGGCGTTAGCGGCGTGGGTGTTCCACCTGCTCCGGCCCGTGCTGAAGGGTGGTGACGTGGTTGCCAGCTTCAAGTCGTTCGGGGTGATGTGGCTGATGTTTGCGGCGGTCAGCGCCATCTACATGAACCACTACAGCCATCCGCCCGACTTCTACCTCTGGAACATCGCTGATGCGGTGATCGCGTTCGGCACGGTGGCGCTGGCGAACGGACTGCTGTACAGCCGCGTGATGGGCCTTGCGCGGGGTTGAACGGCCTACCGGACATCCAACCCCGATCAGCGGAACCACCACCAACCGCCGCCGCCACCCTGGAAGCGATTGTTGACGACGTTGTTGTAGATCGAGCCGAACTGGAACGAAAAGCCGAGCTGCAGGGAGTAGTTGAAGTCCTGGGAGCGCTGCTGGAGGTTCAGGAGGGCTTCCGCGTCGGTCGCGCCTTCGGCCGAGAGGTAGATCTGGTCGTTGACCCACGAGATGTTGCCCTCGGCGTTGATGCTGACTCCCCGCGCGATGCGGAAATCGATGTCGCCCCCGAGCCGCACGTTGTAGAGGTCGATGTCGTGGAGGTAGTGGGACCCGGTCATGCTGATGGAAGCGTCGCCCCACGGCTGCCTCTGGGACAGCTCGAACTCGAGGGACTGTTCCCAGCGCGTTTCCTCCATCTGACCGAACACAGTTTCTTCCAGGTAGCTCCGATATGCCGGCCCGATCTGGTAGAAGACGGTGAGCGCTCGCCGCGTCGCCTCTTCGTACGGGAAGAAGCTGTACTCGAGCGCCGGGGTCATCTCGGCGCGGAACCCCTGGTTGAAACGCACGATGCGTCGCATCTCGCCCTGGACGCCGACCGACCAGTGTTCGGCAAGCGAATACGCGATCAGATGGCTGAATCCCCAGTCCGTCCTGGAATCGGTGAACGTCGTCTCGTCGGCGAGGTCGATTTCCCGCTGGTTGTAGTTGACGTTGCCCCGGAAGTTCATCTTCCAGGTGGGCGTCACGCGGGAGGCGCTGAAGTTCCCGTCGATCCGCCTGGTCTGGCGCGTCTGTTCCCCGTTGAGCTCGGTGCGTCCGCCCAGACGGAACACCCAGAAGTCCCACGGATCCTCCACTTCCTGGACCGTCACCACGCGCTCCCCGGGATCGAGTTCTTCAGAATCGATGTCGAGAACATCGACGATCTCATCGAACCCGTCGACGGATTCGAAGAACCCGTTGGTCGCGGCGAAGTAGAGCAGCCCGACCCCGAGGGTGCGCGCGATCTCGTCGAGCGTCTCCCGGTCCGTATCGGTGGGTGACGCCTGATGGGCCAGCTGCTCCTCGTACCCGAAGTCGCCGTTGCCGATGAAGTCGAACTGGTACTCGCGTCCGCCCGACCCCGTGGCCTGGCTGGTCATGATCAGATGGACGTCCGCACCCTCGGGGATACGCACCCAGTTCACCCAGGGCAGCTCGGTGCGAAAGTAGGTAAGGTCGCAGAAGCGGCTCGCGCAGTCGAGGAAGACGCTGACGCGGTCGCCGTTGACGCCCCCCTGTCCCTGAGCGAACAGGCGGTCGTCGGGCCCCGCGAGAAGGGTGATCACCGTGAGGAACGCGAGCGCCGCCCCGGCAGAGCTTGAGGTTCGGGTCAGCACATGCGGGACCGCGGCAGCGGCGCGACGGTCATCGACGCCTGGTGGTGATTACGATGGCGCCACCGATGTGGTTGGTGCCGAATCGCGTGGTGGCGTCAGAGGCGCTCATGAACCGTATTTCGTTGACCTCGGTGGGAAGCAGATTCCACATCTCGCCCAGTTCCCCGCGAAGCTGCCCGTCGATGTAGACCCTGGCGGTCTGCGGTTCACGACTCTGGAACGTCGCTCCCGCTCTCGCTTGCAGCCATCTGGGGCGCAGTGCCCGCACGGCTTCGTAGACCGTGCTGTGAGGCACCTCCATCAACTCGTCCTGAGTGATCAGATTGCGCGAGCGGCTGGGGCCGCCCGACTCTCCGGACGACGCACATCCCGCTGAGAGGAGCGTAGCCACCAGAACCATAGATGAATGGGCTCGCGTCAGCATGGCGTACCTCGTCTTTCCTGCTGCTCCGGCCGGGCGATTGCGGGAGACCGGCCGAATCCGTTACTTCAAGTCGACACCTGCGGTCGCCGTACCGTTGGCGAGCCGCGACCTCCAAGGTAGACGGAGAGGACCCCTTTGAGAAAGCCCAACGCTGGTTTGGCCTCAGTGGTGCTGGTTTCGTTCATGGCCTCGAGCTGCATGACGGTGCAGCGGATGCCCGTTCCCGAACCCGAGGTCCGGGACGATTTGAACGTGCGCGGGGTTGTGCTGGGCGAGGGGCCGGACAGCGAGACCTACGAGTTCTCGGAGGTGGAGGACTTCCGGTGGACGGAAACGAGCCTGGTGATTGTCGGCGTGGTGCACGCACCGGGCGAACCCGATCACGGGCAGGCTACCGCCGCGACCTTCCCACTGGCGGACATCAGCGAAGTGCTGGTCAACGAAGTGGACGGAACCCGGAGCTCCCTCATCGTCGGGGGCCTGATCATGGGGGCGACCATCGTCATCACGTTCCTGGTGACGGGCAAATCGCAGCCGGGAGTACCGATCGGGAGTTCGGACTAGCGCCGGAGCGGCTCGATCTCGGCCAGGATGTGCTGCCCGGCTAACGCGCGAATCCCGTCTGCGAGCGGAAAGGTCTCATTCCCTACATGGACGATGTCCAGACTACTGAGGCGAAGTAGTCGCATGGCCGTCCGCATCGACCGGTTGACGCTGGGAGCGTCGGTGCGCTTGAATTCGTAGCCCAGTCTCCGCTGTCCCCTGACAACGAGGAGGTCCAGTTCCGGGCCGCTGTGCACCGACCAGAAATGGCACTCCTCAGGACGCGCCTGCAATTGCCGCACGACC
Source organism: Gemmatimonadota bacterium (assembly GCA_009838975.1). Lineage (GTDB taxonomy): Bacteria > Gemmatimonadota > Gemmatimonadetes > Longimicrobiales > Gaopeijiaceae > Bin94. The sequence goes on along the minus strand of VXQO01000025.1, from coordinate 161,634 downwards.
TGTTCCAGGGCGAACCCCTCCCAACTCGCACCGACCTTGGGGTGTGCTCTCAGATCCTGTCGGGTCTCTACGCCCAGGAGCGTATGCAACAGGCCGCTGTCGGCAATGTAGACCCTGCTGGCCTTGACGATGCGCTTCCCGAGATTCTCCCTCCATGGGCGCAACTGGCGCACAACATACGCCCCGGTCATGATGTCCAGGTAACGGCGCACCGTGGTGTGAGCCAGCCCGAAGGCGCGGGCCAACTCTGATCCGTTCCAGGTCTGGCCGTGATAGTGGGCCAGCATTGTCCAGAAGTCGTGAAGGAGTCTGGACGGCAACGTGATGCCGAAGCCAGGCAGGTCCCGTTCTACGAACGAGCGGATGAAGTCGCGCCGCCACTCCTGGCTGGTCACTTCATCCGGTGCGAGCCAGGATCGCGGGAACCCACCACGGAGCCACAGCCGCTCCCACCTGTCTGCTCCCACTTCGGCCAGATCGAGGCCTCCGAGCTCGTGGTACCCCAGGCGGCCGGCCAATGACTCCGCTCCCTGCCGAAGCAGCGCCGGCGATGCGCTGCCGAGGACGAGAAAGCGTGCTGGTGGTGGCGTTCGGTCGGCAAGCACCCTCAGCACCGGAAACAGATCGGGTCTGTGCTGCACTTCGTCGATAATCACAAGCCCCTGTAGGGGCTCCAGCGTGAGGGTAGGCTCATCCAGGCGCGCGAGATCACGCGGGTCTTCCAGGTCGAAGTGCGCCGCGGTCCCCATCTCGACGGCCAGCGCCTTCGCAAGGGTGGTCTTGCCCACTTGCCGAGCCCCAAGCAGTGCGACGACGGGGTTGTTGGCCAGCTTTCGTCTGAGATCGGCCAAGTGGGTGTGACGGGATATCAGCATTTTTGAAATATGAACATCAAGTGCTCATATTTCAAGCTCTGATTGCCACATGACCCAACACGGAAGCGGGGCCCCCCCCCCCCCCCCCCCACCCACCCCACCCCCCCCCGCCCCCCCCCAAAAAAAAAAAAAAAAAAAAAAAAAAAAAAAAAAAAAAAAAAAAAAACAACAAAAAAAAAAAATAAAAAAAAAAAAAAAAAAAAAAAAAACAAAAAAAAAAAAA
>VXQO01000025.1:12072-160526 GCA_009838975.1 Gemmatimonadota bacterium | reverse complement strand
ACGGTAAAACAGCATTTTTTAAATATTAAAATCAATTGCTAATATTTCATGCTCTTATTGCCCCATGCCCCAACAGGGAAGCGCCCCCCCCTACCAACTGGCCGACGGGGGCGCTCGCCGCACTGATGTAAACAAAAGATTACATAATGTAATCCCGCCTTTACATGCCGGAATCCGCTACGTGCATACGGACGAGTTCTGGATCTCCGGGTTGAGGGTGCATTCGATCTCAGGGACCGGCATGCACGACACGCGCGGCTCGGCTCCCGGACCGATGAGGGTTCCACCTTGTAGGAACGGATGCTGCCATCGGTCGAGATCGAAGAGCCGTCGGCCCTCGATCCACAGCGTCAGGTAGCGTTCCCGATCCAGGATCGACATGGCGTCGTCCTGGGCGTTGGGGAATTCCATTGCACCGACCGAAGCCGGCTGGTCGATCGGATCCGCGCCGTAGAACGCTCGTACCTCGTTGACCTTGGCGGTGAACGTCGCGAGATCGCCACCAACCAGCGCGGCCTCCGCTTCGATCAGACGCATCTCGGTCCCGGACACGATCGGCACATCGCTGCCCTGCTCCGGGTACTTGTTCTGCCGATAGTGCGCGGTCAATCCGTCCGCGCCCTGGTGGGCGCCGCTACCCTGGCCGGTGCAGTCACCGGTCGGAGTGACTTCGCCCCAGGAAGGGCCGCTGGGGTCGTCCCATGCGCCGCAGATCGTGTACGGTGCCCGGGGATCCCCGTCGAACACGGTCTGGGCGGGCGTCGCCCACAAGCCAACCTCGGCTCGTCCCCAGGATTCGTTCCAGACACCGTTGCTGTTCGCCGTTTGGTGATAGATCGCGTAGTGCACGAAGTCGGTGGGCACCTGCGCGGCGGCCTGAACCGCCGCCGACCAGTTGCCCAGCCCGACATTGGCCTGCGCTATACCGCCGTGCGCAGCAGTCACAAAAGCGCTGGCACCGGCCGCATTTCCAATGGTGATAGACTGATTGAGCGCCACGATGGCACTGTCGAATGCGGCCGTTCGGGGCTGCAGCGGTCCCTTGTCGTACACCAAATCGCAGAAATTCTCGCCCAGCATGCGGTGGGCGAGACCCATGAGCAGGAACAGCCGTGCGGAACCATCGAAGCTGTTGGCTTCGCCTTCAAGCACCTCCTGAAGCCGTTCCCACGCACTGCCTGCTGCCCAGGCGGCCTCGTGGGCCTGTTCCCAGTGCCCTTCCGAATTCTCGTTGTCGAACACGCCCCTTCGGTATTGCCCGGTCGAGAAGTAGCTGCCCGTGCCGGCGAGGTCGTCCGTGAGGCGGGCGATGTCGAAGGCGTAAAAGTCGCCGATGTGGTTGAATTCCGCCGAAGCCCCGGAGACCAGGATCGGCATGAGGTCGCGCGTGGTAAGGTCCTCGTCCAGGATCCTCCCCGGATTGAGAACCTCGAGTTCGCACGCAGTCAGGGCAAAGACGCCAATAAACGTCACGAGGGCGCCCCTGCCTGCTCTTGCAATTCGTTTCATGATCATTTCCGTCCCCCCATCAGAAGTTCAAGGAGAGGTTCAGGATGAAGATCCTGGGCGGCGCCATGTTGTAGTACTCGTTGGGCGTCGAGTCCCCGAATCCGTTGTCATTGGCCTCCGGATCCAGCCCGCGGTAGTCGGTCCAGGTCAACAGGTTCTTTCCTGCGATCCCGATCTGGGCGCTGCGGGCGCCCGGCACGATGCCGTCAGGCAGACGGTAGGTCACGGACGCAGAGCGGATCTTGAAGAAATCCGCCGGATCCGTCCAGATTCCCTGGTCCGAGTAGGGCCCGATGCAGCGGGCGATATCTGCCGCCGGCAACCCCATCGTTGCAACCCGCGACGCTCCCGATCCACGGAGCGAGTAGTACTGTTCCTGAATGGCGGGGCATCCGTCACCCGGCCACACACGCCTGCGGACGTTCTGATATGCGATCCCGATGGGCCGCACCATGCCGTACTGGCCCTCTCCGACCACATCGATGGTCAGCGTACGCCAGAGCGTCAGCCGAGAGTTCAGCCCGACCGTCTCGGTGGGGAAGAGGTTGCCGATATATCCCTTCTCCCACTGTGGCAGCGCGCCGATCTCATTCGGGTTCTGAATGATGTCGTCCCATCGGATCCACAGCGGCAAGCCGACGGTCCGACTGGTGCCAAGGTCCTCGAGAGGCCCCAGGTCGGTGATCTCGCTGTCGTTTGTACTGTAGTTGATCCCGATGTCCCATTCGATGTCGTCGGTCCGAATCGGAACGACGTTGAGGAGGGTCTCGGTTCCCCAGTTCTTTACCTCACCCAGATTCCTGAGGGTCGCCTGCTCCGTGCCTCCCGACGGCGCTTCCTGGACACCGATCAGAGCGTCGCGTGTGGTCTGGTCGTAGGCGGTGAACTCGACACTCACCCGACCGTTCAGGAATGAAGCGTCCACCCCGTACTCGAACTCGGAAGATACCTCGGGACCCAGATCCGAGTTCCCAAGGTTGGAGATGATCACGGCCGGAACCTGCTCGTCGGCCGACGTTGCAGAGTAGGTGCGCTTGGCTGCGAAGGCGCCTGGGGCCTTGCCGGACTCACCCCACGCGGCCCGCAACTTGAATGTCTCGGCGAAGTCGAACGGGAAGAAGTCCTCGTCCGAAATGGTGTAGGCCGCCTGTACCTTGGGATAGGCGGCGAGGCCGAAGCCTTCCCCGAAAGTGCTGAAACCGTCCCAGCGCATCCCGGCGGTCAGGAAGAGCTTGTCGTTGAGCCCTACCACTTCCTGAACGAAGAAACCCCCGTTTCGGGTCGTGATACGGCCCTCGAACACCTGAGGAAGGTTGCCGCCACCCAGGATCTGTTCACCCGGGCCGGCGAACTCCCGGTCGAAACCGTTGATGGTGTAGTTGAATTCCTCGTACACCTGTCCCCCAAACGAGAGGTTGGAGGTAATGGCCTCGAGCGGGCTGTAGTTGAATGTCCCGCTGTAGTCGAAGGTGAGGTTGCGGTCGAACTGCTGGTCGACCTCGCGGTCCCCGGTATGGCGCTCGTAGAATCCCCAGCCCTTGAAGTCGATGAAATCCGACGAGGTATAGTCGATCCCCACGTTCATCCGATGGGAGAACATGCTGTTCGGCGCCCAGTTGACCGCCAGGCCCGTCACGTACTGGTCGAGGTGGGTGATGATCTCGTTCTCCAGAACCAGCGAGTCGTCGTTGCCGGGGGTGTACCCGGCCGTACCGCGGAGCACGTTCAGGTAGAGTCCCGAAGCGTTGTTGCCGTTCGGGATCCAGGTGATGTTTCGGCGCCCGTAGCTGCTGTTGAGCTGGATGTTGAGGCCGTCTGCCGGCTGGAAGGAGATGTTGGCGCGGACGCTGTAATTGTCCGCCCCCTGCGGTTCGACCACGCCCTGCCGGTCCCCGTACTGGCCCGACACGAAGTAGGTCGCCGTCTCGCCGCCGCCCCGCACGCTCAGGTTGTAGACCTGGTGGTGGGCGTTGCGGAACCAGCTGCCGCGCTCGGGACACCCGGGCTCGTCCACCCCGGTCTGACCGGTCTGGTGGTTGAGGATGCCGGGGTCCCGGCAGGTGTTGAGGAAGAGACCCGACGGATTGACATCGGCGCCGGGGCCCTGGTGAGGCATGACGCTCATGCCCTGCTCGATCGAGGCCGTCCACGCCGGAGCTCCGGCCACGCCGCGCTTGGTGAAGATCTGGATCACGCCGCCCGCGGCCTCGGTCCCGTAGAGCGTAGTTGCTGCCGGCCCCTTGATCACCTCCATGCGGTCGATGTCCGCCGGGTTGATCATGTCGAAGGCCGATGGCGTCTGCGCACCCTCATCGTCCGAGCCGATCGGGTTGCTCTCAAGCCGCACCCCATCAACGTAGATGAGAGGGTTGTTGCCCTGCGTCAGGGAGTTGTTGCCCCTCAGCCGGATCTGGCTGGCCGCACCCACCTGTCCGCTGTGATCGTTGACCTGGATGCCGGTAGTGCGCCCCTGCAGCACGTCGCCGAAGTCGGTCACGGCCGTGTACTGGATGTCCTCGGCGACGATCTGGCTGATGCTGTTGCCGACCTCTCTGCGGCGCGCCTGTCCAGCGGTGCCGGTCACGACGACGCCCTCGAGCGCGATCGCGTCCTGGCGGACGTTGAAGTCGGCCGTAGCCGCTCCTCCCGCCGGGACGTTCACCTCCATCTCCACACTGCCGTAGCCGATCATGTCGACCCGTACCGTGTGCTGGCCTGCCGGAACGTTGATGATCAGGTAGCGCCCGACGTTGTTCGCGAGCTGCCCGAGCGACGTGCCGACCACGGAGACCTGCGCCCCTGCAATGGGCGCCTGGCTCACCGCGTCCTGGACGCTGCCGGTGATCGTTCCGGTCTGAGCCGCCGCTCTCTCCGCCAGCCCGAAGGCAAAGACGAAGGAAAGGGCGACGCCGAGCGCGGCCAAACGCCCGGCTCGATTCGGTCCATGAAGTCGCATGGATCCTCCTTTGGTCGCGGACGAGGTGTGCACCCCTCGCCCAATGCAACAGAATGCGAAGCGGGCATAGTGAGACGTTAATTGACGGCGCGCAAGTATCCACGCGAGTATTCCCGGCGGAATGCGCCGCTCTTAGCGGCTGGAGCGCGGAGCAACCGTGCAGTCGGTCAACGTCGTGCAAGTCACCGCGAGGCGTCCGCGGTCGGCTTCGGGCACCGAGAGAATCGACACGGCGGCCACGGCTTCCCGCACGTCGATCGGGCGGGGTGGCCGGAAGGTGATGTGCACCCTCCAGGCCTGCCGCCCACCCGCCTCATAGGGTTCCAACTCGACATCCCCGATCCAAGGGACCGCCCGCAGTTCGCGGTTCAGGATCGAGATGTCGGCCTGGCTGCGCGGTCCGGACCCCATTTCCAGGGTCAGGGTCTCGTTGGAGAACGGGTAGTTCTCGCGCCAGCTGTTGACGGCCTCGTTGACCTGCCGCCAGTCGCCGCCGGACGCGAGCAGGTGCTGCGCATAGTCGCGCAGGAGGAACTCGTTGTGCTTCACCCCAGCATCGAGCGCGTCCTCGAAGTGCGTGACGAAATCGCCCTCTTCGCCCCGCACGATGGACTGGACGCCCTCGAGGAAGTCCGTATCGGGGTCCTGGGGATTCACCTGCCGGACAACCTCGGTCATATCCGCCCAGCGGTCGCTGCCCCAGTCGACCGGCTCACCCACCCTGGACTGGTAGAACTCGCGTGCCCCGATGGCGATGCCCACGCCGTAGATGACGAAGAGGATTCGGTAGCTCTGGAACGCGGCGCCGAGGGTACGGCCCCAGGACCTCCTCCTACGGCCTGACGCCGGGGCGCCCGGGGCGCGTCGGGTGGCCGACTTGCGGCCACGTCTCGGCCCAGGCCCCGCCTTCCTCGCCAAAGGCGGCCTGCCGCCGCGCTTGCGGCCGCCCTGCCCGCGTCCGCGCCTGCTCACAGTCCCCCCTGCACCTGCTTGTCCCTCACCTTCCAGATGAAGGAATCGACGTAGTAGTGGAGCAGCGCGTAGGCGTACAGCATCATCTGCGACCAGAGTTCGTAGCCGCCCGCATAGTCCAGCGCCGGGATGTTGAACTGTGGTATCGCGGGGTACGGGGCGAAGTTGACGACGCCGAACCCGAACTCGTCCAGCGGCCGGTTGATGAGGAGTTGAAATGCGACCGCGTACGCGCCGCCCAGGACCAGGAACCACTTCAGCCTGCCACTACCGGTGAGCCTGCTCCAGAACCCCGGTCTGGACGCGCCGGTGGCAGCGGAGCGCTTCATGTAGGAGTAGACCATCACCATGTACTGAACCCCGTGCATGACGCGGTGCGCGACCGCGTACAGCAGGATCGAGTTGGTGTGCCACGCCACGAAGTACCAGAGGAAGTAACTCGCGGCGATGAAGGCGTACTTGATCGGATTGATCTGCGCCCCCGCCTTGACGGTCTTGCGCAGGTGCAGCAGGTAGACGATCAGGTAGCCGCCGGTGACGATCCAGCTGAGCAGGAGCAGCCCCTCGACGAATCCCGCCGAGATGGGGATCTGCATGCGGTGCAGTTCGCGGATCCAGAGGAAGCGGAACATGGGCGCCTGCAGGAACATGTTCCCGTAGAGGATCCAGTGCAGCGCGAGATCGTACTTCCGCGTGCTCTCGAGGCCGGTCCTCGCCTTGAAGTCGTAGACGCGGCTGAAGCCGTGCTGCTGCATGATGCTGTGCTGGTGGTCCCACGCCGACACGAGCAGCAGCAGGGTGATGGGCGCCCAGACGAGTCCGGCGGCGGTGAGGGAGAAGATGGCGACGGGGCCGACGATCAGCCGGGCCTTGAAGCGCTCCCACACGTCGGGCATGCCGTAGCTGCGCACCCAGGTCGCGTAGTGGTGCGGGGTCGTCACCCACAGGTTGATCGACGCGACCGCCACGTACGGCAGCCATGCCTGGAAACCCAGGGCGAGCGCCACCGCGAAGAAGGGGAGCCCCAGGAACCATACCGAATCCGCGCGGGGGTTCAGGATGTAGCCGGTTCTGAACATGGATTCACGGTATGCGCGGATGGGACGGGGATCAATGCGTTGTGATGGGCGTGTGCCTGGTTCCGGGGCGGAGGTCGGGCCCGCCCGTCCGCGCTCGGGGGCGCTGGCAGGCGCACGCCTCCGGCCCCTGCGCGGGCCGGCCCGGCACCGGGCCCGCGTTGCCGGGTGCGCGCGCAACCACCAAACTCATGCGTCCGGTTTCGTTGATGCCGTGGCGTGGCCCGGCCCACCAGCACACCACATTCCCGGAGACTGCAACCATGCTATTCGCCGCTCATTCGGGCCTGCGCTTTCTGGTGCTGGTCGGCGGGCTCTTCGTGATTCTCTATGCCGCCGTGGGCTTTTTCGGCAAGCGCGAGTATTCGTCCGCGATGGCGCGGCTGGTGTCCGTGTTCACCGGCCTAATTCACCTGCAGGTGCTGGTCGGCTTTGCGGCGCTCTTTGTCCGGCCGTTCAGCACCATCCTGATCGGGCACATCTTCCTGATGATCGCGGCGGCGGTGGTGGCCCAGTTCACGGCCTCTGTGGTGAAGCGGCGGCCGCCGGAGGAGCGGAGCTACGGCCCCCACCTGGTCGGCGCCATCCTGGCCATGGCGTTCATCGCGCTCGGGATCATGGCGATCGGGCGGGGGGTGCTGCAGAGCACGTTGTAGCGGTGCGTTGGCTGCCCAACGCCGACGGGGCGCCCCGCTGCTGCGAAGCGCCCCGCCGGAATGGGGTTCGGGTCGGTTGGCCGGCTAGCCGGTCGGCCCGTTGATGTTCGGGTTGGTGTCGACCTCGCCGCGCGAGATCGGGAAGCAGAGGTCCTGCTGAATGAGGTGCGAGCCCTCGTTCTGGCTGCCCGACGGCACCTCGAGGGGATGCCGGTCGCCCGGTGTGTTGTCGCGGTTCCAGCGGTAGAAGTCGCCGAGGCGGCGTCCCTCGAGCCAGAGCTCGATGCCGCGCTCGCGCTTGAGCGCAGTCCATGCTTCCGCAGCGCTCGATGCCATCGCCATGTCCACGCCGGCCCCCGAGCGGAGCGCGTTGATCCTGGCCAGTGCGCCCTGCCAGTCTCCGGACTGCAGCATGGCTTCAGCCTCGATCAGGCGCATTTCGGTTCCCTTGGACAGCGGAATGTCGGCGCCCGCGTCCGGGTACTTGGTCTGCGGCCACCACGGTACCTGACCGCAGCACTGCACCGCGGCGTCGCCGGTCTCGTCGGTGACGCGGTACGGCACGCGCGGATCGCCGTCCGGGTTGTTCTCGCTCATCGCGTAGTCTTCGTACTTCGTGTAGCGCTGCGTGTGGGCCTTGTACGGCTCGGCCTGCGACGCGAACTGGATCCGGTTGCGGGTGGCGTCGCCGTAGGTGTCCCAGTACGGCAGGTGCCAGGTGAAGCCGTCGGGGATGCCGGACGCGTCCGAAACCGCTCCGGCCCAGTCGCCCATGAAGGCCTTGACCGAAGCGCGGCCGGCCACGGCTGCCATGGCCAGGTCGCCCGAACCGAGCGAGGCGGCCTGGTCGAAGCGCGCGATCGCGCGGTCGTAGTAGAGGCTGCGGTCGCCGGCGCCTTCGCCATCGATCACGGAGAGGCAGAAGTTCTCGCCGAGGAGGCGGTATGCGTAGCCCGTCCACAGGTAGGCCTCGGCGAGCAATGCCTGCTCCGAGGCACCGGTTTCCATGATCTTGGCGACCCCGTCGTCACCCCACCACCTGGCGCGCTGTGACACGTTCCAGTGGGTGTTGACGGTCTCGTAGTCGAGCTCCCCGTTCTGCCACTCGACCTGGATGCCGAAGCTGCCCGTGGAGCCTGACGGATGGAGTTCGCGGGAAATCGCGGCAGAAGTGTAGCCGACCCAGTTCTGGGCCTCACCCATCGCGCGGCCGATCCCGGCGACGATCGCTTCCTGGGCCGCGAGCTCGAAGAGGAATTCCTCCTGGACGCGGCCGGGGTTGACCACGTCGATGTCACAGGCGGACACCAGCGCGATCAGCGCGGCGGGCAGGAGGGCGGCCTTGCCGATCAGGTCGGCGGCGCGCATCCGCGCCGCCTTCGTTGTCGTGTTCATCATTCGTCTGTCCCCTCCCCTAGAAGACGAGCTGGAGCGAGAAGGTGTAGAACGCGGGTGGCGGCACGTGCTCCAGCATGCGGCGTACGCGCGTGTTGTAGCCCACGTTGCCGCCGACCTCGGGGTCGAGCGTCCGCATGCGAGGGTCCACCCAGCGGAAGAAGTTCCGTCCCGAGAAGGTGACGCTGGCGCGTGACGCCTGTGCCATCTCGGCCCAGCTGTCCGGCAGCGGCGCCTGGAAGCTGAGCTCGCGGATCTTGAAGAAGTCCGCCGGCTGAATCGAGAAGTCGGACTGGTAGTGCGCGACGTCGCAGCGGGCGCGCTCTTCCGCGGTCAACGCAGCGTAACCCTGTGTCTCCCAGGTGTTGTACGCCTCGAAACACCCGGCCCACTTGACGGAGCGCCTGGTGGCCGCGGCCTGCGCGCCGTTCGACATCCATGCGCCGCCCTGGTACTCGCCGCGGGCGGAGATGGTCATCGCGTGCGGCAGCCCCAGGGTGATGTTCATGCCCGCGATCGTCGTGGGCTGGTTGGGTCCGAAGGTGCTGTCCTGCACGATGATCGGATCCGCGTGCGCATCGGGGTTGGCCACGCGGTCGGCGCGAATGACCGGCGCGGGGTGCCCTTCGATCACCCAGCCGAAGCCGCCGATCGAGAATTCCGGCGCGCCCCCGAGGTCCAGGATCTCGGAGTCGTGCAGGGAAAGGGTGCCGCCCAGGTCCAGGTTCCAGCTCTGGCCCCGGATGACACTGTAGTTGAGCCCCAGCTCGAAGCCGCTGTTGGCCAGTTCCCCCACGTTGGCCAGCTGCGAACTCGTGAAGCCAAGCGACGGAATCTGGCGGACGCTGAAGAGCGCTTCAGCGGTGTTCTGCGTGAAGTACGTGAAGTCCAGCGCCAGCCGATCGTCCACGAGTGACGCCTCGAAGCCCGCTTCGAGCTCGGTGGTGGTCTCTGGGCCGATCGCAGCGTTGCCGACGTTGGCTGGCAGGAATGCCGGAACGCCGCCCCAGCCCGCCGCGCTGAAGGTCCGGACCGCGTCGAACGCGCCAGGTGCCCGCCCGGCCTGTCCCCAGGCGGCCCGCAGCTTCATCGATCCCCAGTTCTCATCCCAGAAGTCCTCGTCCGAGATGATGTACGATCCCGAGACCTTCGGGTACGCCTGCAAACCGAAGTCCGCGCCGAAGGCCGAGTTGCCGTCCACGCGCACTCCCACTGTCACGAAGTACTTGTTGGAGAAGTCCAGCCTGCCTTCGGCGAAGAGGCCGGCGTTCACGACCCGGGTCCGATCCTCGAAGCCCAGCGTATTGCCCGCGTTGTCCACGTCCGGGTCGCCGGGGCCGGGGAAGTTGTCGCCATACGCCGTCGTCACTTCGACCCGCTCGGTGACCGACTGGCCCCCGAACGAGAGCGCGGAACGGATCCCCGACGGCAGCTCCACGTCGACCGATCCCAGATAGTCGAAGGTTAGAGTGTTGAACTCGTAGCGCGAGGTCGCAAGGATGCCGGTGGGGGCCCGAATGAACCCGAAGGGCCTCAGGTTGCGGTTGTCCTGCTGGGCCAGGTCATAGCCCACGCTCAGCCGGTTGGTGAAGTTGGCCATCGGTGAATAGGTGGCCGTCATCCCCGTGATGAGGTGGTCGAGCTGGGTGGTGATCTCCTGGTCCAGGAAGGGGTTGATCGCGTTGAACGACTCGTCGTTCAGGTAGTTGCGGTCGCGGCGGAAGGTGTTGAGCGTGAGCCCGTGAGCGTTGTTGCCGGCCGCGGTGTGGGTCAGCTGGTCGTTTGTGTACGACGTGTTCCACTGAAGCTGGAGGTCTTCGCGGGGCGAGAAGGTGAAGTTGCCGCGCAGAACCAGCTTGCCCTCGTGGTCGTTGGCGAGGACGCCGTCGTCGGACTCGTAACTTCCCGACACGAAGTAGCGGACGGTCTCGGCGCCGCCGCCCACGCTCAGCGCGTAGTTCTGCTGGTGCGCGCCGATATCGCTGAAGAGCCCGCTGTCGCAAGGCTGGCCCTCGACGACGAACGATTCGTCGCAGCCGGGTTTGTGGCCGCGCAGCCACGGGTTGATGAAGATGAAGTCCGAGCGGCCGCCCGATAGCGATGTCGGGTTCTCCGACGGCGGGCGTATCGACGGGTCCGGGCCGAAGGGAAGGTTGCGGGCCACGCCCTGATTGATCTGGCCGGTCCAGGTCGCCTGACCCACCGATCCGCGTTTGGTGAAGATCTGGATCACCCCGGCCGACGCTTCGGTGCCGTACAGAGTGGTTGCGGCCGCGCCCTTGATGACCTCGACCCGTTCGATGTCCTGCGGGCTGATGCTGTTGAGAGGGCTCGAGACATCGTTGTTGCTGCGTCCCGAGTACCCGATCGGGGGCACGTTCTTGGCGAAGCCCTCGCTGCGAACGCGCACGCCGTCCACGTAGATCAGCGGCTGGTTGGACTGGGTCATCGATACGTTGCCGCGCAGGCGGATCATCGCGCCTCCGCCCGAGCTGGCGGAGCTCTGCGTGACGGACATCCCCGGGACCCGCGCCTGAAGCAGCGCGTCAACGTTCTGGGGCGGGCCCACGACCTCTTCCTCGATGTTGAGCTGTGAGATCGAGTTCCCGACTTCGCGCCGTCGCGCAGCGCCCGCCGTGCCGGTCACCACGATCTCGTCGAGACCGAGTGCCTGGGCGGACATGGCGAAGTCCTGCTGCACCGTGGTGCCGGCGCCGACCGTGATTTGCGCCTCCGCCGTGGCGAAGCCGATGCGCTCGGCGCGAATGGTGTATTCGCCGGCCGGAACGTTGAGGATGATGAAGCGGCCGTTGTCGCGGGAAAGCGTGCCGAGAGCGGTGCCCTCTAGGTACACCTGCACCGACCCGACGGGACGCTGGCTCGCAGCGTCGGTGACGAGGCCGGTGACCGTGCCGTCCTGTGCGTGCAAAGCGGCGGGCGCCGCCAGCGCAAACACGAGGATGGCCGCCCCCGCTGCGACCGCTCCGCTCCCGAAGAAGCGTACGGATTCCAACATTCGGTTTACCATGTTTGCTCGACTCCTCTCAAACCTGGTTCTGCCTGCCGGGCCACTTTTTTCCGGGGCTTTCCCGGGACGGCACCGGTTCATTGACTCTGCTGAATATTTATGATCACCTCGGCGCTCGCCACTCCTTCGACTGCATCCTCGGCTTGGGCCCGAACGGTATACAGCCCCGTGGACTGGTAGGTATGCTCCCTGGCGCCCGACGCCGTCTGGGCTCCGGCGGTCGCCAGCGAGTCCACCGTTCCGTCTCCCCACGTGAAAACGATCCCGTTCAGCCTCCGCCCGCTGACATTGTAGAGCACGGAGAGCTCCTCGTCGACAAGGCCGGTCTCCGGACCGATCAGTTCGATGGACAGCGGTGTTCCGATCTCGTCCTCGTAACACGAGGTCAGGCCGGTGCCGGCCACGCAGAGGAAAGAGGCACCCAAGGCAGCGCGAAACAGCGGAACACAGCGGGTCATGCCCGCGGTTGAGGATGCGATCCGAGTAGCCCTGCGGCCGCCGCGAGCACCCGTTGGAGCGCTCATCGTGCCAGGAACGGTATCTGGATGATGATCCGGTCTTCTTCCGGCGGTCCCGGCGGCACCGTGGTTCCACGCCTCGAACGCCGCGCGAACTCGTACCACACCATCCCTCCGAGCGCAGCTGCCACGACCCCGGCCAGTGAATAGGTTCGGCCTCGATCGAGCGAACGGAGCTCGACGTCCGCCACTCCTGCGGCGGGGATTCGGAAGCGCTGGCTGTAGGACTGTACGCGGATCCCCTCCGCGACGGTGACCACCGGGACCTCCAGGAGCAGCCCGGCCGGATCCGCCTCGACGACGGTTCCTTCGACGAGCCGGTCGCCGCCAAGCAGGTATTCGGCGAGCTCCTCGTGCTGGGCTTGCGTCAGGAGCGCCCGCACCCTGTCGCCGCCTTGAAGCTCCGGAATGCTGGTGGGCCTGTAGGCGTGACACGCCGTGGCGGAGAGCGTCAGCAGGAGGGCGGCGAGGGCTCGGGATACGGTCATGGTGACAGTAAACCTAACATTGCGCGCACCTGGCGAATGACCTCAAGGATCTCCTCGTCACCGGGGGCGAACTCGAGCGCGTCGTAGAGGGATGGCAGTGCCTCTTCGGGGCGACCGCTGTTGACCAGGGCGACCGCCAGGTAGAAGTGGGCCCGAGAGAGCCCGAAGTCGTTGCCAATGGCGGCCCGGTAGGCCTGGATGGCGCTCTCCAGATCCCCTCGCCGGAATCGGGCGTTGCCGAGGTTGAGGTGTGCGAGCGCCTCGGTCGGGCGCACGACGGTCGCGCGCTCGTAGACGGCTTCCGCCTCGCCTTCGCGTCCGAGCGTTTCCAGTCCCAGTCCCAGGTTGACGAGCGCGACGGGGTCGTCGGGCTGCCTTCGCAGCGCTTCGAGGTACGTCTGCACGGCCTCCTCCAGCGCGCCAACGCCGGTCAGCCCGGCGCCCAGTGCGACCAGCGCGTCCGGCGCGTCCGGGAGGACCTCCTGGGCGCGGCGCAGGAAGTGGAGCCCCGCCTCAGGCCCGGCAGTGCGCTCGGCGGCGGCTGCCCACTGCGACAGGGCGGCGGTCCAGCGGGCCAGCAGTGGCGAGGGGTCCGCCTCGGCCCGCGGCATGCGGTCGAGGAGGGCGCGCACGTCCGGGTGACCGCCCCTCGTGGCGTGAAGGGCGGCCGCGGCCACGGCGCGCACGTCCTCGTCGCCGTCTTCGGCCATGGTCGCCAGAGCGCGGCCGGGAGAGTCGTCGAGGCCAGGTGCCGATTGCGGCCCCGCGCCGCCTCCTCCCACCTCCTCGGTCTCCGGGTTCCGCACCTCGCCATCTTGCGGCCGCGGCCCCGGGAGGCCAACGCCGCTCTCCACCCACCCCAACACCCACGCATCCAGCGCCATCAGCTTGGCCAATGCATGCTTGTCGCCCAGCGCGGCGGTTGCCGTCAGCGCGCTGTCCCAATCGGTCTGTCCGGCGTTGGAGGATCTTGCCGCCAGGAGGGCAGCCACCTCTGGGCGGTGCGGCCTGGTCTCGCCCCACCACGCCTCGGCCTGCGCGGCGAGTTCGGCGGCGGTCATGTCGCCGTGGCACTGCGCGCACGCCGATGCGAGGCCCATCGCCTCGTCCATTCCCGGCCGAGGGATCGCGATGGTGTGATCGGAGCGGCCGTAGGGGATTGCGTCCGAGAGTTCGGGGTGCTGGATGTAGGGCATGTGGCAGCCGACGCACGCGGCGCCCGGGGAGCCGGCGGGGTGGAAGGTGTGCCGCTCGGGCTCGACCGCGATGCCGGCGTGGCAGGCGGTGCACTGGCCGTCGTCGAAGCGCCCCTGCAGCGGGTTGCCAAAGGCATCGCGGTAGTTCTGGGAGTGCGGGGCGTGGCAGTCGACGCAGGTCATCGAGCCGAAGAGGTAGCAGGCGCTGCTGCGGTGGGTCTGCTGGTAGCCGAAGGTGGCGATGCGTCCGTCGGGGAGGTACGGCGAGTCACCCACGAGCGGCAGTCCGAGGCTGTAGTCGACGGGTGGGCCGCCCTGGCCCGGATCGACGGCGCGCTTGAGCGCGTGGCACTGGAAGCAGACGGCGAGGGAGGCGTCGGTGGCGAGAGTGTCGAGGGCCGGGAGGCTTCCTTCGCCGGTGATTTCGCCGCGGGTGGCCTGCTCGACGTGGGCCGCGGCGGGACCGTGACACGACTCGCAGTTGATGCGAAGGGTGGTGAACCGGGTGTCGTAGCGCTGCAATTCGGGACGGTATTCGACCTCGATCTGGCTTCCGTGGCAGTTCTGGCAGTTCGCGAAGCGGCGGTCGGTGCCGAGGATGCGAACGGGAGGCCAGTCCCCGCATTCGGTGAGGCGCATCTCTTCGGTGATCGGCAGCCAGCCGGCGTCGGCGCGCAGCCGGGCACGGTCCGCACCGGGCACCCAGAAGCCCCCCACGAAGGCCGTGTTGCAGAACCAGGTGTCCGCGTCCTCCGAGTAGTCGAAGGGCAGGAACCGCTCGGTACCGTCCGGAAACGTCGTCATGTACCCCTGGGTGCCGCCGCCCACCATGTGCCCTTTTCCGATGACGCCCGAGACCTCCAGGTCGAGGGGAGGGCGGCCCTCCCTTTCAACCCGGAAGAGGTAGTTCCCGTTGCCGTCCACGAGCGGTGCCACGACGGCGTCCGCGAATCGGATGGCGTCGCCTCCGAAGGGGGCAATGACGGTTTCCGGCCCCGGCGGACCACCGGCGGTCCCGTGAGCTGAAAGAGCCCATGCCTCGTACTCCTCAACGTGACACCGGCTGCAGGCCTCCGAGCCCGCGAAACGGGGGATCGCCTGCACCGCTTCGGGCGCGGCCGTCCGGCGGCTGCTGCCCAGGACTGCAGCCGACGCCGCGACCACGATGATCGCGGCCACAATTCGCGTCCGCCGGCCTAGTGGCCGGAGCGGTGATCGGAACGATGTTCGGAGCAAGGGGTCCCCCTGCTTCGGTTGACGATGCTGCCTGCTGCCCAATCTTATACCGCTGTGCCCCCTTCTTCGCCATGGCCGGTTGCAGCCGGGCCGGCCGACAGGGGGCGTCACCAAGGCTCAACGGCTACCTGGATCGACGTTCCATGGCAGACCCGGCACGAAACGCCAACCCCGGCGCGCTTGCGTTCGTCATGGGCGGCGGCGGAGCGCGTTCCGCCTATCAGGCCGGTGTGCTCCGCTACCTTTCGCGCCGCTTTCCCGGGCTGCAGATACCGATCATCACCGGCGTGAGTGCGGGCGCCATCAACGCCGCGCACCTCGCGGCGCACCACGGCACCTTCAGGCAGGCGACCGACGAACTCTTCCATCTCTGGTCGAGCCTGACCGTCGATCACGTTTTCCGGACGGATGCCGGGTCGCTGGGATGGCACGCGTTGCGCTGGGGGCGACAACTGGTATCGGGGGGAGGCAAGTCTCCGCCCCAGGTGCGCGGACTCCTCGACACCGCTCCCCTGCGGGAGTACCTGACCGACAGGATGCATGCCGTCGGCGGCGAGCTCACGGGAATCAACTACAACCTCGAGACGGGCCGGTTGAGGGCGGTCGCGCTGAGCACCACGAACTATTCGACGGGACAGACGGTGCTCTGGGTGCAGGGCCAGGACGTGACGGAGTGGGAGCGTCCCAACAGACGATCCAGGCTGACGACGCTGACGGTGGAGCACGTCATGGCATCGTCCGCGCTGCCCATCGTCTTCCCCGCGGTCAAGATCGGAAAGCACTGGTTCGGTGACGGCGGAATCCGGCTCACCGCACCGTTGTCGCCCGCTCTCCACCTTGGAGCCGAGCGCATTCTGGCCATCAGCACGCGCTACCCCCGTTCGCGCTCCGAGGCCGACGCGCCGGTGGTGACGGGCTATCCACCCCCCGTCCAGGTGGCCGGCGTGATGATGAATTCGGTCTTTCTGGACCTGCTCGACGAGGATGCCTTTCGTCTGAAACGCATCAACCAGCTGCTTGTCGGGCTTCCAGCCGGGCAGCGCCTCGGAATGCGCCCCGTGCGGTTGCTGACGATGCGGCCGTCGATCGACCTGGGCCGTCTTGCCAACCGGTACGAACCGCAGCTGCCGCGGGCCTTTCGGTTCATGACCCGGGGGCTCGGGACCAGGCACACCAAGGCGCCCGATTTCCTGAGCCTCATCATGTTTCAGCCGGACTATACGGCCGAGTTGATCAGGGTCGGGGAGGCCGACGCCGAGCGTCGCGAGGGCGAACTGGCCGCCCTTCTGGAACCGGCGGAAACGTCCGAGATTGGAGAGGGTGTGACAGTTGACGACAGAGTGACGACGAAGACGAAGGAGGCGCCGTGAACGCCCCCAGGACAGATACGGGCCAGAGCATGACCGACGCGCAGGCATCGCGCGCCGTGGCGGAGGGGGCCCGGGAGAGCAGCTGGGACAAGCGCAGCTTCATGAAGGAACTCTTTGGCGGCCGCCTGTCGCTGGAGTTGATCCACCCTCATCCCGTACAGGATCCGGACGATGCCGCCAGGGCCGCTCCCTTTCTGGAACGCCTGGAGCGTTTCGTGGTCGAGCACGTGGACGGCGACGCCTTCGACCGGGACGGATGGGTTCCGGATTCAGTGCTCGAGGGACTGGCCGAACTTGGCGCGTTCGGGGTCAAGATCCCGCGGGAGTACGGTGGTCTGGGCCTCTCCCAGACTTCGTACAACCGGGCGCTCGCGATCGTGGCCAGCCGTTGCGCCTCAACGGCGGCCTTCCTTTCCGCGCACCAGTCGATCGGGGTGCCCACGCCTCTCGTCCTGTTCGGCACCGAGGAACAGAAGCGCGAATACCTCCCCCGGGCCGCCGGGGGGGACCTCTCGGCCTTCGCGCTGACCGAGCCCGAGGTCGGCTCTGATCCCGCGAACATGTCCACCTTCGCCGAGCTCTCGGAGGACGGTGACCACTACATACTGAACGGCGAGAAACTGTGGACCACGAACGGTCCGCGTTCGAAGCTTCTCGTGGTTATGGCACGCACGCCCGCCCGCGAAGGCGTCAAGGGATCCCGGCCCATCAGCGCGTTCATCGTCGAGACGGACTGGCCGGGCGTCGAGGTGGCGCAGATCTGTCGCTTCATGGGATTGAACGCCATCTCGAACGGCGTGCTGCGCTTCCGCGATGTCAAGGTTCCGAAGGAGAACCTGCTGTGGGGCGAAGGCAAGGGGTTGAAGCTGGCGTTGATCACGCTGAACACCGGCCGTCTCGCGCTGCCCGCCTTCTGCGCCGCCGGTGCGAAGGGGTTCCTGCAAGCCTGCCGGAAGTGGGCCGGCGAGCGGGCCCAGTGGGGTGCCCCGATCGGGAAGCACGACGCGGTCGCGCAGAAGCTGGGGCGAATGGCCGCCGAAACCTACGCGATGGACGCCGTGGTCGAGCTCGCGGCCGCCATGTCGGGGCAGGGAAGCGTCGACATCCGGCTCGAGGCGGCGATGGCGAAGCTCTGGCACAGCGAGAAGTGCTGGGACCTGGTTAACGATGCCGTGCAGATCCGGGGCGGGCGCGGATACGAGACCGCCGATTCGCTGCGGGAAAGGGGCGAGGACCCGGTTCCCCTGGAGCGCTCCCTGCGTGACGCGAGGATCAACCTCATCTTCGAGGGCACGAGCGAGATCATGCGCCTGTTCATGGCTCGGGAAGCCGTGGACCAGCACCTCGCGGCAGCGGGCGACGTAATCGATCCGCGGCTGCCAACCGGACGCAGACTGGCCGCGCTCGTCAGGGCGGGGGTGCACTACGCGGTCTGGTATCCGGGGCGGTGGCTGGGCTGGGGGCGGTGGCCGCGATACGGGAGTTTCGGGCCGCTCGCCAGCCATGTGCGGTATGCGAACCGCAAGTCCCGCAAGCTTGCCCGCACCATCTTCCACGCCATGCTCCGGTTCGGGCCGAAACTGGAGCAGCGCCAGGCTGTGCTGGGCAGGCTGGTGGACATCGGCTGCGATCTGTTTGTGATCACGGCTTCATGCGTGCGGGCCATGAAGCTGTTGGAGGAGAATCCCGCAGACCGCACGCCGATCGAGTTGGCGGACGGGGCGTGCGCACTGGCCCGCCGCAGAATCGACGACCGATTCCGCAAGGTCTTTCGCAACGACGACTCCGACATGTACAGGCTGGCGCGGAACGCCATGGCGGAGCGCTACGAATGGCTCGAGGAGGGTCTCTGCCACTGATGGTAAGGCCCGCGCTCCAGTTCATTCTCCTGTGGACGCTCGCGCTCCTGTTGCTGGGCAGCGTCGTGCACGCAACCGAGTCCAGTCTGGCCTGCCCCGACTGGCCCACCTGCTTCGGGACCATGATGCCCGAGATGACGGGCGGAGTCTTCTGGGAACACCTCCATCGGCTATGGGCGGGCGCGCTGGTCCTGTTCTTTCTGGCGGCGCTGATCATCGTGCGGCGACAGCTCCCCGGGCGGACCGACATCTTCCGGCTGGGCGTGGCCGGTCTGGTGCTCCTGGTGGTTCAGTCGGTGCTGGGCGGCCTCACGGTCATCTACAGACTTCCCGACGCGATCTCGACCTCGCATCTGGCGCTGGCCTTCATCTTCCTGGGGCTCGTCACGGTCATGCTCGTCCGAACCGGTCCTGCGGCACACCCCGCAAGCATCGCCGGGGATCCAGCGGGTGGAATGGTGCGGCGAGCGGGGATGTGGGCGGCCTGCCTTGTTTTCGTGCAGTCGGTGGTGGGAGCTCTGGTGCGGCACACCGATTCCGGCATGGCTTGCCCGGATGTGCCCCTGTGCCTGGGAAGAGTGATTCCACCGCTCGATCACCCGATGGTTCAACTCCACTTCCTGCACCGGGTGCTGGGACTGGTCCTGGCGGTCGTGGTGGTCACGCAGGCCTGGCTTGTGATCACCCGGAGCGGCGACCCCGTTTCCCGCCGGCTGGCCGCGTGTCTCGGGGCCGGTGTCGTGTGCCAGGTTCTGCTGGGCTTCCTCTCCGTCGCATTCCGCCTCGGCGTCCCCTACGTTTCCGCCCATACGCTACTTGCCGCGACGCTGCTGACGTTGGCCGTCGCGATGGCGGCCCGTCATCCGGCTGCGGCGGTCCCGGCATGAGCGTTGAGGCCGTGGGGGCCGGACTGGCAGCGTTCAATGCATGCCTGAACCTGACCAGCGCCGTCCTCCTGGTCACCGGCTTTCGTTTCATCCGGCGCGGCCGAATCCGGCGCCATCGGCGTTGCATGATCGGTGCCGTCACGGCCAGCGGACTCTTCCTGGTTTTCTACGTCGTGCGTTTTTCGCTTACGGGCACCCACA
The DNA here is from genome assembly GCA_009838975.1 of Gemmatimonadota bacterium. Classification (GTDB taxonomy): domain Bacteria; phylum Gemmatimonadota; class Gemmatimonadetes; order Longimicrobiales; family Gaopeijiaceae; genus Bin94. The sequence continues at coordinate 141,179 of VXQO01000025.1, read as the reverse complement.
GCTTCAACGGTCCCGAGGCAATGCGCCCCGTCTACCTGACGATCCTGTTCAGCCACATGATCCTGGCGATCGTCGTACTGCCGCTCGTGATTCGACTGCTCGTGCTCGCCCGGCGCGAGGATTTCGGTGCCCACCGCAGGCTGGCTCGCTGGACTTTCCCGGTATGGCTCTACGTCTCGGTGACCGGTCTGGCGGTCTACCTCATGCTTTACCACGTGTAGAGACATCCACCGTCCAGCGGCAGGCACGGTCGCCGCGGGTCTCGCACTGTCTCTTGGCCACCACCAATCCGCCTCCCACGCTCTCCTGGAGCGCCCTTTGGCAGAATCCGGTGATCATCTCGCATGCGTCCCCGTTGGGGTCGACCTGCACCAGAGGTGACGCCGACATTTCGAAGGTGAAGGAACCCGATCCGAATCCGCCCAGCCGCCGCCCGAACAACTTCCTCAGCGCGGTCGTGATCCGCTTCCTCGTCAGGTACAGGCGCAACACGCGGGGAAGCCAGCGGGTGACACGACGAACCTTCCTGCCGGCGAGTTGCGATCCCATCGTGAAGAACACCTCCGCCGCGTCGGGACGTCGCATGACAAGCCGGATGAACTCGGCGAACTCGTCAGCCGTCATCCTCAACCCCTGGCGCACCCGTTCGCGGAAAAGCGCGATCTGTCGGTCCACGACGGCGCTCAGACCCAGCCTGCGCGGCATGGTCAACCGGACGTCCTCGTCCTTGAGTCTGTCGGCGGGGAGGTCCGTGGTCCTCATGGCTTCCAGCAGCGCGAGCGCCACCTCGGCGGCGACCTGGCGTTTCTCGTCTCGACCCAAAGCTGTCACCCCGGTTGGAACACCTGGTACTCCACCCTTGCCCGGTGCGAGGAAATCCCGGCCGGGCAGAAGAATGTCGCCCCTGCACCGTGACCCTTGCAAACAGCGACTGCCGACAAGGCGGGTCGACGTGTCGGAAACGCACCCCCGGCCGGACCGGGATTGCCTCCGCACCTGAGCGATTCCTAACTTGGTTGCTCCTACGATAGTACCCTTCGACGGTTACGCTGCAGGTCCGTGGAGCGCCACCCAGCCTTCGATCCCCCCGAATACCGGAACTGGACCGCGGACCCGGTGCTGGTACGTGACTACCGGTCCCGGATCACCGGGGATCCCCTTCGGGCAGCACTCGTCGACCATCTGGAATCTTCCGATCTCCTTGGCCTCTACCGGGATCTGGTCCTGACCCGACTCCAGGATATCGGACTGCAGCGCTGGGTCCGTCAGGGGGTCATCAGCAAGGCGTGGCTTGGCGTCGGGGAAGAAGCCGTGACCGTGGGCTGCGTGGCGGCCCTCGACCGAAGCCGCGACGTCGTCATCCCCATGATTCGCAACGCCGGGGCCTGTCACATGATGGGCCTCCCGCTCGAGCAGGGCTTCACCTGCTACCTCGGAACGGCCGACAGTCCGAGCGGGGGTCGGGACTTCCACTACGGCGATATCGGCAAGGGGGTGATCCAGCCGGTCAGCCACATGGGGACAAGCGTCCCCGTGGCCGCCGGAGCCGCGCTTGCTTTCAGAAACAGGGGCGAGGAGCGGGTGGCGCTGACCTGGACGGGCGACGGTGCCACCAAAACGGCGGCATTCCACGAAGGGATGGTGTTCGCCTCGCGCCTCGGTGCTCCTCTGATCCTGGTGATCCAGAACAACCAGGTGGCCCTCGGAACTACGCTGGAACAGCACGGAGCCGCCAGGCCCGAAGACATGCCGGCCGCCTACGGGATCGAGCCGCTGACGTGCGACGGCAACAACGTTCTGGACGTATACGCCGCTACCGCCCTCGCCAGGGAACGGTGCATCCAGGGGAATGGTCCCGCCGTCGTCGTGGCAGAGACGTTTCGCATGGGAGGGCACGCGACCCACGACGAGCAGGAGGCCCGCGACACCTTCCCGGCCGAACTCTTTGTACATTGGGGACGCCGCGATCCGGTGGGACTCTTCGAGGCCTGGCTCATCGACGAGGGGATTCCGGCCGAAACAATCAAGGGGGTGGAGGCTTCGGCCGACCGGGCCGTCCGCGAGGCGGCAGACCGGGCCCTGTCGTCCCGCGACAAGCTGCCGGAGCCCGACTGGGCCCTCTTCGAGGGATTTTCGGAGGGTGGGGCGCTCCACGGTCTGGCCCACCGGCTGGCGGCGCCGGGGCCGCCGAGAATCCTGACCCGGCAGTAGTCCTCAGGTAGCGCTAGGGAAATGGCCATGTTCGAGAATCTTCGCCGGGCCTTCAGGGAGGCCGTGGACAATTTCAATCGGGAGTTGGACCGGGACGCCGTGCCGGAGGCGGTGGACGGTCTGCTCAAGGGGATGGAGCAGGAGGCGGTTGCCGCGAAGAGCGGACTGGCATCCCTCAACCAGGAGCTGGAGGCGACCCGCAAGCGCGCTGCCGCCGAAAAGCGCGAAGCCGACGTCTGTCGGCGGCGGGAAGAACTCGCCCGCAAGATCGGAGACGCCGAGACGGCAGACATCGCGGCCAGATTCGGGGAGAAGCATGAACTGCGTTGCCGGGTCCTCACCGAAAAGGGCGACGCGATCCAGGCCGAGGTTCGTCTCCGGGAATCCGAATTCGACGAAATGCTGAACCAGATTCGCGAGGCCCGCAAGCGCCGCAGTTCGATCGAGGCGACTGCGGGCAGAACGCGTGCCAGGAGATCGGTGAACGCCGCGGACGACCTCTTCGGGGAATTGGACCGCATGGCCGAGAAGATCGATGGGAAAGGCCCGCGAACCGGCAGCGAGGACGCCCCCTTCGACGATGGCCGCGAGTTCGACGAAGAGCTGGGGCGGACACGGCGGGACGAAGCGATCGATGCCAGGCTGGAGGAGTTGAAGCGGCGCATGGGAAGACGGTAGATTGGGGCCATGGAAAACTGGATCGGTGTAGCAGTCTGGATTGTGATGGGCGGGGTGATCGGCCTCGCCATGAAAGTGGTCGTGAAGCGGCCCGACACGACTCCCGGGCATTCGCGCCTGCTCTTCGTCCTTGGCGCCTTTGCCGCAGTCATCGGCGGCATGCTCGGCGTCGGGATTCTGGAGTTCGACGACCCGGTTGCTCTCAGCCCCGGCGGCATGGCGGGGGCGTTCGCCCTCGCGGTGTTGCTCACGTGGGTCTACCGATGGGGGATCAAGGGCCTCACTTGAGCCATCGAGCACACTCCGGTTGCCGGATATGAGCGATCCCCTGGCGTTTGCGGTCGGGCAGCGCGGCAGATTCTACCGGGAGCTCGACGAATTCCTGCACATCCCTTCGGTGTCCGCCAAATCCGAGCACAATCGGGACACCCGACGGGCGGCCGACTGGGTGCGCGACCAGTTGGCGGGAGCCGGCCTGACAGCCGAGGTCTTCGACACCCCCGGACACCCCGTCGTGCTCGGCGAGTGGCGGGGCGCCGGCCGTGACGCTCCCACCATCCTGATCTACGGTCACTACGACGTGCAGCCACCGGAGCCGCTGGAGCTCTGGGATTCGCCGCCCTTCGAGCCCGACATCCGCGACGGCCGCATCTACGCCCGGGGTTCGGCGGACGACAAGGGACAGCTTTTCCTGCACATCAAGGCCCTGGAGGCGCACCTGACGACCCGCGGCCGTCTCCCCGTCAACGTCGTGGTCCTGGCGGAAGGCGAGGAGGAGGTGGGTTCGCCCAACCTCGTTCCGTTCGTGAGGGAGCACCGCGACAGACTTGCCGCCGACACGGTCGTCATCTCCGACTCCGCCATGTTCGCCCCCGGCCTTCCCTCGCTTCTTTTCTCGCTGCGCGGGCTCGCCTACTTCGAGATCCACGCATCCGGCCCCTCGTCCGACCTGCATTCGGGCGCCTACGGCGGCGCGATCCTCAACCCCGCGAACGCGCTGGCAAGAGTGATCGGCGACCTCCACGACGACAACGGCAGGATCGCGATCCCGGGCTTCTACGACGACATCATCGAACCGTCCGGCGAAACCCTCCAGGGAATCCGCTCACTCCCGTTCGACGCGGACGAGTATGCGCGCGGGGTGGGTGTCACGCCCTCAGGAGGCGAAAGGGCCTACTCGGCACTCGAACGCATGTGGACGCGCCCCACCTGCGACGTCAACGGCCTGCTTTCCGGCTACACGGGCGAGGGCGCCAAGACGGTCCTGCCGGCAAGGGCCATGGCAAAGGTCAGCTTCCGCCTCGTGCCGGGACAGACGCCGGAGCGAGTCAGGGAACTGCTCGAACGGCACCTGGCCCGGGTGGCGCCCGCCGGTGTGGAGTTCACGCTGATCGAACTGCACGGCGGCCGGCCGTGGCGCGCCAGCCTGGACGGCCCCGTCTTCGAGGCCGCTTCCCGGGCGCTCGAACGGTCGTTCGGGACACGTCCGGTGCTCACCGGTGAAGGCGGCAGCATCCCGATCGTGGTCGAACTCGAAGAGATGCTGGGTGCGAACACCCTTCTCATCGGCTTCGCGCTCCCCGGAGCGAACATGCACGCGCCGAACGAGTGGTTTGCCACCGACTGCTTCGAGCGGGGGATCGACACGCTCATCCATCTCTACGACGAGCTGGCCGCCTCCTGACGCCAGCGGGGACTTGTTCCACGGCCTGCCAGGGCCGGGTCACCATCGCCGCAGCGCGCAGCAGCGCCCGGGCCTTGTTGAGTGTCTCCTCGTACTCCTCCTCCGGGTCCGAGTCGGCCACGATCCCCGCCCCCGCCTGCACATGGGCGCAGCCGTCCCGCACGATCATCGTGCGGATGGCGATGGCGGTATCCATCTGCGCGCCGCCCCAACCGAGGTGTCCCACCGCGCCCGCATACGGTCCCCGGGCCGTCGGTTCCAGCTCGTCGATGATCTCCATGGCACGGACCTTGGGGGCACCCGAAACGGTCCCCGCCGGGAAACATGCTTCGAGCACGTCCAGCGCGGACAGACCATCGCGCACTCCGCCCTCGACCTGGCTGCAGAGGTGCATGACGTGGGAATAGAGCTCGACCTTCATGAGTTCGGGCACCGTCACCGTACCGTACCGTGAGACCCTGCCCACGTCATTCCTGCCGAGATCGACCAGCATGCGATGCTCGGCCAGCTCCTTCTCATCGGTGGCCAGCTCCCTGGCCAGCTCCCGGTCCTCGGCCGGACTGCTTCCCCGTCGTCGTGTCCCGGCGATCGGGCGCACCGTCACCACGTCGTCCTCGAGCCGTACCAGCACCTCGGGCGACGACCCCACGATATGGAAGTCGTCCAGATCCAGGTTGAAGAGGTAGGGCGACGGATTGATCGTGCGGATGGCGCGGTAGAGCTGAAAAGGATGCAGTTCGTAGCGGGTCGCAAGTCGCTGGCTCAGCACCACCTGAAAGGCGTCGCCCGCGGCGATGTAGTCCTTGATTCGGCGAACGCCCGAAATGAAGGCGCCGCGCTCGAAATTGCTCGTGTATTCGATCTCCGCGGTGCGCGGTGGCGCGAGTTCCAGCGACTCGGGAGCCTCGCGGGAGTGGAGGCGGTCAACGGTCTCGCGGAGTCTGCGCACGGCGTCCCGGTACAGCTCCGTGAGGTCGGCGCGCGACGAGGCATCGCCGGTCTCCACCGTGGTGATGGCCTTCGCCCTGCCGTACAGGTTGTCGACCGCCACGACGACATCGGAGAACATGAACATCGCCGTCGGGAGGCCCTGGTCGTCGGGTGGGGCCGTTCCCAGGCGTTCCATGCGGCGCACCATGTCGTACCCCAGGTAGCCGACCGCGCCGCCCCAGAAGCGGGGGAGGTCCGGGTCGGGCCGGGGATCCGAGCTTCGTAGCCGCGCCAACAGATCCCCGAGAGGATTCGTCGTTTCAACCGACCGCCAGCCTCGGCCGGAGTTCCAGACCGAGAGCTCTCCCCCCCGGAGCTTCCAGACCGCCCGCGGGCGGCTTCCCAGGAAGCTGTAGCGCGCCCACTGCTCGCCGCCCACCACCGACTCCAGGAGGAACCCGAAAGGTCCATCTCTGAGCTTGTGATAGGCGGTCACGGCGGTATCGGAGTCGAAGAGCAGCTCGCACCAGACCGGAACGCGAACACCCGGTTCAGCGCCGTCGAGAAACGAATCGAGCGATGGTTTGAATTCCAATTCGGGTCGGCCGTGGTTCGGCGGAGGGGGACGCGCACCCGTGCAGGCGTGTATATTGACGGGCGACATGGACCTGAAAGCTAAGCGACCGATCGACAACCCGGCACAGTCCGGTGTCCGCCCCCCGTATCTGTGGGCAGGGGGCGTGGCGCTCGCCGTGGGCCTGCTCTACGCTGTGACGCTCGGTCCCACCACTGCCTTCTGGGACACGAGCGAGTACATCGCGACGGCCCACATCATGGGCATCCCCCATCCACCGGGGAACCCGCTATTTGTGGTTCTCGCGCGCACCTGGGAGATCATCCTGGGGGTCTTCGGCCTTTCCACGGCCATCCGGATCAACCTCTTCTCGGCGTTCATGACGGCGATGGCGCACGGGCTCTGGTTCCTCGTCATCCATCACATCCTGGGCCATTTCTCGACCAACGGGCGCTTCCGCCTGATCGGCGCTGCAGCCGCAACGCTGGTCAGCGCGACCGCTTTCACGGTCTGGAACCAGGCGACCGTGAACGAGAAGGTCTACACCGTCTCGCTCTTCACCATCGCGCTGCTGTCGTGGTTGGCCTTCCGCTGGCGGGAGCGGCTCGGGCGCGGCAAGGACGACAACATCCTGCTCCTCATCGTGTTCATCCTGGCGCTCTCGGTCGGAAACCACCTCATGGCGTTTCTGGCGGCGCCGGCGCTCTTCATCTTCGTCCTGCTGGTTCATCCACGGACGCTCCTCAACCCGAGGCTCTACCTCTTCGGTGTCCCCGCGGTCGTGCTGGGCCTGAGCATCCATCTCGTGCTGCCGGTCCGCTCCGGCCTGGATCCGATCATCAACGAGGCGCACCCCACCTGTGAGAGCTTCGGGGCCGCCCTGGGAAGCATCGTCACCTACGGAAACGCCGGTTGCGAGAAGCTCTCCGCGGCGCTCCGACGCGACCAGTACGACAAGCCTCCCCTCCTCCCGCGCCAGGCGCCCCTGGTGGAACAGTCACGCAACTGGCTCCAATACTTCGACTGGCAGTGGGCGCGGGGCCTGTCGCCCACGGACGTGCTTTTCGGGAGGTCCAGGATCCCGCTGACCCTGCTCTTCATCGGGCTGGGCGTGCTCGGATTCATCGAACACTATCGGCGTGACAGGTACAGCTGGGCCTACATGGTCTCGCTCTTCGTGGTCCTGTCCGCCGGCCTCGTCTACTACCTGAACTTCAGGTACGGGTTCTCGTTCGACGCCGCGGATCGCGAGGTCCGCGAGCGGGACTACTTCTTCATCGTCGGATTCTCGGTATGGGGACTCATGGCGGGCCTCGGAATAGCGAGCCTGTGGCGGAAGGTGTCCCGAAGATCGGGTCTGCCGCTCCTGTACTGCGCTCCGGTTCTGGGTCTGGCGTTCATTCCCCTGGTCCTCAACTTCTCCTGGGCCAGCCGTGCGCGGGACTACTCGGCCAGGGACTGGGCCTACAACCTGCTCATGAGCGTCGAGCCCTACGGGCTGCTTTTCACGAACGGTGACAACGACACATTCCCGCTCTGGTATCTCCAGGAGGTCGAGGGCATCCGCCGCGACGTCACCGTTGCCGTTACCTCCTACCTGAACACCGACTGGTACGTCAGGCAGCTGCGGCAGCTGACCCGCCCATGCGCACCCGGCCAGGATCCGGACGCCGACCCCACGCGCATCATCTGCCAGCGTCCCTACACGGCGGAAAACACGGACGCCATGTACACAGGGGACCCCGCCGAGGCCGAAGCGACCGGCAAGGTTCCGATCGTCCTGGACTACGAGATCCGCCCGCCCACCCGGTCCATGTTCCGGGAAGATCTCGACGACGCCACCATCGACCAGGTGGTGAGGAGCCTGGTTCCGGTCGAGGAAACCACCGAATTCTCGCTGGGTCCGATCCGGGCCGTCTGGAGGGGCGGACAGAACATGTTCCCATGGCACCAGTTTTCGCTGGCCGCCATCCAGAACTCGCTGGGCGACCGTCCCGTGTACTTCGCTTCCAGCGGGTCCGCCGCCTCCGCCTTCGGGCTCAGGCCGCACGTGATTCGCCAGGGCCTCGCCTTTCGCCTGCACCCCGGTGATCCGGCGGAGCTCCTGAACCAGGGCGTCAGGCGCAACACCGACGTGTCCCCCCTGACGGGTGTGGTGGGACCGTGGGTGGACATAGAGCGAACCACGCTCCTCACCAACGAAGTGTTCGTGCACAACACGGGGATCCCGGACGAATGGGAGCACTGGCCGGACTTTTCCACCATCGGGATCCCGAACTACTACGCCTGGGTCTACTATGCCCTGTTCACCGACGCCGAGAGCCGGGGTGACGCGGCGGACCAGACCACGTTCGGCGCCCGCTGGAATGCCTGGACCAGGCTTGGGTCCTCCACTCCCGACCAGAGCGACGCGGAACCGTCCGGGGACGGTTAGAAGCGCCAGCCGCTAGCCCAGCCGGATCAGTCCCAGCCCCGACTTCTGCCGCCGGATCCGCCGTCCCATAGGCGAACGCTCGAGCCGCAGGAGCAGATCGAAGCACTCGGGGGCGCCGGCGGCAACCTGCGGGGTGACCTTCACCACGAGCAGAGGAACCCGCCTGGCCAGATCGGCCAGCTCCACCAGCACCCGTGGGATGTCCTCGCTGTTGAGCTGTTCGAGGCCGGTTGAAAAAACCGCCGATCCCGGCGCGGTGCCGCACTCGAGCGCCAGTTCCACCATGGCAATCCGGGTCGCCAGCTCGAGGACCGCGATCTCTTCTCCGCCCGCACCCCCGCGCGCCCCTTCCATCCAGTCCCTGAACAGGCCCGGGAACGCTCCCGCGATGCGCCCTCCCGTCAGGGCCACGGCCTTGCGGTGAATCGCGCGCCCCGCGCTGCGCCGCGCCGCAGCCGCCACCTCGGTTCCCGCCCCGGCGTCTTCCGGCACGACCGTGGCCGACATGGCCGCAACCTCGGCCCGCAACGCCGCGGCCCGTTGCTCCAGCTGTCTGACCCGGCGCGGCCTGGACTGCAGCTGGTCGCGCCGGCGGCGCCACCACCGTCCGTCCTGCACGACAACCTCCCATTCCTCCCTTCGCACGGTGCAGACCGCGCCGGCGTGATCACCAAGCGGTCGACCACAACCCGAACAGGCAGCGTCCTCGCCATCCTTCTCGATCTGGCGAACACGTTGCCGCAGCTCCTTCTCGCGATCCCGATAGAGCGATAGCCTCGTCTCGGCGTCCTGCTTTTCCCGGACCCACGCGAGGATACCGGCTTCGGCCGCAGCCTCGGCCTCGGCGGCTCTCTTCTCGAGTTCGCGGAGGTCCTCCTCGGCCCGGCTCCTGTCGGCTGCCGCCACGCGCCCGAGTTCCCCTCCCGTGCCGCTTTGGCTGCGGGTTCGCCGCCGCTGTTGCTCGAGCGATCCCGCGGCCGACAACCACACCCTGACGGCGCCGGCGCCGAACCACAGCGCGGCGTACTCCTCCCGCCGAATGCCGTTTGCAGCGAGCAAGGGGGCCAGCAGCGCCTCGAAGCCCGGGGTACCGATTCTCACGGGGCCTTTCGGGCCGGACACGGCGGGGCCGGGCCCGGGAAAGTCGCCTGCGCGGCCGAAGGCGTCTTGGAGGGCATCCATGTATTCACGCCAGTCGGATTCGTCCGCGGCGACAAGGGCGATCAGCCCCCGCTCGTCGCGAAGGTCGATGCCGGACCTCCGCGTGTTCCCCATCAGGGTCTGGAGCCTCACGTTCGGGAGACTCCGTCGGGCAGCGCATCGATTCGCAGTTGTGCGACGCGTCGCCGGATCCGCACCAGAACGTCCCTGTCCAGTGCTGCCAGTTCTCGAGCCGAGAGACCGCTGACGGGAATACGCACGAGCTTCCCGTCGATCCCGCCCGGAACTCCCGCCAACGCCTCGCCCAGTCGACGCGCCACAGTGGCGACCCCGCCCCCCGCGGCGTCGACCGGAGCCAGGCTGACGGCGGCGCGGGCCTCGACCGGCGAGAATTCCACCCGGCCGGATCCCAGTTCGACGGTCAGAAAACCCTTGTCCACCGCGGCCTCACCCCAGGGATCCGGCCCGATCCTTTCCAGCGAACCCGAATAGTGCGCTTTTTCGGAGACCTGGGTGCGGACATGGTTGGAACCGAGCGCGACATAGTCCCAGTCACGGAGTCTGACCGGAAGGGCAGGGGCGGTCCCGCTGGCCAGCGCCGCATGGATCACCAGGACGTTCCACCTGGCGCGCGGGTCGGGCCGCAGACTCGGCGGGCGGGGTGCGGCCACCGCTCCGTGCGGGACCAGCGTGACCGCGACCTTCCCCTTTGCGACCTTCAGGCGCCGAACCGACGCGGCGGCCACCTCCACGGCCTCCAGTGCACCCACCACCGAGAGAGGTCCGTGCCGTTCCGGATCCAGGGGCGTATCCCGGGCACCGGCCACGATTGCCACCACCACGCCGGGCAGATCCTCGCGCAGCTTCCGCACTTCCCGGGAGAAGACGGCGATCGGCGACGCGGTCACATCGGGGTGATCGAAGACATCGCCCGCCATCACCACCAGCCCCGGTTCCAGCTCGGCGATCCGGCGAAGCGCAGCCTGGAACACCCGCAACATGTCGTTGGCCCGCCCCTGTCCACGTCCGGCCCCACCGTACCCGAGGTGAAGATCGGAGAGGTGGGCGACCCTCATCGACCCTCGTCGCGCCCCGAGGGCACCTCCGGCGAAACCGCTGTCATCCCGTCGACCGCTTCGGGAGGCGCCTGGGAACGATCGAAGCACCACAACTCGTCGCATCTGGCCGCGAGCCGCGGCGGCCCGTCGATGCCCGGTCCCGATCCGAGATAGCGGCGAAACGCGAAAGTGACCTCCCGGGCGTCCTCGAGCAGGTGTCCCGGGACTCTGCCCCGGCGACCGCCCACCCAGATTCTTTCAACTCCCGCCTCGTGGAGCGACTTGATTCTCACGGCTGACAACGCCTCGCGCTCGGCGACCACGGTCCACCCTGAGAGCTCGGGAACCGGGGATCGGGCCAGCTTCGCCTCTTCCCAGCCGAACCCCCGGGCGGCGAGTCCGCGTACGTCGCCGTCGGCTTCGAAGAGCTTCCAGGGTCGGTCGCCATCGACAGGGAACCAGCTGCCGGCGCCGATGAACAGGACTCCGCTGGCGCCGTCCAGAGTGCCCGCCACCCCGACTCGCCAATCGCCGGTCGGCGCCGGCTCGATGGCACGGTCGGTGCCGCCGTCCCATAGAACGCGCACCGAACGCTCGGGGATTGCGGTCAGCCAGCTCTCGAACCGCAACTCCGGGCGTTCAGGCGTGTCGAGCGTCAGACTTCGCCGCGGGACTCTGTCGAAGATCCATCCCTGGCAACGAGCGCCCGCCGATGCCAGTACGGCGGCGCCGAGAAACACCGTCACGGCGAGTACCGGCTCCCCGAGAAGGGCCAGCATCATTGTGCCGCCGGCGGCCAGGCCCATGGCGCCGCCCGCGAACACCTGGAGTTGCTCGCCGGTTCCGAGCGAAACCGCGAAATCGTTCATCCGGCCCCATACGCCACCCGCGAAGTAGGCCGGCAAGGCCGAGGTCAGCGCCAGCCCCACGCCCTGCGCGACGGGAGTGGCCCCGAAGCCGTTCATGGTTTCCCACAGCCCGACGAAACCGGCTCCCAGGACCAGCGCCACCAGGAATCCCATCCACCCCCGCGCGGCCGAGGTAACGGTTCTGTCGGAGGCCGCGCTGCTCGCGGCGCTGCCCATCAGGATTCCGGCTACCAGGGACACGGCGCTCACCGTGAGGAGCACCCCGCCCGCGCGCGTCAGGCCACGGGAGTTGTAGAGGAGGATCCCCGCGCCGGTCGCCAGCGCGGCCGCCAGCGCCGTACCGGCCAGGAACGACGGAATCCAGACGAGGCGGCGGGCCCGGGTCATGAGTCGAGCGATTCGTAGCGGCCCCGGAAGAAGAGGAGTGGATCGCCTCCGGATGCGTCGGCCTCGTGCACGCGTCCGACCAGAATCATGTGATCACCGGCCTCGAAGGTCCGGTAGAGGCTGCAGGCCATCCACGCGACGACGTCCTCCAGGATCGGGCTGCCCCCGTCCTCCACGGTGTACCGGATGTTCTCGAAACGCCGGTCGGTGTCGATCTCTGCGAAGCGCTTCGCAGTCGACGCGGCCCCCGCCCCGAGGACGTTGACGGCAAATGCGCCGCTCGACAGGATCGCTCCCAGCGAAGAAGACCTCTCCGAGACGCATACGAGCACGAGCGGGGGGTCGAGGGATACCGAGGCGACCGAGTTCGCGGTGAGTCCGAAGGGCGTTCCATCGCGGTGCAACGCCGTGACGACCGTGACGCCGGTGGGATAGTTCCTCATTATCCGGCGAAAGCGCGCGGGTTCGAGCCTGGTGTCGCGGTTCATGCAGGATTCTATCGCTCCGCTAAAGCTCCGCAAGAATCGTCTGATAGCTCTTGTGACGTTCGCGCCCGATGTGTCCTTCCTCTACCGCCGCCAGCACGGCACAGCCGGGTTCACGGACGTGCACGCAGTCGTTGAAGTAGCACTGGCCCAGATGGGGACGGAAATCCGCGAAGCATCGGCCCAGGTCCCGTGCCGAGACGTCCCCTGGCCCTGCGTCCGAAAAGCCGGGCGTGTCGGCTACCCGGCCGCCCCCGGCGAGTGTGATGAGGCGGCTCGACACCGTGGTGTGCCTGCCGGCCCTGGACCGCCTTCCGACCGCCTGCGTGCGGAGGGCCAGCCCCGGCTCGACAGCATTGAGCAACGAGGACTTCCCCACGCCTGACGGGCCTGCCAGCACCGAGGAACCCGAGTGAATGAGAACACGGAAGGCGTCGATCCCTTCGCCCGTCACGACCGATGTACCGACCACCTGGTAGCCCGCCTTCCTGTAGGCTGCCCCCAGTGCATCGGCCAGGGCGCGCCCACCCGGCAGTTCGACTTTGTTGAGCACGATCCCGCACTCCATCCCCCCGGCTTCCCCCATCACGAGCATCCGGTCGATCACGCTGCGCGAGGGCGGCGGATCGGCGACCGATGCCACCATCAGCAACCGGTCCAGGTTGGCTGCCAGCACCTTGGCGAAACGGCTTGTGGATGATCGTCTCGACAGCCTGGTGCGCCGAGGCAGCGCCGCTTCGATCACCGGAGCCTCTCCGGATGCGTTTCCAACTTCGACGTAGTCGCCGATCACAATCCGGTCGCGCTTGCCGACGTGCTTGATGCGCCCCCTCAACGAGGCTTCAACCGTCCCGGCATCGGTCTGGACCCGGTAAACGCCGCCCACCGTTTCGACGATCTGACCCCGAACCAGGCGGTCGCTCACAACGGGCGGGACTGGCCAGCGGTGCCTAGCGGCCCGCTGACGGATTCCTCACGTGCCGGCAGCCTGCCGCTAGGCGGCGAAGGACTTGAGGGCCTTGCCCTTTTCGCCTTCCCGAAGGCGCTTGAGCGCCCGGTCCCTGAGCTGACGGATGCGCTCCCGCGTCACGCCGAGGAGGTTTCCGATCTCCTCGAGGGTGTGCTCCCTCTCACCTTCGAGCCCGAAGTAGAGCCTGAGCACGCGCGCGTCGCGCGGATCGAGCGTCCCCAGCGCGTTGGTGACGGCCTCGGTGAGAAGCCGGTTCTCGACTTCCAGCTCCGGCTCGGCAGCCTCCTCCGTGATGAAGCGCTCGACCAGCTGCGAGTCCTCGCTGTCGCCGATCGGCGCATCGAGGCGGATTTCCGCGGCGTTCAGCGTCTGCAGCGACTCGACGAGCTGTGGCGTCAGGAAGGTGGCCTCGCCCAGTTCCTCGCTGGTCGGATCCCGCCCCAGCTCCTGCTTCAGCCGCTCCTTCTCGCGGAAGATCCGTGCCAGATCCGACGCCCGGTTCAGCGGGACGCGGACCGGACGGCCGTGGTTGGCGAGCGAGGCCAGAATGGCCTGACGGATCCACCAAACGGCGTACGAAATGAACTTGACGCCCTGCTCCGGATCAAACTTGCGAGCAGCCGTGACCAGTCCGACGTTGCCCTCCTGGATCAGATCCGTCAGGGAGACACCCCGGTTCTGGTACTTTTTCGCGACGCTGATCACAAAGCGCAGGTTCGCCTTGGCGAGCGCCTGGATCGCCTCTTCGTCGCCCTTCTGGGCGCGCGCGCCCAGGACCTTCTCCATATCAGGCGTGATCAGTTCGTGGCGGCTCACATCGCGCAGATACTGGTCCAGCGCGGTCTGTTCATCCAGACTCGCGTCGAACCCCGTGAGCAGATTCACCCTTCTCTTCCCACGCCGACTTTTCCTGGCCATCTTTCTTTCTCGATTCTCCGTTACGGACCGGACAGCCCGTCCGGCGGAAGCGCGTGGTATGTACAGCCGTTAACAGTACGGTTGTGATTGCGCCGTGTCAATGATTTTCTTCGGGTATCGGCAGCCCGGGCACTTCGAACAGCGGTATTCCCGGTCATTTCCTACCCCCGCCACTACAGACGTTCCCGGTTCCGCTCAAGGTTGTCTCCGAACGCGGGGTCGTGCCCGTGAGGGACTTGCCAGCCGGCCGACGCTCCGCCAGCCGATCCAGCAGCCACTCCGGGTCCACCTCCCTGCGCTCGAAGGTGAACAGTCGCAGCACCCTTGCAGTACGGTGCAACTCCTCCGCAAGCTTCGGCAGGTCGATCAGCCCCGGAATCCCCTTCCTCCCCAGCCGAACCGTCCGACCATTCCGGTCGACGAGGACGTCGAGCTGGAACATGGCCTTCGTAACCGGAAAATCGAGGATCACCTCCCCGGGTGCCAGCCCCAGTTCCGCCGCTACGCCGTCTTCCCAGTGCCGCTTCTCGGCCGTGTCTCCACTTACCCATTCGGGGAGAGTCCGTTCCTCCAGCTGCCACGCCGGTATTTCGGCCGCCCGCTTCGGCAGCTTGCGGTCCTTCAGCGCGGGCAGCCAGCGCCGGCTCAGCCGCTCCGCCACATCGCCGGACCCCGACCGGGCCCGCTGGCGGAGTTCGAACAGTAGTTCCTCGTCGGTGGGGCCGATCAGATCCAGGGGCGAGAGGATTCGCGCCTCCACAGCCATCTCCACGATCCGCTTGTAGAGCCCGGTGGCCGCACGCACAGCGTGGTGCCAGTAGACGTTTCGGAACATCTGGTACTTGGCGAACAGCAGGGATTCCAGCGCGCTCAGCGACTTGGCCCGCACGCCCACCTCCCAGTGCCCCGTAACGGGATCCTGCAACACCGCCAGGCCCTGCAGGAGCCGCTCCGCGTCCACCTCGCCGTACGGCACGCCGCAAAAGCGGGCGTCGCGGCGCAGGTATTCCATCTTGTCGAGATCGAGGCTCCCGCTGACCAGTCCGCGCAGAGCCGTGTCCCCCTCTCCCCTGATGATCCGGAAGATCTCCCCGGGCGCGTTCGTCCCCAGCGACGCCAGCGCGGCCCTCAGTTCCGGCGATTCGAAGAAGAGCGCGCTCATCTCCTCGTGGTCCCCTGCAATCCGCTCCGGCTCGAGCTCCTCGAGAGCATGCGAGAAGGCGTAGTGACCGATGTCATGCAACAGGGCCGCGTAGGGGATCAGCCGGGCGCCTTCCCACGCTTCCGGCGGAAGCGCGGGGCCGGACTTCAGGATCCTGATCGCGCGGACGGCAAGGTGATACACGCCCACCGCGTGATCGAAGCGCGTATGCGTCGCTCCCGGGTACACCAGGTGGGCGAGACCGAGTTGCCGAATGTACCGCAGCCGCTGGAAGGGAGCGGTGTCGACGATCGACGCTGCGACGGCGTCGAGGCGAATCGTGTTCCAGACCGGATCACGAATGACGATGGAGCGTCCATGCCTGTGCATGGAGTGCCACAATAGCCGCTGCCCCGGGCCCCCGCAATAGCTGTTTGGGACATATTTGGGCGAAACACATTGACCTATACCGAACAAATTGCGAAGTTGCGTCGCCATGAACGCCGAATCTCTGCGAGAAGAGGTCTGCGCCACCGCCGAGGAGCGCCCCGGCGTCTACCGCTGGCTGGGCGCCGACGGGCGAATCCTCTACGTGGGCAAGTCCGTGCGGCTTCGGTCGCGCCTCCTTTCCTACTTCCGCGAAGAAACAGGCAAGGCAGCCCGGCTGGTCGCAGAGGCGTCGTCGGTCCGGTGGGACCATGCGCCCAACGAATTCGCCGCGCTTTTCCGCGAGATGCACCTGATCCGGGCGTGGCAGCCGGAGTACAATGTTCAGCACAGGCGCGACCGCCGTTACGGGTTCATCAAGATCACGCGCGAACCCGCACCGCGCCTCGTTCCGGTCACGCGCGTCCACAACGACGGCGCCCGCTACTATGGCCCCTTCGGACAGATGCAGTGGCTGGCCCGGGCGGTCCACGAGCTTTCGCTGGCGACCGGCCTGCGGGACTGTTCCTCCGACACCCCCATTCACTTCGGCGATCAGTTCGAGATGTTCCCGGGCGGTCGCACCCCGCGTTGCATCCGCGCGGAGACCGGGACCTGTCCCGCGCCCTGCGCCGGCCGATGCACCGCCGCCGAGTACAACAGCCGGTTGCGGGTCGCCCGCGCCTTTCTTGAGACCCGCAGCCGCAGTCCGCTCGAAGAGCTTTCCGATTTGTTGAAGAGAGCGACGAAGCGCCTCGACTTCGAGTACGCCGCGCGTCTCCACGACCGCATGGAGACGCTGGAAAGGCTGAGGGACCACCTTTCGGGGTTCCGCGGGCAGATCGAGCATCTCAACCTGGTCTACCCGGTGCCGGGATTCGGCGGCGACGACCGCGTGTACCTCATCCGCCGCGGCACCATGTGGGGCGAGATGCCCTGGCCGAAGAGCGACGGGGCCCGCCGCCGCGCCAGCGAGGTCGTGGAGGGCGCATTCCGTCCCGCCCTCGCGGACCGCGACGCGACCCTGGAGGCCGACGCGGCCGCCGAGGTCCTCCTTACCCTGTCGTGGTTCAACAAGCGGCCCGATGAACGGTGCCGCGCAGTGACGCCCGAGAAGTGGCTCGCAGCGAACCGGGAGTCGGTGGCCCAGGCCCCGGTAGCTCCTGGGCTCAGCCTTCCTTCTTCGCCCAGCGCAACGGCGGAATGACGTCGCCCTCGGCACACGATTCGATCAGGATACCCAGGCGCCTCTGCCGAGTGTCCTCGCGCTTCGCGCTGACTACCCACCAGGTCACCTGCTTCCGGTAGGACGGCCGCGCGTTTCGGAAATACTCCCACGCGGCGGGGTTCGCCCTCAGCCTGCCTTCGTACTCGGCAGGCAGCGACACCTCTCCCGACTGTTCGTATGACGCCTGTTTCTCCCTGCGGCGGTCCCGCCGCTCGTACGCTGCCAGCCCCGGCTCGGCAACCAGCCCCTCCGCGATCAGCTCCTTCATGCGGCCGAGGTTCCTGGCGCTCCAATGGCTGCGCTTGCGGCGCGGCGTGAAACGCAGGGTATAGCTCTTCCGGTCGACCGACTTCTTCAACCCGTCGATCCAGCCGAAGCAGAGCGCGGCGTCCACCGATTCGGGCCAGGTGACGCTGGGCAGGCCCGTGCCCTTCTTGTAGTAGCCCACCCAGAGTTCGCCGCCCCGGTCGTGGTTCTTCTCGAACCAGGCGCGCAGGTCGGCCTGGGTGCGAAAGAAGCGCGGGGAGGTGGGGGTGCCGCGCCCCCGGGCGTCACCCACCGGGCACCAGCATCGTGCGCTCCGCGGCCACTGATTCGATCCGTTCGCGCGAATAGAACACGGGGAAGAAGCGGTCGTCGGCCCAGAGCTCGAAGAGGTCGTCGTAGAAGGGCGAGTCGGGGTCGCCGGACTGACCGGGGGTGTTCGAGCCGACCGCCCGGTCCCAGTCGCCGGTGTCGACGATGATCCGGAACGACGCGCCCGAGGTCTGGTTGTCGCCGCCGCCGGTGTTGTTGAGGGTGTAGCTGTTGCCACCGCGCGTTAGCGGTCCGACGGTGAGGCGGGCGGCCACTTCGGGCGACGCAGCGCGGGAGAGGGGGTGGAAGATGGTGGCGTGCTTGTAGTCGGGCTGCCCGTACTGCCAGCGGTCCATGTCGCCGCCAAACCTGTCGCGCAGGGACGCCACCGCTTCCTCGAGGCTGCGCAGCAGCACCGCGTCCCGCCCCGCGATGGGGTCGTCGCCGAACTCGCCGCCGGGCGTGGTGAGGTGGCCGATCACCTTGACGAGCGCCATGCCGCCCAGGACGCTCCGCTGGTTCGGCGGGACGAAGACGTTGCGGACGTTGGCGCGGACCCGGGCTTCAAAGGCGTTGTAGATCCCCGCCGCGACCGAGGTCGGATCCAGCACGAAGTCCCAGGCCAGGAGCAGTTCGCGTGCCCGTTCGACGTCGGTGCCGCCTGTCGCCACGTGCCGCAGCATCGGCACCAGGGTGCGCGCCGGGATCGAGAGGTAGTCGGTCTGCAGCGCCATCATGTCGGCCATCGAGTGGAGGCGTCCCGAGCCGAGGACCTCGGCCGCGCGCGTCCACCGATACGGGTCAGACCACTCGAAACCGATGGCGTCCATGTGCGGGTAGGCGGGCGGCGTGAGGTGGTTGTTCGCGGTGGCGAAGTAGCCTTCCGGCGGGTTGTACACGCTGGGTTTGGCCGTGATGGGCAGGTAGCCGTCCCACTCGTAGCGCCCGTCGCCGGGAACCGGGACCAGCCCGGACCAGTTGCGGCGGATCGGTGCGATACCGACCGCCTGCCAGCCGATGTTCCCCTCGCGGTCCGCCCAGATCATGTTCTCGCCCGGGATGTTGGAGTAGTTGCAGGCCTCGACGAACTCTTCCCAGCTGCGGGCCTGGTCCATGCGCAGGCTCGCCAGATAGGGGGCGCCGCCAGGTTCGAGCCACGCGGCCCGGACGGCGTACGCGACCCTCTCCTCGTGGTTCTCGAAGACCACCGGACCGTGGCGTGTGTACTTGAATTCGGCGAGATGCGGATCCTCTCCCTTCACGGGAATCTCCTCCGCAATGACCGTCATCTCCTCCCATCCATCGCGGTACCGGTAGCGGTTCGGATTCTCCGGGTCCGTCTCGTAGACGTACAGGTCCTCGCCGTCGGTGCGGAAAACGGTGAGTCCCCAGGCCCCGTACTCGTTGTGGCCGATGCTGACCCCCGGAATCTCGGGTTCGCCGCCGCCGATCACGTTCCACCCCGGGCCCACCAGGTGCACCCAGTATCGGAGCGAGGGCGCCGACTGGGCGCGGTGGGGGTCGTTGGCCATTAGCGGATAGCCGCTCTCGCTCAGGCGACCGCTCACGACCCAGTTGTTCGAGCCGAGACTCTCGTAGTCCGGCCAGGCGAGGGGGTCCTGCCAGCTGGGGGCGTCCTGCCAGCCGGCCGTGGCGCCACGCACCTGTGCCGACGCCTCCTCCAGCCGTGCGAACGCTTCCTCGTCCCCGCGGTGCTCTGGCACCAGGTGCTCGGGGCGGAACCGCACCGGACCGCGAAACGCGTTGTACAGCCCCAGGATGTCCTGGCTCAGGAGCGCCCTGTCGATGACCGGATCGAGCGCGATGTCGGGATCGCCCGGGTGGAAATTCGCGACCCGCTTCACCGCGTCGGCGCCCACTGCGGCCACCGCGCGCCCGTAGTTCAAC
Organism: Gemmatimonadota bacterium; assembly: GCA_009838975.1. Classification (GTDB taxonomy): domain Bacteria; phylum Gemmatimonadota; class Gemmatimonadetes; order Longimicrobiales; family Gaopeijiaceae; genus Bin94. Next base: position 121,541 of record VXQO01000025.1, on the reverse strand, counting down.
TCCGCCCCGATGTTGCCGAGCAGCCCCTGGTGGCGGGAAATCACGACCTCCGACGTCCACCGCTTCGGGCGGATGCCGAGGAGGTCGAATTCGATCGGGAGCAGCGAGGGGTCGGCCTGGGTCTCGGCGATGTAGGCGTTCACTCCGTCCACGTACGCCGGAATGATGAGCGAGCCCCGGTCGTGGTAGTGATTCATCTCCTGTGTCATGTCGCCGCGGAAACGAAAGAGGCGGAAGCCGATGTCGCGTTCCAGCTCGCTCGGACCCAGCAACTCGGCGACGGTGCCGGTTGCCTGCGCCCTCCAGATCTCGAACTGGAAGAGGCGGTCCCGTGCGGCGGCGTATCCCTGGGCGAAGAAGAGGTCGTACTCAGTCTCGGCGTAGATGTGGTTGATCCCCCATCGGTCACGAATGATCTCGACCGGGGCGGTGAGGCCGGGGACGGTCACACCCCCGCCTGCTGGAGCGGTCTGGGCGGCGGCGCTCATCGGGCCGGCCGGAAACAGGGCAAGCACGATGGCGGAGGTGGACAGCGATCGGGAGATTCGCATGGCATGAGCCTGGCAGGGTACGACGGGTCGTAAGAGCCCGAAAGGTAGCGGACGGCCACCGATCCGCGCGATCTTGCCCGGATCCTTCGACAGCCCGACAAATCCCTGTTGCCAAGGAGTCAGAAGATGAAGGTCATCCTACCGGTCGTGCCACTCCTGATGGTGCTGGTCTCCGCCTGCGGTCAGCCCGCCGATCAAGCCGCCGAACAGCCCGCTGACGCGCCTGCCGAACCCGAGGCCGCCACCCGGCGCATCCCGCAGTTCGAAAACGAGCACGTGACCGTATGGAAGACCGTGATCGTCCCGAATCAGCCCCTCGAAATGCATCGGCACGACAACCCCCGCGCGATCATCGCGCTGAAGGGCGGCACGCTGACGGTGGTGAACGACTCGGGCGAGCGACACGACATGACCTGGGAGACGGGGAGCGCCTACTGGCTCGAAGCAGACCCGCCGGGCGAACTCCACGGCGACGTAAACGAGGGGCCCGACCCCATCGAGGTCATTGTAGTGCAGCTGAAGGGGGTGGGGATGGAGCAGGGGACCGGTGGCGACTGACGCCCCGATCGTCTTGCAAACGGGCAGCCGCACGGTATCTTGCCCGCCCATCATGAACCGACGCCACTTCGTCCAGACCTCCGCCACGGTCGCCGCCGGCACCGTCCTGTCCTCCTGCCTGAGTGCAGAGCAGCACCCCATCCATTTCGAGGTGCACGGACCCGAAGGCGGCGTTCCCCTTTTCCTCGGCTTCCCCCTCATGGCGTCCTACGCCGAGATCTTCGGCCAGGAGCGGGCCGCGGTGAAGGATGGCTTCCTGAGCCGCCTTGCCGATCGCTATCGCGTCCTGCTCGTCGACTACCCCAATGTCGGCAGGACCATGGTTCCGGCGCCCGCCGAGATGACACCCGACCGAGTGTATTCCGACCTCCTGTCCGTCGCGGACGCGGCCGGGTTCGACCGCTTCTCCTATTGCGGCCACCTCTGGGGCGCGATCAACGGCCTCATGCTGGCGTCGCGCTCGGATCGTGTTTCGGCACTGATCTGCGGCACCTGGCCACCGCTCGGCGCGCCCTACGCCGACATGCTGCGCGGCGGCGAAATGCAGCTTGCCGAGCCCCCGCCCCATGCCATGGTGATCCTTCGCAACCCCGAGCAGTACGCGCAGTGGCGCACCTTCTACAGCGGCATGCAGGATTGGCCCGAAGCAGATGTAGCGGCGGCGATCACGTGTCCCCGAATCGCACTGATCGGCTCGGAAGCAGAGAGCTCTGTAGCCGGCATCCCGTTGCGCCTGGTGGAGCGGTTGCGCGAGGCCCGGCCAACGCTGGAGGCGATGGGCTGGACGGTGCGTGAAATCCCGGGTGCAGAGACCGCGGCGATTCTCGATCCGGCGGTGATGGTGCCGGAAATGCGGGCGTTCCTGGCGGGAGTCGAAGGATAGCCGCGCCTCGAAGGTGGCTGCTCTACCGCCACCCAGCCCTGATCAGCGCCTCCCGCACCAGCGGCGCCGCCTGATCAACCGCTTCGTACGCGGCCACGTGCCCCAACCCGTCCAACTGGAAGAAGTCGAACCCCAGTAACTCATAGTCGGACCGGGCGTTACGCACTCTCTCGGCGATCCTGGCACCTGGGAAAACCTCCGCCATCAACGAGTCCTTCGGGCTGCCGTCCTCGCCGCCGACCCACACGATCCTGGGGCCGGGCATCTCCCCGTACGCTGCGCGGTCGTCCCGCTGCTGTTCGATCAGGGCCTGCTGACGCGACAGTAGGCTCGCCAACCTTGTGAACTCCGAAAGGTTCGGGTCGTTCATCTGCGCGGCGTAGCCGGCGGCAACGTAGCCAAGCCAATAGTCCTTGTTGCCGATGATGTGGTATCCGCCCACGAGAAGCCCCACGGCCCGTTCGCTGTAGGGTGCCATGAACGCGGCCAGCCTCGCCGTGCCGGAATACCCGCCGAGCACGAACTCGTCGACACCGGCGGCATCCGCGACACGATGCAGGTCCGAGATCGCGAGCTCGACAGGATAGTCATCGTATTCCGACGGGTCCCAGTCGGTCTGCCGGCCAGCCAGGTGCGCTTCCCACGGCGCCCGTTCAGCATCATCCGCCGCCTCGGCCAGGAGACCCTTCTGGCCCAGCGTGATCACCCGGGGTTCGTGGATCACCACCCGGTAGCCGTCCGAAAGCGCGTCGGCCAGCGTCCGGTTCTCGTCGGGGTGGCGCGCCAAAAAGATGATGGCCGGTCCCTCGCCCCACGCGTCGAACCAGAGATCGAAGCCGTCTTCGGCCGCGACCGTGCTGCCGCGAGACTCGAGCTGAACCGGGCTCGCGGGTATGTCGGGTGCATCCGGCTCACAGGCCGCCGCCAGAATGGCGAGAGCCGCCGGAACCGCGGTCAGGACCAGCTGCCGGGACCGCACGCCCTATCTCCCGCTCCCCCCCAGCGCATCCACCTGCGCCTGATACAGCCGCCGCCCCTCCTCGAACGTGGCCAGCACTTCCGCCTTGTGCGCCGGGTCGTCCCAGCGGTCCATCACCTCCAGTTCAAGCAGCACGTGGTCGATCCACCGCACGAAAAACGCCGCGTCGTCCCGCGACCGGATCGGCTCGCCGTCGGCGATGACGAACACCGGGTTGGTGTGCGCGAACAGATAGCTGTCCATGGCGCCGCGCTGCGCCGGTCCCAGCGTCCGCGCCGCGATCCACCCGCTGCCCTCGACCGGGATCTCCAGCTCTGCGTCAATCGACCGCCCGTCGCCCGCGGCCTCCACCCTGTGCACGATCCGGCCGTTCTGCACGATCTCCAGCCCGTGCATGACAAACAGCGATCGCGCCGTCGCCCGGACCGTAACCACGTCGCCGCGCGACACGGCCAGCTCCTCGCCCATGCCCGCGCCGCCGCCGGGCCCGCCGCCCTCTCCCGACACCTCCAGCGTCATGATCGGCCCGCTCGTCACGAACGCCCGCCCCGCCGCCATCGCGTCGGCCCACGCGTCGTAGTGCAGGTGGTCCTCGCCGGTGTAGACATATGTCCGCGTCGCGCCGACTGCGGGGTGCCGCCAGATGTCCGACATCACGTCCGTGCCGGCCGTCCCCGCAATGCGCGAACCCGTGTTGAGGAGGCGGTACCACACCTCGGCCGTCCCGAGCTCGTCGCTCCAGACACATGCCACATCCACAAAGTCGGCCAGGCCGAGAATCGCGTCGACGGGCAGCTCGCGCGCATATCCCACCCCCGCCGCGTCCAGATCGCGATGCTGGAGCCCGAAGGGGTGGACGTAACCGCCAATGCCGCCCTGCTCATGCACCCTCCTCAACACATTCGCGTTGTCAGGGTAGAGGGCATGGTGCGCGGTCCCCACCGAACCGATGTAGAACGGCGTGATCAGCTCGACCAGGTTCAGGAGCGAGAGGTGCGCGAAGAAGCTCGGCCGGTACTCCTCGTTGTAGTAGACGATCGTCCGCGGATCGCCGTGCGGATGCGGGTGCCCGAGGAAGTGCTCCAGGTCCTCGACCCGGCTGTTGCCCCAGTAGTTGGCGATCATGCCGTTGGCCACGTTCAGGTCCTCGGCCTGGGCCTTGTTGCGGAGGTCCTCGGGGGTCACGAAGTAGTGGCCGCCGTAGTTGGGATGGATGTGGTTGTCGCCCGAGTACCAGCCGTCCGCGGCCATGTCGATCCAGCGGTTGAGCTGGATCTCGACGACCGTGTGCTCACCGGCCCGCACGTCGACCGTGCGCAAGACGGGCTCGTATTCGAAGCCCCGCCAGGCTTCCAGGCTGGCCTCGCCCACCGGCAGGGTCGCCGTGAAGCTTCCATCGGAGTGGAAGTAGTAGTCCTCGGTGACGCTGACGACGCGCGGGTAGCTGCTGCGGGGGAAGTAGGCGCGCCCGTCGGCGCCGGTCAGGTAGATGCGCGACGGCAGCAGTTCGCCCGCGGAATCCGTGACGCGCACCCGCACCTGGCCGGTCGGCTCGGACCACGCGTAGTCGTCGATCCGCACACGCCAGGGCGCGCCGCCGCCCCGCGTGACGACGTACAGCGCGAACCCCATCCCGTTGTCGATGGTGCGCGGCTGGTCGTCGGTCCCGCCGTTGCGCGCGTACACGATGTGGCCGCCATCGGGTGACCACGACGGGAAGTACTCGTCCGTGCGCGTGTGCGTCAGCCGCACGGGCTGAATGCCGCGGGGCGATCTCTCGCTGGGGACTGCGTAGAGGTCGTTGTTGCCGGAGGAGTCTGTGATGTAAGAGACGATGCCCCCATGCGGGGCGACGACCGGCGCCGCCTGGTAGTTGGTCTCGATACGAAGGAGGAGTTCCGCCTCGCCGGTGCTGGAACGCCATCTCCAGAGGGAACCGGAGCCCAGCGCGGCCTGGCCCCGCCTGGACACGAACACGATATCCCCGGTGCCGCCGACCCAGTCCCCGGCCATGTCGTTGGCCTGCGGGTCGGCGATCACGGCCTCGGCCTCGCCGCGCTCCATGTCGTAGGCCCACAGGTCGAAGGTGCCGTCGCGCTCCGTGGTGAACAGGATGCGGCCGCCGTCGGGCGACCAGCGCGGGCGCAGGTCGAGGAAGGGGTGCGTGGTGAGGCGGCGTGGCTCGGCGGCTGCCCGGCTGCCACTCGCCCCCACCTCGACAACGAAGATGTCGAAGTTGCGGTCGATGTCGGCCGCGTACGCGATGTGGGTGCCGTCGGGCGACCAGCTCGGCTGCGAGTGGTACCCCGGCCCGCTCGTGACCTGGCGCGCGGTGCCGCCCTCGACGGGGACCGCCCAGATGCGCCCCTGGTACGCAAACGCGATCGACTCGCCGTCGGGCGACCAGGCCGGGTACGTGGGCGACGCCGTGACCGGCGGCGGGAAGTAGCTCTCCATGTACATCCGCCCCGCGCCGCTGGAGCCCGAGAGGTTCGGGTAGCCGCCCGGGAAGGGGTCGGGGTATTCGTTCTGCTGGGCGGTGGAGGCGCTGGCGGATAGTGCTGTCAAGACGGCGATGGTCGAGCCCAATAGGGTGGGGATGGGCCACTTCGTTGCTGTCGTCATTGGTGGCTCCAGAATTGAGGTGTTCCAAGGCTTTGGGCAGGATGGTAACTCCTCGATCCTGCTGATGACGAGGGACGGCTAGTCGTTCGATTGCCGCCGATAGTGCAACATCCGCGCCGCATACCCGAAACCGAAGAAGTACCTGCGCAACCCTTCCGCTGATTCGCGCGGAACATCGGGATCGAAGAAAAGTCGGCAGAACTCCTCGCGGGCGCGCAGCACTTCCTGGCAGCGGTGGCCGTGCCAGCGCGCGTCGGTCGCGGTCAAGTCGAATAGTTCGAGCGCCCTATCGAAAGCACTGTCGAACCTTCTGGTCTTTCCCGCGTCCCACGCCCGGATAGCGCGATCCACCTCGCTGCCCACATTCCCCAGTTGCTCGACCAGCTCCAAGCGGCTCCATCTGCCCGCCGCGGCCTGTTTGTGGATGGTGCGACTCATATCGAACCGTCTACTTTCGCCAGGACCAGTGCGTCGACTACATCGCGGATCCGGGCACGGGTATCCTCGTCGTCAACGCCACGGGACCGATTCCCATCTCTTGGGCGGATGTTGATCATGGAGTCGAACTCGATCCAGTCCGCACCCTCGTCTTCAGGATAGAGGTTGATGCCCCAGAGATCCTGCTGACGGGAACCGTCCGCCAAAAGTAGCGCCTCGTCGTCCGCGTGCAGGTCTCCACCAACAGCCAGGATCCCGCGCGACACGTCGACAACGCCTTTGATCCAGTCCCCGAACTGGTCTTCCGCCCACGTTGCAAGATCTGCGCGGGAGATCTTTGTCGAGACGATACGTCCCGTGCTCAAGCCATCGACTCCTGGTCACAAGAAGCGGCTGGGTTGGATGGGGAGGGTAAGGTAACCACAGTTGTCCCACAGGCCGACCCGGAAGCCGCTTTCGGTTGCCCCGGACGCCCACCCCGCGAAACTTTGGGCATTCCCTCCCATCCGACTTCCCGAGCGCAACCATGCCCAGAATCAACCGAGACACTCTCGCAGCCCTCGTCGTTGCGGCCACCTTCGTGACCGCCACACCCGCACCCACCCACGCCCAGTCCCGCTTCGAGCCCATGGACGTCTTCCAGCTCGAGTACGCGGCCGACCCGCAGGTCTCGCCCGACGGCAGCCAGGTCGTGTACATCCGTACCTCGATGGACATCATGCGCGACCGCAAGCGTTCCGAACTCTGGATCATCGGCGCCGACGGCTCGGACCACCGGCGCTTGGGTGAAGGCGGCTCGCCGCGCTGGTCTCCTGACGGCACGCGCATCGCCTATACCGCCGGCGGCCAGATCCGCCTGCGCTGGATGGACACCGGCGAGACCGCGACGCTCACCCAGCTCACCGAGTCGCCGGGCGGGCTGCGCTGGTCGCCGGGCGGCCGCCACATCGCGTTCAACATGCTTGTGCCCTACCCGCCGCCGAGCCTGGCCGCGCCGCCGAGGCCTCCGGAAGGCGCCGAGTGGGCCGCACCGCCGATCATGGAGGACCGCTTCAAGAGCCGTCAGGACGGCGTCGGCTACCTCGACTTCGGCTACAGCCACATCTTCGTCATCCCGGTCGACGGCGGGACGCCCACGCAGGTCACGTCAGGCGACTTCCAGCACTCGAGCGCGGCCGCCTGGCACCCCGACGGCACCCACCTCGTCTTCTCCGCGAACCGCAACCCGGATGTCCTCGACTACCGCAACTCGGAGCTGTACATCGCGTCGGTGGAGACCGGCGACATCCGTGCGCTCACCGACCGCCCGGGCCCCGACGGCAGTCCCGCCGTCTCCCCGGACGGCCGCCAGGTCGCGTTCGTCGGCTACGAGGACCGCACCCGCACCTACCAGGTCAGCCGGCTCCAGGTCATGAACCTGGACGGCAGCGGCCACCGCACCCTCACCGCCGGCCTCGACCGCAGCGTCTCCAGTCCCGTCTGGGCCGCCGACGGCAGCGGTATCTACTTCCAGTACGACGACGAGGGGAACTCGAAGGTCGGGTTCGCCACGCTCGACGGCGCCACCGAGGTCCTGGCCGGCGACCTGGGCGGCACCTCGTACGGGCGCCCCTACGGCGGCGGCTCGTTCTCGGTCGCGAACGACGGCACCTTCGCCCTCAACCAGACGCGCCCGGACATGCCCGGCGAACTGGCGGTCGGCACCCACGGCGGCGCGGCCGCCCGCACCATCACCGACCTCAACAGCGATCTGCTCGCGAACCGGACCCTCGGCGAGGTCGAGGAGATCTGGTGGGAGTCGTCCTACGACGGTCGCCCGGTCCACGGCTGGATCGTCAAGCCCCCCGACTTCGACCCCAATCGCCGCTATCCCTTCATTCTGGAGATCCACGGCGGGCCGGTGTCGAACTACGGCGACAGGTTCTCGGCCGAGATGCAGCTTCTGGCTTCCGCAGGCTACGTCGTGCTCTATGCCAACCCGAGGGGGAGCACAAGTTACGGCGAAGAGTTCGGCGACCTGCTCTACCACAACTATCCCGGCCAGGACTACGACGACCTGATTTCGGGCGTGGATGCGGTGATCGAGCAGGGGTACGTCGATGAGAACAACCTGTTCGTGACCGGTGGCAGCGCGGGCGGGATCATGACCGCGTGGATCGTCGGGAAGACGGATCGGTTCCGGGCGGCGGTTTCGCAGAAGCCCGTCGTCAACTGGATCAGCAAGACGCTGACCGCGGACAACTGGTACGGCTACTACCACAGCCGCTACGAGGGACTGCCGTGGGAGGATCCGGAGCCCTACTGGCGGTTCTCGCCGCTGTCGCTGGTCGGGAACGTGACCACGCCGACGATGATCATCACCGGCGAGGAGGACCTGCGGACGCCGCTGTCGGAGTCGTATCAGATGTTCCACGCGCTCAAGATGCGCGGGATCGACACCGCGGTGATCCGGCTGCCGGGCGCGTCGCACGACATGAGCCGACGCCCGAGTCAGCTGATGGCCAAGATCGCGAACATCGTGGCGTGGTTCGAGAAGTACCGGGTGATGCCGGCGGCGAGCTGAAGGCCGGGGGCGGGCCGACTTCCGGTGGGTAAGCCGAAACTGCTCTCGGGCGGGAATCCCCAGATCCCGAAGGGTGACGGGGACGGGCCTGTGCAGGCTTACATTGCGGCCATGCCGGGCTGGAAGCGCGAGGTCGGCCGATATCTGGACTCGCTGGTCGAGCGGAGCGTGCCCGGGGTCCGCAAGGCGGTCCGGTGGAACTCGCCATTCTATGGGATCGAGGGCCAGGGATGGTTCCTCTCGTTCCACTGCTTCACGAAGTACATCAAGGTGACCTTCCTCAACGGCGGCTCGTTGCGCCCCGTGCCGCCGGTGACCTCCAAGTACGAGCATGTGCGGTACTTCCACATCCACGAGGGGGACGAGCCCGACGAGGGCCTGCTGGTCAGCTGGCTGGAACAGGCGTCGGGGTTGCCGGGGGAGGAGTTGTTTTGATGGCCTCGCCGCCGAGCGAACGGTACTGTGCATCGGGTGTGCGGCTCATAGTACAGGATACGACGGAAACTGAACCAACAGCACGACGGCGGTACGAGGGGGATTGGTCCACGCCGGTGAATCGAGCCCGAAGATCATCTTAAGTTTACCTTGAGATCATCACCACGCGGCTTCCGAAGGGTTTCCGCCGATGTCCAACACAATCAACGTCAAGACGCTGCGACACGAGATGGGGCGTGTCATCGAGCGGGTGAAGCGCGGAGAGCACTTCACCGTCCTCTACCGGAGCCGGCCGGCATTTCGAATCGTGCCGCTGCATGGCGGAGTAGGTCTTGGCCCCCTTGAGGACGATTCGCTTTATGGGGCGGAAGCGGTGGGCCAGTCTACCGACGGGCTGACCGCCGTGGATCACGACCGCATTCTGTATGGCCAGGGCGGTGAGTAGCCCCCCAAGCCGCCGGGCGCTCTTCGTCGACACGGCCGGCTGGATGGCCATGGCCGACGCCGCTGATCCGGCGCATGAGTCCAGCCGTCGGGAACGCGATTCATGCCTGGAGGGCGGGGGAATCCTGGTCTCGACAGACTATGTGATCGACGAGACGCTGACGCTCATTCGGGTTCGGCTGGGGTTGGGCGCGGCCGCCGAATGGTGGGCCCAGATCGACGCCAGCTCCCGGATCCGCTGGGAACGCATCGATGCCTCACGGGCGGAAAAGGCCCGGACGCGCTTCTTCGAGCGGGCCGACAGAGTCGAGTGGACCGACAGCGACCTCTCTTTCACCCACTGCACAAGCTTCGTCGTGATGCAGGAACTGGGCCTGGCCAGGGCCCTGACGACCGATCGCCATTTTTCTCAGGCCGGGTTCGAGACGGTGCCTCGTGTGCCGGACCGTCGCCGGCGCTACAGCCTCGGGGAGTAACCGAAATGAAGAGCCGCGCCCTCACCCTAGTCACCATCGCATCCCTCCCGGCGGCGCCCGCCCTCGCCCAGGAATCGCCCGCCAACTCCACGCAGGCCGACTCCCTCGCCACTGCCTCCCTCCCCCTCGAACCCACCCGCGAGATCCGCTTCACCACCAGCGAAGGCTCCTGGATTTCCGTCGACATCAGCCCGGACGGCGCGACCCTCGTCTTCGACCTCCTCGGCGACCTCTACACGCTCCCGGTCGAGGGCGGTACCGCGACCCCGCTGCTGACCGGCCCGGCCTTCGAGAGCCAGCCGCGCTACAGCCCCGACGGCTCCGAGATCGTCTTCGTCTCGGACCGGAGCGGCGGCCAGAACCTCTGGGTGCTGAGCACCGACGGCTCCGACACCACCCAACTCACCCGCGGCAACGGCAACCTCTACACCTCGCCCGACTGGTCGCCGGACGGACAGTATCTGGTCGCGTCCCGCACCTTCAGCCCGCTCGGCGGCGCCGCGAAGCCCTGGCTCTTCCACCGCGACGGCGGCAACGGCATCGCCCTGATCAGCGAGCCCGAGCAGCTCAAGGCTATCGGAGCCGCCTTCGATCCCACCGGCCGCTACATCTACCTCGCCCAGGGCACACGCGACTGGACCTACGACGCGGCTTTCCCGAAGTACCAGCTCGTCCGCTACGACCGCGAGACGGGTCGCAGCCCGACGGTCACCGGCCGCTACGGGTCGGGGTTCCGTCCGGTCGTGTCCCCCGACGGCGCCACGCTCGTCTACGGTTCCCGCCACGAGGATGCCACCGGCCTCCGCGCCCGCGACCTCGCCACCGGCGACGAACGCTGGCTGGTCTACCCCGTGCAGCGCGACGACATGGAGAGCCGCGCGACCCTCGACCTCCTCCCCGGCTACGCCTTCACGCCCGACGGCACCGCACTGATCGCTTCCTACGGCGGTCGCCTCTGGCGCGTGCCGCTGGCCGCCGGCGAGACGGATGCGAACGAGCCCACCGAGATCCCCTTCACGGCCGACGTGGTCATCCACGCGGGCCCCCGCCTCGACTTCGACTACCCGGTCGAGGACACGCCGACCTTCCGCGCGCGCCAGATCCGCGGCGTCGCCCTGTCGCCGGACGGCAGCGAGATCGCGTTCACCGCGCTTGGCCTGCTGTATGTGATGGAAGCAGGTGGGGGTGTCCCGCGCCGGATCGGCGCGGAGGTCGACGGTGCCCTGTTCCATCCCGCATGGTCGCCCGACGGCGAGACGCTGGCGGCGGTGAGCTGGCGTGAGCCGGACGGTGGCCATCTCTGGGAGATCCCGGCAAATGGCGACGACGCCCGGCGCGTGTCGGATGCGGCGCGCTACCTGCAATCCCCCGCCTGGTCTCCAGACGGCGACCGCATCGTGGCGCTGCAGAGGCCGGTGCGCGCACGTCTGCAAGGCGCCGGCGGCGGTGGCCAAGCCGACATCGTCTGGTACGGGGCGGACGAAGGCGCCCCCGGCGCGGCGACGGTCGTGGCGGAGGCGCTGGGACGCTCCCAGCCGCACTTCCGCACCGACCAGCCCGACCGCATCTACCTGAACGCGGGCGCGCGCGGCCTGGTGTCGATCCGCTGGGACGGCACCGACGAGAAGGAACACCTCAAGGTCACCGGCTTTTCGGCCAACCGCGGCGGCCCCCCAGCCAACGCGTCCTCGATTCGGGTGTCGCCCGCCGGGGGGCGGGCGCTGGCCAAGGTCGGCAACGACCTCTACCTCGTGACCGTCCCGCAGGTGGGCGCCGAGGCCCCGACCGTCTCGGTCCGGAGTCCCTCCAGCGCAGCGGTCCCGGTCACCCGGATCACCGAGTCCGGCGGCGAGTTCCAGTCATGGAGCAGCGATGGCGAGGAGGCGGTCTGGGCGCTCGGAAACGCGTACTTCCGCTACAACCTGGCGGACGCGGAGGCCTTTGCGGACAGCGTCGAGGCTGCCGAGGCTGCGGAGTCTGACGAAGCCGACACCCCTGCCGAGGACGCCGATCCCACCGCCACCGACAATCCAGCCGCCGACTCCGACCCCCGCTACCAGCCCACCGAAGTCCGCGTCGCCCTCGATGTCCCCCGCGACCTCCCCACCGGGACACTCCTGCTAACCGGCGCCCGCGTCATCACCATGCGCGGCGACGAAGTCATCGAATCCGGCGACATCCTCATCGACGGCAACCGCATCGCCGCCGTCGGCCCATCCGCCACGCTCGACGTCCCGAGTGGCGCCGAGGTCCGCGACGTCTCCGGCATGACCATCACGCCCGGCTTCGTCGACACCCACGCCCACCTCCGCCCGCCGGCCAGCGTCCACACCACGCAACCGTGGAGCTACCTCGCGAACCTGGCCTTCGGCGTCACGACCACTCGCGACCCCCAGACCGGTGTCTCCGATGTCCTCACCTACGCCGACCGGGTGCGGTCAGGCGACATCCTGGGCCCGCGCATCTACTCCACCGGCCCGGGGGTCTTCGCCAACTACCAGGCCCTGGAGGGCATCCGCGACCTCGACCACGCCCGCGACGTGCTCCGGCGCTACTCGGACTACTACGACACCAAGACCTTCAAGATGTACCTCTCGGGGAACCGCCAGCAGCGGCAGTGGCTCGTCATGGCGGCGCGCGAACTCGAACTCATGCCAACCACCGAAGCCGGCCTCGACTACCAGGCCGACCTGACGCACGCCATGGACGGCTACCCCGGCATCGAACACAACCTGCCCGTCTACCCGCTCTATCACGATGTCGTCCGCCTCTTCTCGGAGACGAAAGTCCTGAACACGCCGACCCTCATCGTCTCCTTCGGCGGCCCCATGGGCGAGATCTACTGGTTCACGACCGAGGACGTCCTCGGCAACGAGCGCCTGGTGCGCTTCACACCCCGCGAGACCCTCGACGCCCGCACCCGGCGGCGCGCCGGCGCGGCGGGTTCGGTCGCATGGGCGATCGACGAGGAGTACGTCTTCGAGGACCACGCCCGCTTCCTGGCCGATGTGGTCGCCGACGGCGGCTTCGCTGGAGTCGGCAGCCACGGCCAGCTGCAGGGCCTCGGTTTCCACTGGGAGCTGTGGATGGTCGCCTCGGGCGGCATGTCGAACCACGACGCGCTCAAGTCCGCCACCATCTTCGGCGCGAACGGCATCGGTCTCGAGACGGAGCTCGGCTCGATCGAGCCCGGCAAGCTTGCCGACCTGGCGATCCTGTCGCGCAATCCCCTCGATGACCTCCGCAATACCGTGTTGGTCGAGCAGGTGATGATGAATGGGCGGCTGTTCGAGGCGGAGACGCTCGACGAGGTCTGGCCGCGACAGCGGGTGCTGGGGTACCGGGGGTTCGTGGAGGACGAGCCCGGGGGTGAGCGCTAGGAGGAGTCCGTTTGCCAACCCCGCGAGGTTTTGCCAGAACGAGATGCCTTGTATTAGTGGTTGGCCACCCATCTGCCTACCCACGGTCACAGGCAGCCATCCCCGGAGAACCCGATATGAAAATGAAGTCGTCCCGTAGCGCACTCCCGCTCGCTCTCGCGCTCATCACCCCACTCGCCCTTGCCCCGCTCGCGGCCACACCGGCCCACGCCCAGGACGCCGAAGCCATCTCGGCCGCCCTCGGCGACATCGAGTGGCGTCACATCGGTCCGGTGAACATGGGCGGACGCGTCACCGCGATCATCGGAGTGCCGGGCGACCCGCGGACCTTCTGGGTCGGGGCTGCCAACGGGGGCGTCTGGAAGACCACCAACGGCGGCGTGACGTTCGAGCACCAGTGGGACGACGAGAACACCTACTCGGTCGGCGCCCTGGCGCTTGCCCCCTCGGACCACAACGTCCTCTGGCTCGGTGCCGGTGAGGGCGACCCGCGCAACTCCGTCTCATACGGCGACGGGGTGTACCGTTCGACCGACGGCGGTGCCACCTGGACCCACCTCGGCCTCGATGACAGCGAGCGCATCAAGCGCATCGTCGTCGATCCGCGCGACCCCGATGTCGCCCTGGTCTGCGCCATGGGCCGCGCGTGGGGCCCCCACCAGGAGCGCGGCGTCTTCCGCACCACCGATGGCGGGCAGTCGTGGGAGCACGTGCTCTTCATCGACGAGGACACGGGCTGCTCGGACATCGACATCGACCTGACGAACCCCAGGAACGTGTACGCCGGCATGTGGACCTTCCGCCGCCGGCCGTGGCGCTTCGACGACGGGGGCAGGGAGACCGCACTCTACGTTTCGCGCGACGGAGGGATCTCGTGGCGGAAGATCACGACCACGCCGGACGAGCCCATGGCGCGCATCGGCATCAGCGTGGCCCAGTCGCGTCCGAACATCGTCTACCTGATCACCGAGTACCCGACTGCGGGCACGCTCTTCATGTCCGACGACTACGGTGAGACGTGGACGATGGTGAACGACAACAGGAACCAGCTCAACTTCCGGCCCTTCTACTACTCCGATGTCTTCGTGGATCCATCCGACCACGAGACGCTGTTCACGCTCTCGGGCGGGTTGTCGAAGTCGACGGACGGAGGCCGAACCTTCGAGCGCATTGCCAACGACGTGCATGTAGACCATCAGGGGTTGTGGATCGACCCGTTCGACGGTGAGCGTGTGCTCTCGGGCTCGGACGGCGGCATGCAGGTGACGTATGACGGCGGCGCCACCTTCCACATCTTCCGCAACTTCAGCCTTGCGCAGTACTACCACGTTTTTGTCGACGACCGCGATCCGTACTATGTGTGCGGCGGGCTTCAGGACAACGGCAACTGGTGCGGTCCGAGCCGTATGAACGACAACCGGGGCATCCTTCCCGGCTACTTCTACACGGTATCCGGCGGCGACGGCTTCTACACCGTTCCGGTGCCGGGTCAACCGAACCTGATCTACTCCAACGCGCAGGGCGGCTATTTCCGCATCACGGACACCAACTCGGGACAGATGCGGTCGATCGAGCCGTGGCCGCTCATGATCGGCTCGCAGGGGCAGGGCATGTACCGGGCGAGGTACCGCTTCAACTGGGACGCGCCGATCGTCATTTCGCCGCACGATCCAGGCACCGTGTACTGGGGCGGCAACGTGGTCTTCCGCAGCGGGGACTACGGCCACTCGTGGGACGTGATCAGCCCCGACCTCACCACGGACGACCCGGAAAAACAGCTCGATTCCGGCGGCGAGGTCTACAACGACAACACCGCGGCGGAGTTCCACACGACGATCCTCACCATCGCCGAGGACGAATTCGAGCCAGGCGTGATCTGGGTCGGCACCGACGATGGCAACGTGCAGATCACACGGGACAACGGCGCGACGTGGACGAACGTGCGCGACCGCGTGCCCGGACTGCCCGCCGAGACGTGGATCGGGAACATCGAGGCGTCGCCCACCGATGCCGGGACCGCGTACATGGCCGTCGACAACCACCGGCTCGACGACTTCACCCCGCACCTCTACGAGACGCGCGACTACGGGCAGTCGTGGCGCGACATCTCCGCCGGACTCCCCCAGGACGACTACGTGAAGGTCGTCCGGCAGCACCCCGCCAACCCCGACCTGCTCTTCGTCGGCATGGAGCGGGGCATCTTCGCCTCGTGGGACCGTGGCGACACATGGGTGGACATCCGCGGCAACCTTCCGCGCGTGTCGGTGCGGGGGGTCAGGATCCAGCGCGAGTACAACGACCTCGTCATCGGGACGCACGGACGCGGCGCGTGGATCCTCGACGACATCCAGCCCATGGTCGAGCTGACCGAGGCGATCGGCCAGGACGCACATCTCTTCGACATCCGCATGGCGACCGAGTGGGAGATGTGGGGCCGCACGAGCAACTTCGGCCAGAGCCGCTTCGCCGGCGAGAACCCCGACCCCGGCGCGTGGATCCACTTCCACCTTTCGGAGGAGGCCGCCGAGGCCACGGGCAACTCCGTCGACGTGCGTATCACCGACAGCGGCGGCGTGCTCGTGCGCGAATTCGAACACAGCGGCGTCAGGTCGGGCGTGAACCGCGCGATCTGGGACCTCCGCTGGACCGGCGCGGAACCGATTCCGGGAGAGGGTCCTCCGGGTGGCGGGTTCTTCTTTTTCGGTCCCACCGGCCCGCCCGCCGTACCGGGCACCTACACGGCGACGGTCGACCTGGGCGAGCAGGAGTTGTCGAAGGATTTCCAACTCCGCGGCGATCCCAACGTGGCGGCGTCTCAGGCCGTGTACCAGGAGCGCTTCGCCGCGGCCATGCGTGCGCGCGACCTCGAGACGCAACTCAACCGGATGATGGCGACGATCCTCGACCTGGACGGCCAGATCGACGGGCTGCTGGAGTCCATCGAAGGCAAGGATCTGGCCAATGAGGAACAGGTTCGGACCGTCGCCGGCGACGCGCAGGGTCAGCTCACGGCCGTGGCGGCCGAAGTTCGCCGTCCACCGGGATCACTGAGCTTTCGCGATTGGCCGCGTCTGATCGAGCAGCTTCGGAACATCTCCCGGGCCGTCTCGGCCCCGCAGGCGCGGCCGACGGTCGGGCAGATGGAGGTGCTCACGGAGATCGAGGCCGGGGCCGCTCAGCGGGCGGGGGAACTCTCCGGCATTGTGAACGGTGTGATCGCCGAACTCAACGAACTCCTGGAGGATGCCCCGAAGATCATTACGGACTGGCGGCGTACGATCAGCTGATCGGCAGCGCGATCGACGCCACCGACGGCACGTCGAATTCGTCCCTGTACACGCCCCAGACCCGCGAATCCAGGAAGCGGAGGGCATCAAACCGCTCGGGCAGGCGCACCTCCCGGATGGTCCCGTCAGGCGTGATTCGCAGCCATAGTCTGGCTCCCTCGAGGCCACCGGCGTCCAGATCAACCGAGTTCAGCCACATCGTTCCATCCGGGCTGCACCGCAAGTCCACATACCGCGGCAGGTAGCTCGCGAGTTCGTGCGGCCGCCCCTGGACCGACTGCGCCATCCGGTTCAGCACGCGAATGCTGTCCTGCTCGCTGAGCCTGCTCCAGACATCCCCCGTCAGTTCGGCCTGCCTTATCGGGAAGACCGCCTTGGCGAACTGGCGAGCAGTGACCTCCGTGAAGGGAACGGGTGGCAGTTCGATGGGAAGGACCTCGGCACCCGACCCGTCGAACCCGCGAAGCTGATTCCTCACCCGATCGTAGACGCGGACGATGTTCTCTCCGCACGGAGCCCACAGCCGATACCACATCGGAAAGCCACCGTCGCTCGGAATGAAGTCTCCGGCGGGGTCGTCGAGCACCTCGGCCAATGCCACGAGCGAGCGGGCCTCGCGAGCTTCCGGTGCGACGGCGATCAGGTCCGGTCGCAAGAGCGAGAAACGGTAGTTCAGCAGCCCGGCTTCCATGGTTTCGCCCGTGCGCGGGACAATGAACTCACCACCCAGTCTCGCGCTTCGCACATTGGAGTTCAGCATGCTCATGCCGCCGCGCACCGTGCCCGGAGGGAGGGAAGCCGACCGCAACGGGATCTCGGCCCAGTCGCCATCCGGCTGCGAAACCCGGATCATCGCGTGGCGCACCAGGTCCAGGACCCACACCTCACCCTGCCAACCGCCCGAAAGGAAGCCCGCAGGCATCGGGAATTCGCGGGGTCCTCTGCCGCCCTGTCCGTAGGCGCCGAGGGGCTGGCCGTCCGGAGCGAATCCGACGAACAGGGGCTCGGCCGAATTCAGCACCCAGACGGACCCGTCGCCGGCTATGTCCAGGTCGCGTACAACGGCAAGTGAGTCGGAGCTCCCCAGCACCTGGATGGCCGATTCGCTCAACTCGATCAGGGCGCCCGTGACGTTGCCGACGGGTGCGGCTTCACACGCCGCGAGGATTGCAGGAAAGCACAAGGCCGTGGCGACGCGCGGGATTCTCACCATGGCAAAAGACTACCCGCGATCGGCCCCCCGTGTTCCCGCCGCCGCCATCGTACCCGCTGCTCCCCACAGCATCCGCCCCTCCGATTCCCGCCTCAGACGCGCCACCGCTTCCTCGACCGGCAGCGTCACCTGTCTCTTCTTCGCGCCGCGCGCGCGCAGCGACACCGTGCCATCCTGCGCCTCACGCCGGCCCACGATGGCCATGTACGGCACCTTCAGGTGCGACGCATCCTTGATCTCCTCGCGGAAGTCGACCTCGGCGGCACGTGGATGCAACCAGACCCGCAGCCCCGCCTCGGTCATCCGCGCCGCGACCGCCCCCGCCGCTTCGCCCGCATCTGCCCCGATCAGGACCACCCGCACCTGTTCAGGTGCCAACCACAACGGGAAGTCCCCGGCAAAGTGCTCGATGAGGATCCCGATGAAGCGCTCCAGCGACCCCGCCACCGCACGATGGATCACCACCGGCCGGTGCATTCTGTTGTCCGGCCCCGCATACTCGAGCTCGAACCGCTCCGGCGCGACGTAGTCCAGCTGAATCGTACCGCATTGCCACTCACGGCCGATCGCGTCCGTGATCGCAAAGTCGATCTTCGGCCCGTAGAAGGCACCGTCGCCCTCCTCGACCTCATACGGAAGCCCGGTTTTCTCCAGAGCGGTGCGAAGTCCCCCTTCGGCACGATCCCACAGCGCGTCCGTCCCGATCCTCACCTCTGGCCGAGTCGCGAACCGGATGCGCGCCTCAAGCCCGAACGCGCTGTAGAAGCTCACGATGAAGTCGACAAGAAACGCCACTTCGGACGGGATCTGCCCCTCCGTGACAAAACAGTGGCAATCGTCCTGCTGGAACTGCCGCACGCGGGTCAGTCCGGAGAGCGCACCGGTCACCTCGTTGCGGTGGAGCACGTCGAATGTCACGTACCGGAGCGGCAGATCACGGTAGGAGCGCAGCCTTGTCCGATAGAGGAGATAGTGTGACGGACAGTTCATCGGCTTCAGCGATGCGTCGTGCTCCCCCGAGCCGCTGTTCAGGATCATGAACATGTCGTCGCGGTACTTGCCCCAGTGTCCCGAGGTCTCCCAGAGCGACTTGTCGTACATGAGGGGCGTCTTGACCTCGAGAAACTCCCGCTCCTGCAACTCGCGCTCGAACTTGAGCAGCGTGTTGTAGAGCACCGTGCCGCGAGGCGTCCAGAAGGCGGCACCGGGCGCGGACGGGTGAAACTCGAACAGATCGAGGCGCTTGCCGAGGACCCGGTGATCGCGCCGCTTCGCCTCTTCCAGCCGATTCAGATGCGCCTTGAGGTCCTTCTCGCGAAACCAGGCCGTTCCGTAGATCCGCTGCAGCATCTGCCGGCTGCTGTCGCCCCTCCAGTACGCACCGGCCGTGCTCAAAAGCCGGAAGTGCCGCACATGCGAGGTATCGGGCACATGCGGGCCGCGGCAGAGGTCGGTGAACTCACCGTTTGTGTAGGTGGAGATGACGTCGTTCGCGTCGAAGTCGGCCATCCTTTCCAGCTTGAGGGCGTCGTCGGCCATCCGGCTGCGGGCCTCCGGCAGGCTGACCTCCTCACGCACGAACGCGCTCGCTTCCTCGCAAACACGTCGCATCTCCTCCTCGAATGCCTCCAGGTCGGCCGGCGTGAAGGGCTCATCGACCTCGAAGTCGTAGAAGAACCCGTCGTCGATGGCCGGACCGAATCCGATCGCGGCGTCGGGCCGCAGCCGCCGGACCGCGGTCGCCAGGACGTGAGCCGCGGAATGTCGGAGCACCGCCAGCGCCTGCTCGTCCCCTGGGGTCAGCACTCGAAACGAACCCCCGCGCCGCAAGGGCGTGACGAGATCCAGGACCTCTCCATCCAACTCGACCGCGACTGCCCTGCGCAGCAGCCTCTCGCTGATCGAACGCACGACGACTCCGGCGGGCGTACCGGTCTCGACCGTCAGCCCGGCACCATCCGGGAGCGTCAGCGTGACTTCGCTGGCTTCGGAACGAACCTTCGACATACCGACTCCACCCATCGAGTAAAGGCGCGTAAGATAGCCGAAAAGATGCCCGGCCCGAATGGCTACCTGTCGGGACAGCTCGTCTCGGCGCCGGAGGAGCCGGCCGGAAACCGGTTTCCGACCGCGTCCGGCGCCGCCAGCAACGATGAAACCGGCGAGATGTGGTCCGTCAGCCACACCCGCGTGACGACTTGTCCTTCGCCCGGACCGGCATCGCCGATCGTGATGCCGACGACATCGACCGTGGCCGCCACAGGCTGTCCATCTTCCAGGAACGTCGCCCGCCGCCACCTCAGCCGGCCGTACTCGATCGACGAACAGGTGGGCTCCACGTCCCACTCGCCGGCGAGTGCGACCACGAGCGAATCCCACCGTCGTCGCGCGTAGTCGCCGCGAACCTCATCTTCCGCCCGGTCGATGTACACCAGCCTCGAGCGGCGGCCGGGCGCCTGGTTTCGCTCGAGCGACGTGAAGGCGTAGTGGAAGCGTCCGTCGCCGAGTTCCTCCACGACCGTCGCGGTGTCGGGAATGAGCATTACGTCGGGGCGCGCCTGCCGGAGTTCGCCGAAGGTCATGCCGAGGTGCACGTCGTCAACGGGAAACTGGCTGGCCAGGGGCAGCTGGACCGTCGGAGGGTCGGCGCAACTCAGGACCAGCCATGCCATGACCTGGACAGTCCACCGCCGCGTCACCGACCGAAGCCGTCCATGCGGTCAGGGTTGGTCGAGAATCCTTCGGGCCCGCGCAAGGCAGCGGCAGGACCAGGCGTCCGCGCAGCCAGATGCCTGGCGATCAGCCCTCCGTGTTCCCGCCCGTTCTCGATGAAGATCTTGTTCGCGTTGTAACCCGCCGCGATCACACCTGCGATGTACACGCCCGCGACGTTTGTTTCCATGGTTGCCGGGTCGTGCGCGGGAATCCCCGTCACGGGATCGGTCTCCACCCCCAGGCCGTGCAGCAGCGTTCGATCGGGACGCCATCCGGTCATGGCCAGGATCCAGTCGTTCGCGACCTCGGTGGCCTCGCCGGTCTCCTCGTGCACGATCGTGGCGGTGCCCGGCCCCGGCCGCGTCACCCGAGACCCCCAGTGCATCGGGATCTCGCCGCTCGCGATCCTGTTGTCGATGTCGGGCCGTACCCAGGGTTTCACGCCACGGTCGAACACGTCCAGGAAGTGCACCATGCGCACGCGCACGCCGTTGCGGTACAGCTCCAGGGCAACTTCCGCCGCCGAATTGCCTCCCCCGACCACCATCACGTCCTGGTCGAAGAAGGGGTAGGGATCCTTGTAGTAGTGGATGACGCGCCCGTCCGGATCGCCACCCTCCAACTCCAGCCGATTGGGCTCGCCGAAGCCGCCGGTGGCGATGACCACGGCCCGCGCACGGCTCCGGCGCTCGCGCCCCTCCCGTGTGCAGGTATGCACGACGAAGCCGGATCCGCCTGCCGATTCACCCCCATTCCGGCGGACAATTCCCGTCACCTCCTCATACTGGCGCACCCTCAGCCCGTGGTGCGCGACGACATGCCGATAGTACGCCAACGCCTCCCGCCGCGTCGGTTTGGGCTCCGGGATCGTGAAGGGCACATCGCCGATCTCCAGCCGCTCGGCCGTGGAGAAGAACGTCATGTAGTACGGGTAGTGCGTCAGCGACTCGGTAATGCACCCGCGGTCGACGACAACGTGGCTCAGCCCGCTCTCCTTCGCGGCCACCGCCGCGGCCAGGCCGCAAGGCCCGGCCCCGACGATGACAAGGTCCAGCGGATCGACCTCCGCGGTCACTTCAGCTGACTGGCCGACCGCCCCGGAGCACCACCTCCCCCGGCAGCGCGTCCGTGAACTCGCCGTTGTCGATCGTCAGCACGCCGTTGACCATCACGTAGTCCACCCCCTCGCTGTACAGGTCGGGTTCCAGCACGGTCGCGCGGTCCCGCAGCCGCTCGTAGTCGAAGATCACGACGTCCGCCTTGTATCCCTCGCGCAACAGCCCGCGGTCGGGCAGCCCGATGATTCGCGCCGGCAAGCCGGTCATCGAGCGGACAGCAAAGGGCAGCGAAATCGCCTGCAGGTCCTTCACGTAGTGTGCAATCTTGCGCGTGAATGCCCCGAAATGCCGCGGATGCGCGCCGGGCCGCGACCCGAACTGCGGCACGCCCTCGACTCCGCTGACCCCGGCGTCCGAGGCTGTGGCCGTGTATTCCTGCTTGTAGTAGTTGATGACGTCGACATCGTGAATGCCGTAGCCCCGGGTCCAGGCCCCGCCGATCACATCCGGGTACCCGTTGAGCGCCATGTGAACGACGACCTCCTGGAAGGTCACGCCCATTTCCCCGGCCAGCTCGGTTAGCGTCTTCCCGACGAACCCGGGATCGGGATAGTCCACAACCACCACCCGGTCCTCGCCGCCGTTGTGATCGACGATCCAGGCGATGTCCCGCGCGATCCGCTCCCGGGTCTCGGGATCGCTCCACCGCCGCGCAAGATGGGCCTGCGCGTCGCTGAAGATCCCCGCCGCGTAGTAGGTGGGGCTGTCGCGGCCGCCGCTGACGTCCACGCCGTCGGCCACCAGGCTCCAGCGCGGGATCATCGGGCGGGCGCCGCCGCCGAAGGTCTCGTACGGGTAGACGTCGAGGTAGACCTCGAGCCCTTCGGCCCGGGCCGCGTTCACGACCAGCGTGTCGTGCCCCGAGCGGCCGAAGCTGGAGCGCCCGCGCGCCTTGTGATGGCTCGCCACGACGCGAATCCCCGTCTCCCGCGCGATGTTGATCGTCTCCTGGAGCCCCTGCAGCCCGTCGACCGGCCAGTCGTCCACGTTGCTGGGCAGCTGCCAGAGCGGCATCGTGGCCTCGCTGCGCTGGTGCGCGACGTAGAATCCGTCGTAGGGCGCCACCTCGGAGGCCAGCGCGATCACCTCTTCGGGGTCGCTGAAGCGGGCGGGCCTGTACTCGATCCCCGCACCGAGCCCCCAGGCGCCGGCCTCCATCCCCTGCCGCACCATTTCCCGCATGCGCGCGACCTCACCGGCCGTCGCGGGGCGTTCGTAGTCGTCCCCCATGACCGCACTGCGAACGGTACTGTGACCCACCATCGGCACGAAGTTCATGGCGTGGCCCTGTGACTGCAGCGCCGCGACCTCGGAGCTTATCGGCCACCTGGCGTTGCGCCCGTCCGCCCCGCCGATCACGGTCGTGAGCCCCTGGCTGTTGAGGCTCTTGGCCCGGCGCGCCTCGAGATGCTCCGAGGTCATTGCGCCGTCGGAGTGCGAATGCAGGTCGATGAACCCGGGCGAGACGTAAAGGCCGGTGGCGTCGATCACGCGGCCGGCGGTGGCGTCCGGCATGCGTCCGATACGCACGATCTCGTCGCCGTTGATCGCGATGTCGGCGTTGAACCAGTCGTTGCCGGTCCCATCGAGCACGCGCCCGTTGCGGATGATGATGTCGTAGTCCTGAGCGGCGGCGGTCTGCGCGGCGAGGGCCAGCGCAAAGCCGGTGAACAGAATCCTTGCAGTAGTCATTTTGCGCTCAACCTTCCTATGATTGCCCGTCCGGGCATGGCGCCGGCGACGTTCTCCTCGTCCCGGACCACGAACTCGCCGTTGACCAGGACGTGGACCACGCCTTCGGAGTAGGACAGGTCGTCCTCGAAGGTCGCGGTGTCGATGATGCGCTCGGCGTCGAAAACGGTGATGTCGGCGTCGGCGCCGGCCTGGATCCGCCCCTTGCGCCTGGCCTGGTCGGTCATGCCTTCCAGCCGCTTCGCCGGCATGATGGTGATCTTCGCGAGACCGTCCATGAGCGACATCAACCCTTCATCCCGCACGTAGCGGCCCAGGAAGCGCGAGAAGGTGCCGGCGCTGCGGGGGTGGGCCCCCGGCGCGTAGGGCATGCCGTCCGAAGCGACCATCACGAAGTCGGTGGCGAGCGCGTGCCGGATCCACTCCTCCCGCATCATGTGGATGATGACGGTGCCGCCGGTGGCCCGGTAGCTGTTGAACGTCTCTTCCGTCAATCTCTCCCCGGTGTCCTGCCACTGCAGGTCGCCGTAGCTGATTTGCAGCGTCTCCTGCCAGCCCGGATCGAAAATCGCCGACTGGAGCCCCGTCGAGGCGCCCGTGTAGGGATAGACCTCGGTGGTAATGTCGAACCCGCGGCTCTGGGCACCGCCGATCAGTTCCAGGATCGGCTCGATGTTCCACAGGCTGGAGCTGTTCGCGTGCACGATGTGGAGTGACGCGCCGGTTGCGACCGCGTTGGCGATCACTTCCTGCATGGCGCTGATCTTCATGTCGCGCACGTGCGTGTAGATGGTGGTGTTCTCGTAGGCCGCGAACCTGAACACGTCGAGGATCTCCTCGAGCGACGCGCCCGGGTAATACTGGTGCGCCATCCCGATCCCGAGCGCTCCCTCCGAAAGCCCCTGGGCGAGTGCCGCCCACAGGGCTCCGAATTCGTCCGCGTGAACCGGCTCGTAGCGCGCGCCGCCGGCGATGCGGTCCAGCTCGCGAAGACCGGCCTCGGGGTCGCTCTCAAGCATGGATTCGGCGCGCCGCAGGAGGTCGCCCCGGTCGAACATCGCCCATGCCCGGTTTATCATGTGCGACACGGTGGCGCCGTAGTTCAGGATCGCGCCACTGCCGCGCTCGGTCAGGTAGGCCGTGAGATCCCCGACCCCGCTCTCCATCTCCAGCGCGGTGGTCACCCCATCACGCGCCTGGAATTCGTTCGCGCGGTTGGTCTGGCCGTGTGCATGCAGGTCGATGAAGCCCGGCGCGACCACGAGCCCGGAGGCGTCGACCACCACATCACCGTCGAGCGGTTCCTCCGAGACGGCGACGATCACCGAGCCGTTTATGCCCACGTTCCGCACCGCGTCCAGGCCCGTTTCGGGGTCCATCACTCGCCCGCCCGCGAGCACGATGTCGTAGCGGTCCTGTGCGGCGGCGGGGGTGGCGACGGCGAGGGCGGTGACGCCGGCCGCCAGTACGGCCAGGGTGCATGGTCTGAACTGGTTCAATGGGTCATCCCTCCGTGGTCAGGTGACTGCGGTGCCGGCAACCCGCGGTGGGGGGCGCACGGGTGCACCAAAAGGCTGTTAAAGAGGTACTTGCGGGCCAATACCGCCGCAACCGCGGGAAGCGGAAATGACCCGGTTTCCCGTTGACGACAGAGATCCTGCCGCGGACCCGGACCCCGCGATCCGACCGGACCGTTGATCCGCCGCTGACAAAGGGTGCATCCTTACATGTCATGAATACCGACGCAGACACCCGCCGCGCACTCGCCAGACTCCACCGGGCCCTCGAGAAGGCTCGCCGGGAGATCCGCGGGCTGCGCGAGGCCCTCGAACAGACGGAGGCCGACGGATTTCCGGGCGACGACTACGCCGAAATGGACAACCACGTGGTCTCTGCACTCGACCTCGTGAAAAACGAGCAGACGCGGCAGCAGCTGAAGATCCTGCGTTCAGGCGGGATCGCGCCGGGAAGTCTGGGGGTTGGAGGAAGCGCCACCATAAGGAGCGACGGGAAGTGAAGCGACGCGACTTTCTTGCGCGCGGCACGGCCGGGCTTGCGGGGCTGGCAGGCCTTGGACGGCCTGCCGCGCCCTGGGTCGCGGCCAACCGCGGGCGCCAGACACTGGTTGTCCGCCACGGCACCGTCTACGACGGCACGGGAGGCCCCCCGCGCACCGGGGACATCGCCGTCGACGGCGACCGCATCACCGCCGTCGGCGAGGTCGCCGCGACGGGCGCCGTCGAGATCGACGCGCGGGGAATGGCAGTCGCCCCCGGCTTCATCGACATCCACTCCCACGCCGACCTCTCCCTCCTGGTCAATCCGCGCGCCGAAAGCCGGGTGCGGCAAGGCGTCACCGTGGAGGTCGTGGGCCAGGACGGCTCGTCGATCGGCCCCTGGAGCGACGGCACATTCGAACTGACACGCGACCGCTACCGCCGCGACTTCGATGTGGAGATCGACTTCCGCGATGTCGGCGGCTTCCTCGACCGGATCGACCGGGAGCGCCCGGCGGTGAGTGTGGCGTCGATGGTCGGGCACGGCGCGATCCGCGGCCTCGTCGTGGGCGGCGCCGACCGTCCGGCGACGGCTTCCGAGATCGAGCGCATGCGCGCGCTGGTGCGGGAAGCGTTGGCCAGCGGCGCCGTGGGCTTGTCCACGGGGCTGGAATACACGCCCGGCAGCTTCGCCGGCCCCGACGAACTCGTGGCGCTCGCGGGCGAACTGCGCGGCACGATCTACCCCTACGCGTCGCACATGCGCAACGAGGACGACCGCCTCCTGGCCGCGCTCGAAGAGGCGCTTCACGTAGGGCGCGTGGCCGGGATGGCGGTGCAGGTGTCGCACCTCAAGGCGCAGGGAGAACGCAATCACTGGAAGGCCGACGCGGCCTTCGCGGCGATCGAGGCCGCGCGCGCGGCAGGCGTCGACGTGCACTTCGACCGCTACCCCTACGTGGCCTACGCGACTGGGCTGTCGAACCTCTTCCCCGCGTCGGCGCGGGCCGGCGGCACGGCCCGGTTCCTCGAACGGCTCGCCGATCCGGAGACGGGCCCGGCGCTTGAGCGGGCGTGCCGCGACAAGATCGCGCTGCTGGGGTCGTGGGACGCGGTCCAGATCACCCGGATCGGCGGCCCCAACGCGGCCGCGCGGGGGCGGCGGCTCGGGGAGCTGGCGGCCGAACTGGGCGAGGATCCCTACGACCTCACCGTGCGGCTGCTGCGGGACGCTGGCGGCAGCGTGGGCATGATCGGCTTCGGCATGTCCGAGGACAACACGGAACGCATGCTCGCCCACCCGCTCGGAATGGTCTGCTCCGACGGCGGCGCCTACGCGCCGTACGGACCGCTCTCGCGCTCGTCGCCGCACCCTCGCGGCTACGGCAGTTTCCCCAGGGTGCTGGGTCACTACGTGCGTGAGCGCGGGGCCATGAGCCTGGAGAGCGCCGTGCACAAGATGTCGGGCCTCCCTGCGCGGAAGCTTGGCCTCCGCGACCGTGGAGTGCTGAGGGCGGGCGCCGTGGCGGACATCGTCGTCCTCGATCCCGACACCGTACGCGACCGCGCGACCTTCGACGATCCGCACCAATACCCCGAAGGCATCGGGCACGTCGTCGTTTCGGGGGTCCACACGATCCGCGACGGCGAACAGACCGGGCAACTGGGGGGGCGCGCCGTGCGGGGCACCGGGCCGGCAGGCTAGCCGGAGTGCGGCGTGGCGGGGCCTGACTGTGCGCACCTGACCGAGGAACTGGCGGCCCTCTTTCGCGCGGGCGGCGAGGCTCTACGCGATGATGACGAGTTCGATCGCATGGCGCTTCGGGTCCATGCGGCTCAACGCGCTGCCAACCCGACGCTGCGCCGCTACTGGGATGGGGTTGCGAGTGCCGAACCTTCGTCCTGGTGCGAGATACCCCCCGTGCCTGTGTCCGCGTTCAGGGACGTGCCCATCGTATCCGGCGTTGCCGAGGTCGTTTTTCGAACCAGCGGGACGACGGCGGGGGCCTCGCGGCGCGGCGAGCACTACATCGCCAGTGTGGACCTCTACCGCGTGGCGGCCCGAGACAACTACCGGCAGCACCTCTTTGCAGACCGCGGGCCGGGATGCGGCGCCCCGCATCTCGCGCTGGTCTCGCTCATCCCCCGGCCGGACGATGCGCCCGATTCCTCCCTGTCGGCGATGGCGGGCTTCATTGCCCGGGAACCCGAGGTCAAGAAGACGACCTGGGCATTCCACCCGGAGCGCGGCGTCGACATCCATTCGGTCGTTCGGGCGGCTGGTGCCAACACGGCGCCGGTGCTGCTGCTGACGACCGCGTTCGCGCTGGTTCAGCTTCTGGACGGACTCGGCGAGGTGCGGCTCTCCCTTCCCGCCGGCTCACGGATCATGGAGACGGGCGGATTCAAGGGCCGGGTGGCGGAGGTGGACCGTGCGACGCTCTACAGGCGGGTCGGTGAGCGCCTCGGGGTCCCGCAGTCCCATGTCATCAACGAGTACGGCATGACAGAGATGCTGTCGCAGGCCTACGACGGGGTCGCGGGCCGCGCCGGGGCGGCGGTTGAACGCGAACATCGTTTCCCTCCCTGGGTGCGCACTCGCGCGCTCCATCCGGCGGACCTGTCACCCCTGCCGCCCGGTGAGCCCGGGCTGCTGGCCCACTGCGATCTGGCGAACGCCCGGTCGGTCTGCCACATCCTGACCGAGGATCTCGGGAGCACGACCAGGAGTGGTCGTGTGCGCCTGCTCGGACGGGCACCCGGCGCGAGCTTGCGCGGCTGCTCGCTGACCGCGGAGTCCTTTCTTCGGTTGACACGGGTGAGCGCTCTTTCCGTGGACGGTCCACGTTGAGCATCCCGGCGAGGGCACCCGACCCCGGGCGGGTCGATGGCTGGGCCTGGCCGGCGCGGTTGAAGCCGCCGGAGCGATTGGCCGAAACCCGGACCGGTGCACTCGTCGTTCGGCACCCGCGGGCGGACAGCCAGGCGCACCGTGCGCTCGTGACCTCACTGCGTGCCGCGGCGCCCGATCTGTCGTCGATCCCCGTGGCGGAAATGGTTGAGCTCCTGGGCGGGGCGACAGATGCCCTGGTGAGTGGGCTGGACGGCGATGCCGTCGGTCATGTGGCTGCCAACGCCGGGATTTCCACGGCCATGGCGGCACAGATCCTGGAGGGAATCGCGCCGTCGTGGAATGGCGAGAGTCTCGGGCACCTCGTCGCGGCAGAGTTTTCCGACCCGCGGGTGCTGGATGGTTTCGTGCCCGAAGGTGCCCGTGCGATCCGGGCGGCGGGTCCGGGTCTCACGCTGCACCTCGGCGCGGGGACGGTACCTGGCGTGACCGTCACATCCATGATCCGGGCGCTTCTCGTCAAGTCGGCCGTGCTGGCGAAGCCGGGGGCTGGGGACGTGGCCCTCACGGTCCGCTTCGCGCGGGAACTCCAGCGCATTGACGCGCGTGTCGGCGCGGCCGTCGCGGTGCAATACTGGCCTGGCGGGGCGGAAGACTGGGACTCGTGGGAACGGGAGGTGTTGCGGGCGGCTGATCAGGTCGTCGTCTACGGGAGCGACGCGACCATCGAGTCCGTCCGCGCCCGTGCACCGGCGTCCACGCGCCTCGTCGAGCATCCCCACCGCATCGGGGTGGCCGTGGTGGACCCCGGTCGGGCGCCTGGAGCGGCGGCGGAAGCGGCTCGCGCGGCGGTTCTCTTCGACCAGCGGGGATGCGTCAGTACCCAGCTCGTGTTCGTGTTGGGGGCCCGTCGGGCGGTTCGACGGTGGTGCGCGTCGCTGGCCAACGAACTCGTGGCGCTGGAAGTGGTGCTGCCTCCCGGGCCGGTCGAACCTGCGGATCTGTCGGCGCTGCACCAGCTCAGGGGGCGGCTCAGGATGAAGGGCGCCGCGTCTGCCGGGACCAGGTCTGGCGAAATCGATCTATGGCACGGTGAACGATCGCGCTGGACCGTTGTGCTCGCGTCCCCGGACGCCTTCGAGCCTTCGGGAGGCCGCACGGTCTGGGTGGCTGCCGTACCCGACCTGAACGCCTGCCTCCGGGCGCTGGCCCGGCTGGCTCCGGTTCTTCAAACCGTGGGGCTCGCCGGGATCGGCGTGAACCGCGTCGACTTTGCCCGCGAGCTGTGCGGACTCGGCGTCACCAGGGTGGTCCCGCTTCCTGAGGTGCCCTATCCGGAGGCGGACTGGATGCACGACGGCAGCCGGCCGCTGGGCGAGCTCGTCCGGTGGAGCGAACTCCGATGACCGCGGTGGCCGCCGGGGCTTTCGCGTGACAGATCAGTCCTCGGAATCGGGTTCGTTCCGCCACATGACCAGCTGACGGGTCCCCCTGGGCGTTTCCTCCACACGAACTGTCAACGTGTCGCCCTTCCGAATGCCGCAATCCGCTCGAATACCCAGGGGGATGGTCAGCCGCCCCCCTGTTCCGACCGTCACATCCCCATAGTAGAGCGTTCGGTAGATTGCCACTCAAACTCCTTCGATACTCAACAAGTCCCGACAGGTCCGCCGGGATCCATCTTCCCTGATCCTCTCCGCTGGCGACCTCATTGGACCGGTCTGAAGTGACGGCGCCGTCGACCCGCAACAGGATCCCGATACTCGAAAAATATAATCAATTTCCCCCGAACTGGCTGCAATGTCGCGTGCGGATCGGGTAAACGGCGTTGCCCCAAGCCGTTGAATCATTCCAGGTTGGCTTCCGTACCCATCCGGGCACTCGCCGCGCGAAGGGCGTACCTTCCCCGCAATCGCCTGCGAGGCAGCCCAGGAGCCACTGACAAACGGAGTGTGGACAGTGACAGAACTCGCGGTAAGGCTGTCGGGTGTGACCAAGTCTTTCGGTTCGCACACGGCGGTCTCCGACTTCGACCTTGACATCCCCCGCGGCGCGATAGTGGGGTTGCTGGGCCCGAACGGCTCCGGCAAGACGACGATGATCCGCATGATCATGGCCATCCTGCTCCCCGATCGCGGAACGGTCGAGTTGTTTGGGGGATTCCCCGATTTCGCCCGCAGGAGCCGCGTGGGGTATCTGCCGGAGGAACGCGGTGTCTACGAGAAGATGAAGGTGCTGGAGCAGCTGGTGTTCCTGGGTGAGTTGAGGGGTCTGACCCGGCAGATGGCCCGGTCCAGGGCGGGCCACTGGCTGGAACGGCTGGGGCTCGCGGAGTGGTCCGGGAAGAAGGTCCAGGAACTGTCCAAGGGCATGCAGCAGAAGGTCCAGTTCATCGGCACCGTGTTGCACGATCCCGACATGCTGATCCTGGACGAGCCCTTCAGCGGGCTCGATCCCATCAATCAGGACGTACTCGAGGCGATCGTCCGCGAGGAGCGGGAGCGGGGCAAGACGATTCTCTTTTCGACGCACCTGATGGAGCAGGCGGAACGTCTCTGCGAACGGGTCTGCCTGATCTCCAGGTCCCGCAAGGTGCTGGACGGCGACCTGAAGAAGCTCAAGCGGCGGGAGCGCTCCGGTGCCGTGGCCGTGGAGTTCGAGGGCGACGACCGGTGGCTCATGCGGCTGGGCATCCGTGACATCGAGAGGGTGGACGACGCTCACCACCTTTCGGCAGTCGACCAGGCCCAATACGACGCAATACTGGCTGCGGCCATGGAAGCCGGGGTCGCGCTGCGGCGATTCGAGGTGCTGGAACCGAGCCTGCGAGAGATCTTCGTCCGGCACGCGGGCGAACAGGCCGAGGAACCCCCGATGGCGGCGATGGGAGGTGCGCGATGAGACAGGTCTGGATCGTTCTGCGGCGCGAGTACCTGGAGCGTGTGAAGACGAAGGGGTTCATTCTTTCGACCATCGCGATTCCGGTCTTGATGCTCGGCATGATCGGGCTCAGTGCGTTTCTCGGCATCCAGGCCGAACGCTCGCAGCGCGAGCTCGCACTCGTCGACTACACCGGGCGGATCGGAGACGAAGTGGCCCGCCGGGTCCAGTCCTACGGCTACGAGATGGAACTCGTCGACAGGGTCGTGGCGCTGGACGAGCTCGATCGGCGGGTCCTGGAGGACGAACTCGAGGGGTATCTGGTCCTCGACGACCTGACGCTTTCCGAAGGGGTATTCGCGTACCGGGGCAAGGACTCGCCGAGCGCCCTTCGCCGGGCCCTGTTCGAAAGCGCGGTGGTGGAAACGGCGCTGGAACTCCATCTGTCCACGATGGAAAGCGCGGGGACGGTGCGTGCGCTGATAGAAGGGGGGCAGCTCGACTACGAGTCGGTGGTGGAGAGCACGGGCGGCGAGGGCGCCGAGGTGGCACGGATCAGGGGCATCGCGACGGGCTTCGCCGGCGCATTCCTCCTCTACCTGACGATGATTCTGTACGGGCAATACGTGCTGCGCTCCGTCCTGGACGAGAAGCGCAATCGTGTCGTCGAGGTGGTGATCTCATCGGTCACTCCGTGGCGGCTGATGCTGGGCAAGGTTCTCGGTGTTGGTTCGATGGGGCTGACGCAGGTGGGAATCTGGGCAGGCTCCGGCGCGGTACTGGCCCTCTTCGGCATCCCCTTCATCGCGGCACAGTTCCCATCGACGGAGCTGGGCGGTTTCCTCCAGTACCTTCCCGGTGCGGGAGACATTGCCCTGCTTGCCGTCTATTTCCTCCTGGGCTACTTCCTGTTCGCCGCGCTGTTCGCGGCCGTGGGCGCCATGTGCAGCACCGAGGAAGACGCGCAGCAGGCCCAGTTCCCCTTGGTGATGCTCCTGGTCGTTCCCTTCATCATGCAGATGACCACGATCGAGGGTGGCGGCTTCGCCTGGATGGACTGGGTCGCGCTGTTCCCCTACTTCAGCCCGGTAATGATGTTCCCGCGGGCGGTTGCGGGGGCCGTGCCCTGGTGGATGGTGGCGTTGTCGCTCGTTTTCATGGCCCTGGCGCTGGTGGGCACGGCCTGGGTGGCGGGCCGCATCTACCGCGTGGGCATTCTGATGCAGGGGAAGCGGCCCACACTCCGCGAGCTGGTGCGCTGGGTAAGGACGGCCTGAGAGCGGTTGCGCGGTGCGGCGGCCTTTGCGTTCGCTCCGCTATCGCATGACGTGCAGTTCAACGAAACGACGGACGAGCCGTTCGGCGTCCGGGGTGTTCTCGAGGTTCTCCAGCAGTTCCTCCAGCGTGGTGCCAGCGATGTACGCAGCGTACCTGGGGTAGGTCAGGAAGCGGGAGCGAAGGCCGTCGGCGTCGAGTTCAGGGTGGAACTGGGTACAGTAGATGGGAGCGTCCTCGAAGCGATACGCCTGATTGACCACCTTCGCCGAAGAGGCGAGCAGGGTGGTGCGTGGCGGCAGCGTCTCCACCAGGTCCTCATGACCGAACTGGGCGCGGAAGGGACTTCCGAGGTACTCGAAGACGGGATCGGCGCGCCCCGCGCTCGTCAACACAAGTTCGTGCGTGCCCACCTCGGCCCGCCCACGGTCATGTACGACCTCCCCACCCATGGCGGCCGCCATCCCCTGAAAGCCCCAGCAAGACGCAAACGCGGGCACCTGCGACGCATGTACGAGGCGCAGCGAATCGAGTGCAGTTTCCAACCAGGGATCGGTGCTCGTGGCCGAGTACTTGCCGCTGCCCCCCATCAGCACCAGGTCGACGCCTTCAAGATCCCGGGGCAGAAGCGACCGCTCGAGAAGATCGAAGATGGAGATCCGGACTGCGAACGGTGACAGGATTCGCTGGAAGGAAACCAGCTCGTGGGGCCCCATGGGGTCGTCGGCGTCGCGAACCTGCAGAAGGAGACAGTGAAGAGCCTCGGTGTCGCGAGAGGTCGGGGAGTCCGATTGCGGATTCAAGTGACGGAACGGAGCATCGCCGACAAATGATAGCGGTCGTACCCGCGGGCGACTTCCAGCGCTTCCGCGTAGCTGGCCTCGATAATGACGACCGCCGTTTCAACAGGTTCCTCGTGGTCGCCTCGGTCGGCCGGCAGAAAACGGAGTCGGGCCCTGCAGGAATCCGGGTCTGCCGGGTCTTCGACAACCTTCAGGAACACGTCCCAGAACCTGCCTTCGTGAGTGAAGGTCGTCAGGTGCACGCCCGGGGCGTCGCCGCCGCCGTGGTCGGGCGAACTCGCGCCGGCGGAGCTGGCAGGGGGGGTACGCTTCGACTCCATGGCGTTCTAGTCTAGCGAACCGGCATGGCCGGCGCACCCCGGCGGACCGGGTCATGGACCGGCCGTCCGTGACCTCATGTGGACGCACTCGGGCTCGTTGACATCGCCGGGTGCCTCACCTACCTTGCGTCGGCGTTTTGCCGCCGTTCGGTCGACCCTTACCAACCCAGTAACCAGGTCCGGCAACGGACCTCGATGCCTACCCCCATATGAAACGGTTGTGGCTGGTGGCCGGGGCTTGCCTGGCCCCGATCCTGTTGGCAGTCGCGTTGATCGGTAGCCGACAGGCTCCCGAAGACGAAGGCGATACCGGGATGGCCGAACAGGGGGAATTGTCGCAGCCCATCCAGTTTCCCCACGACACGCACGCCGGACAGTGGCTTATCGATTGCCAGTACTGCCACTTTTCCGCGGAGCGGTCCGTCGATGCCGGGATTCCGCCCGTGGCGACCTGCATCGGGTGTCATCGCGAGGGAGCCATCAGCGGCAGGAACAACCCCGCAGAAGTGCTCAAGGTGCGCGAGTACCACGACTCCGGGACGCCGATTCCCTGGCGCCGGATCTACAAGGTCTCCGACCACGTCAACTTCCCGCACTTCCGCCATGTTGCCGCCGGGGTCGAGTGTCAGACCTGCCACGGCGAGGTGCAGGAGATGGGGGTGCTGACCGAGATGGATCCCGCCGCAGGGAATCTCAAGATGGGTTGGTGCGTTTCCTGCCATCTCGAGCGCGGGGCGTCCCGCGATTGCACGGTATGTCACTACTAGGACTTCGGTCGGTGCGCTCATGAGCGACGGTCTCAGGCGGAGGGAGTTCCTGAAGGTCCTCGGCGCGGGCAGTGCGGGGGCGACCGTTGCCGGATGCTCCACCGGCGAAATCGAGCGCCTGATCCCCTATGTGGTCCCTCCCGAGGAGATCACGCCCGGGGTCGCCACCTGGTATTCGTCCACCTGTGGCGAGTGCCCCAGCGGGTGTGGAATCCGCGTTCGGACCCGCGAAGGTCGCGCGGTCATGATCGAGGGCAACCCGGATCATCCGGTTTCAGGCGGCGGTCTGTGTTCGCGTGGCGTGTCGGCGCTGCAGGGGCTCTACAACCCGGATCGCCTCGCCAGCCCGATGCGGGCCGGGGCCAACGGCTTCGAAGCGATCAGTTGGGACGAGGCGATCGGGTTGCTGACCGAGCGGCTGGGCGCCGGTGGCCGGCCGCTCTTCCTGACCGGACGGAAGGGGCCGACCGAGGGAGCGCTGCTGGATGGCTTCCTGGCCGCCCTGAACGGGGAACGTGTAGTCCACGACCCGCTCGACGATGCTCCGCTCCGTGCTGCGGTCAACATCGCTTTCGGCGTGAATACGCTGCCCCGATATGACATTGCGGCCGCGCGCCTGCTGGTCTCCTTCGGCGCCGACTTCCTGGAGACGTGGCTGTCACCGGTGAAGTTCGCTGCCGACTTCGCCCGGATGCACGGCGTGGACGACGGCGACAAGGGCAAGTTCGTGTTCGTCGGTCCCCGGCTTTCGCTGACCGGGCAGAACGCGGACGAATGGATCCCGGCACGGTCCGGCGCCGAAGCCCAGATCGCCCTGGCACTCGCCGGAGAGCTGGTCCGGCGCGGGAGCGACGCCGGACCCTACACGGACATGGTCTCCGGGTACACGCTGGAGCAGGCCGCCCGGGTCGCAGGTGTCGAAGTCGACGCCCTGAACGCACTGGCGGATCAGTTCGCCGAGGGTGCCGCGCTTGCGCTCGGACCGGGTCTGGCGGGTCATCACGAGGGGGCTACCGCGGCGAACCTTGCGGTGCTGATCCTGAATGTGGCGGCGGGCAGCCTCGGCCAAGCGCTCCACATCGACGCCGCTGCCGAATCCGGCGCACCTGGCGACGCTTCCCTGGCCGGCACGATCGCAAACATGGGCGCGGGCACCTACGGCGTGGCTGTCGTGTCCGGGACCAATCCCGCCTACACACTGCCGCCCGCATCCGGTTTTGAGGACGGGTTTTCGCGGGTTCCGTTCAAGGTCGCGTTTGCGACCACGCTGGACGAGACCGCGGCCCTCGCCGACCTCGTTCTCCCCGACACGCACCCCCTGGAGTCGTGGGGAGACGCCATGCCGGGACCGGGAACCTATGCCGTTCGGCAACCGGCGATGCGTCCCCTTCCCATGTTCGATTCCCGGCCTATGGCCGACGTGCTCCTGGACGTGGGGCGCCGGCTTGGCCACGACGCCGGCGCGGCAACCTTCCACGAATACCTGCGAGCCGCGTTTGACGGCTGGCTGGGCGAAAACGGCGAAGCAGCAGGCCTCACCGGTGATCCGAATGCGCTGTGGCGAGCGGCGCTTCGCACGGGTTCGGTGTCCTATGGCGATCAGACGCCTCAGGTAACCGGACTGCAGGCCCCCGAGACCGCGGTTCGCTTCGACGCGCCCGGGATTGACGGCGACGGCGAGTTGACGCTGCTGGTTTACCCCTCGCCTCGCTTCGGCGACGGGAGCCACGCCAACCGCCCGTGGCTGCTGGAGTTGCCGGATCCGGTATCGAAGGTGATGTGGCATTCCTGGGTGGAGGTGAATCCTGCAACCCTGGAGCGGCTGGGGCTCCGCGAGGGCGATGTCGTGAGCGTGGCCACCGCCGAGGGAGCCGTTGAGGTGCCGGTCTGGCCCTACCCTGGCATACGTGAGGACGCGGTAGCCGTCGCGATGGGTGGTGGCCACACCAACTACGGTCAGTTCGCCGATGGAAACGGCGTCAATCCGATGACGCTTCTGGGCGCTGCGACCGACGCGGGTTCCGGGGCACAGGCGCTCGTGTCGACGCGGGCAACGGTCACCCCCACCGGGGCGTGGCGCTGGCTGACATCGCCCGAGGGTTCCAGCGACCAGGACGACCGCAACGTCACCCCGGCGGTGGCGCTTTCGGCGCTCGGACACGCCTCCGACGAAACGGATCACGCTGCAGAAGGGGGTCACGGCCAACTCCGGGAGCTCCAGGAAGGAGGCGGGTTCCGCACGGTGGAGACCGAGGGCCGCGCCCAGGACTTCCCGCTTCCGGGTTCCGACTTCGGATACTACGGCGAGGACCATCCGAGGTGGGCGATGGCGATGGACCTCGACAAGTGTACGGGGTGCGGTGCCTGCGTCACGGCCTGTCAGGCCGAGAACAACATCCCCTGGGTCGGCGAGGTACAGGCCACGATGGGGCGGGAGATGCACTGGCTGCGCATCGAACGGTACTACGAGACCGTGGACGCTTCGCACTCGGGGCCGGTGGACATCCGCTTCCTGCCGATGCTCTGCCAGCATTGCAACAACGCGCCATGCGAACCTGTCTGCCCCGTGTTCGCGGCCTACCATACGCCGGACGGGCTGAACGCGCAGGCGTACAACCGCTGCGTCGGAACGCGCTACTGTGCGAACAACTGTCCCTACAAGGTCCGCGTCTTCAACTGGTACCGATACACACAGCAGATTCCCGAGCCGATGAACTGGCAGTTCAATCCCGACGTCACTGTCCGGGACAACGGCGTCATGGAAAAGTGCACCTTCTGTGTCCAGCGAATCAGAGAGGTGGGGAACCGGGCGGCGGTGGAAGGGCGCGAAGTGCGCGACGGAGAGGTCTACACGGCGTGCCAGAGCGTCTGTCCGAGCGACGTCATCACCTTCGGGAACATCAAGGATCACGATTCGCGGGTGGCCGCCCTGGCCGAGAACGAGCGCACATACCGTGTCCTCGACGCACTGATCAACACACAGCCGGCCGTCCACTACCTCCAGAAGGTCACCCTGCACGACGTGGAAGAGGCCGGGCACTAGCGCATGGCAACGGCAGACGCCAGACAGCGCGGGGGGCTCCCCAACCCCGATGTAGCGACCTACGAGGCCGTCAATCGCGATGTGCTCAAGGTTCTGTCCCGCCCCGGCAGGGGGTGGTGGGTGCTCTTCGCCATGGCCGCCGCGGGTGTCGCGGTCTTCCTTGGATCGTGGTTCTACCAGATCTACCAGGGCATCGGCGTCTCCGGGCTGAATGCTCCCGTCGGATGGGGCGTGTATATCACCACATTCGTGTTCTGGGTCGGCATCGCCCACTCGGGCACGCTGATTTCAGCCATCCTCTTCCTGTTCCGTGCGCCCTGGCGACAGGCGATCTACCGCGCATCGGAGGCGATGACGGTCTTTGCCGTAATGACGGCCGGCCTGTTCCCGCTCATCCACGTGGGACGGGTGTGGCACGCCTACTGGCTGATCCCATACCCCAACTCGCGATTCCTCTGGCCGAACTTCCGGTCGCCGCTCGTCTGGGACGTGTTTGCGATCACGACCTACTTCACCGTGTCGGCGGTCTTCTTCTACCTGGGAACGATCCCCGACCTCGCAGCGGCGCGTGACCAGGCCCGGGGGCTGCGCAAGAAGTTCTACCAGATCATCTCGCTGGGGTGGCGAGGAACGGACCGCGAATGGCACCACTTCTCGAAGGCGTATATCTATCTCGCCGCGCTGGCGACGCCGCTCGTACTCTCGGTGCACTCCGTCGTGTCATGGGACTTCGCCATGGCGATCGTTCCGGGGTGGCACACCACGATCTTCGCTCCCTACTTCGTTGCCGGGGCGATCTTCTCGGGTGTAGCGCTGGTGATCACGCTGGCCGTGCCCATGAGGAAGTACTTCGGGCTCGAGGACTACCTTACCGTCAAGCACTTCGAGGCGATGGCGAAGCTGTGCCTGCTCACCAGCAGCATCGTGCTCTACGCCTATATGACCGAATACTTCCTGGCCTGGTATTCGGGTGAGCCACCCGAGCGAGGGTCGTTCTGGAACCGGGTCTTCGGTCACTACTGGTGGGCGAACTGGATCATGTTGACCTGCAACGGTCTGATTCCGCTCATGCTCTGGTTCAAGCGGGTGCGAAGGTCTATTTCGGCCCTGTTCGTGATCTCGATCTTCATCAACATCGGGATGTGGTTCGAGCGCTACGTCATCATCGTGACCTCGCTTTCCCACGAGTACGAACCATGGGCGTGGGGGCTCTACCGTCCCTCCTATGTCGAGATGGGCATCCTCCTGGGCAGCTTCGCGTGGTTCGGGTTCTGGTTCCTGCTCTTCACCCGACTGTTGCCGCCGGTGGCGATCGCGGAAATGAAGGAGGTCGTGCCGCCGCCCATGAGCAGCCGGAAGGAGGCTGCGACATGATCATGCCACGGCGTCGCCAGGGCCACAGGGGCTTTTTCGCTCTCTTCGAGCACCTCGATTCGACGATCGAAGCCTGCAAGGCGTTGCGGGCCGCGGGGCACAAGGGGTTCAGGGCATACGCTCCCTTGCCGGAACATCACCTCCTGGAAGAGGGCCTGGCGCTCAAGCACAGCCCGGTTCGGGTGTTCACCCTGGCCGGCGCGATGACCGGCGCAGCCACGGGATTCGCGTTTACGACGTGGACGTCGATGGACTGGCCGCTGGTGACGGGAGGCAAGCCGGTTTTCTCGATCCCCGCCTACGTGGTCATCGCCTTCGAGCTGGCCATCCTGTTCGGGGCGCTGTCGACGGTGATCGGGCTCTTCATCAACGCGGGCTTGCCCAACCTCAGGCGGATGGTGGCGTATCATCCCGAATGCTCGAACGGATCGTTCGGCGTGTACATCACCGCGCCCCCCGCCCAGGCCGAAGCCGTGAAGAGGATCCTGAGCGGATTCGATCCCGCCGAACTGCGGGAAGACCCGGAGGGCTTCGATGTCTAGCGCGCCTGGCCGCCTGATCTGCACCGTGGCGCTCCTGGCACTGGCGTCCGGCGCCTGCACGCCGCTGGACGACGCCATGGCGGCCATCTTCGGGAGGAGCATGCGGGACCAGCCCTCCTTCGACCCGTACGAGATGACCCTGCTTCCGCCGGAGGGCACGGTACCGCTGTCAGCGGGCAACTACCCCGCCGGGCATTTCGACCTGAACGTGGGTCAGCCCGAAGGCAGCACCGACGTGCCGCCTCCGTTCACCGAGGACGACATGGCAAACCGTCCGGTGGTGGTGGACTCCCTCACCAACCCGGTTCCCCCGACGCCGGAGTCCCTCGCGAGGGGCGAGCAGTTGTACGAGCGTGTGTGCATCGTCTGCCACGGGCCGGACGGGGCCGGCACCACCGGATACATCACCGAGCTGTTCCCGATATTGGCCACCTATCCGCTTACCGGAGAATCGGCGATGGGGCGGAGTGACGGCTACATCTACGGGATGATCAGGATCGGCCGGGTTCTGATGCCGGCCTATGGGCACCAGATCAGCCACTATGACCGGTGGCACGTCGTGAACTACGTGCGCCAGCTCCAGGGTATGGGAGCGGGCGCGGAAGAGGCCGGGAACTGACCGATGGCAGGCCATTCGATTCCCGGCGATATCCCGGTCCGGTACCTCGGACGCGGCGGCACCACTGCGCTGATCCTGCGGGTCATGATCTTCGTTGGCGTGGTCTCGTTCTTCGTCACTCTTTCGAGGGACTCCGCTCTGGCGTGGAAGTCGTACGTCGTCAATTGGAACTACTTCACCTCGATCGCCATGGGCGGAGTGATGGTGGCGGCGGTGACCTGGATCGTGAAGGCCGGATGGAACTGGCCCGTGAGGCGGATTCACCAGTCCTTCGCGGCCTATCTGCCGATCGCGTTCGTGCTGTTCCTGCCGATGCTGCTCAACCTGCGGGAGGACTACTTCCCGTGGATCGAGATGATGGCCTACGACCCGATCGTCCAGAAGAAGGAAGCCTGGCTGAATGTACCGTTCCTCGTAAGCCGCAATCTGGTCGGGGTGCTGGCGCTCTTCGGGCTGGGGCTCGGTTTCGTGTACCTGGCCGTGCGTCCGGACCTGGGACTGGTGGGACGACCGCGAACGGCCGCCGACCGGGCCGCAAGGAGCCGGCGCTGGTGGCACGAGCGGTTCACCCGAAGCTGGGTGGGACAGGAAGCCGAGGAGGACCGGAGCTACCATCGGATGACCCGTTTGGCCCCACTCATGGTGCTGGTGTATGCGGCGGTCATGACCATGCTCGCCTTCGACTGGGCAATGTCCCTGGAGCCCCACTGGTTCTCGTCGCTCTTCGGGGGCTGGTTCTTCATGGGGGCCTTCTGGGGCGGATTCGCGGCCACGGCGGTCGCGGCGGTGGC
Organism: Gemmatimonadota bacterium; assembly: GCA_009838975.1. GTDB lineage: Bacteria > Gemmatimonadota > Gemmatimonadetes > Longimicrobiales > Gaopeijiaceae > Bin94. The sequence goes on along the minus strand of VXQO01000025.1, from coordinate 80,922 downwards.
GCTCTCGCGGCGTGATGCCGGCTTCAAGGAGCATGTGCGACCGTCCGTGCTCTGGGATCTCGGCAAGCTCACCTTCGCCTTTACCGTCTTCTGGACCTACCTGTTCTGGTCTCAGTACATCGTCATCTGGTACGGCAAGCTGCCCTGGGAGCAGGCGTGGGTGAATATCCGTGTGAGCGATCCGTGGGGCGGACTTTCGGCCGCCGTGATCGTGCTGTGCTTCGTGGTGCCGTTCGGCGGGCTCCTCGGCGTACGTCCCAAGAAGACGCCGCGGATTCTGCAGGCCTTCGCGGGCGTGGTGCTAGTGGGGCTGTGGCTGTGGCACTACATGCTCATCTTCCCTTCGCTGCACCATGAGGGTGACCCGGTGTTCTCGGTGGCTACCCCCCTGATCGGACTCGGTTTCCTCGGTCTGTTCCTCGCCTCGGTGAGGTGGTTCCTGGGAACCTTCCCGGCGATTCAGATCTGGCAGCCCCAGCAGGACCCCGAGCCGCTGGAGGCCGAGGGCTAGTCGTCGCCCGGCTCTGATTCGCCGGGCACCCCGCGCTGATTCCGGTGGCGGTCGGTCCAGTTCCGCACCTCGTATCCCACTGAGCGCAGAAGTCGCGCTTCGTGCGCATCGAGGCCCGTCCGGCCGAGGACGGTGCGAAGGACTCGCATCACGCTTTCGGGCTTGCGCGCCTTGAAGAACTCGATCCGCGCGAGGCCCTCTTCCAATGCGGCGTACATCTCCTCCAGCTCGGCGGCGGTGGCGGGTCCGAGCGACCGCTTCCCGCTGGGAAGCGAATCGGGTGCCGTCGACCCTGCGAGCAGGAGTTCGTAGCTCACCAGAAGCACCGCCTGGGCGAGGTTCAGAGACGAATGGCCGGGCTGGGTCGGGATGACGAGGACCTCGTGACAGCGGTCGAGGGCTTCGTTGGACAGGCCGCGGTCCTCGCGGCCGAAGACGATGGCGACATTCCCGTTCCGGGCCCGCTCAAGGATCCGGGTGGCAAGTTCACGAGGGCGCCGGTAGTTCCGCTGTGCGGTGCGGGGCCGTGCCGAGGTGCCGACCACGTACGTCGCTCCGGCGAGGGCCTCGTCGAGCGACGCAGCCTGGGTGATTCGGTCCACAATGTGGTCGGTGCGGTGCGCGATCCCGGTGATCCTCCAGGGGTCGAACTCGGCCGGGTCCACGATCGTCAGATGCGACAGGCCCATGTTGGCCATGGCCCGCACCACACCTGCGATGTTCACGAGCATCCGGGGCTCGTGGAGGACGATTGCGAGGCTCACGCTGTTTGCCGGCCCGGTTGCACCAGCCTGCCTGCCAACAGCGTCCCGGCGACGATGAGCAGGACCCCGGCCAGATAGGGGAATGCCAGCCGCACGTCGAACAGAGCGCCCGCCATCGCCGGGCCCACGACGCGGGCCAGGGAACCGACGCTCTGACCGAGACCGAGAGTGGCGCCCTGTCTCTCCGGCTGAACCGCCCGGGAGAGGAGTCCCAATATGCTCGGAATCGTCCCGCCGTATCCGACACCAACGAGGACGAGTCCCGCGAGGAACATGGGGATGGTCTCCGACACCCCCATCACCAACAGGCCCGACGCGAACGGGAAGGCGCTCATGAGCAGCAGCTTGCGCTCGCCGGTCCGTGGAACCACCCGGCGCACAAGCCCTCCCTGAACCACTGCCGACACCACTCCCAGGAGGGCGAAGAGGTAGCCTGCTTCGCGAGTGCCCATCGTGAAGCGCTCGGACGCTAGCAGCGACAGCGTGGGTTGCAGTGTGGAAAAGGCCATCGTGATCAGCAGATAGACCGAGAGGGTGACCAGGATCTGCCGCGAGGACGCGGCCAGGGCAAGGGAGGCGGGAAGGTTGAACCGCGACGTGCGCCCGGCGGCACCGCGCTCGCGCGACTCGGGCAGAAAGAGGATGGCAGCGAGTGCGTTGGCGGCGCACAGGGTGGCAGCGGTGTAGCCCGGAGCGGTGGGTGCCCCCGGTGACAGGCCCGAGAGCATCCCTCCCAGGAAGGGACCGACGACGAAGCCGAGACCGAAGGCGGCGCCGATGAGGCCCATGTTGCCCGCTCTCTTTTCAGGCGGTGTCACGTCGGCGATGTAGGCTTGGGCAACCGGGATCGTGGAGCCGCCGATCCCGCCGACGACGCGGGAGAGGAAGAGGATGGCCAGCGAGTCCGCTCGGGCGAAGACCAGGTACGCCACCCCACTGCCGAACAGGCCGAGAAGCAGCACGGGACGCCTCCCGATCCGGTCCGAGATCCGCCCCCAGACGGGAGCCATCACGAGTTGCACGAGGGAGTAGATGCTCACCAGCAACCCGGTCAGGAGGCCGTCCGCCCCGAAGTCCCGCGCATAAAGCGGAAGAAGGGGCAGGACGATGCCGAAGCCCACCAGGTCGACAAGTACGGTGAAAAAGAGAACGACGAGACGGTGGTCGCCGCCCCTCATCCCGCCCGGCCCCGATGCAACAGGGCTACTGGATCTCCCTGTCGACACCGTCTCCGGAATCGCTCTCGGCACCCGCGCGCAACGACCCCTTGAAGTTCCGGATACCCGAACCCAGCCCTCGCGCCAGATCGGGGAGGCGCTTCGCTCCGAATATCAGCGCCAGCACGACGAGTACAAAGAGAATCTCCCGGATGCCTATCGCGCCCATCACGCCTCCTGGCGCGCGCCGGCGACCGGCGCGCGGGTTGCAAGTTCAACCACGAAGGAGGTCCTTCGCGATGGTCTGCAGCTGCATGTTGCTGGTTCCCTCGTAGATCGTTCCGATCTTGGCATCGCGGTAGAGCTTCTCGACGGGATACTCCCGAGTGAAGCCGTACCCGCCATGGAGGTCGATACACAGGGAAGACACCCGTTGCGCGACCTGCGACGCGTAGAGCTTCGCCATCGCGGCCTCGCGCAGGAAGCGGGCACCCTCATCCTTGAGCCGCGCGGCATTGTACACCATGAGGCGCGCGGCCTCAATCTCGGTGGCCATCTGGGCCAGCTGGAACTGTACCCCCTGAAACTCCGCGACAGGGCGGCCGAACTGCTCTCGCTCCTGGACGTACCTGAGCGTGTGGTCGAAAGCCCCCTGAGCCAGGCCCAGCATCTGTGCGCCGATCCCGATGCGGCCCTCGTTCAGCGTCTCGATCGCGACCTTGTAGCCCCTGCCCACCTCGCCCAGGACGTTCTCGGAAGGAACCCGGACATCGTCCAGGATCAGCTCGGTGGTGGAAGAAGCACGGATACCCAGCTTGTCCTCCTTCTTCCCCACTGCGAAACCAGGCATGTCCCGTTCAACCAGGAAGGCCGTGATCCCCTTGTAGCCCAGTTCCGGGCTGGCATTGCCGAAGACGATGTAGAGTCCGGCCTCGGCTCCGTTGGTGATCCAGAGCTTGCGCCCGTTCAGCACCCAGTCATCTCCGTCGGGATCGGCTCGAAGCGAGAGGGCGAAGGCGTCGGAGCCGCTTCCGGCCTCCGAGAGCGCGTATGCGCCCACTGTGCCCGAGGCCAGCCGGGGAAGGAACTTTCCCAACTGCTCCTGGGTGCCCCAACGCAGAAGGGCGTTGTTGACCAGCGTGTTCTGGACATCGACCAGGACGGCGACCGAGGGATCCACGCGGGAAAGCTCCTCTACAACGAGGGTTGTGGTGAAGAAGCTGGTCCCGATTCCACCATAGTGCTCGGGGATCTCGACCCCCATGAAGCCGAGTTCGAAGAAGAGGGAAATCAGTTCGGAGTCGATCTCCCCCGAAGCCTCCATCCGGGGAACCCTGGGTGCAACCTCGGACTGAGCGAACTCGCGAACCGCATCGCGGAACATCCCCTCTTCTTCACCGAGTTTCGTCAGTGCCTGAGGATGGGCCAGCGTAGTCATTCCCGCTCCATCGTGTGCTCCAGGAGGCGCCAGAAGTACTGATCTTGCCGAAGATGCCGTCGGGCACGCGTCGACCGTGCTCCAGGTCCGCCGAAAAGATGTAATCTAACCCGCGGGGCATTGGAACGCGAAGGGAGTACGTTGCAGGGGACCCCTCCGCGCGGCGTTCCGGCTTGACGCCCTCGCTTGCGGCGGCTTTTTTTCTGTCGCTCCCGCTCCAGCCACGAGCGCATCAGACAATTCCAGCGGAGACGGCCATGTCTCACATCCCGGACGGACTGAGGTACACGGAAGAGCACGAATACCTTCGCGAAGCAGACGAACCCGACATCTTCTTCGTCGGGATTACGGACTATGCCCAGGGAGAACTCGGCGACGTGGTGTACGTCGAGCTGCCCGAACCCGGTGACACCTTCGGCCCGATGGACACCTTCGGCACGATCGAGGCGGTGAAGGCGGTAAGCGACCTGTACTGCCCCGTTGCCGGGGAGGTCGTGGACATCAACGAGGCGCTGGACGACGATCCCGCGCTCGTGAATACCGATCCCTACGGCGAAGGATGGATGGTGACGCTGCGCGTGGATGACCCGGCCGACGTGGAGGCACTCATGGACAGCGCCAGCTACATGGCCCACATCGGGGAGTAGATGCGTACCCCGATAAGCCATCCTCCCGATTTTGCGGCTCGCCACCTGGGGCCGCGTGCGGATGATATCCGCGAGATGCTGGAACTCGTCGGATGCGACACCCTGGACGACCTCATGGCGGAGACGGTGCCCGCCGGAATTCGCTTCCAGGGCCCCCTGCAAATCCCCGAAAGCGTTCCGGAGGCGGAGTTGCTGGAGCGGCTGCGGTCAATCGCGTCCGGGAACGAGGTGTGGCGAAGCTATCTCGGGATGGGCTACTCCGGTACCATCACGCCGGGTGTGATCCAGCGCAACATCCTCGAGAATCCCGGATGGTACACACAATACACACCATACCAGGCCGAAATCGCGCAGGGCCGTCTGGAAGCGCTGCTCAATTTCCAGACCGCCGTAATCGATCTGACAGGGCTCGAGATCGCCAACGCGTCGCTGCTCGACGAAGGGACCGCCGCCGCCGAGGCCATGACGATGCTGTACGGGCAGGGCAGGCGCCGTCGCGGACATGTCTTTCTGGTGGCGGAGGACTGTCATCCGCAGACGATCGGGGTCGTCAGGACACGTGCCGAACCTCTCGGCATCGACGTCCGGGTGGGACCGGCGGAGCGCTTTGTCTTCGACAATGAAGTCTTTGGCGCCATCGTGCAGTATCCGGCGACCGACGGTCTCGTGGGCGACTACCGTTCTCTCTGTGACGCGGCGCATGCGGCCGGCAGCCACGTCGTGGTGGCCGCCGATCTCATGGCGCTCGCCCTCCTTGCGCCGCCGGGTGAATTCGGGGCCGATGTCGTGGTGGGGAATACCCAGCGCTTCGGAGTGCCGATGGGATACGGCGGCCCTCACGCGGCGTACATCGCCTGCGGCGAACGTTTCAAGCGGAAGCTGCCCGGACGAATCATCGGCGTGTCGGTGGACCGTCACGGCAACCCCGCCCTCAGGATGGCCCTGCAGACCCGGGAGCAGCACATCCGGCGCGAGAAGGCCACGTCGAACATCTGCACGGCGCAGGTGCTTCTGGCCGTCATGGCCGGCATGTATGCGGTCTATCACGGGCCGGAGGGCATCAGGAGGATCGCCGGGCGCATCCGGAAACAGACGGCCACTCTCGCGCGCGGACTGGAGCAGGCCGGCAACCAGATCATCCACTCGGTTTACTTCGATACCTTGCGCGTGAGGCCAGCGGCCCCGGCCGAAGATGTCCTGGCGGCGGCGCGGAACAAGCGGATCAATCTCCGTGACCTTGGGGACGGCACGGTGTGTGTCGCATTGGACGAGACGGTGACGCCCGCCGACCTGGATGATCTCCTGGCCGTATTCGGAGCCGATGCAAGCGCGGTCGTACTCGCCGCGTCCTTCGAACCGGGCGACTATCCGCAGCCATTCAACCGGGCCAGCGACTACCTGCGGCACCCGGTCTTCAACTCCTACCGTTCCGAGACGGAGATGCTGCGCTACATTCGCCGCCTCGAGTCGCGGGACCTCTCTCTGACCACCAGCATGATCCCTCTCGGCTCGTGCACCATGAAGCTGAATGCGACGACGCAGATGACCCCGGTCACGTGGCCCGAGTTCGGTCAACTGCATCCCTTTGCGCCGCCTGAACAGGCCCGGGGATACGCCCGCATCGTGGCCGATCTGAGCGACTGGCTGGCGGAAATCAGCGGTCTCCCCGCGGTATCGCTGCAGCCCAATTCGGGAGCGCAGGGAGAGTACACGGGCCTGCTCGTGATCCGCGCCCGCCATCACGCCCTGGGACAGCAGCATCGCGATGTCTGCCTGATCCCGTCGTCGGCACACGGCACCAACCCGGCCAGCGCGGTTCTGGCCGGAATGAAGGTCGTAGTGGTCCGCTGCGACGAGCGGGGCAACGTCGACGTCGAGGATCTGGCGGTCAAGGCGGCGCAGCACTCCGACCGCCTCGCCGCGGTGATGGTGACCTACCCGTCCACTCACGGCGTCTTCGAGGAGGAGATCCGGAACATTTGTGAAATCATTCACAAGCACGGCGGCTACGTGTATCTGGACGGCGCCAACCTCAATGCGCAGGTGGGGCTGTGCCGCCCCGGCGACTACGGCGCGGACGTGATTCACATCAACCTGCACAAGACCTTCGCGATTCCGCATGGCGGCGGCGGCCCCGGAATGGGTCCGATCTGCGCGACCGCGGAGCTGGCTCCCTACCTGCCCGGCCACCCCGTCATACCCACCGGCGACGAAGCGTCGATCGGGGCGGTCTCCGCGGCACCTTGGGGCAGCGCCAGCATTCTGCTCATCTCCTGGGCCTACATCGCCCTGCTCGGGCGAGACGGCGTCACCGAGGCTACGCGCACGGCGATCCTCAGCGCCAACTACATGGCCGTGAAGCTCGAAGAGCACTTCGACGTCCTGTTCTGGTGGGGAAGCGGGATGGGCCGTGTGGCGCACGAGTTTATCATCGACATCCGCCCGCTCAGGAAGCTCACCGGCGTCACGGAGGAAGACGTCGCCAAGCGGCTGATGGACTATGGGTTCCACGCTCCGACGATCGCCTTCCCCGTGCCCGGCACGATCATGATCGAGCCCACCGAGAGCGAGTCGAAGGCCGAACTGGATCGCTTCTGTGATGCACTGATCTCGATCCGCGCAGAGATCGAGCAGATCGAGCTCGGAATCCAGGACCGTCAGGACAACGCGCTCAAGAATGCGCCGCACACCGCACCCCACGTGATGGCGGACACATGGGTGCACGGCTACACCCGCGCGCAGGCGGCCTTCCCGGCCCCGTGGCTGCGGGATCACAAGTTCTGGCCGCATGTGGGGCGAATCGACAACGCACACGGCGACAGAAACCTGATTTGCGCCTGCACTCCGATCGAAGCCTACGCGGACGCGGGGAGCGGCGACTGAGACCACGCGAGCAGACGCTCGACCGACACCTGCCACGAGGAGGGCCAGTCACTTGGCAAAGCTGACATTCCACGGACAGTCGACCTTCACGGTCGAGATGGACGACGGCACCCGGCTCGCAATCGACCCGTTCTTCGACGATAACCCTGTGTCGGACGTGAAGCGCGCCGAGGTGGGTGCGGTGGACTACATCCTGTGCACGCACGGACACTTCGATCACTTCGCCGATGCGATACCGCTGGCCCGTGAGACCGGTGCGACCCTGATCTCCACCTTCGAGATCGTATCCTTCGCCGAAACCCAGGGGATCGCCAACGGGCACCCGCTGCACATCGGAGGCGGCTACAACTTTCCCTTCGGGCGGGTCAAGATGACTGCCGCATTGCATGGGGGACAGGTTCACGGGGACACCACGGGCCAGTTCACCACGGTGCCGGGAGGATTCCTGATGCACCTCGACGGGAAGAGGATCTACCACGCCGGCGATACCGGGCTCCTGCTCGACATGCAGCTCCTGCGCGGCAAGGTCGACGTGGCCATTCTGCCCATCGGCGACAATTTCACGATGGGGCCCGAAGACGCCGCGGAAGCGGTCGGCTTCATCGAACCGGAGATCGTGATCCCGGTCCACTACAACACCTGGCCGCTGATTGCACAGGATCCCGAGCATTTCCGTGACCTGGTGGGAGACCGGGCAGAGGTGCGGGTCATGGAGCCGGGAGACGTCTTTGCCCCCTAGGGCGGGAATGCAGGCTCCGGAGCAGGCACTTTCGTGGCGGGTGTTGGTGGACGAGCCTCTGACGGGCGCCGCGAACATGGCCCGGGATCACGCGCTGGCCGCGGCTCTCCGCCCAGGTAACGGAACGCTGCGCCTCTACCGATGGACCCCGGCCACCCTTTCGCTCGGTCGCAACGAACCGTTCACCGTGGGCTACCGCGAACTCCTGCGCGAACGGCCCGAAATCGATGTCGTGCGGCGACCGACCGGGGGCCGCGCGGTCCTGCACGACCGTGAGCTCACGTATTCCGTGGTGCTCCCGTCCCGGGCCTTCGGGGGTCCCCGGCGCGCCTATCGGAGGATCAACGAGGCGCTGGTCGAGGGGCTGCGCGGGCTGGGTGCCGATGCCCGGGTGTCCGGGGGGCGGGCCCTGCCGCCCGATGCGGGCCCCTGTTTTCTGGAGCCCGCCGAGGGGGAGGTCGTGGTTGCCGGCCGGAAGGTGGTCGGAAGCGCCCAGGTACGCATCGGAAGCGCTGTCCTGCAGCACGGATCCATTCTCCTGTGGGCGGACCAGAGTCCCCTGTTTGCACGGGCAGCCTTCGCGGGGGCCGGTGCCCCGGCTGGCGGGACCGCTGCGCCCCACGGAATCTCCGAAGAGGATGCCTGGAGCGGCGCGATCCATCGAGACGCAGCCGGCGCCTACCGTGCTCGCGGAGGTGCAGCACCCGATCCGGCCGGCCCCATTACGCTGTCCGAGGTGCTCGGCGAGGTGCCGGCGTGGCCGCGCCTTGTGGCGGAGTTCTCATCCGGATTTGCGCGGACTCTGGGCGGAAGCTGGTCGCGCGGCAGCATGAACGAGCACGAGGGCGCATTGGCGGCGGGCTTCGAATCGCGGTACGCTTCGCGGGCATGGACCTGGCGAAGATGAGGGGTTCGGGGTGTTGTCCGGAGGGGCCCGCGGTGCGAGGGTTTGTGGCCGACCGAACGTCAGGGTTGACACTGCCCATGGTGCTACGCATTATGGCAAGCCGTTGCCACGCGGGTCCCAGGGCCCATAGACTCGTGGTCGCGCGGGATTGCGCGGCTCAACACAACCATCAGCACAGGATCGACCGCAGGAGGTTTCCTTGGCCAGCTTGATGAACGTCTTCGACGTACTGCTCCAGCTTCCCGGAATGGAAGCTCCAGATCTCACCTTCACCGAGCAGATGGCGCAGTCCTGGGAGGACGCCGGCTTCATGCGGTGGCCACTCGGCTTGTGTCTCCTTGTCGGGATTCTGGTGATCATCTGGAAGTTCTTCGACATCTTCCGGAAGAGTGCTTCCACGAGAAGGATCCTGCGTGAGGTCGACGAACTGCTCTCCGGCCAGCAGATCAAGGAGGCGCTGGAAGTCACGCGCGAATCCAACTCCCCTGCCGCCAACATCCTGCACGCGGGTCTGGAACGTCAGGAAGAGGGCACGGACCGTGTCATGAAGGCGATCGAAAACCAGGGGCTTATCGAGCTGTCGAAACTGGAGAGCGGCCTCGTGGTTCTGGCGACGCTCACCAACGTGGCGCCGCTCCTCGGCTTCCTCGGAACGGTGATGGGGATGATCGCGGCCTTCCAGGCCATCGAACTGGCGGGCGAAGTGGACGCGACCACTGTGGCGTCCGGGATCAAGATCGCCCTGACCACGACGGCGGCGGGCCTCGCGATCGCCATCCCGGTGAGTATCGCCCACAACTACTTTGTGTCCCGGATCGACCACCTGGTCATCGACATGGAAGAGTCGGCACAGAAGATGATCGACGCTCTCTTCTCGATGCAGGCGGGTCAGGCCGCAGGCGGAGACTGATTCCAGTCAATCCGTAGGCGTCCGTGGCGAGATCCCGCTCGAACAGCATGAAGCGGGACAGGTCGCCCCGGAAAACAGGACACAAGGGGATGGCAGGCCCGGTGTTGCTCGCGCTGGCGGTCACCGGGCTCGCCATCCCCGTGCATTCTCCGGCAGTCGGGCAGGAGTCGTATGCCGCCGGAGAGGCCAGCCAGGTTCCTGACTCGGTCCGGAAGCAACTCTCCGATGGCCGGTTCTGGAGAGCCAGCCAGGCCTTGCACGAGATCTTCACGACGCTGGAAGGCGTTTCGCTGTCGGACCGGCTACTCCTGGCCGAGGCGGAAGCGGGATGGAGGAACTGGGAGGGGGCGCTGGCGGTGCTCTCGACCGGGGCGATCGACACCGCGCGCGCTCCACCACGCTTCTGGTATCTACTGGCCTCGGCGCGCCGGGCTTCGGGGAACGAGGAAGCTGCCCTGTCGGCTTACAGGCGCTTTCTCGAGGCGAGCACCGGGTCGTCGAAGGAAGTGTCGGCGGCCCTTTCGCTGGTGGCGCGCGCCCTGGCCCGCGATGCCTCGCGTGAAGAGGCGTTGTCGACCCTGGTGCAGCTCGCCGACCGCTCGGGACCCGTGGCGGCATGGACGGCGCTGGCGATGGGCCGCACGCTGGCGGAAGCGGGCGAGCCCGGGGAGGTGGTGCGGGTTCTCGCGGCGGCAGCCGACTCCGTCACGCTTTCGAGGGCATGGTTGCTCGAATCGGACGGATGGGCCGCGGCCGCGGATACGGCCCGGGCCCTGGAGGTGCTTGGGGAGGTCACGCTGCCTCCGGGTTTAACCCGGGCTCCGGTGGAACTTCTCGACAGGCGCTGGCGCTACCGGCTCGCGCTCGGTGACTCGGCGGGTGCCGTGTCGGCGATGGAGGAGCTGTTGCGACGCACCACGGCCGGGCAGGAGGCCCTCGCCGCGGCCAATGCGCACTGGAGGGTCGCACGCGATTCCGGCCCCGGGATCCTGAAGCTGGTGGCTACGGCTTTCGGGCGGAGTGCCGAGTTCGGTCTGGCAGTACGGGCCTGGAGAGTTGCGGTCCAGCGAGGGGCCGTGCTCACGGAGTCCGAGCGGCTTGCGCTCGCGCGCGCCTACAACGGCAGCGGTGACCGCGGTGCCGCAGTCGAGGTGTACCGGGAACTGTCCGCGTCCGGCGACCCCGCGGTCGGCCTGGCGGCGCTGAGTGCCTGGGCGACGATTCGGACCCGCCAGGGCCGACACGGCGACGCGCGCATCCTGCAGGAGCGTCTGCTGGAGCGGTATCCCGCTTCCCGCGAAGCGGTGGACATCGTCTTTTTCCGGGGTGACGATCACCAGGACGCGGGGAGGCTCAATCAGGCGATCGAACAGTACCGTCTCACCACCACCATGCTTCCGACCGCCGACCGGTCAGGGCTCGCAAGGATGCGTTGGGCGCAGATTCACCTGGCGAGGGGGGAGCCGGAGGAGGCGGCCGAGGTCTTCCGGAGCTACCTGGACGACTTCCCCCGGGGGCGGCGCTGGGAGGAGGCGAGCTATTGGGCTGCCCACGCCGCTCAAGCCTCGGGGGACACGACGGGGAATGGTGAACTGATTGCGCGACTGGTTGCCGAGAGTCCCCTGTCCTACTACGCTCACATCGCCGCCGAGGTGCACGGGTCGGTCATTCCGTTGCCGGTGGAGCAGAACCCCGGTCCGGCCCTTCCTCCAACTGAGTGGCTGACCAGGGACCTCGAAACACTGTCGGTGCTGGACGAAGCCGATCTGGTGGAGGGGGCCGATGCCCTGGTCACGCGCCTCAAGGCCGTCGTGCGGGATTCGACCGAGCTTGCCCTGGCCCTGGCCCGCGTCCTCAACGAGGGTGGCCGCACCCTGGACGGCATCCGTCTGGGGTTGGAGCTGCGTGATCGCGGAGAGGAGTGGAGCCGGGATCTCCTGGAGGTCGTCTACCCCTTCCCGTTCCGCGCGCTCATCACTGCCCGGGCCGAGGAAACGGGGCTGGACCCCTACCTCGTGGCTGGCCTCATCAGGCAGGAGAGTGCCTACGTACCCTCGATAGGATCGTCGGCCGGTGCCATCGGCCTGATGCAGATCATGCCCGCGACCGGGCGCCAGCTGGCGCGTGCGGTCGGGCCACGCGGATACACGACCGAAACGCTCAGGACGGCCGAGGTCAACGTCCACCTCGGAACCAGGTACCTTGCCGAGCTGTTCGACCGCTACGACGACGACCTCCTTCTGGTGCTGTCGGCCTACAACGCGGGTCCCACCCGTGCAAACCGCTGGCGCCGGTTCCCGGAAGCCGAGGACCCGCACCGCTTCACCGAGCGGATCCCCTTCGTCGAGACCCGCGGATACATCAAGAACGTGGTAAGGAACCGGGCGCTGTACCGCCGGCTCTACGGCCCGGCTGGTTCGGGTTGATCGAGACGACGCGGCTGACACGCAGGTTCGGCCCGAAGGTCGCGGTCCAGGATCTGGACATGAGGGTGCAGCCTGGTGAAATCGTCGGCTTTCTGGGCCCCAACGGGGCGGGCAAGACCACCACCGTCAAGGTTCTGACCTGCATGATCAAACCTTCCGGCGGTTCGGCGCGCGTTGCCGGGTTCGACGTCGGACAGGATCCCATGGAGGTCAAGAAGCGAGTCGGCTACGTGCCCGAAGCGGGGGCGCTCTACGAGACGCTGACGGCCGAGGAGTACCTCGGCCTGGTGGCCAATCTGCGCGGGATCACGGGTAGCGCGGCGGACACCAGGATCCGGGAGTTCCTCGGCCTGTTCGGTATCCTCGCGGCACGGAATCAACGGCTGGTGGAGTACTCGAAGGGCATGCGCCAGAAGGTGTTGATCAGCGCCGCCCTGATCGCGAACCCCGAAGTCCTCTTCCTCGACGAACCGCTGAACGGCCTCGACGCCAATGCGGCCCTGGTTGTGAAGGAATTGCTGAGAGAGCTGGCTTCGCAGGGCCGAACGATCCTCTTCTGTTCCCACATCCTCGAAGTCGTGGAACGGATCTGCACCCGCATCATCATCATCAACGAAGGCCGTGTGATCACGGAGGGCCGTCCGGCCGAGATCGCGGCTGAAGCGGGTGAGTCGAGTCTGGAGGCGGCCTTCGCGCGGATCACGGGTGTGCGCGACGCAGCGGACGTCACCCGCGACCTGCTGTCGGCACTCGGCTCAACGCCGGCAGACCCCGCGAGACGGTCGTGATCCTCAGAAGGGCCATCGAGGCGCTGGGTGCGGACTACGGCCAGTGGCGGGTGCTCACGAGGGTGATGCTGCGGAACGACCTGCGGTCTGTAAGCTCTCTCCAGCTGGATACGGGCGAGAAGAAGGGCGGCAACTCCAGGGTGTGGCTGACGTTTCTGCTGTACGGAGCCTTCGGCCTCTGGGTCGCCATCATGGCGTCCGCCGTACCGGGTCTGTTCCTCGGCGGGACCATCGCGTTGTCCGCCGCGGGTGTCATGATCGCCATGGCGATCCTCGTCGACTTTCAAACGGTGGTTGTTTCTCCGGACGACTACCACATACTGGCGCCGCAGCCCGTATCCTCGACCACCTATTTCGTCGTGAAGGTCACCAATGTCCTGGTATACACCGGAATCATGGGCATCCTGTTGGGCGGACCCACGACGCTGAGCCTCGGCCTGAGGCACGGGGCGCTGGCGGCTCTCGGCTGGTTGCCGGCGCTGGCCGGGATGGTCGTATGGACAACCCTCGCGATGATTCTGCTCTATACGACGCTGCTGCAATTCGTCCACCCGCGGAGGCTGCGACTAACGCTCTCCTATCTGCAGATCATTCTGATGATGGCGGTGATGGGTGCGCCGATCTTCATGACCGAACTGACGGATTTGCTGGGGCAGGCCGATTTCGAACCGACCACCGCAATGTTGTTTGTGCCGTCTGCATGGTTCGCCGGCGTGCTGTCGCTGGCAACCGGTGACTGGAACCTGGGCGGTGGCATTGGTGCGCTCGCCGGCGCAGGCAGTCTCGGCGTCTTCCTCCTCTACTGTCGACACGGACTCTCCATGTCGTACTCCGAGCGGCTCGGCACCATGATGGCGACGACCGAAGCCAGGCGTCCACGCGACCGGCCGCGGCGCTTGGGGTGGCCGGGCATTCCGCCGGAACTGCGCGTCGTCTCCACCCTCGTCCGGGGCCAGTTCCGGCATGACATGAACTTCAGGCTCTCGGTCCTGAGCATCATCCCCGTGACGATCTTCTACCTGTTGTTCGCGACCCGGGACGGGCCGCTCCCGGACCCGTTCGTGCAGCTCGGGTTTTCGGCGGGAAGCCTCTGGATGATTCACTTCGCCGCCCTGGCGATGCCGGTCGCCGTGGTGGACAGCCTGTTCCGGAGCGAGTCCTATCGCGCGGCCTGGGTGTTCTTCGCGGCGCCGGTGGACCGGGCGAAGCTGGTGGTGAACGCAGGTATCTCCGTGGCCGTCTTCTTCGTCGCACCATACGCCGTCCTGTTGGCCGGGATCTTCCTCTGGAGCTTCGGGAACGCCGTGCACGCGCTATTGCACGCCGTCGTGCTGGGGGTCTTCGCCCACCTTGCCCTTCAACTCCGGCTTCTGGCCTCGCCGCTTCTCCCGTTTTCCGAACCCCCACGAAAGGGCAGCGCAATGGGGAACCTGATGGGCATGATTCTGATCAGCATGATGATCGCCGTCTTCCTGCCGCTGATCTTCCGGGTGGGATATGCAAATGAAGCACTGACCGCGGTATTGATGGGAACGCTTGTCGTCCTGGCCGTTCTCCTTCCGCGAGCGGTCGAGCGCTCGATTCGCCCACGCGTCCAGCGGCTGGAGTTTGCAGGCTGATTGACCCTTCGCCGGAACCCTTACGCTCCCGAGGGCAGAGGCCAGACCGGCCGCGGGAGCAACCTCGCTTGACGCCCCGCGCCGGCCCTCCCCATCATGAAGCGCGACGGGCCCGGGCGGGGACTCCGCCGGGCGACACCGGTTTCCAATTCTCGGGAGGAATGCGGGCATGGCGCGAGGGACGGTCAAGTGGTTCAACGACTCCAGGGGGTACGGCTTCATCTCCCTGCCTACGGGCGACGAGGTCTTCGTTCACTTCAGCTCGATCGAGGGGAACGGCTTCCGTACCCTGGCCGAGGGCGAAGAGGTGGAGCTCGACGTCTGCGATACGGAGCGTGGCCCACAGGCCGCAAATGTAATTCGCACTTTACAGAATGTAACCTGCGCTTGACAGTTCTGTCGCGTCACCGGGCGCTCCAGCAGCCGTAGCGCCGTCCAGAGCGTCATCCAGGAATCAATGGAAATCCCGGACAAGACGGCACCCCGACTGTTCCTGATCGACGCGTATGCGCTGATCTACCGGTCGTTCTTCGCTTTCATCAACCGCCCCCTCACGAACGCGCGGGGAGAGAACACGTCCGCGCCCTTCGGATTCGCGAATTTCCTTCAGGCCATCCGCGACGAGTACCAGCCGGACTACATCGCCGTGGTCTTCGATTCGGGCCGCAGCCACCGCGAGGAACTCTACCCCGACTACAAGGCGACCCGCGCGAAGATGCCGCGGGAGTTGCGCGACAGCCTGCCCCGCATTCGCGAACTCGTGGCGGCCTTCGGCGATCGCGTAGTCGAGGTGGAGGGGTGGGAGGCGGACGACGTGATCGGGACGCTCGCGGCGCGCGCGGTGGCCGAGGGGCTGGAGGCCGTGATCGTCTCGGGCGACAAGGACTTCTTCCAGCTGGTGGGGGACCGGGTACACCTGCTCAACCCGGGTCGCGGGGGGCCCCATGGGGTGGCCGCGGAGTGGCTGGACGCGTCGGGAGCGTCGAAGAAGTTCGGGGTCGGGCCCGGGCAGGTGGTCGACTACCTGGCGCTGGTGGGGGACAGCTCGGACAACGTGCCCGGCGCACCCGGCATCGGGCCAAAGACCGCGCAGAAGCTCCTCCACGAGTACGGGACCGTCGAGGAGGTGCTGGCGCACGCCGAAGAGATCAAGGCCAAGCGGCCCAGGGAGTCGCTGCTTGCAAACGGCGACGATGTCCTGCTATCGAAGCAGCTCGTGACCATCCAGACCGATCTTGAACTGGACGCCGACCTGAGCGACCTGCGCGTCTCTGCACCCGACAACGACCGGTTGCGCGCGCTCTATGTCGAACTGGAGTTCCGCACCCTCGTGGAGCGCCTTGATCGCGAAAGGGCTCCACCAGGCGCGGGCGAGCCGCAGGACGAAGCGGCCCCCGCCGAATACCGGCTCGTTACCGACCCCGCGCAGCTGGCCGAAATCGCGACGGAGTGCCGGCAGGTGGGCGCCATGGCGATCGTCGTGCTCAACCGCACCCTGGAGCCCACGCGGGATCAGGTCGCCGGAATCGCCATCGCCGCCGATCCGCATCGCTGCCACTATCTCCCGGTCTCGCACGAGGCGGCGATGTCGCTCGAACTCGGCGACATGCGCGAAGACCTGCCCGACAACCTCCCCGCGCTCGACAGCGCCGCCTTCGAGCCCATCCGCAGGGTCCTGGCCGACCCCGCAGTGCCCAAGGTGGGGCACGACCTCAAGCGCTCACTGATCGCGTGCCGCCGTGCGGGACTCCAGCTCGCCGGGCCCCTGCACGATGTCATGGTGGCGTCCTACGTGCTCGACCCCGGTCGCCGCCGTCAGGATCCGGCCGCGCTGGCGTCCGACTTCCTGGGACGGGAACTCACCTCGCCTGCCACCCTGCTCGGTACGGGCAGGAAGCGTCGGCACTTCGGAGACATCGCCGCAAACGAGGCGCTTCACTTCGCATGTGAGCAGGTAGAGGTGTCGCTGAGGCTCTGGCATCACTTCGCCGGGCAGATGGCTTCACAGGGGCTCGAGAGGCTCTTTCGGGAGCTGGAAATGCCACTGATTCCCGTTCTGGCGGAAATGGAGATGCATGGCGTGGGCATCGACGCGGGTTTCTTCGCGGCGATGAGCGCGCGCCTGGTCGACGAACTCCGCCTCATCCGCGAGGACATCCACAAGGTCGCGGGCACGGAATTCAACATCAACTCGACTCCCCAGCTCAGGGAGATCCTCTTCGAGCGGCTCGGCCTGCCGGTTATCAAGCGTACCAGGACAGGACCGTCCACCGACTCGTCCGTACTCGAGGAACTGGCCGCCCGCGGCCATGAGCTGCCGCGCCTGATGATGGACTACCGCCAGCTGGAAAAACTGCGGAACACCTACGTGGACGCGCTGCCCGCGCTGGTCAACCCCGCGACGAAGCGTATCCACACGACTTTCAACCAGGCCGTCGCGGCGACCGGCCGGCTTTCCTCCTCCGACCCCAACCTCCAGAACATTCCGATCCGCACCACATTGGGCCGTGAGATCCGACGGGGCTTCGTGTCATCCACGGGATCCATGCTGGTCACGGCCGACTACTCCCAGATCGAACTCCGCATACTGGCCCACTTCTCCGGCGACGAGGTCTTCGTGCGCGCGTTCCGCGAGGACAAGGACGTTCACCGGGAGACAGCCGCAGTCATCTTCGACGTGCCCGTGGACGAGGTCACCGGGGGGATGCGCGACCAGGCCAAGACGGTGAACTTCGCCACGCTCTACGGCCAGGGACCCTTCGGGCTGTCGCGGCAACTCGGCATCTCGATGGACGAGGCGAAGAGGTTCATCGCGCAGTACTTCGAGCGCTTCGCGGGGGTGCGGCGCTTTCTCGACGAGCAGGTGGCGCAGGCCCGGGACACGGGGTATGTCGAGACGCTGCTCGGGAGGCGCCGCTACATCCCCGAGCTGCGCGCCCGGGCGTGGAACGTGCGCCAGTTCGGCGAACGGGTGGCGCAGAACACCCCGATTCAGGGCACGGCGGCCGATCTGATCAAGGTTGCGATGATCCGCGTGGGGGAGGCGCTGGGCGATGACTCCGGCGCTCGCATGCTCCTGCAGGTGCACGACGAACTCGTCTTCGAGGTCGAAGACGGGCGGGTCGAGGAGGTCACCGCCACCGTCGTCGACATGATGGAATCGGCGCTGACGCTGAGTGTTCCATTGAGGGTCGACGCCGGTTCCGGCAGAACCTGGTACGACTGCAAGACCTGACCTCCCGTCATCCCGGCGGGGTGCGCGCGGCGGAGTCGGAGCACGTCCGCAGTCCCCGGAAAAACCTGTCCCATCCAGCTATTGGAACGCCCCTCGTTTCGACCGACACTTGTGCGTCCACAAGACGACCGGCGTACCCGGGGTGTCCCGGCGATCGGGAATGGGCACCGGTCATCAGTCCACAAGGCAGGGAAAGGATGCACACGTGAGCCGCTCAGTCAACAAGATCATTCTCGTGGGAAACGTGGGGAGCGACCCCGACGTGCGCGTAACGAGCGCCGGAGTGAAGGTGGCGCGAGTCTCGCTGGCCACCAACTGGCGCACGACAGGAGAGGACTCGGAGGAACGGACGGACTGGCACCGGGTCAACCTCTGGGGCCGCCTCGCGCAGGTGGCCGAGGAGTACGTCTCGAAGGGCGACAAGCTCTATGTGGAGGGCTACCTGCAGTACGACTCCTACGAGCGTGACGGCGTCACGATACCCACGGCGGAAATCAGGGCCCGTGAAATGGTGATGCTCAGCCCGCGCGGCGCGGAAGTCTGACGCCCGGTGGGTCGATCAGTTGGTGGCCCAGAAGCCGGAAAGCGAATCGCCCTGGGGACTCTCCCTGAGCTTTTCGAACGCCCGGTTCCGGATCTGGCGGATACGCTCGCGGGTCACGCCCAGCAATGAGCCGATTTCCTCGAGGGTCCGCTCCTCGCCATCGTCGAGGCCGTAGTAGAGGTAGAGGATCTTGCGCTCACGCTCGGTCAGGTAGCTGTCGAACATGTTCTCGAGGTAGTCGCGGCGGGCGGCGGCCTCCACGTCCTCCTCGATCTCGCTGCCCTCCGCGCCGGCGAACCGTTCGCCGAAGCTTGCGCTGTCACGATCACCGCGGTCGAGCGGGGCGTCCAGGCTCAGCTCGGTCGCAGCGACGCGGCGCAGTGCGCGAACCGTCTCCAGCGGCTCGCCCATCTCGCGGGCGAGTTCCTGGTCGGTCGGGGAGCGTCCAAGCTGCTGAGTCAGAGCGGTGTTGGTGCGGGACAGTCGCGCGAGGTTGGAATTCTGGTTGAGAGGGATGCGGACGGAGCGGGTCTGTTCGGCCAGGGCCTGGAGCACAGTCTGGCGAATCCACCAGACCGCGTAGGAGATGAACTTCACGCCCTTGTCCGGATCGAACTTCTTGACGGCCTTCAGGAGGCCCTCGTTGCCGATGCAAACCAGTTCCGCGAGTCCCAGGCCTCGGCCCTGATACTTCTTCACGTAGGAGATGACGAAGCGAAGGTTGGCGGTGACAAGGCGCTCCGCCGCCTCCTTGTCACCTGTTCGGGCTCTTCGCGCGAGCGCCCGTTCCTCCTCCGGATCCGAGATGAGTGGGTAGCGTTCTACGTCTTGTAGATACTGGTCGAAGGAATCGAGACCGCGAGAGGCTGCGAACAATGACGTTCTCCTGAAGGGGTTGACGTTGTCGCATCCCACCGGGGCCCGGGAGCGCGCAACCGACCCGGAATCGGCAGTTACTCATCGGTGAAGGCGGCCGGGGACGGAGGTGGGGAGCAACAGTTTACGATCCTTCGCACTCGAAGTCAAATGTTCCGTCACCTGCTGCCCAGAAACGCGGCGGCCGGACTCGCGGCCCGGCTGCGGCGAACCTGCCGGTCGTCGAATCCGGTCAGCAGGCTCACCAGGTCGGCGCCGGCACGCACCTGAACACACTGGACACTGCGGCACTCCAGTGGCGCGGCAACGTCTAGGCGCCACACCTGACGCGCCCCGGCGGGCAGCGCCACACGGATCCCCGCTCCGGCGGAAGTCCTGAGTCCGGAGTCGGTTCCGAACGGGACATCGCCGCTCCATCCGGCACCGGCATCGAAGAACAGGACCAGACCGAGGTCGAAGAGATCGGGAAACGGCCCATCCAGCCGTATGCGGTCCTCCAGGTTGACCACGAGCCGCTGCGCAGCCGGGAAATCCTCCCGGTCGTAACCCCGGATGCCGTGGGGGCCACCCACGGTGAGCTGGAATGGAAGCGTGTTCCTCCAGCCCCCTGCGCCGGAGAGCCCGGCCACGAACGTGTGGCGACCGCTCGTGACGGGGTGCCAGTAGAAGTAGGCGTCGAACTCGCCGAGGACGTCGCGGAAGTTGCCGCCGTCGCTCGCGTCTCCGAACGATCGGGCGCCCTCGAGGTTGAGTTCGGTGTTGAAGACCCAGTTCGAACGCGCGGAACCGGCGAAGAGCGACACTTTCCCGCGGATTTCACGCCCGGCGGCGGCGGGGCTGGCCCATTGCCTCCCGAATGACGTGCCCATGGCGACCAGAGCCTGCGTTCCGACACGTACATCCTGTACTCCGCGGATTGCGTCCAGGCCGCGGCGCGTGATGAACCGCACGTTCCGCTTGCCGGCGAGGACATTGAGGTATCCGCTCTTTCGGGCCGCAACCTGTGGCCGGATGGCTTCGATCGTGGCCGAGTCGGCCGTGTCGCGTACGGAGAAGTCGAACCCCGAGACCACCTCGACACCGCCCGGGAACCCATCGAAGCGCACGTCCTCCCAGGACACTCCACCCGCGACAACCGTGAGGTCGCCCGGGGTGCCGAAACGGCGCCCGAGGGTGCCTTCGCCGTAGCGGGTCTGGATGGGCAGGCTCGCGTTGGTGAACGAAGATCCGGCCGGCGCGGCGTACGGAAAGAGATCCTCGCGCAGGGCGAACGACTCCACGAACGCCCACTGCCCGACTTCGCCCACGAACGGGTAGGACACGGACTCGGTGAAGAAGACGCCGGTGCGCGTTCGTCCGCCGGAGACATGGGCGTCGAGGCGAGTCCCGGCGAACTGCTCGGTGCGAAACTGGCCCCCCAGATCACGTTTTTCGTCCCGTTCGCTGAGATAGAATCCGATCAGCGTGCCGGTACCCCAGAGATTTTCCTCGGTCAGGCCGACGTGCGTCAGCCGCAGGCGGTCGTCCCAATCGCCGCGGACATCCAGCTTCAGGGTCCAGTCGTCCCGGGTGTCGACGACGACGTGCACCTCGTCGTCACCGATGGGAACGGGGTAGACGTCCGCCTCCGCAATGAAGGGCAGGGCTCTGAGCAGGCGCTCCGACTCGTCCAGCATGAGCGGTTCGAGACAGTCGCCGGCCTTGAAGAGGAGTTCGCGTTCGATGAAGCTCGGACGGGTTCTCCGGTGCAGCCGGTTGGCGACGGAACGTGCCCAGTTGCTGAACCTCGGGACCAGGCCCTCGGCACCCGACGTGTCGGGTTCGGGGGCGTCGTAGATCGAGTGGTTGTCCACGAAGACACGCGTGATCACGGCGCCGTCGCAGTCCTGGGCGGGAAGAGGGTCGGGCCGGGCCTCCTGGGCCAACGAGGTCTCTGCCGCCAGGGCCGGCCAGAGGAGAAGTCCGAAGACCGCCGGACGGACGGTGGAGGCGGTCATGTTCTCATCTGATGCGAACCGATGTGAAAAGAGGAGCCGGGGTGTGACCCGGCGGTGGGGGATGCAACTTTCGAAGATGGTTAGACCCGGGTGGTCGTCAAAGGGTTGGTGCCCGGAGAGGATCGGCGATTGACGCGGCTTCGGCGGCTCCGGTAGGATCACTTCCCGGCGGGGAAGCCGCAGGCCGACCCCTTCAGGATCGAGAATTCAGAACCAGCAGCGCGGAGTGGCCGACGAAAGCCGCTCCGAACACGAGGAGACATCGTTGTCGGGCTTCGAAAGCGACGCACTCGAGTATCATGCCGAAGGCCGCCCCGGGAAGATCGAGGTCGTTCCCACGAAAGCGGTCGCAACACAGAGAGACCTCACGCTCGCGTACAGCCCCGGCGTGGCCGAACCGTGCATGGCCATCCATCGGGATCCCGAAGAGGTTTTCCGTTATACGGCCCGCGGGAACCTCGTTGCCGTGGTATCCAACGGAACCGCCGTGCTGGGCCTCGGAAACATCGGGGCGATGGCCGCCAAGCCGGTCATGGAAGGCAAGGGCGTCCTCTTCAAGAAATTCGCGGGGATCGACGTCTTCGACATCGAGATCGGGACCGAGGATCCGCACGAAGTCATCCGCTTCTGTCAGTTGCTGGAACCCACCGTGGGCGGCATCAACCTCGAGGACATCCGGGCTCCCGAGTGCTTCCTCATCGAGGAGACCCTGCGAAGGACCATGCGGATCCCGGTCTTTCACGACGACCAGCACGGCACCGCGATCATCGCGGGTGCGGCGCTCCTGAACGCCATCGAGATCTCGGGCCGCGACATGGCCGAGGCCAGGGTGGTGTTCAGCGGTGCGGGTGCCTCCGCCCTGGCCACGGCGCGCCACTGCCTCCGGCTGGGCGTCCGGGCCGAGAACATGCTCATGGTCGACCGAGCCGGCGTGATCTACGAGGGGCGCGAGAACGGGATGAACGAATACAAGCTTCCCTTCGCCACGAACCGGCCGGAACGGACTCTGGCCGAAGCGATGGCCGGCGCCGACGTGGTCATCGGACTGTCGGCCAAGGGGGTGATCACGCCGGAGATGGTGGCGTCCATGGCCCCCCGCCCGATCATCTTCGCGCTGGCGAATCCCGATCCCGAGGTGACCCCGGAAGACGTCGCCCAGGTCCGCGACGACGCGATCACCGCGACCGGCAGGTCCGACTATCCCAACCAGGTCAACAATGTACTCGGGTTCCCCTTCCTTTTCCGCGGCGCACTCGACGTGAGAGCCCGCAGGATCAACCAGAAGATGATGCTCGCCGCCACCCGGGCACTTGCCGAGCTCGCGCGCGACGACGTCCCGGAATCGGTGCTCAAGGCATACGGAGACGACGCGTTCGAGTTCGGGCCGGAGTATCTGATCCCGAAGCCGTTCGATCCCAGGGTGCTGCTGCACGTGTCGCCCGCCGTGGCAAAGGCCGCGATGGAATCAGGCGTCGCGCGGACCGCGCTCGACCTGGAGGAATACAGCCACAGGCTCGAGGCGAGCCTGGGACCCGGCCGGGAGGCAATGCGGGGCATCCTGGGACGAGCAAGGAGGGAGCCCGCGCGGATCGTGCTCGCCGACGGCTACAACGAGCGCGTGATGCGCGCGGCGGCACAGGTCGTCCAGGAAGGGACGGCGCGCATCGTCCTGATCGGCAACCCGGACAAGATCCACCGTTTCGCAGCCGAGCTCGGGATCGACCTGAGCGGCGTGGAGTGCATCCATCCCCCATCGGTGGAGGAGGCCCGCTACGCATACGCCGACGACTTCCATCGGCGCCGGGCCCGCAAGGGGCTGACGCTTGCCGAAGCGCGCGCCCGAGCCTACCAGCCCGTCTACTTCGCGTCCATGATGGTGCGGGCGGGCGACGCGGACGCGATGGTGGCGGGAATCGACTCCAACTACCCGGAGATCCTGAGGCCGGCCCTGGAGGTGATCGGCACTTCACCCACGGTGAACAAGGTGTCGGGGCTTCACATCGTCGCCTTCCGCGACCGCGACCCGCTCTTCTTCGCCGACACCACGGTCAACATCGACCCCGACCCGGCGACCCTCGCCGAGATCGCGATATCGGCAGCCCGATTCGTGGGCGACCTGGGGATTCAGCCGCGAATCGGGATGCTGTCCTTCTCGAACTTCGGATCGGTGCGGCACCCGGAAGCCGCGAAGGTCCGCGAGGCGGTCAAGTGGGTCAAGCGGCTGGCACCGGGCCTCGCCGTGGACGGCGAAATGCAGGCGGACGTAGCGGTCGACCCGCGTATCATCGCGGAGACGTACCCGTTCAGCGATCTGACCGGGCCGGCCAACGTCCTGGTCTTTCCCACCCTCAGTGCTTCCAACGCCTGCTACAAGCTGATCAGCCAGCTGGGCAACGCCGAGGTCATCGGTCCCATCCTCCTGGGCATGGACAAGCCGGTTCACATCCTTCAGCGGGGGAGTTCCGTGCTCGAAGTGGTTCACCTCATCGGCATCGCATCGGTAGACGCACGGACCGAGCGGAATCACATTACCAGATTGGCGGATGCAAAGGGCACCGCTGCGGATTGACCGAACAACCGCGAGTTACGGATAGAGAAATGCTTGTTGCAGAAGCACCGACCACGGCTCTGCGCGGCGAGGGAATGACTCCCAGGGGGCGGATTCGTCGCAACCTGTCGCCCGCAGAGCTCTACGAAGAAACGCTGCGACTCGGCACGGGGCGGCTCGCGCACGGCGGCGGACTCGTAACCCTGACCGCGCCCCACACCGGCCGCTCCCCCAACGACCGCTTCGTGGTCCGGGAGGCAGACACCGGCGGCCTCATCGACTGGGGAGACGTGAATGTGCCGATCGCCGAAGGGCACTACCAGCTCCTCAAGGCCGGGATCATCGATCATCTGAACAACCGCGATCTGTACGTCCGCGACGCCAAGGCCGGGGCCGATCCGCGCTACGGAATCCGGGTGCGCGTGATTTCGGAAAGTCCGTGGCACGACCTTTTCGCCCGCAACATGTTCCTGCGCCTGGATCCGGGCGAGGAAGCGGACTTCTCCCCGGACTTCATCGTATACCACGCCCCGTCGCTCGAGGCCGACCCCCGCCGTCACGGCACCAATTCGGGCGCCTTCATCATCGTCAACTTCAGCGAGAAGGTGGTGCTTGTGGGCGGCACCGCCTACGCCGGCGAGATCAAGAAGTCCATCTTCT
This sequence comes from Gemmatimonadota bacterium, assembly GCA_009838975.1. GTDB lineage: Bacteria > Gemmatimonadota > Gemmatimonadetes > Longimicrobiales > Gaopeijiaceae > Bin94. Next base: position 56,273 of record VXQO01000025.1, on the reverse strand, counting down.
CGGCGCTGAACTTCATGCTGCCCGGCCGCGGCGTTCTGCCCATGCACTGCTCCGCCAACATTGGCGCCGCAGGTGACACCGCACTCTTCTTCGGCCTTTCGGGAACCGGCAAGACCACGCTTTCGGCCAACCCGGACCGGCAGCTGATCGGTGACGACGAACACGGCTGGAGCGACGACGGCGTCTTCAACTTCGAGGGGGGCTGCTACGCCAAGACGATCCGTCTCTCCCCCGAGGGAGAGCCCGACATCTACCGCGCCACGCGCAGATTCGGGACCATCCTCGAAAACGTCATCCTGGACGAACGCACGCGGGAGATCGACTACGACTCGGCCGAGATCACCGAGAACACCCGTGCCTCCTACCCGATTCACTTCATCGCCAACGCGGTGCCGTCCGGCCAGGGCGGCCACCCGAGCAACGTCGTGTTCCTCACCGCCGACGCCTTCGGCGTGCTTCCCCCGATCGCCAGGCTCGACACCGCACAGGCCATGTACCACTTCCTCTCCGGCTACACGGCCAAGGTTGCGGGCACGGAAAGGGGCGTCACCGAACCCCGCGCGGCCTTCAGCGCCTGCTTCGGCGCGCCGTTTCTTCCGCGGCCCGCGGGCGTGTACGCCGACCTGCTCGGCAGGAGGACGCGCGAGCACGCCGCCCGGGTATGGCTCGTCAACACCGGCTGGACGGGTGGCCGCTACGGCGTCGGCACCCGCATGAAGCTCGGCTACACCCGCGCCATGCTGGCGGCGGCCCTCCACGGCGACCTGGACAACGTCCCCCAGACCGTCGATCCGGTCTTCGGCCTGCGCTTGCCGCAGCATGTGCCAGGGGTACCCGACGACGTTCTGCTGCCACGCGGCACCTGGAGCGACGGCGCCGCCTACGATTCGGCCGCCGCCGAGCTGGCTGCCATGTTCAAGCGCAACTTCGTGCGCTTCGCGGGCCAGGTGTCCGGGGCAGTGAAGGCGGCCGGTCCGGCGTAGGCCAGCGCGTGACGCCAGCCCTGCTTCGCTCGAGCGGCGATCGGTCCGCGACGAAACGGGGCCGTCGACGGCGATGTCACCTCGGCGTCCTCGCCGTGACCGGGGCGCTGGCGGCGTGCGAGCAGGTCGAAGTGCTCGAGGACAGCTTCCGCGACCTCACTCCCTACGAAGCCTACCAGGCCTCGCTGGCAGCCGCGGGGCTCGGCGAAACGGCGCTGGTGCGCGACTGGGAGGCAGCCGGGCAACGCGCGCTGACGCAACCGGTCACGGTCACGCCCCCGTTCGAAGAAGAGGGGTACATTACGCCCGAAGAGCCGTCGGCGGTGGCGTACCGCATCCACATCCCGAGAGGCCGCAAGCTCACCTTCGCCGTCTCCCTGGATTCCGATGACGACACTCGCCTCTTCATCGACCTCTTCAGGCTGCCGGCGAGCGGCGACAACCCGCCAAGGCCCGTGTTCTCGTCGGATTCTCTGTCCCGCACCTTCAGCCACGAGGACCCCTGGAGGGGTGGCGACTACGTCCTGCGCGTCCAGCCCGAGCTCCTCAGGGGCGGCAGCTTCCGCGTAACCCTCGGCGAGGATAACGTGTTCGCCTTTCCCGTCGAGGGGCACTCCGCGCCTTCGATCCTGAGCTTCTTCGGGGCGCCCCGGGACGGTGGAAGGCGCCGGCACCATGGGGTCGACATCTTCGCCAGACGCGGCACCCCCGTGCTTGCGGTCGCGGCGGGGCGGGCGGATCGCGTTCGCAACACGCGGATCGGCGGCAAGGTGGTGTGGCTCCGCGACCGGCAACGTGGCGCCAGCATCTACTACGCGCACCTCGACAGCCAGCACGTGAGCGACGGAGACCTCGTCGAACCGGGTGACACGATCGGCTTCGTCGGCAACACCGGAAACGCGCGCACCACGCCGCCGCACCTGCACTTTGGCATCTATCGCCGGGGCGAGGGCCCTCTCGATCCCTTTCCCTTCCTCACGGCGCCCCGCACGCAACTCGCCGAGCAAACGGCAGACGCGGCGCTCCTCGGAGCCAGGGTGCAGCCGCGCAACGAGGGAATCCGGCTCCGCGCCGGGCCGGGCACCCGCGAGGATGTCCTGGGGGAACTCGATCCGGACGCTCCGCTCCGCGTCGTGGGCGCAGCGGGGGAGTGGTACCGTGTGCGCCTCCCGGGCGGCGGTGACGGCTACGTCGCCGCCCGCCTGACGGAGCCGGTACAGCAGCCCGCGCAGGAACAGGCCGGACCGCAACAGGACCGACAGGACCAGGACCAGGAGGAGTAACCCCAATGCCCCGCCAGCACTGGCTCATGAAGAGCGAGCCCTACGTCTATTCGATCGACGACCTCGAGCGCGACGGCACCACGTACTGGGACGGCGTCCGCAACTACGCGGCCCGCAACCTCATGCGCGACAGAATGCGGATCGGCGACCGCGTGCTCTACTACCACTCGAACGCCAAGCCCCCGGGGGTCGCCGGAATCGCCGAGGTCTGCCGCGAGTCCTACCCGGACCACACGCAGTTCGACCCGTCCAGCAAGTACTTCGACCCCAAGGCGACCGACGAGAACCCCCGCTGGTTCATGGTCGACATCCGCTTCATCGAGAAGTTCGAGCGCGAGGTCACGCTGCCCCGCATCCGCGCGACCCCCGAGCTCGCCGGGATGGTCTTGGTGAACCGCAGCCGCCTGTCGGTCCAGCCGGTGACCGAGGCGGAATACGAGCACATCGTGGGCATGGCCGCCACGTCCTCCGAGGAGGTGTAGGGAAATGCCGACCACCTCACACGGCCTCGCGGCCAACTACGTGGCGGGGAGTTGGGTGACACCCGACGCCTGCGAGAATCTCGCCATCACCGACCCGGCGACCGGCAAGACGCTTGGCGCCGTCCCCGTCTCGGGCCGAAGCGACGTGGACCACGCGGTCGCGGCGGCCGTCGCGGCCTTCCCCGCCTGGCGCCGCACCCCCGTCCCGGAGCGCGCGCGGGTATTCTTCCGCCTCAAGGCGCTGCTGGACGAGCACCACGACGAACTCGCGGTGAGCCTATCGCGCGAACACGGCAAGAACGTCGCGGAGACGTGGGGCGAGGTGCAGCGCGGCATCGAGAACGTCGAGCACGCCGCCGGCATGCCCACCCTGATGATGGGTGACACCCTCGAGGACATCGCCCGGGACGTGGACTGTGAGACCGTGCGCCAGCCGATCGGCGTGTTTGCGGTGATCACCCCGTACAACTTCCCCGTGATGATCCCGCTCTGGTTCTGGCCGTACGCGGTCGCCGCAGGGAACACGGTCGTGCTCAAGCCGAGCGAACAGGACCCGCTCACGCATCAGCGCGTGGTCGAGCTCGCCGAACAGGCGGGGCTGCCGCCCGGCGTGCTCAACGTGGTGCACGGCCGCAAGGGGACGGTGGAGGCGCTGATCGACCACCCCGACGTGGCGGGGGTCTCGTTCGTGGGGTCGAGCCAGGTGGCAAAGATCATCTACGAGCGGGCCGCGCTCGCCGGCAAGCGGGTGCAGGCGCTGGGCGGCGCCAAGAACCACATGATCGTGCTGCCCGACGCCGATCCGGAGATGGTGGCGGACGCGGTCGTGGGCTCGGTGTTCGGGTCCGCGGGCCAGCGCTGCCTGGCGGGGTCGGTCGTGGTCGGCGTCGGCGACGCGTACGGGCCGATGCGCGACGGCATCCTGGACGGCGCGGCGTCGCTGCAGGTGGGCCGGGGCCTCGACGATGGCGTGGACATGGGGCCCGTGATCTCGGGCGCGCACCGCGACCGGGTCAACGAGTTCATCGACGAGGGCGAGCGGGACGGCGCGCGGCTGCTCATGGACGGGCGCGGCTTGCGCGTTTCGGGCTACCCGCACGGTCACTGGGTCGGCCCCACCGTCTTCGAGGACGTCACGCCCGAGATGCCGATCGGCCGGGAAGAGGTGTTCGGACCGGTCGCCGGGCTGGCCAGGGCGCCGAGCCTGGAGGCCGCGCTCGAGATGCTGGCGAAGAGCCGGTACGGCAACGCGGCGTCGATCTTCACCAATTCGGGCCGTGCCGCGCGGGAGTTCCGCTACCGTGCGGGGATCTCGATGATCGGGGTCAACATCGGGGTCGCCGCGCCGATGGCGTTCTTCGCGTTCGGCGGCACCCGCAACTCGTTCTACGGCGACCTCAAGGCGCAGGGCCGGGACGCGGTCTCGTTTTTCACCGATCAGCGGGTGGTGATTTCCCGCTGGTAGACCAACACGGGATGGAGCAAATGGAAGCAGTAGCAAGCCGCGGCGCCGGGATCCTCGCCGAGCAGCGCAAGTACATCTTCGACTGCGTGACGCCTCTGTACCCGGAGCCGGTGACGATCGCCGAGGGCCAGGGGTGTTGGGTGAAGGACGCCGACGGGCGCGAGTACCTGGATGCCTTCGCGGGGATCCTCACGACATCGCTGGGCCACTGCCATCCCGCCGTGGTCAACGCCGTGCAGGAACAGGCGGCCCGCCTGGGGCACACTTCGACGCTGTACGTCACCGAACGCCAGGTCGAGGCGGCGCGGCGCCTGGCGGGGATCGCGCCGGGCGGCCTCACCCGCACCTTCTTCCTGAACAGCGGCGCGGAGGCGATCGAGACCGCGCTGCAGGCGGCGCGGCTGCACACGGGCCGCACCGAGATCATCGCGCTACGGCAGGCGTACCACGGCCGAACCAGTTCGGCCATCTCGGTCACGGCGCATGCCCCGTGGCGCGTCCTGCCCAGCACGGTAACCGGGATCACGCACGCACTCTCGCCGTACCCGTACCGCGCGCCGTTCGGCACGTCCAGCGACGAGGAGCTCGTCGAGATCTACGCGCGCGACCTGATCGAAGTGATCGAGACGACGACGAACGGGCGCCCCGCCGCCTTCATCGCGGAGACCATTCAGGGCGTCGGCGGCTACATCGTGCCGCCCAGGGGATACTTCCAGCGGATGGCCGATATCATCCGGTCGTACGGCGGCCTCTTCATCTCGGACGAGGTGCAGGCCGGGTTCGGACGCACGGGCGACCGCTGGTTCGCGATCGAGCACTGGGAGGTCGTGCCCGACATCATGGTCATGGCGAAGGGGATCGCGGGGGGCATGCCCGTGGGCGCCACCATCACCACCGACGAGATCGCGGGCAACTGGAGCGGAAAGACGCTCTCGACGTTCGGGGGCAACCCGGTGTGCATGGCCGCCATGGTGGCCACGCTGGACGTCATGCGCGCGGAAGACGTGCGCACCCGGGCCCGGGAACGCGGCCGGCAGCTCCGCCGCGCCCTCGACCGGCTCGCGGCCTCGCACCACTGGATCGGCGAGGTGCGCGGAATGGGGCTGATGCAGGCGCTGGAACTCGTGGAGGACCCGGTCACGAAGGAGCCCGCCCCGCGCCTGGCAGGCATGCTGCTCAACGCGGCGAAAGACGAGGGCCTCCTGATCGGGATCGGGGGATTGCACGGCCACGTCATCCGCCTGGGGCCGTCGCTGTTGATCTCGGAGGCCGAGATCGACGACGTGATCGGGCGCCTGGACCGGGCCTGCGCCGCGGTGGAGGCGGGCAGGTGATCGCCGGACCGGCTGTCCGATGATCGCCGGGCTCCCCGTCGGGACCTGGGTGCTGATGGCGTTCGCCGTCGCGCCGGGGATCGTGCTGGTTACGGCGGCGTACCGGGTGCACAGGCGCGGCGATGCGCGGGATGCGGAGCAGCGGCCGGGTGGCGGCGCTCCGCCGCAGGCGACGCAGCGAGGGGATGCGGGCCGTGGGTGAGGCCGGAGGGGGCGGTGCGATGATCGCCGTGCTCGTTACATACTTCGCGATCCTGATCGGGATCGGCTGGTGGGCCAGTCGCGAGAGCCGCTCCGTGGCGGGGTTCTACGTGGCCGGGAAGAAGCTTCCGTCGTGGGTGATCGCGTTTTCGTCCAACACGACCGGGGAGAGCGGGTGGCTGCTGCTGGGGCTGACCGGGATGGGGTATCTGGTCGGTTTCCACGCGCTGTGGGTCGTGCTGGGCGAGGTGATCGGGGTTGCGCTGGCGTGGACGGTGGTCGCGCGCCCGTTCAAGGAGTTCACGGACCGGTACGACGCGATCACCGTGCCGGATTACCTGGCGGACCGGTTCGCGGATCGCGCGCACGTGCTGCGGCTGGTGAGCGCGGTGATCATCTTCACGATGGTGGGCGCGTATACCGCCGCGCAGCTGACCGCGTCGGGGAAGGCGTTTTCGTCGTTCCTGGGGACGAGCTACGAGGGCGGCGTGCTGCTCGGGGCGGTGGTGATTCTGCTGTACACGAGCATCGGCGGCTTCAAGGCGGTTGCGTACAGCGACGTCGTGCAGGGGGTTCTGATGTTCCTGTGCCTGCTGCTGCTGCCGATCTTCGGGATCTGGCAGGCGGGGGGATGGGGCGAGTTGATGGCGGGGATCGGCGAGATTGATCCGGCGCTGCTGCTGCCGATGGGCGAGCACGGGTGGTCGGCGGCGGGGGTGATCAGCGCGCTCAGCTTCGCGGGCATCGGGCTGGCGTTCCTGGGGGCGCCGCAGCTGCTGACGCGGTTCATGTCGGCGCGGAGTCGGAGCCAGATCGGCGAGGGCGGGGTGATCGCTGTGCTGTGCATCGTGGTCTTCGACATCGGCGCCGTGCTGACGGGGGTGGCGGGGCGCTACCTGTTCCCCGGGCTGGCCGATCCCGAGACGGTGCTCCCGGTGATGTCGACCGAATTCTTCCCGGCGCTGATCGCGGGCGTGATCCTGGTGGTTGTGCTGGCGGCGATCATGTCGACGGTGGACTCGCTGCTGATCCTGGCGTCGTCGGCGGTGGTGCGGGATACGGTGCAGAAGGTCTTCCGGCCGGACTTTTCCGACCGGCGGCTGGCGCTGATCGGCCGCGGGCTGACGGTTGTGATCGGACTCGGAGGGTTGGCGGTGGCGCTGCCCGAGTCGCGCATGATCTTCTGGTTCGTGCTCTTCGCGTGGTCCGGGCTGGCTTCGGCGTTCACGCCGGTGGTGCTGTGCTCGCTCTTCTGGCGGGGCACGACGCGCGCGGGAGCGGTCTGGGGCATGATCGCGGGTTTCCTGACCGCGGTGGCGTGGGTGCTGCCCATCCTCCCCGGATCGGAGGGCGGCGGGATTGCCTTGAAAGAACGCTTTTACGACCTCTATGAGATGATCCCGGGGTTTGCGGCGGGCTTTCTGGTGACGATCGTGGTGAGCCTCTTCACCAGACCGCCGCCGGACGCCAGCGCCGTGATGGACGACGTGAAACGAGTGGTGGGCGGGCCGTTCACGGCGGCCCGGGGGACGGGGGACTAGGGCATGGCCGCAAAACGCAAGGCGAAGCGGAAAGGTGGAGGCGCCGGGGGGTCCGGTGCGCGCAAGGACGATCGCAAGGGTGGCGGCAAGGACGACGCCCGGCGCGGCAGTTCACTCGGGGAGTGGGTGCGTTCGCTTCTGGTGGCGTTCGTCATCTTCCTCTGCCTCAGGGTCTTCCTGCTGGAGACGTATGTGATCGACTCGGGGTCCATGGAGGACACGCTGCTGGTGGGCGACTTCCTGGCGGTGAACAAGCTCGCGATCGGGCCGCGCATACCCTTCACGAATCTCCGCATCCCCGGCTACTCGGAGCCCCGGCGCGGCGACATCCTCGTATTCGATCCGCATCACGAGGAGAACATGACGATCGTGAAGCGGGTCGTGGGCATGCCCGGCGACACCCTCGAGATGCGCGACAAGGTGCTCTACCTGAACGGTGCAGTGCACGACGAGCCCTACGTGGAGACGATCGGCCCGCGCGATTATCACGAGCCCGAGATGCGCTGGCAGAACGAGTTTCTGGCGGGCGCCGCCGGGGAGGACTACCTGGGGACCTGGGACAACTGGGGGCCCCTGGTGGTTCCGGCGGACCACTACTTCATGCTAGGCGACAACCGCGACGACAGCATCGACTCGCGGCTGTGGGGCTTTCTAGAGGGCTGGCGATTCAAGGGCCGCGTGGCATTCATTTACTTCTCGTACGACCGCGATTCCTTCCGGCCCTTTCCGTGGATCACGGAGGTTCGCGGAAGCCGCATTGGGGACAGGGTACGGTAGGCAGGACCGAGCGCCGCGTCGGGCCGGACCAGGGAGCGCACGGTCAATGGGCGGGCACGGAGCCAGGAGGAACACATGAAGTCAGTGACAAGAGGCCAGTTCCTGGGAGCGGCCGCGGGCACGGTCGGCGCCGGTTTCCTCGCCGGCTGCGGGGATGGCCAGGGCGTCGTCTTGCGCACTGGCGCTTCCGGCCTGACTACGGCCGACCTGATCGCCCACGGCCGCGTCATCCACACGATGGACGGCGCGCGTCCCACCGCCGAGTCGCTTGCCGTTAAGGACGGCCGCTTCATGGCGGTCGGGTCCCGCGGTGAGATCGACGCGCTTCGGGGCGCGGGCACGCAGGTCTTCGATCATGGGGACGCGGTGATCACGCCGGGCTTCATCGACGCGCACACCCACCCCGCGGGCGCTGGAGTCCGCGAACTCAAGGACGTGAACGTCGATGTGCGCAGCATCGCCGAGATCAAGGACCGCATGGCGGCGCGCGCCCGGGAGACGCCGCCCGGCGAGTGGATCCAGGGCTTCAAGTACGACGACACCAAGCTGGCCGAGGGGCGGCCGCTCAACCGGCTGGACCTGGACGAGGCCGTGCCGGACCACCCGGCGGTGGTGGGGCACCGGGGAGGGCACACCAGCGTCTACAACTCGCGCGCCTTCGCATTGGCGGGCATCACCGCCGAGACACCCGACCCGTTCGGCGGCAGGTTCGACCGCGTGGACGGGGAATTGACCGGCCTGGTAGCGGAACGCGCCAACTACGTCTTCTCGTCCCTGATCCCCAGCACCCACACGGACGACGACCGCCGCGCCGGCGTCAAGCTCATCACCGAGCTGATGGCCCAGGCAGGGCTGACGTCCTTCCACGACGCGGGCACGTCGTCCAACAGCGTGCGGGCGTACAGCGCCGCCTACCGCAACGGCGAGCTGAGCTGCCGCGTGTACATGATGATGCGCGGCGCCTACGAGGACATGCGCCAGGCGGGCGTGTCGACCGGATTAGGTGACGAGTGGCTGCGCGTCGGCGGGGTGAAGTACGGGGCGGACGGCTCGGCGTCGGAGCGCACCATGCGCATGAGCACGCCGTACGTCGGGCGTCCGGACGACTACGGCATCCTCACCATGACGCCGGATGCCCTCCACGACGTTGTCGAGGTGGCGCACCGGTCGGGCTGGCAGATCGGCATCCACGCCAACGGCGACGTCACGATCGGCATGGTGCTGGACGCGTACGAACGTGTCCAGGAGCTGTGGCCGAGGCCGGACCCGAGGCATCGTATTGAACACTGCTCGCTCGTGAATCCCGACCTGCTCGCGCGGATCAAGGCCGCCGGAGCGGTGCCGACGCCCTTCTATACCTACGCCCACTACCACGGGAACAAGTGGGTCGAGTACGGGCCGGAGAAGATGGAGTGGATGTTCGCCCACCGGTCGTTCCTGGACTACGAGATTCCGGTGGCGCCGGCGTCGGACTACACGCCCGGGCCCTACGAGCCGCTGATGGCGATCCAGAGCATGGTCACGCGGAAGGACTTCGACGGGCGCGTGTGGGGATCGAGCCAGCGGATCACCGTGCCCGAGGCGATGCGGATCTGCACCATGGGCGGCGCGTACGCGTCGTTCGAGGAGGACATCAAGGGATCGGTGACGGCCGGCAAGCTGGCGGACTTCGTAGTCCTGGCCTCGGACCCGCACGACGCGGACCCGGACGCGATCAAGGAGATCCCGGTGCTGCGGACGGTGGCGGGGGGACGGGTGACCTGGGAGGGGTGAGGGAGGACAGACCGGCTAGCGTGAGCGTGACAAATAGACTAAGTTCATTGGACTAGACTAATGTCAAACGGAGGCATTCCGTGCGCATCTACAACATGCACGAAGCCAAGACCCACCTCTCCCGGCTGGTCCGCGAGGCCGTGGCCGGTGATCCCTTCGTCATCGCGCGCTCGGGGAAGCCGCTGGTGAAGGTGGTATCGGTCGAGGCGCCGGAACCGGAGGCGGTGCGGCGCACGGGATTCATGCGCGGCCAGATCTCGGTGCCGGACGACTTCGACACCATGGGAGCCAAGGGAATCCTGGCGACCTTCGAGGGGGGAGAGTGACCGCTCTCCTCGACACGCACCTTCTGCTGTGGGCCGCCGGGCTTCCCGACCGGCTGCCGCCCGAGGTACGCGAATTTTTGAACGATCCTGCGTCAGAGCCGGCCTACAGCGCTGCGTCCCTCTGGGAAATCGCCATCAAGAGCGGGCTGGGACGGGCCGATTTCGTGGTGGACCCCCGGCTGCTGCGTCGCGGACTGCTCGAAAACGGCTACTCGGAGTTGCCGGTGACCGGGGCTCACGCGGTTGCCGTGGACCTGCTTCCCGGGATCCACAAGGACCCGTTCGACCGAATGCTCGTCGCGCAGGCGCAGGTGGAGGGGGTCACGCTGTGGACAATGGATGAGGTCGTGGGGCAGTATCCGGGACCGATCCGGGTTATCAATCGGTGCTGACCCTGCTCCGAATCCCCCCTCACCGCCCCCCGCCGGCACTCGGCCACGGCGTACCCTGATGTTCGGCGGACACCGGACCCATACCCATGTACACGAACTTCTGGATGCGTTTGCCCTCGTACGTCTCGGTCGTGTAGACGTTGCCGCGTGAGTCGGTGGCGATGCTGTGGACGCCGATGAACTGGCCGGCCTGCCGGCCTCCGTCGCCGAACGTCGTCAGAACCTCGAGCGACGCGCGGTCCATCACGTGGACCCGGTGGTTGCTGCCGTCGGCGACATACATGTAGCGCTGCCCGGGATCACGGGAGAAAGCGAGATCCCAGGTCGAGCCGCCGCCGAGCGTGCGCGGTGCGATCATCACCTCGTCCACGAAGGTTCCGTCGGTTTGGAAGACCTGGATCCGGTTGTTCGGGCGGTCACAGACGTACACCAGGCCGTCGAGCGAGGGCTCGGCGCAGTGCACCGGCGTGCGGAACTGCTGGAGCGGCGGCGCGTCGGGATCGTATGGGGGCGTGGGCGTGTCGTCCGGGGCGTTGCCGTAGGCGCCCCAGTAGCGCTTGAACGCGCCGGTCGAGGCATCGAGCACCGCCACGCGGCGCCCGCCGTAGCCGTCCGCAACGTAGGCTTCGTTGGCTTCGGCGTCGAACGCCACCTCGGCGACCCGGTTGAAGCGCGTCTCGCTGTGGCTGTCCGGTTCCGCGCCCAGTTCCGGTTGCCCGTAGGAGGCCAGAAAGCGGCCGTCGCGCGAGAACTTGAGGATGTGCGAGTCGGTCGCCCCGTTGCCGCCTATCCACACGTTGTCCATGTGGTCGACCGTGATTCCGTGGTTCGACTCGGGCCACACGTACTCGTCGGACGGACCGCCCCATGAATTGACCAGGTTCCCCTCCGGATCGAATTCGAGGACTTCGGGCGCGGCCCGGCAGCATGCCGCGGTCGGCGGGTCGGCTTCCGCGCCCAACTCCGTGCGCGCGTCGATCGAGGCACGGCGATGGATGATGAAGACGTGGTCGCGAGAGTCCACACCCACCCCGATCGTGGAGCCGAGCAACCAGTGCTCGGGCAGCGGCTTCGGCCAGAAGGGATCCACCTCGAATCTGGGCGCCTCGGCACCGGACCCGGATCCGGCTCCCGTGGACGCCCCTTCGTCGATCGCTTCCTGACCGCATGCGAGCGCGAGGGCCAATCCGGCGATAGCGCTGCCTATGAGGTGTCGTCCGTTCACGTCCATGGCCGTCTCCCTTCGCGAGTCCGGAGTTGCGGGCGTGGAGGCCCTGTCGCCCTCGTCCAAGTCTAGCTCGCCCCCCGTGAACTGCAACACGGCGAGCACACGGCTGTACCCTTCCTGCACCCGTCATGCCCATAGTTCAGGTTGTTATTCAGACTGTACCAGGACCCACACGCGTCCCGACAATACCCATCCGGTCGTTCGGCCGCGATAGTGAACACTATTGTTTAGGATTATCATGCGGCCTTGAACGGGCGGGCCTTTCCGACCGCGCCTCACGCCAGCGGAGCCGTGCGATCATCGACAGGATTCCCACGCCGGCACCTACGACCCCCCGCAACGTGCCCCCCACCTTGGACCGGCCGAAACGCCGCCGCAGGGCGTCCACAGGCACCTCAACGATCCTCAGGCCGTGCTGGATCGCCTTGACCTGCATCTCGACGGTCCAGCCGTATGTGCGGTCCTGCATGTCGAGGCGCCCGAGCGCCTGGGATCGAATGGCGCGGTAGGGACCGAGGTCGGTGACCGGCACCCCCCACAGCAGGCGGATCAGCACACTGGCCACGCGGTTTCCCGCCATCTGCGGCCACGACATGGCGCCTGGCTCCCCGTGGCCCATCGCTCGTGAGCCGATGGCCAGATCGGCTCCACCGGCTATGGCTTCGAGCAGCCTGAGTCCATGCACGGCGTGGAACGACCGGTCGCCGTCCGTGAAGAGCACGACATCGACCGGACGCAGGGCTTCGAGGGCCGTCAGACAGGCCAGTCCGTAGCCGGGTGTGTCCTGCCGCACCGTGCGTGCACCGGCCTCGCGCGCCCGGGTGGCCGTCGCATCCGTCGATCCGTTGTCGCAGACGACAAAGTCGTCGACCACCGGTGCGCCCCGGTCGTTGCGCAGCGCCAGCAGATCGACTACGACGGACCCGATGTTCTGCTCCTCGTCCCTCGCCGGGACCACGACACCGACCGTCATTCCCGCGTACACGCCAATCGACCTTCCGCCCCTGGGCCAAGGCTAGAAATGCCCATGCCAGTCCGTCTCGACCGCATGCCCCAGCAGCCCCTGCTAGATCTCCCCCCGCCGCGCCGCCCACACGGCGTAGTGGCTCGCGCGCGCCGCGAACGCCATGTACGTGAGCGACGGGTTCTGACACGCCGACGACGTCATTGCCGCGCCGTCGACGACGAACAGGTTGGGCACGTCCCACGCCTGGTTGTGGGCGTTGAGGACGGAGGTGGCGGGGTCGCGGCCCATGCGTGCCGTGCCCATCTCGTGGATGGTGAGGCCCGGCGGGGTCATCTCGGTGTCGATCGTGATGTCGCGGCCGCCGCCGGCTTCCAGCATTTCGGCGGCCTGCAGGGCGGCGTCGCGCATCATGAGGCGCTCGTTGTCGCTCCAGGCGCAGCTGATGCGCAGGGTGGGGATTCCCCATTTGTCGACCTGGTCGGGGTCGAGGGCCACGTGGTTCTCCTCGCGGGGCAGGCACTCGCCGAAGCCGCTGATTCCGAATGACCACGGGCCCGGGCGGAGCAAGTCGCTCTTGAAATCCGCTCCAAACCCCGGCATTGAGATGCCACGGCCCCATCCTGTGCGGACCGCGGAGCCCTGATAGCCGTAGCCGCGCAGGAAGTCGGGCGAAGAATCGGTGACGTTGCGGAAGCGGGGGATGTAGATGCCGTTCGGGCGGCGTCCGCGGGTGGTCCGGTCCTCCCAGCCGGGGAAGGTCGCACGCGCGCCGACGCCCATGGTGTGGTCCATGAGGTACCTGCCAAGCACGCCGCTGGAGTTGGCCAGACCGTCGGGAAAGTCGGCCGACTTCGAATTGAGGAGGATGCGCGCGGACTCCAGCGCGGAGGCGCCGAGGAAGACGCTGCGGGCCTGGAATTCGAGTTCCTCATGCGACTCGGCGTCGATGACGCGTACGCCGCTGGCTCGGCCGGCGCGCGGATCCCACAGGACTTCGGCGACGACGCTGTTGGGACGCAGGGTCAGACGGCCGGTCATCTCGGCCGCGGGCAGGGTTGCGTTGAGGGAACTGAAGTAGCTGCGGGTGCGGCATCCGCGGTGGCAGGGGCCGCAGTAGTGGCAGGCGCGGCGTCCCCTGTGATCGCGGGTGAGGACGGCCGTGCGCCCGATCGTCATGAGGCGGTCGCCGCCGTAGGAGCTGGCGATCGCGCCCGCCACATGCTCCTCCACACACGACATCTCCATCGGTGGCAGGAAAACGCCGTCGGGGACGTGCGCCAGCCCTTCCGCCTGCCCGCTGATGCCGACGAACGCTTCCACGTGGTCGTACCAGGGGGCCAGGTCGGCGTACCGAATCGGCCAGTCGACCCCGTAGCCCTCGCGCGCGTTCGCCTCGAAGTCGAGGTCGCTCAGGCGGTAGCACTGGCGCGCCCACATGATCGACCGGCCGCCCACCTGCCGTCCGCGGATCCACAGGAAGGGCTTGTCGGGATCGGTCGTGTACGGGTTCTCGATGTCGTTGACGAAGAACTTGCGCGCCACCTCATCGCAGGCGTAGCACTCGCGCTGGACCGGCTGCTCGGCCGCGAGCGCCTTGCGGTCGTTCCAGCCGCGGTACGGCATCTCGTAGGTGGGCAGATGCTCGGCGTAGTCGCGCTCGGGAACGATCATCGGTCCCGCCTCGAGCACGAGCACGCTGGCCCCCAGCTCGGTGAGCTCCTTGGCCGCCCAGCCGCCCGACATGCCCGAGCCGACGACGATGGCGTCGAACTCCTGGCGGCGCGGCCGGATGTGGAAGAGGTCCCTGCGCGCGATGGTCATCGGCCGGCCTCCTGCGCGTCGAGCGGCGCACACCCCTCGAAGGTGCGGAAGGTGGTGCGGTAGCCGAGCGCGGCGAGTCCCGGTTCAGACGTGAAGTACGCAGTCAAGGTGAACCGTTTGATGTCGTGGAAGAAGTGTTGAGATTCGTCCGCGGCGGGATCCTCGCGCAGCCGGGTCACTTCCTGGTCGAGGCCGCGGACGAAGGCCGCCTGCTCACCAGGCTCGCACTCGGCGAAGGGGCTGCCGAAGCGCTCGCGGCACGCGGGGTCCACCGTATCGAGCCCGGCCAGGAACCGGTCCCGGTCGTCGTCGTCCAGCCACCCGTCCACGAGCGTGGCCACGAACTCGCTCACCCCGGCTTCGGACGCGCCCGGCGTATCCGTTGCGGGGACGATCACGTCGGCGAGCGCCTCCATGGCCCGGGCGCGGGCCGGCGTGAGCAGCGACGCGGCTTGGCGCGCGGCGGCTTCGGATGCGCCGGGGGGCGCCGACGAGGCACGCACCCGCTCGCGCCACGCCACCAGCCTGTGCAGCTCGTCGAGGGGCATCAGGACCTGGGCGCCCGCCACCCCTCCAAGCACACCAATGGCCTGCCGTCGCTTCATGCGTTACCGTTTCCGCCGCCTTGACGCGGTCTTGCTGCAGGAAAAGGAATTCAACCGATGAATCCCGAGCACAAGTTGCCCCACCTTACGCGCCGCGAGGCGCTGAAGGCAACCGGAGCCGCGTCGCTTGGGTTGATCGCGCCCGGGGCGGCCGGGTCCCTGCGCGCGCAGCTGGACAGCCCCGCCGCCGCCGCCCGGAGCGGCATCACCCAGTCCGTGGCCCGCTGGTGCTACGCGGACATTCCCCTGCCCGAGTTCTGCGCGGCGGTTGCCGACATAGGCCTCCCGGCCATGGACCTGCTCACCGTGGACGAGTGGGCCGTCGCCCGGGATCACGGGCTGGTGGTCTCCTGCGGCGACGTGGGCGCCGGCACCATCGAGGACGGACTGAACGAGCCCCGCAACCACACCGCGATCATCGGCGCGTTCGAGGAGCACATCCCGCGGGCGGCGCGCGAAGGCGTTCCCAACGTGATCTGCTTCTTCGGGAACCGCCGGGGCATGGACGACGGGCCCGCCATCGAGAACTCGATTCGATGCCTGCGCGAGTGCGCGCCCATCGCCGAGGCGGAGGGGGTGACGATCCTGGTCGAGGTGCTGAACTCGAAGTCGGGCGGCCACGTCGACTACATCGGCGACCGGATGCCGTACGCTCTGGAGATCATGCGCGCCGTCGACTCGCCCCGCGTGCGCATCCTCTACGACATCTACCACATGCAGATCATGGAAGGCGACATCATCCGCACCCTGACCGATTCCGCCGAGTGGATCGCTCACTACCACACCGGCGGCGTCCCGGGTCGCGCCGAGATCGACGAGTCGCAGGAGCTCTTCTATCCCGCGATCGTGCGCGCGATTCGCGACACGGGCTTCACCGGATACATGGCCCACGAATTCATCCCCCGCAGCGGGGACCCGATCGGCTCGCTTGCACAGGCCGTGGAGTTGTGTGCCAACGCCTAGCTGTCATCACCTCAACCCCCGGAACGATCCCATGCTGGAAATCCGAGACCTCGTCAAAGTCTACCCCGGACCCGTCGCGGCGCTGCAAGGCGTCTCGCTGGATGTATCGAAGGGCATGTTCGGCCTCCTCGGGCCCAACGGCGCCGGCAAGACCACGCTGATGCGCATCGTCGCGGGGCTGCTGGAGCCCACCTCGGGGACCGTCGTGTTCAACGGCGAGGACATTGTCTCCGACCCCCGCCGCATCCGCCGCCAACTCGGCTACCTGCCCCAGGACTTCGGCTTCTACCCGCACCTGAGCGGTGAGGCGATGCTGCGCTACCTGCTCGTGCTGAAGGGCGTGCAGGCTCCGCAGGGGTTGAAGAAGCTCGCGGCGGAGCTGCTGGAGCGGGTCAACCTGACCTACGCCGCCAGGCGCAAGGTGAAGGGGTACTCGGGCGGCATGAAGCAGCGGCTCGGGATCGCACAGGCGCTCGCCGGCAACCCGCGGCTGATCATCGTCGACGAGCCCACGGCCGGCCTCGATCCGGAGGAGCGGATCCGGTTCTATCGGCTGCTCGCGGAGCTGGCCGAGGATCGCACGGTGCTCCTGTCCACCCACATCGTCGAGGACATCTCGGTGCTGTGCCCGCGCGTGGCGATCATGTACGACGGGCGCTTCGTGGCCGACACGACGCCGGGCGAAGCACGTGATCGGCTTGCCGGAACGATCTACCAGGGTGAGGTGGCCAAGGAGGACCTGGCCGGGATCGAGCGCCGCTACCGGATCACCCAGGCGATCCTGATCGAGGGGCGCAACCAAGTCCGCGTCCACATGCCCGCGGAGGAAGCGGCCAGTGGTGCTGTGCCCGAGGGGTTCGCGTCCGTGGCCCCGACGCTGGAGGACGCCTACCTGCTGTTGGCGCAGGCGAATGGAGCCGGCTCGTGAACAGTTTCACAAGGTGGTGGGAGGTCACCCGCAGGGAGCTTTTCTCGGGATTGCGGAGACCCGCCTACTGGGTCCTCTTCGCGATCCTGCTGCTCATGGCCTGGGGATGGTCCGAGGGAGCGGTAACGATCTCGTCGGGCGACTCGACCGTGGGCGGCGAACGGTCGCACGTCACTTCGGTATTCGCCCAGAGCATGATCCAGTGCATCGTGGTGATGGGGATCGGCGCGTGGTTCCTCGCCATCGCCGCCGGCCTGGTCGTGATCCGCGACCTCGAGCTTCAGGTCACCGAGGTCTTCCATTCGACGCGCCTTACCCCGCGCGAGTACGTGTGGGGCAAGTTCGCCGGTGCGGTCGGCGTCTTCTTCGTGATCTGGATCCTCTACCTGTGCATGGGGGCCTTCTTCAACCATGTGGTCGCGGCGGGAGAGGATACCAGGCACATCGGCCCGTTCATTCTGGCGAACTACCTGTCCCCCACCGTGCTGTTCGGACTTCCCCAGATTCTGCTCTTCGCAGGTGTGCCGTTCTTCCTGGGCACGTGGACGCGCCGACCGATCGTCGTCTTCTTCTTCCCCATCCTGGTGCTCCTGGTCACCCTCACCTTTCTGACGACCTGGTCGCCAGACTGGCTTCCACCCGACGTGAACCGGGCACTGATGCTCGTGGACCCGTCGGGCTTCCGCTGGCTCAACGAGACCTTCCTCAAGGTGGATCGCGGGGTCGAGTTCTATAACACCGCGGTGCTGCGGCCCGATGCGGGCTTCCTGCTCAGCCGGGTCGCCTTCGGTCTCATCGGATTGGCTGCCGTGGGTGGCGCGGCGATGAGCTACTCCGCGAGGCTGCGCCGGGGGGCCAGCGAATCGAGGCTGCTGCGGTCGTTCGTCCGGGCGATGAAGCCATTCGCGCGTGTGCCGGGACGCCGCCGCGCCCGTGTGACCGAAGCCGCCGAGCCGTCCTCCGCCGATGCGACCCTCCGGGACCTCGACATGGCCACCGAGCCGCTCGGCTTCTGGCGGGCCGCCCGCGTGATCGGCCGCGAAGAAGTCCGGGAGCTTGTTCGCCGCCCGGGCATGTATCTCTTCGTGCCGCTCATCCTCTATCAGTCCGTGTTTGCCACATTCATCGCCATCGGCCCCTTCAATTCGCCGTTGCTCCTGACTTCCGGCGCGGTGGCGGTGCGGCAACTGAACACGCTCAGCCTGCTGGTGTGCTTCCTTCTGCTCTTCTACACGGTCGAGTCGCTGCACAAGGAGCGCAGCCGCCGGCTCGCCGAGATCTTCAACGCGTCACCCATCGGCACAGGGTCGATTCTGCTGGGCAAGACCATCGGCAACAGCATGGTGGCGGGACTGATCCTGGCTCTCGGCGTCGTCGCGAGCTGGGGGGTCATCGTCTGGCACCAGCTCTTTGAGGGCAGTCCGGTCGGATTCGACATCGTACCGTTCGTGGTCACCTGGGGTGGCGTGCTGGCCCCGACCTTCATCTTCTGGACCGCGCTGGTCACCGCGCTCTTCGCCTTCTTCCGCAATCGATACGCTGTGTACGGCCTCGGCTTCGCGCTCATCATCTACACCGTCTATCGGATGGACTTCGACGACTCGTTCGGCTGGGTGCTCAACTGGATGGCGTGGAACGCGGTCCAGTGGAGCGACATGGGCGCGTTCTCGCTGCAGGGAACCGAGCTGTTCCTCAACCGCGTCCTCTACCTGAGCCTGGTGCCGCTCCTCGTCGCGCTGGCAGTCAAGTGGTTCGGCCGGCAGGATCGCGACGCGACCCGCCTCGTGCATCGCATGAGGCCGAAGCCACTGCTGATCGGAGTTCTGCGCCTGATTCCGTGGGCTGTGCCCGCGATCGTGCTTGCGCTCGTCCTGTTCTTCGGCGGAAGGGCGGGCCGGGAGGGCGATGCCGCCGAGGAAGCGCAGAAGGACTACTGGCGCGAAAACGTGGCCACCTGGACCGACTTCGAGATGCCGTCCGTGTCGAACGTCGACCTCGACCTCGACTTCGAGCCCGCGGAGCGGACGGCTTCGGTCAGGGGAGAGTACACCTTCCACAACCACCGCGACTATGCCTACGAACAGATCCCGGTGACGGCCGGGCAGTGGGATCCCATCGACTGGACCCTGAACGGGGAGCCCCACGAGCCGGATGACCGCTCCAACCTCTTCGTCTTCGAGCCCGTGGACCCGCTGCAGCCCGGCGACTCGCTCACGATCGGGTTCAGCTACGACCTTGAGTACCCGCGGGGAATGGCCAAGGGACCCGGCGGCGCAGGTCAGTTCATCCTGGAATCCGGGATCGTGCTGACGGCGTTTTCGCCGACATTCCTCCCGACGCCGGGGTACAACGAGCAGATCGGTGTGGACGGCGACAACACGTCCGAGCCGAAGGACTACCCGGACGACTTCTACGAGGGCGAGACCGAGCCGCTCTTCGGCTGGGGCGGGGCGCCGTTCACGGTGCGCACGCGCATCACGCTGCCCGAGGAGTACACCGCCAACGGCGTGGGGCAACTGGTGAGCGACGAGGTGACCGACGGCCGGCGCACGGTCGTGTGGGAGACGGACTACCCGGTCGACCTGTTCAACGTCGTGGCGGGCAAATACGCCGTGAAGGAGGGCGACGGCACGGCCATCTACTACCACCCGGAGCACGACTACAACATCGAGGAGATGTCGGCGGCGCTCGACGCTGCGCGCAAGTACTTCTCCGAGTGGTTCCATCCTTTCCCGTGGGACCTGCTCAAGATCTCGGAGTTCGCGGCGTTTGCGACCTATGCGCAGGGATTCCCCACCAACATCACCTTCAGCGAGGGGATCGGGTTCCTGGCCAAGAGCGATCCCCGGTCGCACGTCGCCTTCCTGGTGGTCGCGCACGAGGCCGCGCACCAATGGTGGGGCAACCTGCTGACGCCGGGCCAGGGTCCGGGGGGTAACATCCTGTCCGAAGGAATGGCGCACTACTCGACCATACTGCTGCACGAACAGGTGTACGGCGATCGCTACCGGATCGAGTTCACCAAGCGCCTGGAGCAGATGTACGGTGACCAGCGCTTCGTGGACTCGGAGCAACCGCTGGTAAAGACCGACGGGAGCCGCTCCGGCGACCAGACCGTCACCTACGACAAGGGTGGCTGGGTCCCGTGGATGCTCCACCAGGAGATGGGGCGGGAGAACATCCTTGCGGGACTCCAGGCCTTCATCGCGAAGTACAACCCGGACCCCGATTTCCCGGTCATTCAGGACATGCTGGCCGTGCTGCGGGACTTTGCGCCCGACACGGCGGCGTTCGACGCGTTCGCCGAGCAGTGGTTCTTCGATGTCGTCGTGCCCGAGTACCGGTTTTCCGACGTGACGAAGACGCGGGAGGGCGGCGAGTGGGTGGTGCGGGGTACGCTCGAGAACGTGGGAACGAGCCGCATGCGCGTGCAGGTCGGCGCGACTGCGGGAGAACGGTGGTCGGACGAGGGCGACGATGCGAGCCGCACGGTGGTGAATGAGGACTATCGGGACGCCCGCACCGAGGTGGTACTGGGCGCGGGGGAGTCGGCGGAGTTTGTGATCCGCGCGGCATTCGAACCCGAGCGTGTGCTGATCGACCCGGATGCTCTGGTGCTGCAGCTGAACCGGGACATGGCGGTCTTCGAGTTCGAGGAGTGACTAGAGACGCGAGCGACTTCAGTCGGCAGCCTGTTCGACGGTGCGCGGGGCGCCGGCATAAGCGGGCTGTTCCGTGCGCCGCCTGCCGGTTGGGACGCCCGACTCAGACCGGCGCTTCTCCCCGGATCGTGACCCGGTAGCCCGACCTCGTCGCCGGCCAGTAGTCCCAGATCGCGTGATGCTGGGCGCAGCGGTTGTCCCAGAATGCGATCGAGTTGGGGCGCCAGCGAAAGCGGCACTGGAAGTCCGGGCGCGCCACATGCTCGTACAGCAGCGCCAGAATCCCGCGGCTCTCGGCCGGCGGCAGACCCACGATGTATTGCGTGAACATCTGGTTGACGAAGAGCGCCTTGCGGCCGGTCACCGGATGCGTCCGTACCACGGGATGCTCCGCCGACGGGTAGCTCCGTCCGCCGTCGTCGCGGCCGATGAGGCGGTTGGTTTCCCGATAGTACGGTCCGCCGTCGTGCACCGCTGTCAGACCGTCCACGAACGCCCGCATCCGGTCCGAGAGCGCCTCGTACGCGGCGTACATGTTTGCGAAGAGCGTGTCGCCGCCGGTCTCGGGAACGGTGTGCAGGCGCAGAATCGACCCCATCGGCGGCCGCGGATCGCAGGAGACGTCCGAGTGCCACTGCTCACCGGCGACGCGCCTCGAATTGCGGTCCGCGTGGATCGGCATGACTTCCGGGTGGCCATCGACTCCGGGATCGTTGGGGTGCGCGACCAACTCGCCGAATCGCGCCCCGAGGGCCTTCTGGCTCTCGATCGAGATGTCCTGGTCGCGGAAGAAGATGACGCAGTGGTCCATCAGCGCGTCGTGAATCGCACGGAAGTCGGAATCGCTGACCTCGTCGAGGTCCAGACCCCGGATCTCCGCGCCGATGACAGGGGTGACGGGCCGAATGTGGAGTGTTGATTGGCTCATGATTCGCGCGTGATCCAGTGCTTCCGGATGGGGTGTTTGCCGGGCATGCGGTGCCGGTGTTACGGTCACCGTCCTTGACAAATGTAATCGGGGCGGGGGGTGGTGGAGCCAGCGCCCGTTTTCCCACGCTACATCGGCTGCGTGGCCGCGCACGGAGGCACCGAGGCAGGAGGCGGCAATGTTCGATTTGAGGAAGATGAGGGTCGGAATCGCGCTGCTGCTGGCCGTCGGCGCCTGGGGCTGCGTCGCCGGAGACGGGGCGCAGGAAAGGGTCCAGTTCGCGGAGCGCACCCGGGACGCCGCGAATGGCGGCGACGCGGCCCATCTGGAGTGGTTGCGGGCCAACTACGCCAAGACCGAACACGCGGTGCCCATGCGGGACGGCGTGGCGTTGCACACGATCGTGTACAGGCCGCGCGAGATCACCGAACCGCTCCCGGTGATGCTCTTCCGCACCCCGTACTCCGTCGGGCCCTACGGGACCGGCGAGTACCGGAACCCGCTCGGGCCCTCCGCCGAGTTCGACCGCGCCGGCTACATCTTCGTCTTCCAGGACGTTCGAGGGACGTTCCTGTCCGAGGGCGAGTTCGAGGTCATCCGGCCGCTGGCCCTCAAGCCGAAGGGGCCCGCCACGACGGACGAGAGCACCGACAACCACGACACGATCGAGTGGATCCTGCGCAACGTGGAGGGCCACAACGGCAGGGTGGGGCAGTGGGGCATCTCCTACCCGGGCTGGCAGACCGTGATGGGGATGGTGGATGCGCACCCGGCACTCGCCGCGTCGTCCCCCCAGGCTTCCCCCTCCGACATGTTCATCGGGGATGATTGGCACCACAACGGCGCCTTCAGGATCATGTACGCCTTCTCCTGGCTAAGCAGAAACGCACGCCGCCGCGATGCTCCGACGGATGCGCGAACGGGGGGCTTCGACTACGGGACCAACTCCGGCTACGACTTCTTCCTCGAGGCGGGCGCGGCGTCGAACATCGATGCGCTCTACTTCCACGGCGACGTTCCGGCCTGGAACGACTTCATGGAGCACGACACCTACGACGAGTACTGGCAGCGGCAGAATGCGCTCCCGCACCTGCGGAACATCCGCCACCCGATCCTGAACGTCGCGGGCTGGTTCGACACCGAGGACTTCTACGGCCCCATGTCGATCTACCGGACCATCGAGGCCGGGAATCCCGGGACCGAGAACACCCTGGTCGCGGGCCCGTGGCTGCATGGCGGCTGGTCCCGCATGTTGGGCGACCACCTGGGGTGCATCGAGTTCACCGACCAGACGTCCGTGACCTTCCAGCGGGAGATGCAGTTCCCCTTCTTCGAGCATCACCTGCGGGGTGCGCAGGGCTGGGATCCGCCTGAAGCGTTCGTCTTCGAGACGGGATCCAACGTCTGGCGGAGCCACGAGAGCTGGCCGCCCGAGGGGGTCGAGCAGGTTCCGCTCTACCTTGGCGAGAACGGGTCGTTGTCGTTTGCGGGGGCGGGCAGGCCCGGCGGTTCGGACAGCTACACCAGCGACCCGAACAACCCCGTGCCCTTCTCGGCCGAGGAACGGACGACGCTGGGGCACCTGTGGAAGGTGGAGGACCAGCGCTTCGCGTCGGCGCGGCCTGACGTGCTGGTCTACGAGACGCCGCCGCTGGACGAGGATCTCACGATCGCGGGACCGATCCTGGCGGACATCTTCGTGTCGACGACGGGGACCGACTCGGACTGGGTGGTCAAGGTGATCGATGTCTACCCGGACGACGCTCCGGACTCGCCCTTCTGCGACGTCCCCATGGGCGGCTACCAGATGCACATGGCGGGCGAGATCATGCGGGGCCGTTTCCGCAACAGCTTCGAGACCCCCGGGGCGATGGTGCCCGGCGAGGTCACACACATCCGCATCGACCTGCGCGACCGCTACCACACCTTCCGCGCGGGTCACCGGATCATGGTGCACGTGCAGAGTTCGTGGTTCCCTGCGTACGACCGCAACACGCAGCAGTTCGTGGATACCTACCGGGCGACTCCGGACCAGTACATCACGGCGGAGCAGACGGTGTACAGGGGCGCGGACCACCCGTCGCGGGTGACGTTCGGGGTGGTCCGGGATTGAAGAGTGTTGCCCGGCCAGGGCTCTCACCCCAGATTGTCTCCTAAATACTTAGGACATGGGATGTGAGAACATGGCAAAGGCATCGCTGCCCTCTGGATTCCCCGTGGCCCCGGGGCTTGCGGGACGCGTGTTGCTGCTCGCGATTCCGGTCGTCCTGCCCGCTGCCGGTTGCGGGGACAGTGCGGTGCCGAACCTTCCGGCCTCTCAGGTCCGGGACAGCGCCGGAGTCCGGATTGTCGAGAACGCCCGCCCTGCCGACGATTCCCGACTGCCGTGGCGGATCGGCCCGGCGCCCACGGTGTCGATCGGGGAAGTGACCGGTGAGGAGGCGTACCTGCTGCATCGGGCTGACGACGCCGTGATGCTGCCGGACGACCGTATTGTCGTCGCCAACACCGGCACGAGCGAGATCCGCGTGTTCAATGCTTCCGGCTTGCATCAGGCCACGTTGGGACGAGAGGGAGGGGGGCCCGGAGATTTCACGGCGCTCGCGGGTGTGGCAATGTGGCCGGGCGATTCCCTGGTCGCGTGGGACACGCGGGCTCGCACCATCGCAGTCTTCGACTCCGACGGGGCGTTGGGGCGGGCGTTTGTCCTCGAGGCGGAAGGTCGCCCCGCCGAGCCTCGGATGCCCTTAACCGACGGCACCGTCCTCGGGCGGATCGTGGATTCCGGAGCCGGCCCGGGCTACAGGCGCGAAAGATACACCTATGAATTGCATGACAGCGACGGGAGCACACGTGTCTCGCTGGGTGACCATCCCGGGCGCGAGTCCTTCATCAACATGGACGGCCGAATGGCGGTGTTCGGCCTCCTTCCATTCAGTCGGTCGCTCCACGAGGCGTCCTGGGGCGAGAGCGTCGTCCTCACGCCGGACGACCAATACGAGGTCCGTGTCCACGACAGGACGACCGGCGCACTCGCGCGCATCGTTCGTCGCGAGTACACGAATCGTGCACCGACTCGCGAGGAGGTCGACCAGGCAATCGACGACGCCCTTGAGCGCACGAGCCTGACCGGCGATCAGCTCGAATGGACCCGGGAGGGCTACAAGGGCATGCCGCTGGTCGAGAGCTTTCCGGCTTTCCGAACGCTGCTCACCGACGAGCTGAATCACCTGTGGATCCGGGAGACCACGCTTCCCGGCATGGACAGGCCGGCGCCGCTGTGGACGGTCTTCGATCCGGAGGGGCGGGTGCTCGGGTTTGTCGAGACGCCCGAGGGACTGACCATCCTGGAGATTGGCGCCGAGTACATCCTGGGGCACACGACGGACGACCTGGGCGTGGAGTCGGTGCAGGTGTGGCCGCTGGTGCGGGCGGCGGGTTGAGGGAGGCCGGCTTGGTTTACTTCACCGACGCCTGGCCAGCCAGTCCCGCTCAAGCAGTTCCAGAAAGGTGGCCGGGCTCACAATCGGGATCCCGCTGATGGACGACATTTCAAGAAGATCGTCGTCTCCGGTGACCAGATAGTCTGCGTCGCTCATGAGGGCGGTCTCAAGTATCTTGTCGTCTTCGGGATCGCGACAGCCAAGTTTGGCGGCTGTTATGGAGACCCATTCCGACACGGCTCCAACTTGAGCCAGGTATATCATCCTGTCCTGCCGCCCGACGTAGGGATCGAACTTGGGGCGGAGCAGACGGCTCTGCAGTTCGTGGAACGACTCTTCCGAGAAGATCAGGACGCCGTTGGTTGCGGACACCGTATCGATCACCGCGCGTGGCCGGCTGTCTGGTCGGAGTGCCGCGCTGATCAGGACGTTCGTGTCAACAACGATCCTGTCAGCTCTCATCGGAAAGGAGCGACTCCAACTCCGTGTCGGTGAGGCCTCTCGCTGAGGCCTCTTGGCCCAGCGCATCCATGGTCGCAGTCAGCCTCTCCCAGGCAGCTCCCCGCAGGCGTTCGAACTGCTGCACCGACATCATGACTCCTACGGGCCTTCCATTGCGAGTCACCCGTATCGGTGCTCTTTGGGCGGACGCGAGCAGGCGACCGAAGCGGTTCTTGGCTTCCCTGGCGGTAATCTCTTTCATGGAGCTATAGTAGCTACTTTGGCTACTCTCTTGCAACCCTCCCAGTCAATTGCCCACGCGGCAATCCGTGTGTACGGCCCGATGTCACCACTCCAACGGAGGCAGCACCTTGTCCTGCAATCGGCACATCTCGTTGATCAGATTGACCGCCTGCCGATAGGACTCCGTTGTGGGGTCAAGCAACAGCGCCTGAAGCAAGGTCCGCCGTGACCCATCGCGGAACGCGTCCACGAGGAGCTGGTTGATGCTGACCTGCGGGCGCAGCAGGGCGAGAACGGCTTCGGGGAGGGGATCCATGGCAACGGGATGGATCCCGGACCCGTTCGCACGGGCCGGTACCTCGACGATAGCGCCGTCCGGCAGGCCCGGTACGTAACCGGCGTTGGGAACGTTGACGGCGTCGAGGTATCGTTCGGCGCCGCACAGGACGCCTTCGAGAAGGGGAATGGCGAGTTCGCCGGAGGGGGCCAGCGGAGCTTCCTCGGCAGCGCCCGCACGCTCTTCGCGGCTCCCGCGCGCCCGGTCCCGCGGACGCTCCGGGAACAGGGGCGTCTCCGTCGGGTTGTCGCCCAGATGGTAGATCCAGGTCGGCACCTTGCCGGTTTCCCAGGGGTGGCCCTCGGTCGGGTCGTAGAAGAACTGGAGCGGGCTGCTGGCCAGAAAATCGCCCGCCCAGCGGATGTACTCCCCGATGTGGTTGGCGCCGGGGCTGGGGAACCGCCCGAAGACGCGGAGGAGGATGCGGCTGAGCGCGATCTCGTCCCAGTCGTGCAGCCAGTCGGCCACGCGCTCGCGTTCGCGGAGGCGGGGGTAGAGGTCTTCGCCCGTTTCGCGATCGGTTACCGAGCCGAACCACGAGAAGTGGTTGAGGCCGCTGGCGCGCGCGTCGAGACGCCCGGGAGGAAGTTCGAGAAAACGAGCCATCTGCTCGACGCCGTGGAAGACGCCGTGACAGAGGCCGACGACGCGGATGTCGGTCAGGTGGCTCACCGCTTCGCACAGCTTGGTGAGCGGATTGGTGTAGTTGACGAACCAGGCGTCGGGGCAGTGGGCCTCCATGGCCCGCGCGATCTCGACGTTGGGACGCATGTTGCGGAGCGCATGGAAGAGTCCGCCGGGCCCGCCGTTCTCGCCGTAGATCTGGCGGAAGCCGAAAGCGCGCGGGACGTGGAAGTCCTGCGCCCAGTAGAAGTAGCGGTTGACCTCGATGGCCACGATGACGGCGTCGGCGCCTGGCAGGGCGTCGGCCAGCCGGGTGGTGCCGGACAGCGTTGCCGAGCGCCCGAGCCGCTCCGCCACCGCTTCCGCGTAGCCCTGCGTGTCGGGCAGGCCGGATGGGTCGGTGTCGACCAGCGCGATCTCGACCCCGCCGTCGCAAAGCAGGTCGCTGAGCAGGACGTCGCGGATGGTCGCGGGGCCGAATTCGCGGCTGCCGGCACCGACCAGGACGATCTTCATGGGGCCTCGGACGCCGCGAGCCGCACGGTCACGACCGCGGCCGCGATGGAAAGCGCCAGCAGCAGCACCCCGACCAGGGCCCGTCCGGTCAGCATGCACCCGATCCCGAGGAGGCTGCCGTAGACGAAGAGCGCGCCGAAGCCGAAGCCGGTCCACATGCGGGCGGCGCCCGGATCGCCCGAAGCCACGCCGGTGCGCGCAGCGACCGGGGCCCACCAGCCGCCCGGCCGCACGCGGCGGTGGAAGCGGTCCAGCACTGCGTCCTTTTCGGGGCTTGTGAAACAAATCACAATCAGCCAGAGCAGCGTGCAGGTGACGAGGATGACCACGGCCCGCACCAGGTCCATCTCGGGTGCGTAGAAGCGGTCGGCAAAGTTCAGGAACGCCGCGGGGAAGGGAATGGCGGCCTGCACCGCCCCCAGGAGCAGGCGACCGTTCGCCAGTACCACCGAACCCGCCATGGCGGCGATCTCCGCCCAGGCATTCACCCGCCACCAATACCACCGGAGCAGCCATACCACCGCGACGCCCGCGGTCAACTCTATGATGTAGATCCACCCTCGCTGGATCGACTCCATCTGCCACGCGACGAGCGCGGCCAGCAACGCCAGACCCACCACCGCCACCCGCGACGCGGTCACGTAGTGACGTTCGGTCGCCGCGCGCCGAACGAAGCGGCGGTACACGTCGTTGACCATGTACGACGCACCCCAGCACAAGTGCGTATCCATCGTGCTCATGAAGGCGGCGAGGAAGGTTGCGACCATCAGCCCGCGGAGCCCGGCGGGCATGAGTTCGCGGATCATCATCGGGTACGCAAGTTCGGGATCGGCGACCAGCGCGGGATCCGCCCCGGCGCCCCCCGGGAAGACCAGCAGCGACCCCAGCCCGGCCACGATCCACGGCCACGTCAGCAGCACCGTCCCTGCGAAAGCGAACCAGAGCGACGCCATCACCGACTGCCGCTCGTCGCGGGTCGCGAACAGCCGCTGCGCCACGTACCCGTCCCCCTGCCCGCTCCTCATCCACAGGATCAGGATCAGGCACAGGAACGACAGCACCTCGAGCGAGGACGCGTTCGTCGCGCTCGGCACCAGATCCAGCGCGCCCGCCGGCGCCGCCGGCTGCTCCCGGATCGCGTCGGCCATCGCGCTCGGACCCCCGAACCGCGCCAGCACGATCCCCGCCAGCGTGATCGACCCCAGCATCCCGGCCACGAACTGCAGCACGTCGGTGACCACCACCCCCCACAGCCCGGACGCCACCGTGTACACCAGCGCCAGCCCCACGCACACGGTCAGCGTCAGCGCGGCGTCCCAGCCGAGGAGCACCTGGCTGAACTTCACCATGGCCAGCATTACCCAGCCCATCACGACCGCGTTCTTGACCAATCCCTGGTAGACCGCCGAGAACGCACGGAGGATCCGCGCGGGCGCCCCGCCGTAGCGCAGCTCGATCACCTCGGCGTCGGTCAGGACCCCGGCACGCCGCCACAGCCGCGCGTAGAAGAAGGTCAGCATCAGGATGCCGGCGGCCTCGTACCACCACAACCAGTTGCCGAATACACCCTGGCGGCGCACCAATGCCGCCGTCGCGAGCGGAGCGTCGCTGGCGAACCAGGTGGCCGCGATCGAGGTCCCCGCGATCCACCACGGCAACGACCGCCCCGCCACGAAGTAGTCCTCCACGCTGCGCCCCGCCCGCCGCGCGAGCCGCAGGCCGATCGACAGCGTGAGCGCCCCGTAGAGCGCGACGACGATCCAGTCGGCCGTCCCGAGACTCACAAGGCGTCGGCCTGCCCGGTCACCGGCCCGCCGCGCGCGGCCAGAGCACGTTCGACAGGATCCGGTAGGCGCCCGGCACCCCGTACGGCAGCTGTCGGTGCAGCGCCAGCGCCAGGTAGCTGTAGCGACCCGCACCAACCTCCGCGGTCAGCCACACACCCCGTTGCGGCGCCTGCCCCGTGTCGTGCGTCTCGACCAGCGGCGTGTACGGCGGATCCCAGTCCGTGAAGAACTTCGAGCCCCGCTGCTCCAGCCAGCCATCGAAATCGTCCCCGGAGATCCGATTCGGGCTGGCCAGCAGCGGGTGGTCCGGCTCCAGCAACTCGACCGGCGCATCCTCCTCCGACACCTCCTCCGCGCCCCTGGGCAGCGACGCCGGATAGGGCGCCATCTCGCCCGGCACGAACTCCTGGGTCTGATAGAGCACGACCAGATTGCCGCCGCCCCGCGCGTAGTCCAGCAGCCGCTGATTGTTGTCGACCAGGTCGCGCCGCACCGCGTACGCCCGCGTCCCCACGACGATCGCGTCGAAGCCCTCCAGCGCACCGCCCGTCAGGTCGGCCTCGCCGAGCAGCCGCACCGTCGCGCCCAGCGCTTCGATCGCCGCCGGCACGTCGTCGCCCACGCCCATCACGTAGCCCACGGTCACACCATCGAGCGGCGCCACCGCCACGGGCCGGACCAGCGTGCGCGCCGCATGCCACAGCCGCGCAGGCGGAAGGTCGCGATGCTCGATCGTCTGATAGCCCGCGCGGTGCTCGCGAGTGGTGCCGCTCAGCGTCGCCCGCGCGACCGCATCGACGACGCCGTCACCGTTCCAGCCGAGGGCGGGGCTGATGGAGAAGGAAGCTTCCAGCACCTCGCCGCGGCTGCGAAAGTCGTGCCGCACCGACGTCGGCGTCGCAGTCCAGCCTGCTGGGAGCTCGACCTCGCCTTCGACGGTGACATCCGGTGCGTTGGCCTCCATGCGGACGAGCACCTCGATGGCGCGGCCGGCGCTCTCGCCCGTGGCGCCATCGCTCGCCAGCGGCACGACTCGCACGACCGGGCTCACCGACACGGACACGGCGGGCAGCACCGCCACCCGCCGGGCCAGTGAGCCAAATGGCAGGTTCGGCACCATCCCGACGACCGGCTGCGTCCGGACGACCTCGACGCCATCCACCGCCAGTTCGAGTTCGACGAAGAACCGCGGCGACCGCCACGGCATATGCAGGTCCACGGAATCCGATACCTGGTAGTGGTTTTCGGCCAATCCGCCACGATGGAAGTACGGTCGCGCGGTCCAGGCGTCGGCAGGAACGCGGACCTCCGAGGGTCCGTCCAGCGACACCGCGACGGGCTCACCCCCGCCGTGAACGACACGCACCTCGACCAGCTCGACACGGCCGGGGATCGCACTCTCGACTCGGACCGCCACCCCCACCACCTCACCCGGCACGACCACCGCACCACCCGCTCCGGCGTCGAGTTCGGCCAGCACCTCCACCCCCGCGGCGGCGACGATCGCGTCCTCGAACTGCCGCTCCTTCACGGCCAGGTGAAAAGCCGTCTCCACCGGGACCCCCGCCCCGCCCGTCACGGCGCGCAGCAGCGAGAGCCCGCGCGCGAGCCCGGCCACCGATGCCTCCGGCGCGGCGAAGTCGAAGTCCCGCGCCACCCGGTCGATGGCGTCCTGCACCTCGGCCAGCCGCCCGGCCACCGCGTCGCCCACCTCCTCGCCCAGCAGCCCCGGCAGTCCCGGCAGCCTGGTATCGAGCCCGGCGAAGAAATCGTCCGCCACCTGGGCCTCATCGCGTCGGTCAGAGCCGACCTCTTCATACCAGTACACCTGCCCGCCTCCCCGCCTCATCCGCCCGGAGGTCTGCGACCGCTGCAGGCTGAGCCCCATGCTCGCCCAGCGCTGGTAGGTCATGCCCAGCGCCGGGCTGTAGCCGTTCGCGTCCACCGCCACCTGATACGGCTCCCCCACTCGCACGCCCCCGCGAAACAGCCGCGGCACCCGCCACGGACGCAGCCTCTCACGCGTGATCTGCTCGGGGAAGCGCCCGGGATCGGCCGCCGCCGCGACCGCCTCGGGGGTGAGCACCCCGGCGGCGTGATGGTTCCCGTGACCGTCGCGGCGGCTGCCGTGGAAGCGCGACACGACCACGATCGGGCGGTTGACGCGGATCACGCGCACCATGTCCTCGAGGACGGCTTCGCGGTCCCAGCTCCGGAAGGTCTCCTCGACCGTCTTGGAGTAGCCGTAGTCGACCGCGGTCGTGAAGTAGAGGTCGTCGAGGCCGTAGTAGCGCCCCGAGAGGACGAGTTCGCGCGTGCGGATCAGGCCCAGGCCGTCGAAGAGTTCGGGGCCGATCGCGTTGGCGCCCGCTTCGCCCCGGTTGAGGCTGAGCAGCGCGGTGCGGGCGCCCCGGCCGCGGCTGGCCAGGGTGAGCATGCCGGAGTGCTCGTCGTCCGGGTGGGCGGTGACGTGCAGGATGCTGGCAGTGGTGCCGAGCTTGCGGATCCGGTGCCAGGCGCCCGCCGCGCCGCGGTCGGTGTGCAGTTCCTCGCCCGGGATGGGGTCGGGGAAGGCCAGGACGCGGTCGAGAGAGGACTGCTGCGCGCGGACGCTCGGGGGGGCGGCCAGTGCGGCGACCGCGAGTGCCGCGACCCAGGTCCTGAGACACACCACGTCCCGCTCCCGCTAGCGTGGCACCATGGGACCCACCGGCCGGCCGCCAAGAAGGTGCAGGTGCAGGTGGTAGATCTCCTGGCCGCCGTGGTCGCGGCAGTTGATCATGACGCGGTAGCCGTCCTCGGCAACGCCCTCCTGCTCGGCGATGTCCGCCGCCACGCGCAGCATCCTCCCGAGCACGGCCTCGTCCTCGGCCGTGACGTCGGCCAGGGTGGGGATCACACGGTTGGGCACGACCAGCACGTGCGTGGGGGTCAGCGGGCGGATGTCGCGGAATGCGGTGACGAGATCGTCCCGAAAGACGATGTCGGCGGGGATCTCGCCGTGAACGATCTTCGAGAAGAGGGTGTCCTGGGCCATGTCGGGCTCCTGGTTGTCCTTGCCGGGCTGGCCGGCCGGATCGGCGCGGGTTGGGGGGCCGGGAAGATGACACCATACATCGCCCGCAGCCGTGCTTCCAGCGGCGCGGCGCACAGTTTCGGTGGCTGCGGCCCGATCGCCGCCCTGAGGCAGCCCGCGGCCGCGGGCTGCCGGCTACCAGGGGAAACGCCAGATGATACGAAAGCCGCCCGACGCGTGTGGGCGGAACCCGTCCTTCTCCAGCGGGGGATCCACAGGAGGCTCGCCCGAACTGTTGCTGCCCGCGAACCGGGCCCATCCGAACGACATCGCCACGATTCCCACGCCCATCGCGACGGTGCGCGCCCTGCTGAAGCGGGACACCTCGAGTCCCTCGACCGCGGCGGTCGGGACGCCGGGCCGCGCGGTCGCGAAGGGGCCCCCCGGATCGGGCGCGACCGCGGCGACGATCGAGTCGTTGACCACGATCGGGTTGCGAAGGGTGACCGTCGCGCCGCCGGGAACGGTCACGCGCACGCGCTCGGGACGCTCGGTTGCGATCAGCCGTTCCGGGCTCATTGTCGCGGGCTGCCAGGTGCGGCACGCGGACGCCACTCCCAGGATGAGCACCGTGCACAGCAGATGGACCGGGAGGGCCCGGGTGCGCCTTGCAACGCACCCGGGCCACACGGCGGGCTTCCTTTCGCTCACCGTCCCGGACCGCCCGTCAACCGCCCGAGATCGACGGATTGTTCTGGAACTCGGTGGCGGGCAGCTCGAAGCAGATCTCGTCACCGTAGGCGCCGCCGAATCCGTCGTCGGTGCCGGTCGGCGGGTAGAGGGGGATGTTCAGGCGCTTCAGGTCCTGGAGGTGCTGGCCCTCAAGGTAGTTCTCGGCCGCGCGCTCGTAGATGAGTTGCGTCATTAGCGCGGTGGCGGTCATGTCGCCTTCGTAGGCCGGGAGGCCGGCCGCTCTGTGCAGCCCGTTGAAGATGGAAACCGCGCCGTCGAGGTTGCCTGCCTCGATGTGCGCTTCGGCGACGATCAGCTGCGCCTCCGCGTATCCGGCCATCTCGATCGGGGACGACGGCTCCGGGTACTTCTCGGACACGAAGATCGCAATGCCGGTCTGGGAATTCGTGGCGTTCGCATCGTTTACGGCCACGCGCGGATCGGGAGTATCGGCGAACCGGACATCGCGGTAGGGCTCGGCCACCGTGACGTTCTGGTGGTCGATGTTGAACTCCCACAGCTTGTTACGGGTCACCGCCTCGGCGTTGGAGTAGTGTAGCTCGAAGGCGAACCCGTCCGGCACGGACGATGCCGTCGACATGGCCGCGGACTTCTGGTTGAGGTTGAGCTGTGCCCGCGCCTTGCCCACCTGGGCAGCGTGGAGAATGTCCCCGCTCGCGCCCGCCGCCATCGCCTGGTCGAAACGCGCGATCGCGAGGTTGAAGGCGTCGGCGGGCATCTGCTCCGGACCCTCGTCGAAGGCGACGCTGCACATCGACTCGCCGAAGAGGATGTAGGAATAGCCGGCGTAGAGTGCTACTTCGGCCTCGTACGCGGCCTTGTCCGGCACCTCTTCGGTGGTCCACTCCGACAGCAGCCCCAGCGTATAGTCGGCGAGCCATCGCGTGCGGGACATGGGGCGGTAGAGAGCGGGCTGGCCGCTGCCACAGTCGGCGCTCGCGTACTGTGAGCCGTATCCGCTGGTGTCGTGCACCCGCTGGTCCCAGATGTTGAGCACCGAGTTGTTGGAGGCGTCGCGCCATTCGTTTCCGGTCAGCGCGCTTGCCGCCGCATAGTAGGTCAGCGTGCAGCGGAACTCGTTGGCGACGCTGGCCACGAGCAGTCCGGCCGTCGCCGGGTTCTCGAGATCGGCGGCGCTCACGCGCGACGGGGCGTCTACGCTCAGCAGCTCGTCGAGTGCGCCGCAACCGGCAATGGCCGCCACGGCGAGCCCGAGCAATCCTGTCCTGGCGAGCGTGCTCAGAGATCGGTTCTTTGGTCGATTCGTCATGGTTCCGGTCTCCTTACATGCCCAGGCGGACGGTGAGCGTGAGCGCGGTCAGCGGCGGGACCGCCGAGTCTTCCTGCGGCTCGCGGTTGCCGGTGAAAGTGTTGCTGGGGTCCACGACTTCGGGATCGTGATGCGGCCATTCCTGCCAGTTGGTCCAGAGCATCCCGAGGTTGCGGGCCGCCAGGGTGAGGCTGCCGCGGCTTGCGCCGATCCGCTCCACCCACGCGTCGGGCATGGTGTAGATCGCCGAGAGTTCGCGGAAGCGCACGAAGGAGGCCTCGTTGACCCAGAGGGCGAACTCCCCGCTGGCCCCGAACTGGGCTTCGGCAACCTCGTTGATGTTGTACTCGTGTGGGAAGAGGTTGAGACGGGTCTGCTGGAAGGCGGCGTACCTCCACCAGCCCTGCAGGTCGTACTTCGTCTGACCGATCTTGCCCTGCACGAGCGCGTCGATGGTCAGCCGCTCGCCGATCTGGAAGGACGAACCGAAGGCCAGTTCGACGTTCGGATCGGGGTGGCCCTGATAGATCCATGCATCCGGATCGCA
Organism: Gemmatimonadota bacterium; assembly: GCA_009838975.1. Classification (GTDB taxonomy): domain Bacteria; phylum Gemmatimonadota; class Gemmatimonadetes; order Longimicrobiales; family Gaopeijiaceae; genus Bin94. The sequence goes on along the minus strand of VXQO01000025.1, from coordinate 21,637 downwards.
TGCGACCGGCTGACCCTGCCCGTTGTCGCAACGCATGGTCTCGCGATTGATCTGGTCGGTGCCGGGAACGAACTCGGCGAAGATCACCTCCGGGGCGAAAAGCGAGCCCAGAGGGTAGCCTTCCGCATGACGGGTGGTCCATCCGAGTTGCAGGAAGTTCCCCTCGCCGAGGCCCAGTTCGACGATCCGGTTCCGGTTTGTCGTCAGGTTGAGGTTCATGTCCCAGGCGAAGGACGGCGTCTCGATCGCGCGGGCGGTGAGGCCGAGTTCGATACCGCGGTTGTTGATCTCGCCGAGGTTGACGAACCGCTGCCCGGTGAACCCGGATGAAGGCGGCACGTTGCGCGCCACGATCGCGTCCTTGGTGGTCTGGTCGTAGTAGGTGAGGTCGATCGAGACGCGATCGTTGAACAGGGTCGCGTCGAAACCGGCCTCGATCTCGACGCCGCGCTCCGGCCCGAGCTGGGAGTTGCCGGGAGAGAGGGGGCGCACGGTCGCCTGTCCCGATGGCGAGGCTCTCGTGGTGAAGCTGCGCAGCGCGTCGAAGGCGTCGGGCTGCTGTCCCGATTCCCCGTAGGCGGCGCGAAGCCGGAAGGAGCTGAGGAAGCCGGAGTCGCCTCCCGCCGCTTCCTTGACCACCCAGGAGCTGCTGATCTTCGGATAGTAGACCAGGTCGAAGTCCTCACCGAACGCGCTGTTGTCGTCGGCCCGAATCGCCGCGGTAACGAAGAGCCTGTCCTGCCAGCCCATCTGCTGCTGCAGGTAAACTCCCACGGTGTTGTTCTCGACGATGGCGTCGGATCCGCTGCGGATGCCTGCCGCGCTAACGCTTGAGAGGCCGGGGGCCGGGAAGCGGTCTCCGTCCGCTGTCACGTCCTCGATGGTCCTGGTGTACACCTGGAAGCCCAGGGAGGTGGTGGACCGGAGTGCGTCGGATATGTCCCGCGTCCCCGACGCCGCGTAGTCGAAGGTGCTGTACATGACCGACTCGCGGTTCTGGGATCTTCCGCCCAGCGCCGCGTTCGGCGAGTAGAATTGCGCCGATTCCGGGCTCAGGAAGTTGTCGAGATAGCTTTCCAGGGCGTCGGTTACGTCGAGCCCGAAGGTGAGGCGGTGCGTGAACCAGTCGAAGGGTGTATGCCTGGCGGTGAGCCCCGCGCTCATGCGGTTCACGTCGTTCAGGTCGAAGTCCTTCTCGATCCGCGATTCCGGGGTCGCCCTGCGGTAGCCGCGGCGCGCGTCGCCGGACCCCAGGCGGGTCGGGTCGGCGTAGACCGCCTCTTCGTAGGGATAGTCGCTGGGGATCCTGAGGCGTACGAGAGCGAAACCGGCGTTGGCGGAGATCTCGACATCGTCCGCAGGCTGTGCCCTGAGGTTGATCCGTCCGTTGTACTTCCTGGCCCAGCTGTTCTCGGTGACGCCCTGGTCGGCCCCGGCGGAGCCGCCGATGAAGTACTGGAAGGTGTCCGTGCCGCCCGACACGTCGATTCCGTAGTACTGCGTGCGACCGTAGCGGAACATGAGGTCCGACTCGGCCTGGTTCTCCAGTATGTTCAGCGACTCGATCTGACCGGTGTTGGGGTTGACGCCCCAGTTGGTGGGGGTGTGCCCGGCGGGATCGTGGAACCACTGCGAACCCTGACGAGTGGTGAAGTTCCACTGCGCTGCGCCGACCCCGCCGCCCTTGGTCTTGATGTTGATGACGCCGTTGGCGGCTTCGGTCCCGTACAGCGTTGCCGCCGCCGGTCCCTTGATCACCTCGATGGTCTCGATCATCGCGGGATCGAGGTCGTCGATGCGGGAGACGTCGCGTCCGCCGCTTTCCATCCGGTTGCTGACGCGGACGCCATCGATGTAGACGAGTGGTCCGTCGTTGACGCGCCGCATGGTGGAACTCCCGCGGATCTTGATCGTCGACGCCGTGCCGACATCGCCCGAGCCCTGCTGTACCACGACTCCCGGGAGTCGGCCGCGCAGGAGATCCGAGACGTTGTTGATGGGTTGAACCTCGGCAACGCCTGCGTCGAGGACGGCTACGGAGTTGCCGATTTCACGCACGCGGCTGGCGGCGGCCGTGCCGGTCACGACCAGCTCGTCGAGCTGCAGCGCCTGCTGGCTGAGGAAGAAGTTCTGGACCACGTTCTGGCCGGCGGCCACGGTGACCGAAACGGATTCGGACCGGTAGCCGAGGAACTGCACGGTCAGCGTGTGCGTCCCGGCGGGCACGTCGGCGAGCGTGTAGGTGCCGTTCGACTGGGTCAGCGTGCCGAGATTCATCCCCTCGATGAAGACCTGAGCCGCGGCGACCGGATCGCCCGTGCCCTGGTCGCGGACGGTGCCGCTGACCGACTGGGCCGAAACGACGCCCGGCGAGGCTGTGATCATGAGGGCGAGGGCGAGCAGCAGGCCTGCCCCCCCGCGCGCGTCTACAGAGTGGTTTCGTCTCATGATTTCCCTCCTTGGCTGTGGGGTCTTCCCCGGTAATGGCATGAAGCGGGCGTCACGATATGTTGCGGCACGGCGGAGTGTCAATCAGGGCTTGTGCGTTGTACGCATTGAAACCGCCGACGCTTACCTACCGCCCCTTGAACATCGGCTCGCGCTTCTCCACGAACGCGCGGGGGCCTTCATCGTGGTCCTCCGACTCCAGCATGCGCTCGTAGCCCGGGAACTGGCGGGCGTGGAGGGCACCGAAGGCGTCGCGGACGGACATCCCGTCGACCCCGTGCACGATCTCCTTGATCGCCCACAGGGAGAGCGGGGCGCTGTTGGCCAGTCCGTCGGCGACCTCACGGGCCTTGTCCATTACCTGGTCCGCGGGCACGACCCAGTTCACCAATCCCCACCTATGGGCCTCCTCGGCCGACATGCGACGGCCGGTCATCAGCATCTCCATGGCCACATTGAAGGGGATCCTGCGGGGCAGGCGTTGCACCGCGCCGGCGTCGGCCACGTTCCCCAGCCGGGCTTCCGGGTACCAGAAGGCGGCGTCCTCGCTCGCGACCACGAGATCGGCCGCCAGCATCAGTTCGCATCCCCCGCCCACCGCGAGGCCGTTCACCGCCGCGATCACCGGCTTGTTCAGGTCCCAGAGTTCGGTGATGCCCGCGAATCCGCCCGGCCCGTAGTCCATGCGTTCGTGTTCGCCCTCGGCCGCGGCCTTCAGGTCCCAGCCTGCCGAAAAGATGCGGTCGCCGGCCCCCGTGAGGATCGCAACCCAGAGGCTGTCATCGTCGCGAAAGTCGCAGAAGATCTCACCCATGCGTATGCTGGTAGCTGCGTCGATGGCGTTTGCTTTCGGCCGATTCAACGTGACCTCGAGCACGCGGCCGCGGCGCACGGTCTTGAGAGCTTCGGACATGGGAGGTATTCCTTTCCGGGCTGGATGTACACACGCAGTTACAACAATGGAGGAGATTCCGTGAGGGCGACACTCAGTACAATCGCGTTCGCCGCGGTTTTGGCGACAAGCGCCCAGGCCCAGCAGGCAAGCCGGACGCAGCCTGTCGAGGGCATGCGCGACAACGGAACGGGATACCACGCGCTGGTCGGCGCCAGGGTCGTGACGGGGCCGGGCCAGGTCCTGGACGAGGCGACGATCGTGATCCGCGACGGCCTCATCCAGTCAGTCGGACGAGGCACGGACGCCCCGGCAGGGGCGCGGGTTTGGGATCTCGACGGGCTTACCGTCTACCCGGGCTTCATCGACGCACACGCCGATCTGGAGATGGACGCGGTGCCGGAGGGAGGGGACATCGGACCGACGCACTGGAATCCGCAGGTGCGGGCGTGGTTCTCCACCACCCGGAACCTGGCCGATGATGAAGACCGGCGGTCGGCGCTCCGCTCGCAGGGGTTCGGCACGGCGCTGGTGGTTCCGAAGGAGGGGCTCTTCAGGGGGACGGCTTCGGTGGTCGGTCTCGGGGACGAGGGTGTGCGCGACCGGGTGCTTCGGCCCGATATCGCCCAGGCGATCGGTTTCCAGCGCTCCTTCGAATTGGGCGGCTCCTATCCGAACTCCGCGATGGGTACGATCGCGCTCATGAAGCAGACCCTCATGGACGCCGACTGGTACATGCGTGCCTGGGAAGCGTATGAGGCGAGCGGCCGGGCATTCCTTCCGCCGGAGACCAGTGAAGCCCTTGCGGCGCTGGAAGACGCCGTGCACGGCAATCAGCCGGTCGTCTTCGAGACGGGCAGCGAGGAGGAGTACCTGCGGGCGCACGGGCTTGCCAACGAGTTCGGGTTGACCCCCTGGTTCCGCGGCAACGGTCTGGAATACCGCCTCATCGATGTGCTGCGCGGGCGCACCGATCCCCTCATCGTGCCCCTCGATTTTCCGGATGCGCCCGACGTGGGCTATCCTGGAGCGGCACTCGATGCCTCGCTGGCTGATTTGCGTCACTGGTACCTGGCTCCGACAAGCCCGGGACAGTTGGCCGAGGCCGGGGTCCGCTTCGCGATCACCACCGACGGGCTGTCGTCGCTCAACGAGTTCCTGCCCAACCTGCGGATCGCCGTGGCGCGGGGGCTCGCGGCGGACGACGCACTTGCGGCGCTCACTACAACTCCAGCCTCATGGCTCGGGATCGATCGCACTCACGGGACCATCACCGAGGGCAAGGTGGCCAACCTGGTCGTGAGCGAGGGTGACCTGTTTACCGAGGAGGCCACGGTCCGCGATGTGTGGGTGCAGGGAACAGTCTACGGGGTCACCCGCCCGGCCCAGATCGACCCCAGGGGAAGCTGGGAGATCGCTTCGGACGACGAGTGGGGCTTCGACGCCGTCCTGGTGCTCGAGGGTTCGTTGAACCGGTTGCGCGGCTACCTCGACATCGCCAGCACCGGCCCGGAGCTTCCCGGCGGGGCGCGCGTCGATCTCGCTTCGGCCAGGGCGGTCGCGGAGACCGGCCGCATCGATGCACGTTTCAACGGCGAAGTGCTCGGCTATCAGGGAATGGCGCTTCTGTCGGGCTCGGTGCGGGGCGACGAGTTCTACGGATGGACCTCGCTGCCGAACGGCGCGGACCCGTCCTTCCGCGGCACCCGTACCGAGGGCTTCGAGGGCCCGGAGCGCGGGACCGTGGCGATGGACGTGCCGGATATCGCCCTTCCGTTCATCCGCCCGATGATGGACTACGGCCGCAGCTCGATCCCGGAACAGCCCGCCGCGGTCGTGGTGCGCAACGCGACCGTGTGGACCCAGAGCCCGGAGGGCATCCTGGAAGGCGCCGACCTTCTGATTCGCGCCGGCACGATCGAAGCGGTCGGCATGGACCTCGACGCCCCGGGTGGCGCCGTGGAGATCGACGCTGCGGGGAAGCACGTCACGCCCGGGCTGATCGACCCGCACATTCACTCGGGCGTCAGCGCGGTGAACGAGAGCGGCTTCGCGATCGTCCCCGAGGTGCGGATGGGCGACGTCGTCACGCACAACAACATCTGGATGTACCGGCAGGTGGCCGGCGGGCTTACCACGGCGCACATCAAGCACGGTTCCGCCAACCCCATCGGGGGCGAAAACGTGTTCGTGAAGATGCGCTGGGGCTCGCTGCCCGAGGACCTGAAGCTGGAGAACCCGCCCCGCACGGTGAAGTTCGCGCTGGGTGAGAATCCGAAGCGGCGGCAGGGCCGCTACCCGGACACGCGCATGGGGACGCAGGAGATCATCCGCGACCACTTCATGGCCGCGCGCGACTACGAGCGGGAGTGGCAGCAGTGGGAGGAGACCGGTGAGGGACTGCCCCCGCGGCGGGACCTGCGCATGGAGGCGATCCTGGACATCCTGAACCAGGAGTTGCTCATTTCGTCGCACGGCTATCGCGCGGACGAGTTCCTCGCGCTGGTTCGCCTGGCCGAGGAGTTCGGCTTCCGGGTCCAGACGCTGCAGCATGGGGTGGAGGCCTACAAGATCGCGTCCGAGCTCGCCGAGTCCAACGTGGCGGCCGTGGTCTGGAGCGACTGGGGCTCCTTCAAGCTCGAAGCGTACGACGCGACGCTCTACAACGCCCGCATCCTGATCGAGGCCGGCGTCGTCACCTCGCTGCACTCCGACAACAGCGAGATCGCCAGCCGCATGAACTGGGAAGCTGGCAAGCTGCTGCGCACGGGGCTGACCCCCGAGCAGGCACTGTCGACGGTAACCATCGGGTCTGCACGGGCGATGGCGATCGACGACCAGGTCGGTTCGCTGGAGCCGGGCAAGGACGGCGACTTCGTGGTCTGGAGCGGCGACCCGCTCTCGCAGTTCACGCGGGCCGAGGAGACCTGGATCGATGGCCGGCGCTACTTCTCGCTCGAAGAAGACGCGGCCATGCGGGACCAGATCGCACAGGAGCGCACACAGCTGATCCAGGCCATCCTGTCCATCGAGGGCGGGGGGGGCGGCCGGAACGTTGAGACGGAGGGTAACTGATCATGACGACGACGCAACGAGGAACGATGAAGAGGACCTGGTCGCAGGCTGCACGCATGGCCGGTGTGGCCGCGGCGGTTCTGTGGGCGCTGGTTCCGGCGACGATCGGCGCCCAGGTGCGGATGACGGTGCCGCCGCAGTCCGAACCCGTGGCCTTGCAGGGAGCCACCATACACACCGTCACGAGCGGTGTGATTGAAAACGGTACCATCCTCCTGGAGAACGGGTTGATCACCGCCATCGGTACGGATGTGGACATCCCGGCCGGGGCCCGCGTGGTGGACGCCACGGGCAAGCATATCTACCCGGGGCTCATCGACGCTTTCAGCACGGTGGGGATCGCCGAGATCGGCGCTGTCGACGTCTCCAACGACATCAACGAAATCGGCGACTTCAATCCGAATGTGCGCGCGGACATCGCGGTCAACGCCGAGAGCCGTCACATCGGCACGACGCGCTCGGCCGGCGTGCTCACCACGCTGACGACTCCAGGCGGAGGACTCGTGTCCGGCATGTCGTCCGCGCTCGCCCTCGAGGGGTGGAGCTGGGAGGAGATGTCGATGCAGTCGGCCGCGGCGCTGAACGTGAACTGGCCGAACCCGAACCCTCGCCGGTTCCGGGGCTTCGGCGGCTTCAGGTTCGGCCCGCAGGAGGATCGGCCGAGCTACGAAGAGCAGGTCCAGCAGCTGAAGGACTTCTTCGGAGAGGCCAGGGCGTATCGAGACGCGGTCGCCGCCGGGGCGGAAGTGCGCAGCGACTCCCGGTACGCGGCGATGATCCCGGTCTTCGACGGAGAGATCCCCGTCGTCGTCGCGGCCGACGGAGCCGCGCAGATCAACGACGCCATCACGTGGGCCCAGGAGGAGGGCTTCCGCATCGTCATCCGCGGCGGACAGGACGCCATCCACGTGGCCGACCGCCTGGTGGCCGAGGACATCCCGGTCATTCTGACGTCGACGATGGCCGCCCCCGGCCGGCAGTACGAGGGCTACGACGGCGCCTATTCGATGCCGGCGCGTCTCCACGAGGCGGGCGTGCGGTTCGCCATTTCGGGGGGTTCGGGCGCACTGTACTCGAACCGGCTGCCCTTCGAAGCGGGTGTGGCCGTCGCTTTCGGGCTGCCCGAGGAGGAGGCGCTGAAAGCGGTCACCATCAACCCGGCGCAATTCCTGGGGCTCGACGACCGCATCGGCTCCCTGGAGCCGGGCAAGCAGGCGACCTTCCTGATCACGACGGGTACGCCGCTCGACATGACGTCCGACATCGAGCAGGCCTATATCCAGGGCCGCGAACTCGACATGACCGACATCCAGAAGTTCTTCTTCGAGAAGTACATGGAAAAGGTCAGGCAGCAAATGCGGCGGGTGATCAGTTAGGCGGGAGGATACTGGTCGCTCGCGCGGCGCCCTGACGAAGGGCCGCTCGGGTCCCGGGGTCCGGTGATGCCCGCCGCGATCCGGGGTACCGGGCGGCTCATGCAGCTTGTCGGGGCGGAGAACGCAAGCACGCCGCAGGTCTTCCGCGCTCGGGCCGAGCAGGCCGGCGGCCGAGTGTTTCTGAAGTGGCGCGGCGTCGCGTGGGGCTACGCCGAGGCCTGGGAAGAGATTCGGCGCTGGGCGGGGTTTCTGCGAGGGCTGGGGGCCGGGGCGGATCCGGACGGCTCGCGCGTAGCCGCGTACCTGGACAACCGTCCCGAGACGGTCTGGACGCTATTCGGCGCGCATGCGGTCGGATCGATCTACGTGGCCCTCAATCGCAGGCACAAAGGGGCGATCCTCGCTGATCATGTGCGCCGGTCGCGCGCCCGCATACTGGTCACTGAAGCTTCTTCACTCGACTCCCTGCCCGACCTTGCGGGGACGGGCGTTCGATCGCTCGTCGTGGTGGACCGCGCTTCCGGCCGCGACTGGATCGGAGGCGACGAAGCCCGGCGCGCGGCTCCGTGGACAGGTGCTGAACCGGGCCCCGGCGATCCCGCAACGATCATGTTCACTTCGGGGACGACCGGCCGTTCCAAGGCGGCTGTGATCCCACACAACCAGCTTTGCCGCGGCGCTGCGAATCTTGCGGAAGCGGTCGAGATGACACCCGACGACGTCTTCCACGCCTGGCTGCCGCTCTTTCACATCGCCGGACAGCTCCACGTCACGATGACGACGGTCGTCGCAGGGGGGGCGCTCGGGCTCGTCCCGCGGTTCTCGGCTTCGCGGTTCTGGAGCGAGGTCCGGGGGTCGCGCGCCACCGTGATCTCCGGCCTGCCGGCGACCGCGCGCATCCTGTGGGAGAAGGCCGTCGGCGAGGAGGAGCGGGCGGCCACCTCGCACCTGCGTCTCGGCATCTTCGGCCCCATGACGCCGGAGCTGCATCGCCCGCTGGAGGAGCGGCTCGGGGTCCGCATCGCGGATACGTACGGGATGACCGAGGCCGAGCCGCTCACCGTGCCTGTGCCGGGGTTCGTGCAGCCGGTCGGGTCGTGCGGCGTGCCCGGCCCCGACTTCGAGATCCGGATCGCGGCGGAAGACGGGGCGTGGCTGGCACCCGGTGAGAGGGGCGAGATTCTGGCGCGGCCGCGTCGCCGCGACGTGCTCTTCCTCGGCTACGAGGGCGACGAGGAGGCCACCCGCGCGATCTGGCGGGACGGCTGGTTCCGGACCGGCGATCTGGCGTGGCAGGACGAGGACGGATGGGTGTACTATGTGGACCGGCTGGCGCACTTCATCCGGCGGCGGGGCGAGAACGTGAGCGCGTGGGAACTCCAGCGCCTGATCGAGGAGCACCCCGGCGTTGCGGAGGCGTTCGTGCTGGGGGTCCCGTCGCCGATGGGGGAAGAGGAGGTCAAGGCGGTGGTGGTCCCGAGTGGCGGGGCCGCGCTGGATCCGGCGGAGCTGCACGCGTGGTGCAGCGGCCGGATGGCCGGGTTCATGGTCCCGCACTTCATCGAGGTACGCGATACGATGCCCCACATCTTGGTGGGCAAGGTCGACAAGGAGGAGCTGCGGGGAGTGGGGGAAGGGGTGTGGGAGGCGCCGGGGTAGTGTCCCCGGGGGGGGGGGGGGCGGGCGGGCCCCCCCCGGCGCCCCGCGGGGGGGGGGCGGCGGGGGGAGCGGGCTTCAAGAAAACAGAACAGGGGCCGCGGAAGGGGGAGAGGAT
>VXQO01000025.1:0-12062 GCA_009838975.1 Gemmatimonadota bacterium | reverse complement strand
CCCCCCATTTTGGGGGGCAAGGGCTCCAGGGCGGCGGGGGGGGCGGGGGGGTCCGGGGGGGGGTCGGCGCCGGGGTAGTGGCCCGCGCCGCCGTGAGAGATGGCGGCGCGGGACGCTGTGCCCCGCTATCCGGCGTAGCGGCGCCGCAGCGAGTCGCGTCTGCTGCGGTACGGGGCGTAGTCGGTGCTTTCGGGTCGCTCCCGGTGGCGCCCGGGCTCGGAGAACGCGGTCAGGTGGACGACCGTGTCGTCGTGGACCAGGGCCCCCGCCACCATTCCGGCGCCGACGATACCCACGTCTCTGCCAAGACCGACGGCGGGGTGGTCATCGTACCTTCCGTCGATCACGGCCTGGACGAAGCTGTGTGCGGGGTCGGACACGGATGCGGTGTGCCCGCGCCTGCGCCGAAGCGTGTCGACGGCGTAGCTCCGGATCAGCTTGGGGAAGAAGGCGGCGAAGGTGGAGGGGCTGTCGAAGAGGTCGAGGCCAAACCTCTGGCCACCCATCGCGAAAATCGCCCCGACCTGGTCGGGCCTGGCCTCGAGCGCCTCCACGTGTTCGTCGAGCTTGTCGGCGTGCCGCTCGAAGATCGCGCTCATGGCCGCGGTGGGAGAAGGCGCTTCGAGCGCGGCCGCCTCTTCGTCGATGGAGCTCTACACCCGCCCCTGGTCGGCCGCCCGTCGGCCGCTCGTCCGAATCGATGCGCGCACATCCTGGAGCTTCTCGGCACGTCCGCGCGCGTTCTGCACGCGATCACTGACGCCGAAGTCCCGCCTGTTGTAAGCCCACCGCCCGGCCTCCACGCAGGACACGGGGATGTCGGTGGTCTTCGCCGCCGGTACGAGCATGGTGAGGTTGGCGACCCGGTTCTGCTTGGCGCCAACCAGCTCCTCACCATCGACGATGAGGACCGGAACGTCCGCCCGGTTCGCGACCGTGAGCTCGGGGACGCTTCCGCTCTCGGACACCTCCCGAATGGTGACGAGATCCCGGCGCAGTCCATCCTCCAGCAGAAGGTAGCGGAGTCCGCTGCGGAGCTTCGTGGTGAGAGGGATCACGGTCAGCCCGCGGTGGGTTGTCGGCTCTCCTGGCGTCAGGGCGGAGAGAGCGCTCTTGACCTGGTCCAATTGGCACCTCCCTTTTGCATGTCGGCAGTTAGTGACCAGTTTATTAACAGTAATCGGGTGCTTCGGTAATGTCAACAGTCAACAACAGTTATATGCCATATGACACCAGTGCGCCGCATTCGCAGTGCTGGCCACCGGCGACCGACACGGGTAGGCGGAGATAAGCCATGCCGAGCTACACGGCGAGGGAATTGGAGCGGGAATCGGGCTTCGACCGCAGGACGATCGCGTACTACGTGCAGGAAGGACTCCTGCCCAGAGTCGGGCGGCGCGGACCCCGTACCCGGTACCCGCAGCCGTTTCTGGACCGCCTGCTCTTCATCCGGCGGGTGCGCCAGGCGGAGGAAGAGGGCGATGTCGCTCCTGTATCGCTGGCGGAAATGCGCGAAGTCTTCGAGCGGATTCCGCCGGCACTGCTCGCGGCGGTCGCGAAGGGGCGGATTGCCGTCACACCGGAACTCGTATCGTCGCCTTCGACCGCGTTTCGCATGCCCGAGATGCCGGGCGGCCCGGTCGCGGCGCGGGAGTCGACCGGGCCGCGCTCCCCAGGTGCGCCTCGCGCCTACAGCAGGGCGAGAAGGCGGCTGGACCGGATGCGGGAACGCGACGCGGCGGAGTTGGCGCGCGAAGCCCCCGAGGCACCCGCGGATGCGAGTCGCGGGGTCGAAGAGGCGTCCATCGTGCGGGAGGCGCCGGCTCTGCGGGCGGAGCTGTGGTCCGGCGACGAGCATGAAGAGCCGGGCCTCGCCAGCCTCCTGGCCCTGCTGAATCGCGTTGCCCGGGCACGAACGGAGCGTTCCGACGGCCACGTGGAAACCTGGGCGAGGATCCGGATCACGCCTGAAATGGTGCTGTCCGTACGGGGAATCGATGAGGAAGACGGAGACCTCGTCGAGAGGGTTCGGCGGGAGATCCGCCGAGCGATCGACCGGAGGTAGTCCCGACCGGGCAAGTACCGGTCAGGTTGCCGTGACCAGCCGCGTCACGAGGGCGGGGCTTCCAGCAGCCGCCCAGACCCGTCGTAGGTCGCCAGCTTCCGCTTCCCCTGGTAGGCGGCCAGGCTGCCGTCCTGGTACTCACGGACTTCGGCCTCCGCGCCGGACTTGCCGTACCGAACGTCCGCCGGGATCTGCAAGACTCTCCCGCGGTACGCCACCTGGCCTCCGCGGCCGATCGTGACGGTCTCCTTGAGGCAGAACACCTGGTCGAGCGAACGCTTCAGGTCCGGAACCAGCGGGTCGAATCCGCCGCTCTCGTTCCGCGGTTCGAGCGCGAACACCGCGTTGAACCTCGGCCAGTACCCCCGCAGGAAAGCGTTGGCCTCGGCGATTTCCGAGATGCCGGCGCCTGCGAGCTCCTTTCCGAGCCGGTCCTTCAGCGTCCGAAGCAGCCGCCCGCTCCGTCCAAGTGCCTGGGGTGAGCTGGAGGGAATCACCTCGATGCCCAACTCGTCCATCACCCTGCCGAACTGGATCCGATGCCGCCGTTTCGCCTGGTACCCGGTCGCGCGCTCCCAATCCGCCGCCGACCGGGCGGAGGCCAATCTTTCGAAAAGCCCGATTTGCTCCACCGTTTCGCGCACGCTGTTGATGCGCGGCCAGAACCCGGGCTCTTCCGCGAGCACGCCCGCACAGATGCCGTTGGTGGCGTCGTCGATCACGATCGTCAGGTCCCAACGGAGGCCCGACACCCACTCGGTGCTCCGGCCCGCCTGATGCAGCAATGCTCCGGCCCGGGCCTGGCGCTCCAGGGGCGGTGGTCTCCGTGCACTGCGTCGACGGCGGCCGTTCAAGTGGCCTCGCTCATGCTCGACATCCCGTTTCCACAATCCTGATTTCAAGGAATCCCGCCTGTACTCGGGTCCGCCCGAGTCTCTGCGATCCGTCCTTTATGACTCAGAAGCGCGTCGGCGTCGGGGGTCGAATTGCGACACCATGCAAATCGGCAGGGTGGATCCCCGCCAGTCGTTGCATGATGACTTGCTCGACGTACGCAGTTCCCCCCCGCTGCCGAATCGCCGATGGCGGGATTCCCATCGTCTGACGCGCGAGCCTGCGATAGTTGGCCCGATCGGAGAACCCGAGAGCCCGAGCGACCGGGCCGGAGGGTTGACCGCTCCATTCCGCAAGCCTCTCGACCGTGAATATCCGCGCCAGCGAGGTGACCGCCTTCGGTGACGGCATTCCAAGGGCGGCGCAGCGACGCTGCAGGGCGCGTGTCGAAATCCCCAGGTGATCGGCCAGACCGGCGACGGTGAGGGTCTCGAAGGACAGGCTGACGGCACGTTCGAAGATCGTGTGCACGCGAGGGTCGGCGTGCCGTCGAAGTCGGTTGAGCAACCGGCGCGGCCGGTCCTGGTCGATACTGCGAAGGACAGCCGCGTCTATCGCTGCAAAGTCGTCGTCGATGCCGGGACGCAACCGGGTGGTGAAGGATACGCCTGCCGATCGCAACGCCCCGTGCTGAACCGGATCCGCACGGGAGTAGCAGATGAGCGGCACCGCCGACCAGGCCGCTGGTTCGTCGCCATGCCCGGTCGGGAACGGACCATCGTAGCTGGCGAAGAACGGATCCACGACCGCCGGCGACCCGGGGTGTTCCTGCGTCAGGCGTGCGAGATCGGACCAGCTCGAAGCGAAGATGACGCGCCCGACGATGTGGCGCACCTCTCCCGAATGGAGTGCAATCCGCACCTGGCGGCGCAGCCCATTGCTCGCGAGAAGCGCGAGAAGCGGTGGCGTCTGACGGGCGGATCCCTCGGGCATCCGAACTCTCCGACGAGCCAGCCGTGAGGCTGGATCAAACAGGTGATGACGAAAGGGCGTTGACCTTGTCCCGACGAGCGATGTGAACCGTGGCCCACGCTCCGAACACCCCCGCGACGGAAGCTGACGCGATCGTGGGCGGCTCGATTTCGGCGCCGCCCAACAGGAGTAGCGCCGACGAGAGGCACGCCCAGCATCCGACCGCCGCTGCGGCTATCTGCAATCGGCCCGATGCGGGCGGAGCGTTCGCCTGTTGTGGCACACCGCTCGCCACGGGTGGAGGCACGCCGATCAGGGCCTGCACGATAGCGTTTACGCGCGCCTCGTCGACGGCACCACGGGGACCCTCGAGGCGATGGAGTCTTGCCAGCAACTCGGCCATTTCCGGATCGGGGTGGTCGCGCGCCCGTACACCCGCCGCACTCGGGTCCGCGTCGTCGGGCCGCTGCACCGCGGTCACTAGGTCATCGAGGACCAGCGGTTCCATTCGGTCCTGGCGATGGCGGATGCGGTCGACCAGGGATCGGGCGATCCGTGCGCAGTCGTCGCGGGCGAGAGCGCAGGTGAGGAGGAAGGGGACCAACGGCGGTGCCAATGCGAGCCAGATCGGGGAGAGGATGCCGCGCATGGTGATGAGTTCTTCAACGGCGACCATGGTTGTCCAGAATACCGCAACGAGGAAGACACCAGCCGCCCAACGAGTGACGATTCTCTGAGCGTCTGCGAACGCGGTTGTGATGCGGCCAATGAAGGTGCCGGCTACAGCTGCTACGACCACGAATAGAGCTACAGCAACGGGTACCATCGAGCGAGCATTCGCATCGGTGACCATTCCCTCACGCGGAATCCGGATATGATCCGTGCGACCGATGGCTGCCAATGCGTAGTCGAACAAGAAGGGTCCGACTGCCGATGCTAGTCCGGCTAACAAAGCAACCACCGCAACCAATCGCAAATGACGATGTCGAGTGCCCGCTCCAGTTGTGCCGCGCAGATCGAAGTCATCCAGGACTGCAACGAACACGGCAGGCGCAAACAGCACCGTGAACGGAAAAGTCGCTGTCCCGAGTATCAGAACGAGGCGATAGGGAAGCGACGCCGTCGGCTCTAGTCCCAGGAATGCCCCGACGGCGTAAACACCGTAGAGGGCACCGAGTCCCCCAAAGACAAAGGCGATTTGGCGCCGAAAACCCGCTACTTGGCCTTGTGGATCCCCCAGGACTCGATGAGCGATCGTCGGCATCAAGATCAGGAATCTCCGCAGGTCTCTTTGTCGCCGCAGCCCCAGGCGATCCAACAGCACTGGATACAACAGTACTCTCCACCCCGGGACGACTCTTGGCAGCAGTCATACATCCCCCCTCCCGACCCCGCAGCCGCCTCCTGCGGGAACCCAAACGTGAACGGCAGCAGCAGCACGTTCACAATCACGGCGGCTGCGATCCAGAAGGTCCTGTTCTTCATTGTCTTCTTCATTGTCCGGGGAACTCCTTGTCCGTGGGACCGGTCAGGGCCGCGACGCCTGTTGACGCGGCGAGAATATCCACTGTTGCGAGGTGCTGAAGGGAAACGGGGTCGGTGACGACGCCGACGGCCCGCGAATCGGTGATGCGGTAGGGCAGGAAGCCAGCCGGGAAACTGACCTGGGCGAAATGGGGTGCGGGATCATGGCGGGAGACCGTGCGCCAACGCGGTCCGTAACCCAGCGGATGCGCGTCGCTGTCGAACTCCTGGATCCACACTCTGTCCCGGCTGCATCTCAGGTCGACCCCGATCGGCGCGTCCCTGGGGAACATGCCCTCGGCGTCGACGAGCACCGAACGAGCGATCTGGTCGATCTCGGATTCGGGCACGTCCTGGTTCCTGAGTTCGGCGGTCAGCTGGTGCTTCAGGTATCGGAACTTCTCCACCCGCTGCAATTCCGCCGGCTTCCAGGGGAGCGGGAGGACTTCGGGGCCGGTTTGCCCGGGCCCGAACATGTGGAGCGTGCGCTCGATCGGATCCAGCACCGCCACCCGTCCGTCCGGGCATCCGTCCCAGAGCGGCACGGGCGCAAGAACGGAAGGCGCCCGAGGGCGGTGTTCGGCTCCCGGAAGGTCGCGACCGAAGTCGACCACGACCTCCTCCGCGGCACCGCTCTTCTGGTACGCGCGAACCAGCTTGCCCCGCCACAGGTCGTCGCCGCTCGATACCCCCGAGTCGTAGCGTCCCATTAGCACGGCGTCACCCTCACGAAAGATCCGGAAGGGGTCTCCGAAGGTCACCGTGCGAATGTCGGCCCGAATGACCCCGGGGTCGGCCAGCGCCCGTGACTCCAGAAGCTCTCCGCTGCTCGAAACCGTCAGTGCCGTGGATCGTCCGGCGTCCCACACCGTGAGCGTTCCCTCGGAGTCGCCTGGCCAGAGGCCGTGGGGGAACTGGAACTCGCCGGGTCCCTCGCCTGCCGTTCCGAAAGCGGCGACTCGTCCGCCGCCCGGCGTGAAGCCGTGCACGAACGGGGCCGAGGCCGTAAGCGCCCACACGGTTCCGCGATGCTCCAGGATGTCGCGGACTTCCCAGAGCGCGTCGTCAGCCGGCGAGACCAGCCTCAGCGCTTCATCGCCGATCTCGATCATGGGAGCATCGCCGGAGTGGCCGGCGCGGCTTGAGGACATCCCCAGTGGTACCATGAGGGCAACCAGGGCCACGGTACCGAAAATGAAGCGCCTGTTGGTCATTGTATCCTCCGATCCGGCTCCGATGAGGCGGCCGAAGCCAGCGTTGCCACGGCCCGTTCCACGAGATCCAACTCCTCGCCATGACCCTGGAACCGCAGCACGCCGTCGGGATCGAAGACGAATACCCAGGGCGTTCTGGACACCAGGGAATGCCTGATGTCCGAGGGAAGCACGTCGGGCGTGCTGAGGATTTCGACATCCCAGCCAAAACGCTCCGCATAGGCCAGGGCCGCGTCCGGCGGATCCCTCGTGACCGCCAGCGTACGAGCAACGCCGGCGCTCCAGCTCCCGTCGGCGAGGAAGCTCGTCCAGTCGGGAGCGACGGTATCGGAATGCGCGCACACGGAGTGGTATGCGAACAACACCGTGACGACACCGTGGTCGTTTGCGAGGGGGATGGAAGAGGGATTGCCGTGGACATCCACGCCTTCCAGCCGGGGCAGGGCATCGCCCACGGCCAGCTGGGCCGCCGGGGCGCCGGCCGCATCCACGGGACGCACTCGGCTTGCAGCGACAAGCACCTGCGCTGTGGCGCCCAACAAGAGGAGGATCAACACGAGATCACGCCGGTTTTTCATTCGGTCCTTCTTTCCACAGGGTGGTCGGGTTGCGCGAGACATACCCTGTAGATTCAGGACCGTTGTTCCATGGGGGGTCGAAATGCGTCACTCGCCCATCCACTCTCCGAGCAGGACGCGGATTTGCGGCATCCTTCGCAAGCGGTACATCCCGCGCTGCAACAGGGAGCGCACGGTATCCGGTGTCACCCCCAGCGCCGACGCCGTCTCCCACACGTCCCTTCCCTCCAGCACGCGGAGCACGATCGCTTCGCGCTCCCGGTCGGGAAGCGTCCCGAGGGCACCGTAGAGCGTATTTCGCTCGCGGCGCGCCTGCAGATCGTCCAGGGGGTCGGGGCCGCTGCCGGGCAACTCCCCGATGTTGTCGAGGGCAACGGGCTCGGCGCCTGCCAGCTTCTTCTTGCGCACCCTGACCTTGCACAGGTTCGTGCTGACCGCGATCGCCCAGGCCGAGAACGGGCCGCGTTGCTTGAATCCTTCCAGCCGCTCGAGGATCCGGACCCAGCAGTCCTGAAGCAGGTCGTCGGCGTGGTCGTCGTCGCGGGCATAACTGCGGATTGCCACCCAGATTCGCGGACTCAGATCCTGCACCAGCTGCGTCAGCAGCCTGGGGTCCCGAGCGTAAAGGCGCGCCAGATCGATCGGTTCCCCGATGTCCTGGCGGTCGCCTGCCGGGGCGGCAGAGTTCATTCCCTGTCCAGGCCCTCCTCCCGGTCCCCGTCCCGGTCCTCCTCCCTCGGCGGACGCTCGCGCGCCATCCGCAACGTCGTGCCGCCCGAGAACGCCGATCCGCTGCGCTCGACCTCGTGATTGCCGTCGTACAGGTAATCCAGGATCGCCTGGTCCCAGGACAGTCCCGCCTTGGCGACCAGCTCCATCCAGGGGCCGTAGGCCGTCTCGTCGGGCGCCTCGGTGATGCCGTTCCAGATCGTGATCCGGGGGTTGAAGCCGCCGCCGCCCCCTCCGCGTGAGCCCTTGAGCGGCATCTCGATCAGCACGCTGTCGGTCATGGGCAGGCGGAAGACGTCGGGGTCGAAGTCGGCGCCGTAGCGGCGGTAGCGGGCGTAGGTGCGCTGGTTCATCTCGAAGACGTCGCGGTTCGAGTTGATGCCCGCCGTGATGTAGTCCCGGATCTTGAAAGCGGCGTCCTTGTGCCGCGGGAACGCGGGATCGTCGATGTACCCGAAGCCGGGCATGAACCAGCCCTTGTTGAACCCCCAGTTGCGTTCCGTGACCCGCCCGCGCCGCACCAGCCCCTGGTACTCCGAGAACAGCTGCACGACCTGATGGCTCGGGTAGCCGTGCGGATTGAGGAAGATGTCCGGCAGCCAGCGTTCCCAGAGCTGACCGCGCACCTTCGATTCGGGGTAGATGGGGAAGTCCTGCCCGCCGCCCGAGGTCGCGTCCATGCCCAGCGATGCCAGGTAACCCGCGTGCAGGATGTAGTCCGGCGTGATCCGGTACAGGTCGTAGGCGAGCTGCGCCCCGTCTGGGTTGGTAAAGGGATGAATGACGACGTTGACCCGGTCCAGCCTGGCCCGCTGCGCCGAGTCGGTGAGCAGCAGCTCGGCGTGACGGAGGACGTGGCTGGTCGACGAAACCTCGTTGGCGTGTTGCCTGGCCGAGTAGATCACGGTGGGCTTGAAGGTGGTGGCCTTGACGCGCGACCAGTGGGTGGCCCCGATCGGCGGCATCAGGTCCATCGCCCAGGTCGTCCGGCCGAGGTAGCTCTGGCCGACCCGGTACATGGTCGCCTCGTCGAATGCGTGGCTCAGCTTGGCGACCATCTCGTGGCCTTCGGGTGGCGGGATCGGGGTGTCCCACTGGACTATGCGTTCGCCCGTATAGCTCCACCCTTCGGGGAGGAGGTCGGTCCACACCGGCAGCGGCGCCGGCGTTCCGTTGCCGGGAAGGACGGTGGTGACGCGCATGGAGTCGTTGTGCTCGTGGGTCCACTCCGCCCACACGCCTATCTCACCGACCTCGTCCCACGCCAGCGCAGTGCGGTACAGCCCCGCGTCGCGCAGCGCGCCAAGGTTCGCGAGGGTGGCCGCAACCTGCTCGGCGGAAATCATGCGCGCGTCGACTTGCAGGGGCGACGCCATGTTCAGAAGGGCCTCCCGCTCGTCCAGCTCCGAGTCTACTCGCACCCTCAGATCCAGCCGGGGATAGGCGGGAGATTCCGGTGCGACCACCGCGCGGCGCAGACTGGGCCGCTCCATCGTGACCCGGGGGATGTCGAGACGGCGTTCGCCGCCGTCGCCGTCACGCGTTTCGTAGCGGACGATGACGGCTGGGCGGTCGGTCGCGAAGCCGGTGAAGGTGATGCGGCCGGTGCCCGCGCTGCCGTCCGACCTGGGGCGCATGATCGGGATGATGCGGCCCGGGTAGGTGAGGTCCTGGCCGCGCGCGTTTCGGCCGATGAGATGGAAGAACTCGATGGTGCCGAAGTAGATCTCCTCGTGCAACGCGTCCATCGGCGAGATGATCTCGTTGTCGACGCCCAGCCGGTAGTCGGGCTCGCTCAGTTCCAGTTCCACCGTGAGCGTGCCGAAGAAGGGGGCGTCCGCGCCTCCGCCGCGCGGGTTCCCGTCGTGACGCTCCATGACGTAGTCGTAGACGGCCGGCAGGGTGCGGGACTGAAAGCGGTCCCAGAACCACTCGGGATCCGTGATGATGCGCTCGTGGGCGAGGGTGTCGCCGCCGGTGGTGGCGGTGAGCCAGCCGGTGGTTACGCGGACGTGCTCGTAGTCCTGGAAGCGATCGACGTAGGGGCGCAGGACCCAGACGGGGTCGAAGGTGTCCTCCAGGATCGTGCTTCCATCGGGCGCGTTGGCCCGCACGCGATAGATCGGGCCGGTGTCCGTCATTTCGAAGCGGATCTGGCGCACGGACAGCCCAAGATCGGCCGCCAGCACGTCGTCGATCGGGAAGATCTCGTGCAGCCAGCGTACGGGCGTCTGCATGGCCTGTTGGGGCCACTCGCCCGGTGGATCGTTGCGGCGGAAGTCGATGACGATCTCTCCGATATCCTCGCCGGCGAGACGCGGCGCCACCGACTCGCGCAGCCAGGAGAAGCCCTGCTTGAAGGCGGACAGGACCTCGACAGCCGTTGCATCGGGGTCGGAACCGGCTTCGATGAGGCGTTGGCGTGCCTCTTCGGCGATGGCGCTTCGGATCTCGGGCGGCTCGGAGAGTCGGGTGTGAACATGGGCCGCCTCGCCGCGTTCGACCCCCGGAAGTACCCGGGTCTCGAAGGCCGACCAGAAGCGGTCGACCTCGGAGGGCACACTGAAGGCGTCCTCGAAGATCGTGGCGGCCTGCTGCACGTCGCGGTCGTCGATCGTGACGGCGATGTCGTCGGCGCCCAGCGCGGCTGCCCGTTCGCGGACCTGGTCGCCCAGGCCCTGCGATGGCTTCTCCAGCGAGACCAGGATCTCGGCGTCGGCGATGTCCTCGCCCGCCAGTCCGGCAACAATCCGGTCCAGCTTGTAGAGGCCGATCGCGGCCTGGCCGGCGGGAGTGCGACCGGAGAGCGTGCCCCACAGCTCGTACTCGACATCGTCGAAGGTCGGCATGCCGTCCTCGCGGCGGCCGACGAAGGGGAAGGCCTCGGCGAGGCGGCGCGTTGCATTCGTTGCACCCTCCCGGTCGGCGCCCGTCACTACCAGGCTCGGCTTGCTCCCGAACGCTTCTGGCACGACCTCGATCAGGCCGTGGCCGGCGGGCAGCTCTTCCGGCGCGACCTTGCCGCTGTCGGCCAGCTCGGCGATGAGCGGGTGATCGTAGCCGATCAGCACGGTCGTGGGCTCTCGCGCCGCGGCCTCGATCTCGTCCGGAGTCTTGACGATCGGCACCGTCAGTCCGGTGGCCTCGAGCCCCATGCGCGCGGTCAGCTCCGGGATACCCTCCGCGCCGCGGCCCGGTACCACGAGCACGTCCACACGGTCGGGAATGTCGCCTCCGCCGAGGAAGCCCTCGTTCGTGTAGAGGTTCGAGAGGTCGAGGTCGTCTTTCGCGCCGGTGCCGGGCCGGCTGCCGGCCGAGCCTTCGGAGCCGGACGCGGCCAGTGTCGGGAGCATGACCCGGCGCGCGCCGCTGGCGACGGTGACGGTCGCGAGGGCGGGGAAGCGCAGGTCAGCCGAATCGGCTCCGGTGGCGTCGTCGCCCAGGCGTTCCCAGCCGAGGAGCTGGAGGCGGTCGAGGGCATGCGTGGCGAGGGTGGCGGCGCCGGGGTCGTCGATGCTCTCCGGGTCGAACGCCAGATCGGCGAAGAGGTGGGCGCCCTCGGCGGGCGTGCCCATCGCGATCCGCGGGAAGGAGATCGTGGGAGCGGGGGCGGTGCTGTCACCGGCAGCGAGCCAGGTGGCCAGCTCGTCGCCGACATCGGCCAGCGAAGGACCCGACAGCGAGCGGATGTGGGGCAGGGAGCCGGCCAGGAAGCGGGCCGCGCGGAGGAGGTCGGCGTCGCCGTCGCCGAGGACGGCCAGCCAGCGGTCGCCGGAGGGGGTGGTGAGGGTGGCTACGGTGGGTGCGTGGGCGGCGCCACGGCCGTCGCCGGGATCGGGCGCCAAGGGAGGATCCGGCAGAAAGTCCGCGACCGCGAGCCCCGCGGCTTCGACGGCGCGGTGGCCGATCAGGATTCCGATCCGGCCGGGCTGCGGGCCGCGCCGCACGGGCAGGTCGAGGGCCATGGTTTCGAAGCCCAGCCGTGCGGAGATCTCGGCGGCGGCGGCCCGTTCGGCGTCGGTGGGGTCGGGCGCGAAGACCAGGGCCGCGCCGAGGCGGTCGGGCACGCCGTCGCCGTTCTCGTCGAGGAGGAGATGGCCGGATTCGAACAGGGTGGCCAGGTCGAGGGGCGGCGGGGTGCCGGGG
>VXQO01000089.1 GCA_009838975.1 Gemmatimonadota bacterium | reverse complement strand
TATCACCCACAACCCCGCATACGCCATCTACGACGGTCTCGTGGGCGCCGAGATGTGTATAACACCCAGCACGGGGGGCGCGCGAGGGCGGGCCGGCTGACGGGGTTCCAGCGGCGGCAGCTGGCGGAGCGCGCGGACGAGCTTGCCGGGCGGATCGAGGCCGCCGAGGCCAGGGTGGCCGAGATCGAGGCCGTGTTCGCGAATCCGTCCTACTATGCCGGGGCCTCGCCGGGCGAAGTGCGCAGGCTGGAAGAGGAGCGCGCCGGGCTCGTGGACCGGGTGGCCGCGCTGATGGCGGAGTGGGAGGGGGTGGAGGGGGAGCTGGGAGAGTAGCCGAGACCTCGCTGTCCCATCCAATCATGGCATCGCCCCCGATTCCTCATATCGTCATACCCGGGGCCGACGGATCGAGGGCGTTTCACGTGGCGTCCCTCATGAAGTCGGATTATGTTGCGAGCCAACAGCGGAAAGCGGAAGCGTCGTGAGCGGGACCAAGGTGGCAGTCGTCAAGAAAGTCTGGTACGCCATGATCGACGGACGGATCAACGACAGACTGGCTGCAGAGAGCGCGCGTTCGGAAGACCGGATCGCGGCGCTGATGACCGGGATGGAGCAGCGGCTGGGTGCCCGGATGGATCGGGTGGAGGCAAAGGTCGATACCTTCCGCGCGGAGTTGAAGGAGGACATCGGCCGGGTCGACCGGGGCCTGAAGGCCGACATCTGCCGGGTCGAGGGGGGCCTGAAGGAGCACATCGGCAAGGTCGAGCGAAGCCTGAAGGAGGACATCGACAGGGTCGAGCGAAGCCTGAAGGAGGACATCTGCCGGGTCGAGCGAAGCCTGAAGGAGGACATCGACAGGGTCGAAGGGGGCCTGAGAGCCGACGTCGACAGGGTCGAGGGCAGCCTGAAAGCCGACATCGACAGGGTCGAGGGGAGTCTGAAGGAGGACATCTGCCGGGTCGAGGGGAGCCTGAAGGCCGACATCGGCCGGGTCGAGAAAAACCTCTCGGCCACCCGCGCCGAGCTGAAGAGCGACATGCGCACATGGATTGGGGGCAGATCAGCATGAAGACCACCCTTCGCACCGCACTCCTCGCCGCCGCCCTCGCCGCCTGCTCCGACGCCCCCTGGCCAGACCCACCGCCCGTCGATCCCGGCACCCTCACCGCCGAGCACGAGGAGTGGCGCGCGAACCGGCAGCGCAGCCTGACCAACCCCAACGCGGGGGTGATCAGCTGGGCGGGGCTGTGGGAGCTGGAGGAGGGCGCGAACCGCTTCGGGTCGGACCCGTCGCTGGCCATCGTGCTGCCCGGCGAGGACTCGCCGCCCGTGGCGGGGACGCTGCACCTGGAAGGCGGCCAGGTGCGGCTCGAGCCGGCCGAGGGGAGCCGCCTGACCCTCGATGCAGGCGACCCCGTGACCGACCCCATGCCGCTCCTCGACGACCGTTCGGGCAATACGACGATCCTCGCGCTGGGTTCACTCGGCCTTCGGATCCACGCCGAGCGGGGGACCGACCGGCTCTGGCTCCGCGTGTGGGACACGGATGCGCCGCGCGTCGCTGCGTTCGAGCTGCCGCCGTACTTCGGGGTCAGCAACGAGTGGCGGGTGACGGCGCGTTTCGACCCCTACGACGAGCCCCGCACGGTGCCGCTGGCCGACGTGACCGGCGGAATGGTGTCGAATGAGGCCCCCGGCGAGCTGGTCTTTCGCGCGGATGGGCGCGAGCACCGGCTGATCGCTTTCGCGACCGCGACGAGCCGCAGCTATTTCGTGACGCTGTGGGATTCGACCGGGGTCGCGGACACGTACCAGGGAGGGCGCTACATGCGCGTGCCCCTGGCGGACGACGAGGGGTGGACGACGATCGACTTCAACCGCGCCTACAATCCGCCGTGCGTGTTCACACCGTATTCGGTGTGCAGCCTGCCGCCGCGCGAGAACCGGCTGGCGCTGGCGGTGACGGCCGGCGAGAAGCGGCCGCTCGACGCGCCCTACTGACGGGGGCTAGACCTCGTCCAGGTACTCCGCCGGGATCGGGCCGGCGTCGGGCTCGTGCTGCCAGAAGATGCTCAGCACCCACCACCGCTCGCCGTCGTAGAGCAGCTGGAATGAATTGATGCCGCGGTTGAACGGCTCCTCGTCGGGGTCGTCCGTGCGGAACGACGCGTAGCTGCTGAAGCGGTGCGCGATGTCGCCGTACTGCTCGGTGACGCTCCCGATCTCGACTTCGTAGAAGCCCTCGCTGACGAAGAAGTCGTTGCTGCCCTCGATGAATTCGTCGGGAGTTGCGGCGGACACCGAACTGCTGCGGCCGTTCTCGCCGTGCTGGCTGCTGACGGGCATCAGCCTTGCCTGGGGGAGGAAGAGCGACCGGAACCGGTCCCAGTCGCGTTGGACGCCCGCGTCCCCCGAGATGACTTCGTACACCGCGGTGATGATGGCGTCGATCGACTCGACATCGGCGGGATCGGCCATTGGCTGCGGCGGCATCTCGGCGACCTCCGCGGCGGTCGGCTCGGCTTCGGCCATCGCGTCGTCGGTGCCGGCTTCGGGCGCGGCGCACCCGAGCGCGAGTGCGAGGATGGCGGCGAGGAACGGCTGGCGCAGGGTGTCGGCGGGTGATCGCATGTCGGGTCCTCCGTTGCGGGTCGGCCCGGGTTGGCGCTCCGGGGCTCCTTCAAGCTTCGGCGCGGTTGGGGCGGCCCGCAAGTTGCCGGACCGGCTACCGGATGCGGCGCACGTGCCACCAGTTGAGGACGTCGTCCAGTTCTTCGGTGTTGCGCGTGTGGAAGAAGTAGGCGCGGCCTCTGCGCGGGCGCACGCAGATGCCGCGACGCAGGAGGCCGAAGGCCAGGGGCGGGCCGCGGAAGAGGCGCCTGCTGAGCCAGACGTCGCGGAATTGCAGCCGCGAGATCTCCTCGATGTCCTCGGGCAGCAGCACGCGCGACCGCCAGGCTCGCGACTTGATCCGCAGTTCGTCGCTGAGGACCAGGATCTTGCGCGGGGCGGACGCGTACACGAGACAGAGCGCTGCCAGGAGGAGCACGCCCATGCCGGCGGTGGCGGCCGTCTGGAAGAGGTAGCTGTCCACGGAGTCGATCCAGTCGGCCGTAAGGCGCGAGAATCCGGCCACCCCGAAGACCACGAGCGCGAGCAGCGCGGCCAGGAGGCCCGCCGTGTAGACGACGCGGAGAAGGATCGGCAGCCGGAACCGCGCGATGTAGCGGATGTTCCGCATTTCGATCGGCGTCGTGAGCAGGCGCCCCAGGACGCGCAGGGTGATCCAGACGAGGGCGACGACCGCCGCCACCATCATCCCCTGGCTGAGGGGCTGGGTGCGGGCCACGGTGAGGACCCGTCGCGTGTCGTCGAAGCCGGTGCTCGCGAAGGCGGCCAGCTGGGCCTGCGTCACGTTCTCGTAGAAGCCGAGCACGTCGGGGAAGTCCTGGAAGCCGTCGTAGAAGTGGTTGCGCGTCCAGAGGTTGAGCGATTCGGCGGTCTGGTTGGACGCGCGCAGCCGTTCGACGAGCGCCGCGCGGTCGGCCTCGAACTCGGCGGGGTCCAGCGAGCCGTTCCGCAGGTGCGCGATCTCTTCGTCGATGATGCCGGTGGCGAAGTCGAAGTCGTCCCGGTCGATGCGGCTGCTCACCTGCAGGTACGCGGCGGGCCCGCGTCGGACCAGGGCGGCACTTGCGCCGTAGACGGCCTTCCGCTCGCCATAGCGGAGCCGCTGGTTGAGGCGGCGGCCGAGGAGGTCGCGGACGAAGAGCGCGTGCAGGAGGTCGTCGGCCGAGGGGTCGAAGAGCTTGTAGCGGGACTGGTAGCGGATGGTGGACTGGAAGCCCCAGCTGTACGAGGCGCGGCCGCGCCCGGGATCCGTGGTCGCCGCCTCGAAGCGGTTGACGGTGCGGGCGGGGAAGCGGCCGAAGGTCCGTTCGGCGAGCGCGAGCGCGGAGTCGGGGTCGAGGTCGCCGACGATGGTGACGGTCATGGCTCCGGGCGCGTAGTAGCGGTCGTAGAAGCCGCGGAGATCGTCGGGGGTGATGCGGCGCAGGCTGGTCCAGTAGTCGGGGATCGGGTCGCGCGTGTTGACGATGCCGAACTCGCGCTCGTAGAAGTCGGGCGGCACGGCCCACCGCGGCGTGAGGAGCGCGCCCAGGTGGTCGAAGAACTCGCGCGGGCGGGCGCCGATCTCGTTCTCGACGGGCTGCCGGCCGCGCGCGACCACCTCGGGCTCCATGGCGTGCGGTGACATGATCCCCGCCAGCCACTCGATCGCGAACAGCCCGTGCTCGCGCGCGATCGTGACGTAGTACCAGGTGTGGTCGCGGAAGGTCGTGCCGTTGCGCCGTCCGCCCAGGCCCTCGACGGCGTCCTTGATCTCCTGCTCGGTGCGGCCGTCGTGATCGGCGAAGAGCATGTGCTCGGTGAAGTGCGCGAGCTGCTCCTTGCCGGGCGGATCGGCGTCGGCACCGACGGGTACGCCGGCGCTGATGGAGACGTTGGCCGCGCCGTCGAGCCGCTTGAACCAGACCTTGACGCCGTTCGAGAGGTGGTGGGTCTCGAAGCCGGCGAAGGGGTTTACGTCCTGCGCGTGGAGGGCGCCCGGGGCGAATGGGGCGGCGAGGGCGGCTGCGGCGAGGGCGGCTGCGGCGAGGGTGGCTGCGGCGAGGGCGGGCGCGGCCGGGGTGAGCGATGCGCGGCGTACACTGTCGTGGATGAGCATGGCGGGGACCAATCGGAGGCCAGGCGTCGGTGCGGCACGCCGTTCATGAGGGCCTGCGAATCCTATCGCACCGGGCGGAGCGCCGCCATATTGCGCCGCGAGCGCGCGCTGTTGCCGCAATGGCCGCTCTTTCCCCCTCCACCTACGAACCCAGGAAGGAGTCCCATGGCGTCGCAACCCAGTGGGTCCGGTTCCGCAGTCCGTTTCGAGCCTGACGAGAGCCCCGGCCTGCCCGTCACGATCGGGCTGGCGCTTCAATACTGCGTGCTGACGGTGGGGCCGATTGTCCTGACGGTCGCGATTGTGGTGCGGACGGCGGGCGAGAGCGAGCTGTTCCTGTCGTGGGCGGCGTGTGCTGCCCTCCTTGTCAGCGGGATCACGACGATGGTGCAGGCGAGGCGGCTCGGGCGATTCGGGTCGGGGTACATCCTGCTCATGGGCACGTCGGGGGCGTTTATCGCGGTTGCGGTGGCGTCGCTGGTGCAGGGGGGGCCGGCGCTGCTGGCGACCATGGTTGCGGTCTCGGCGTTGTTCCAGTTCCTGCTGGCGTCGCGGCTGTCGCTGCTGCGGCGGATCATCACGCCGACGGTTGCGGGGACCGTGATCATGCTGATCGCGGTGACGGTGATGCCGCTGATCCTCGACCTGATCGAGCGGGTGCCCGAGGGGGCGCCGATGGCTGCCGGGCCGGTGACGGCTGCGGTGACGCTGGGCGTCACGATGGTGATCGTGCTGCGCGCCACCGGGGCGATGCGGCTGTGGGGTCCCGTGATCGGGATCGTGGCGGGGAGCGTGGTCGCCGGGTTCTTCGGCCTGTTCTCGTGGGGTGCGGTGGGCGCGGCGCCGTGGTTCGGGCTGCCGCTGGCGGGCTGGCCGGGGTTCGACTTCAGCTTTGGGCCGGCGTTCTGGGCGCTGTTGCCGGCGTTCGTGTTCGTGACGCTCGTGGGCGCGATCGAAACCATCGGCGACTCGGTGGCCGTGCAACGGGTGTCGTGGCGAGACGAGCGGGCGACGGACTTCCGCGGTGTGCAGGGGGCGGTCATGGCCGACGGGCTGGGCAACTTCCTGTCGGGATTGCTGGCCACGGTTCCCAATACGACCTACTCGAGCAGTGTGTCGATCGTGGAGATCACGGGCGTCGCGGCGCGGCGGGTGGGCGTCGGAATCGGGATCGGCTTCTGCGTGCTGGCGCTGGTGCCGAAGTTCGTCGCGGTGATCCTGTCGATCCCGGACGCGATTATCGGCGCCTATGTGGTGGTGCTGATCGCCATCCTGTTCGTGCTGGGCATGCGCATCGTCGTGGGCGACGGCATGAACTACCGGAAGGCGGCGATCGTGGGTGTCTCGTTCTGGGTCGGATCGGGATTCCAGAGCGGCGGCCTCTTCATCGACCAGATGAGCCCGTTCTTCGCCGAAATGCTGGGCAACGGCATGACCTCGGGCGGCCTGACGGCGCTCGTACTGTCGGTGTTTGTCGAGCTAGCCGGCCCGCGCCGCAAGCGCCTGGTGACGACGCTGGGGGTGGACGCGCTGCCGGAGATCAGCGGGTTTCTGGTTGGTCTCGCCGCGCGCGCAGGATGGGACGACGACATGCTCCAGCGGGTCCAGCTGGCCTCGGAAGAGGCGCTGGTGAGCCTGGTGGGTGAGGAGGACGGCCCGGCGCGGCGGCTGCGCCTGAGCGTACGCGCCGACCGCGGTGCGGCGGAGCTGGAGTTCCTCGCCGCGTCGGGAGAGGGGAACCTGGAGGACCGGATGGCGCTGGCCGGGGAGCACTCGGTCGAGATCGAGGCGGAGCACGACTTTTCGTTGCGGCTGCTGCGGCACCTGGCGGGATCGGTTCGGCACCAGAAGTACCACGACACGGACATCCTGACGGTGCGGGTGGAAGCGCGGGTGTAGGGGGCGAGGGCGTGTCCCATCCGAGCATGGATTTGTCCCTGGTGGTGTCTGCGGGACCGGGGGTGGGGGGTTGGCGGCGGCGGGCCGCGGGCACGGCGCGGGATGCGCGCGCTCGGGATGCGGTGAAACTTTCGGCCTGTGTTCGGTGTAGGATATAGTAGCCGAAGATACGCCGAATCTCGTGGGGCGCGTGACATGCTGCGTCGCCCC
>VXQO01000108.1:48103-62606 GCA_009838975.1 Gemmatimonadota bacterium | reverse complement strand
CGGTGTGGGACTGCGCGGGGGTCGGCGGGCGTCGGGCGGTGCGGGTCATGACCGGAATCCTGGCGGGGAAGTGGTTGACTGGCAGGTGCAGTCTTAGCCGGTGCGGTGGCTCGCAGCAAGCGGGCACCCCAGCACGTCCGCGAGTAAGGCGTCGACGTCCAGGCAGCGCTCGACGATGTCGGCTAGGCGGTCCAGCTCGCGATCGACCGCCCCGTGCCAGGTCCCCGCGCCGCCCCGGAGGCCAAGGGAGCGGAGCCAGGCTGTGCGCAAGCGGTCGTTTTCGAACGCGCCGTGCAGGTAGCACCCCCAGTGCGCGCCGTTGGCGTGCCCGAGGCCGCGCGGCCCGTCGGTGAGCCAGGGTCGGAGCGCGGGCGCGGCTCGGGTGCGTCCGTGGTGGATCTCGTAGCCGACGACGCCCTCACCCTTCGCATCCTCCAGCCAGCGTGGCTGCTCGGCGGTGATGCGCGCGCGTGTCAGCCGGACCTCCTTGGCGGGGGCCAGTTCGGTCGTCATGTCCAGGATGCCCAGGCCAGCTTCCTCGCCCCCGCCCTCAATGTCGTCCGGGTCGGTGATTCGGCTGCCCATGATCTGATATCCGGCGCAGAGGCCGACCAGCGGGACCCCGTCCTTCGCGAGAGCACGGATGGCGTCGGCAAGGCCCGTGTGCTTCATCCAGCGCAGGTCGTCGAGCGTGTTGCGTGAGCCCGGCAGGATAATGGCGGCCAGGCCCGGCGGAGCGGTGAGCGTGGTCAGGTCATGTGGGCGGCGGATCCAGCGCAGTCGCAGGTGCGGCTCGCGGCGCAGCGGATCGAGGTCGTCGAGGTTTGCGGCGCGCGGGTAGGCGGCTACGGCGATGGCCGGGGCGCTATCCGGGCCGGCGGCGAGGGCCGGGCCGCCGTCCTCCTCGGGGAGGTTGTGGTCGATCCAGGGGACGACGCCCAGGACGGGCACGCCGGTGCGGTCGCGCAGGGTGTCGGGAGCGGGCGCAAGGAGCGCCGGATCACCTCGGAAGCGGTTCAGGATGAAGCCGTGGAAGAGCGCCCGGTCGGCCGCAGACACGAGCGCCCAGGTGCCATAGAGCGATGCGAAAGCGCCGCCCCGGTCGATGTCGGCGATAAGCACGACGTGGGCTTCGGCGTGGCGGGCGACGGCCATGTTGACGATGTCGCAGTCGCGCAGATTGGTCTCGGCCGGACTGCCCGCGCCCTCGGCGATCACGAGTTCGAAGTGGTGGCGGAGCCGGGCGAGCGCCCCGGTCACGACGGGCCAGAGGCGGGGCTTGCGCTCGCGCCAAGGCAGGTCGGTCACCTCGCGGTCGGTGCGGCCCAGGCGGACGACCTCGGAGCGGGTGTCGGCGAGCGGCTTGAGCAGGACGGGATTCATGTCGACAAGCGGGTCCACGCCCGCGGCCCGGGCCTGCAGCGCCTGCGCCCTTCCGATCTCGCCGCCATCGGCCGTGACCGCGGCGTTGTTCGACATGTTCTGGCCCTTGAAGGGCACGACATCGATCCCGCGGCGACGGGCGAGCCGGCAGAAGGCCGCCGCCAGAAGCGACTTGCCGACGCCCGACCCGGTTCCCTGCAGCATGAGGACGGGGGCGGGCCGGGCAGTAGCTCTCCGGACGAGGGCGCTCCTTGCGGGGGAGCTCCGGGCGCCTGCGCTCACAGCTCCAGCCCGGGCTGCGCTCCGATTCCACGGGTCCTGTAGGGGTGCTTGACCTCGTTCATTTCGGTCACGAGGTCCGCAAACTCGATGAGCTCCTCGGTGGCCATGCGCCCGGTGATCACCACATGCGTCCCGACCGGACGCTCGCGGATCACAGGCAGCACCTCGTCGTGGTCCAGCCACCCGTAAGCGAGCGGGTAGGTCAGCTCATCGAAGATCACGATGTCGTAGCGCCCCGACTCCAGCACCTCGCGGCACTGCGCCCAGCACTCGCGCGCCAGCGCACGATCCTCCTCAATCCGCTCACTCAGCCAGGTGAACCCCGCGCCCATCGGCACGATCTCAACGCCAAGCTGCTCGGCCGCGGTGTGCTCGCCCCGCTTGACCCCCTCGGTCTTCAGGAACTGCAGCATCGCCACGGTCATGTCGCGGCCGCGCGCGCGCAGCAGCGTCCCCAGCGCGGCCGTCGTCTTCCCCTTGCCGTTGCCGGTGTTGAGGATGACAAGGCCGTTGCGCCTCTCCCGGGGCGGGACCCGGTAAGGGCCGGGCGTTCTCTGCTTGGGGACGGGGGCATTGGGGTGGCGCGGGCCCCGATCGCCAGTCGAGCACCTGGGATCGGCGGCTTCGCGGGGCGCGGGGCGGCAGCGTCCGGAACGGCGCTCGTCGTCCTGGGTCACGAGGATCCTCCTGCGTTTGCTGTGGGGGCGGCGACGTCATCGAGCGCGCCGAGGAAACGATCCTCTTCGTCGCGGCGGCGGACCGCGACCCGGATGTGTCCGGGCAATCCGAACGAGGCCGCGTGACGCACGCGCACACCCCGGAGTCTCAGAGCGTGGGTTGTGGCCCCGGCGCCCGGCACCTCGGAGAGGACGAAACCGGTGGCGGAGGGGCGCGGCTGCCATCCGCGCCGGGCGACCGCCGCCGAAAGAGCCGTGCGCCGTGCCGCGATGCGGGCGAGGCTGCGATCGAGGCGGGCGAGCGCGCGTGGGGTCAGCGCGGCACAGAGGGCAGCCTGGGCCACCGAGGACACGGACCAGGGCGGCGCAGCCCGGATGAGCGGGTCCAGGACCCGGGGCGCCGCAATGGCGGCGGCAAGTCGGAGGCCCGGTACGCCAAGGTCCTTGGTGAAGGAGCGCAGGTGCAGGACGCGATCGTCGCCGGGGAGGTGGGGTTGGGCGAGGTGCCCTGCCGCGAAGGAGCGGTAGGACTCGTCGACCACCAACAGCGTCCCAGCGCGCATGCGGTGCGCCAGTTCGGCGACTGCGTCGTCGGAGAGCGCTTCGCCCGTGGGATTGTTGGGTGTGCAGAGGAACGCGAGGGGCGGGCGAAGCCGACGGACCCGGTCGGAGAATCGTGCGAGCGGCAGCGCGAAGCCGGGCGCCGTCCCCCTCACCTCGTGGACTGCGCCGCCCTGGAGGCGCACGGCACGGCGGTATTCCCCGAAGGTGGGGCCGCACACGACGACCGAATCTCCCGGGCGGACCCAGCAGCGGGCGAGCCGGTAGATCAGCTCGGAGCCTCCGGGCGCCAGCATGATGCGCTCGGAGTCGAGTTGCCAGGTGCCGGCGAGCCGAGCACATGCCTTGCTCGCAGCAGGATCGGGATAGGCGTCGAGCGGCGCACCGGCTACGGCTTGCCGCACGGCCTCGTCCGGGACATACGGGTTGATGTTGGTGCTGAGATCGGCGGCTACCGGGGGATACTCCCCGTTTTCCTCGTACCCCGGACCGCCGTGAAACTCGGGCGCTGCCCGGGCCACACGCGGGTCGGCACGCGGAGGACGCCAGCGGCGGGTTGCGGTGTCACACGTCATGAGCGGTAGGCCTCCACAGCGGCGACCAGCCCGATGCCCAGCCAGGATGCACGTCGGATCAGCGAGGCGGCCGCGTCGATGTCGTGGGCGTCGGGCGGGGCACCCGCCGCGTTCAGGGTGTAGGTGCCGGGCTTGTTGAGCCGGACCCCCAGGGCGAGCGCGGCGGCGGCCATTGGCCACCCGGCGTTAGGCCCGGCGGCGCGCGCCGACTCGCGCGGGAGGCGACGGACGAGGTCGCCCATCGGCGGGCGGATGCGCTCGCGCGGGAGCGGTGGGCCTGCCGCTGCCATCGCGATCAGGACGGCGGCCAACCGCGCCGGTACGAAGTTGAGGAGGTCATCGGCGCGCGCCGATGGCTTCCCGTACCAGATCAGGTCGGGCGTGCGGTAGCCGAACATCGCGTCGGCGGTATTGACGACCCGGTAGACCCATGCGCCGGGCAATCCGGCCGCCAGGTAGGCGCAGGTCGGCGCCATCACCGAGTCACAGAGGTTCTCGGCCATCGACTCGATTGCCGCGGAAGCACATTGGGACTCGTCGAGTGCACGCGTGTCCCGGCTGACAAGGTCCCGCGCCAGACACCGCCTTGCCCGGTCGAGATCTCCTGTCTTCAGCGCCGCACCCACCCTTGTCCCCGCGTCGACGAGCGCCTCGATCGCAAGCGATGGATGCAGGAGGAGAGCTTCGCGCCCCGCCGCCATGAGCGTAGGGGTAATCGGGGACCGGGAGGCGTTCGGGGAAGAGCGCCGGCGCCGCGGCGACAGGACGTGCACGGCTGTGGCGGCGACCCCCGACACAACCGCCAGGACCGCTGCCCCTTCCACCAGGCTTCCCAGCGGTTGCCGGCTGATCCGCATCCTGCGCGCACCCCCGAGCAGCGCCCCGATCGCGCGGACCGGATGAGCGCGGGGCTGGCCCAGAACGCGGTCCAGGACCAGGGCGCCCACGAGTCCCAGCGCCCGAGGGCCGACCGCGCGCTCCATGCCGTTCACGGGTCGTCCCTCCTGAGCGGGACCGTCTGAGGTGCGCCGGTGTCGCTCCCCGGCCCGGGGTGCGGCACCACCCTGAGCGGCCATTCGTAGACGGGCTCCAGCGACTCCCGCGACAGCACCTCGGCCGGGGCGCCCCGGGCCAGCGCGCGGCCGCGGTCGAGCAGCAGCAACCGGTCGGCGAACCGGGCGGCGAGGTTGAGGTCGTGGGTGATGACGAGCACGCCGAGCCCGGCTGTCCGGAGTTCGCGCAACAGGTGGAAGAGTTCCATGCGGTAGCGGAGGTCGAGTCCGGCGGTGGGCTCGTCGAGCAGGAGCACAGGCGCTTCCTGGGCGAGCGCACGTGCGATCCGCGCCCGCTGTCGTTCGCCGCCGGACAGTTCTCCCAGCTGGCGGCCGGCAAACTCGGCAACCGCGCACCGCGCCATCGCGTGGTCCACGACCGCCCGGTCCCTGGCGCCGGAGCGCTCCCAGGCGCCGAGGTGCGCATACCGCCCCATCCCCACCATCTCCCGGACCGTCACGGGGAAGGGAGACGACTCGGACTGAGGTACCACGGCGATCGCGAGGGCCCGTTCCCGGTCGGAGAATCCGGACAGCGGACGGTCGTCGAGGGTGACGTCCCCTTCCCGCGCAGGCAGTGACCCCGAGAGGAGCTTCATCAGCGTGGTCTTGCCTGCGCCGTTGGGCCCCACGACCGCCAGCAGCGTTCCCGGGGAGACCAACACCGAGACCTCCCGCACGGCCGCGTCCTCCGTTCGTGGATGGGTAAAGCTGAGATCCCGGCCCCGGAGCACGGGCCGCCATTCGCGCGAAGCGGTATCCCTCACCGCCGCCCCCCTCGCAGCAGCAGCGCCACGAAGAACGGCACACCCGCGACGGCGGTGACCACCCCGGTCGGGAGCTCGGCCGGCGCCACCACCAGCCGGGCAACCGTGTCGGCGAGCAGCAGAAAGGCGGTCCCGGCCAGGAAAGAGGCGGGGAGGAGCAGGCGGTGGTCATTCCCCCACGCGAGCCGCACGGCGTGCGGAACGATCAGCCCCACGAAGCCGATCACGCCGCCCGCCGCGACCGCTGCGGCCACCATGAGCGACGCGGCCAGGTAGGCGGTGAGCTTCACCTGCTGCACCGAGGCGCCGAGGTAGAAAGCGACCTCCTCGCCCCGCGAAAGCAGGTTGAATGCCCGGGCGAGCGACAGCACGGCCACCGCCCCGGGCACGAGCAGCAGGGCCAGCAGCCCGGTCGACCCCCAGTCGGCGCCGGACAGGTTCCCCATCATCCAGAAGATCGCCGAGCGGAACGATTCCACGTCCGCCATCGACAGCAGGAGCAGGATCACCGCGTTGAAGAAGGCGCCGATGATGACGCCGGATAGGATCAGGACGCGCGTGTCCATGCGACCGGGCGAGGCGCGCCGCGCGACCTCGAGCACCAGGGCCATCGCCGCCAGCGCGCCCAGGAACGCGCCGAGGGGGAGCATCCAGGGAAGGACCACGCCGATGCCGGTCACCACGACCGCCACCGCACCGACGGCCGCTCCGCCCGAGACGCCCAGCACGTAGGGCTCGGCGAGCGGGTTGCGAAGGAGTGCCTGAAAGGTGCAGCCGCTCAGGCCCAGGGCGCCGCCGACGAGCGCGGCCAGCGCGGCGCGGGGCAACCGCAACTGAAACAGGATCGACCGCGTGGTGGGGTCGCCGCTGTCCGAAAGCGCGCGCCACAGGTCGCCGGGGCCGAGCCCCGAGGCGCCGAAAGACACGCTCAAGGCCAGCGCCGCCACGACGACCAGGGCGAGGAGGGCGAGCCGGCGGGGGGTGTGCGTCAACGCGCGCCGTGGAGGAAGCGGGCCATGTGACGTGCCGCCTCGGCCACGCGGGGACCGGGGCGATTGAACAGGTCGCCGTCGACCATCAGGTAGCGGCCCTCGCGAACCGCGCGCAGCTCCCGCCAACCCGGCGCCTCGAGCCACGGCGCACCGGGGGCGTCCGGCGCGTGTCGAGCGATTACGAGGGCGTCGGGATCGCGCCGCAGG
Source organism: Gemmatimonadota bacterium (assembly GCA_009838975.1). GTDB lineage: Bacteria > Gemmatimonadota > Gemmatimonadetes > Longimicrobiales > Gaopeijiaceae > Bin94. The sequence continues at coordinate 56,110 of VXQO01000108.1, read as the reverse complement.
ATCGCTTCGATCGACACCCGCGGCCACGCCCGCATGGCGTCGGCGAAGACGTTGCGGCCGCCGGCGTGCTCGATCACCTCGTCGATGAAGGTTCCGGGCCCGGTCGTCTGCGGCGGGTCGTGCCAGACGGAGTAGTAGACGTCGACGCGCTCGCGCCCCTGCACCGCCGCGGCCACGCCATCGAGCGCGAGGTCGAGCGAGTCCACCAGGGCCGCAGCTCGACCCGGCCGGGCCAGCAGCGTGCCCAGGCGGCGAAGGTGACCACGCACGTCGGCAATCGTCTGCACCTCGGCCCTGTACACGGGAATGCCGAGCGCGTCGACCCGCTCTCCGACCGCGCGCTGGGACGCGTCGGCCCACGTGATCACAAGATCGGGATCGAGACCGGCCAGCGCCTCGAGATTCGGCTGAATGGTCCCCCCCAGGGAAGGAAGGTGCGCGAGTTCGGGGGCCCGGTCGAAGCGTGTGCGCGCGACGAGGACACCGGCATCGAGGGCGGTGACCGACTCGGTCAGCGAGGGAATTACGGAAAACACCCGGCGGGCCGGCGCGGCCAAAGCGACGGTACGTCCGGAATCGTCGACGACGGAAACCGCGGGCGCCTCCGGACTCCCCGCCGGTGCACAGGCCGCGAAGAGGATGGGGGCCAGGAGAGCGGCGATCGGCAGGACCGGTACGGGCGAAGGACCGAAACGCCTCGCCTTGCCTGCTCGTGAGTGGTCAGCTGTGTACACCGGGTCCCCTCCCTCGAAGGATGGTGCGCAATGGACGAGGGAACCGCGTCTCCTGGCTCGAGGCGACTGCGCTCGCCTTCCCGGGACGACCCAGTGGCGATCAAGCGAGTCATGCCGGATCCGCCTGTCGGGATCCGGGCCTCCTACAGTGGCGGGGCCGCGTCGGCTTCGGACCGAACTTCCGGTGGCCCCCTCGCGTCAACGCAGCACGATAGCGGCATCTCCTTGGGCGCGGCAACCCGGCAGCCACCGCCGACCAGCCGCAGCGACGCGACCGTCGCGGGGGAGCATGCGGGCAGCGCGGGCACCGTGACGACGCCCGCACGGCACAGCATGTCCGCAACCTCCTCGGGCGCAGGCGTCTCGGTCGCCGGGTACAGAAGTCCCCATACCGTTCCCGAGTGAGCCCGCACCACGCCGACCGATCCGCTCTCTCGCGCGCAAATCGCCAATCCGGTCGGGGCCGGCGGGCATCCCAGATAACGCGCCGCCTCCGCGCTCGCCGTTGACGCAGCCCCGATCCTCCGCAGGTCACCCCGCGCAATCCCATCGGCGCAGAGCCGGAAGGCGCCGTCCCAGGCCCTCAGGGCGTGCCCCGGGAGACGTGCCGGGAGACGGCGGTTGAATGCGACGGTGTCCACCTCCCCCGGCAGTCGAATGCAGAGGATGTTCAAGGGCGGGGGAGGGCCGAGCGGCTCCCGGATCGTGCCCTTCCGGTGATCGAACAGTACGATGCCTGGGATGAGGGAGCCGCTGGTCGGCTCGACCTGAAGCGCTGCGCGGACCACGGCGTCACACGGCTCTGGCAGGTCGAGGGCGTCCGCCGCCGCGCGCAACGCCGCGCCCAGATCGGCGGTGCTGCTGCCGAACCCGACCCCCCGCGGGATCTCGTCTCCGCCCAGCGTCGCGCGCAGGGCGCGGCCAGGGAAGCCGCGCAGGAGCATGCCGAGACCCAGTTGCACCTTTGCGTAGCGGCTGGAGGTACCGGGATCGGCCCCGTCACGCGGCGCAACCTCGGCGCGGGCGGTGCGGTACAGCTCGACCGGTGCAGCGATCTGGAGCCATCGGCCCCGGTGGAAGCCCTGCACGAGTTCGCCGCAGGGTGGCCGGAGCCGCCCAGACGGCTTGCGCGCTGCCCGCGGAGTCGGTATCCATGTCGCAGTTCACAGACGGAGGGGCGCTCGGAAGTCCGGTGAAAGTCCGGCGCGGCCCCGCCACTGTAAAGGGACCGAGGGAGTCGATCCCTCGTGGTTCCGTTCACGAAGCCACTGGGCAGCGATGCCTGGGAAGGCGAGCGGCACCGTCCCCCAGCCAGGAGACCTCTCCTCCGTCACTGGATCAACACCCTCGAGGGAGGGCGTGGTCCCGCGTTCTCGCCCCGGCGTGGACGTTCGGCCGTGCTTCTCCCCGTCCGGAGGAGACGGGGTCGAGTGAAGACCGAGTTCGTGATGGCCGTGTTGGCCGCCGCCACCGTCGTGCCGGCCACCCCGGTGCGCCTGCTGGATGCGCAGGTGGCCGCGACCGTGCAGGTGACCGTGCGCGCGACCGGGGCCGCACAGGGCCGGCCAGTTCGGGCCGCCGATGTCGCCGACGCCGCGACAATTCCGGTGCGGGGCGCTTCCGTGGTCGCTCGGAGCGCGGGCCTTGCCGGATCCACCGACGAGCACGGCGTCGCCGTCCTGCGCGGCCTGCCCCCGGGACGGCACGCGCTGGTCATCTCCGCGCTCGGCTTCCGCGAAGCCACGATCGACGTCGAGGCGGTGAACGGGCGCTTGACGCGTGCCCGCGTCGTGCTCGACCCGGCGCCGGTTCGGATCGGGGGGCTGGAGGTGCGGGCCGCATCCCGCGAGGCGGGATTCTCCGCGACCGTGCTCGAGACGGCGAGCCTGCCGCCAGGGGTGGCGGATCTCCCGGCCGCGCTCGAGCGCATCGCGGGCGCGACGGTCGTCAGGCAGGGCGGGCCGGGTGCTCCGGCGGTGCTGCAACTGCGCGGCGCGGGCGGCGATCAGGTCCTGGTGCTCCTTGACGGAACGCCGATCAACTCTCCGCTCACCGGGGTAGCGGATCTGAGCACGGTGGACCTGGAGTCCGTCTCCCGCATCGCCGTGATTCCGGGCGCGCAGTCGGCTCGATACGGTCCACAGGCACTCGGCGGCGTGGTCCTTCTGGAGAGCTCCCAGCGGATGACGGCCACCGGCGCCGCCACCGCCGGGATGGGCGCCTGGTCCACGGCGGAGACGGCGGTCACGGGGTCGCGCGGCTTCGGAAACAACTGGTCTTTGGCGGGCGGTGCACGCTGGCGGCGGTCGGACGGCGCGTTCACCTACGATGTCCCCGATTTCCGGGGTGGTGGGGAGGCCGCCCGCGAAAACTCGGCTTTCTCGCATGCGGGCGGCGACTTCCGAGTTACCTGGCGCGGGGGCGCGAACACGTCGCTGCGCGCTCACCTGAGCGACGTCGAACGCGGGAGCCCTGGTACAATCGCGCAGCCCTCGCTCACCGCCCGACAACACCATCGCAGGTACGGGTTGAGCGTCGGGATCGAATCGAACGGCACAACGTCCGGGTCACCGCTCGGTGGCTCGGTCCGCACGTCGATCCAGTGGCAACGCGCAGAGTACGCCGATCCGGCGCCCCTCTTCGGCCGCGCCTACGATACGCGCACCCGGGTCCGCCGTGCGGAACTCGCTCTGGAGGGCTGGTGGAGCGGAGGGCCGGCGCCACCGCCGCGCGTGGATGTCGTAGCCCTGCGGTTCGGCCTCCACGCCGCCCGTCTCGATGTCGAGTCGAATGCGCTGACAACGCCCGCCGTCAGCCTCGACGAACTCGGGGCATGGGCGCGTGCCGACCGCAGCTGGGATCTGGGGCGAGGCGTCCATCTCGATCTCGGCGCCGCGATCCGCGCCGACCGGCACGAACTCGTGGACGGCGCAACCGCCTCGCCCGCCGTGGACGCCACCCTGACCCGCGCCGGGCTCACGCTAGGCCTCCGGTGGGGCCGCGGGTTCTCGCCTCCCGGGCTCGGCGACCTCTTCTTCCAGGAAGGGGTGCTGGTCGAGCCCAACCCCGACCTCGGACCGGAGCGCATTCGCGGCGAGCTCACGGCGACCGTCGCCCAGCGGTGGTCGTTCGGTGCCGCCAGCGGCGAACTGCGCACGACCGCCTACCGTGCCAATCTCGACGGCATGATCCTGTGGTTCCCGGACCACCGCTTCGTGTGGAGCCCGGACAACTACGACGTCGCGCGCCGCGGCCTCGAAATCGGTGCCACGACCGACCTGGCCGCGCTCGGGCATGCGCACGCCATAACCGCCAACGCCGCCTGGGCCGAGGTCGAATACACCGGGACGGTGCTCGACGGCCAGGTCGCCTATCGGCCGCGCTTCACCGCCGACCTGGACGTGGTCATCGGACTGCCGGCCGGAATCACGCTGGTCCCGTCGGCCACCCACGTCGGCGAGCGCCGCACCGTGCCCGGTTCCCCGCTGAACGGGCTCGCCGCCTACACGCTCTTCGACATCGGGATCGGCGTGCCATTCGAGTTGGCCGCGCGCGACGGGCGGCTCGATCTGGCCCTCAGCAACCTCCTCGACGAACGCGCCGCGCTGCTCGTCGACTATCCGCTGCCGGGCCGCGGCTGGTCGACACGGATCCGTATCGGAGCCGGACGATGAGCGCGACCCTCATGCCCGCTCACCGCATCAATACTTAACCACTTTGTTAACCATGGACGCGACTCTCATGACCAACACCGCCCTCTGCTCCACCACACTCCTCGTCCTGTTCGCGATCACCGCCTGCGGCGACGAACCCCCCACCGGGCCCGTCGGACCCTCCGCGCCCACCGCGGTCATCACGTCGCCGGCTTCCGGGCTCGTGATCCACGAGGGAACGCCCGTCAGCCTTGCCGGCACCGCCACCGATCCTCAGGACGGCACGCTCGGCGACGCCGCCCTGGCCTGGTCGAGTTCGATCGACGGGGCGCTGGGCACCGGGTCGGCGCTGGATGTGGCGTCGCCTTCCGTGGGAGTTCACACGATCACGCTGACGGCTACGGATTCCGACGGAAACACCGGCAACGCCTCCGTTTCGCTGCTGGTCGAGGAGCTGGAGTTCATCGACGGGACAGTGGGTGATCCGCAGATCGGTTTTGTGGTGAACTCGAGCGGGAACGCGGTTCGCCTCTTCCAGCTGGGCGATCCGGGCGAGAACCGCGACATCGCCCTGGGTGCGTCGAGCGCGGTGACGCCGACCGGCATCAGCATCCGTGGCGAAACCGGGGTCGTTCCCCTCGGCAACGCGGCTTCGGTTGCCGTCATCGACCTCCGCACCCAGCAGATCGACGGGTACTTCCTCTTCGAGTCCGGAAACGCAACCGGCTCGGCGTTCGTGGGCGCCGGCACGGTGCTCGCGGCCAACCAGCAGACAGACCAGGTGGGCAGGTTCATGCTCGGACAGGCCGCCGGCTCGATCGGCGACCTGGTCTCGGTGACCCAGTTTCCCACCGGCATCGTGCCGTTCTCCGACTCACTCGCGTTCGTGATCTCGGCGAACCTGGACGACAGCTACGCACCGGCCGGCGATGGCGTGGTGACCGCGATCGATCCGCGCACCATGACCGTGACCGCCGAAATCGAGACCGGAGGCACCAATCCGCAGTTCGGGGACATCGGCCCGGACGGAATGCTGTATGTGATGAATACCGGCGACTACGTCACTCCGTCGACTCTGGCAATCATCGATCCCGGTTCGCTCGCGCGGGTCGAAGTAGTCGAAGCCTTCCCCGCGGGTTCGGGACACGTGCACATCTCGCAGGGCGGCACGCTCTTCGCGTCGGCCTTCTTCACGGGAACGGTGGCCTGGAACACGGCGACCAGGGCGTTCGTGCGGGACGGCTCGGACCCCATCTGCGCGCCCCTGGACGGAGGCGGTTGTCGCGGTGCGTTTGCGGTGCACACGGCAGCGGACGGCGCGCTGTATCAGACGTTTTTCGGCAGCGCCTCGGCGGGACTTCCGCCGCAGGTGTTCCGCTACGCGCCCGAGACGTTTGCGCTCACCGACAGCATCGACTCGGGCCTTGGGCCGGTGGGGCTGGAGATTCGCGGCTTTCGGTAGGGTTCGGAGAGTTGTGCGCCTTCACAATGTACAGGATACAACGAACACAATTGTACAAGGTCCATAACACCCGTCGGCAATAGAAAACGCACAAGCGCGACTTGTACGCCTTGTCCAACCGAAACCCGGGTAGCGCACATCTCTTGACGCTTTTAGCGTTGGTTTGTGTTGTGAACCGATCGGGTTGTCGCCAGGGGGTTGATGCGCGGGATGAGCACAGGAACCCGTCCCGGGGCAGGCCGTAGAAAGCTGCTGCAACTGTCTTGCGTGGCGCTGGCTTTTACCGTCTGGGCCCAGGCGTGCGGCGGCGACGGAGGCACGCAGCCGCCGGAGCCACCACCGGATCCTCCGCGTCCCGCCACCGTCACGGTCAGCCCGGCGGCGAGTGAGCTGACCGCACTGGGTGCGACCGTCCAGCTCTCGGCCGAGGTGCGAGACCAGAACGGGCAGGTGATGGTGGTGGCGGTGACCTGGTCGAGCAGCAGCACGTCGGTTGCGACCGTGAGCACATCGGGCCTGGTGACCGCCGCGGACAACGGAACGGCCACGATCACCGCGACTGCGGGGACGGTGTCGGGAAGCGCGGCGGTAACGGTCGCCCAGGAGGTGAGCGCGGTCGAGGTCGCCCCTGCCACCGGCGTCGTGCTGCCGGGCACTACGCTGCAACTTGAGGCGGGAGCACAGGATGCGAACGGCCATGCGGTCGCGGACTCCGAGTTCGTTTGGGCGTCGAGCGATACCGCGGTGGCGGTCGTGGACTCGACGGGGCTGGTTGCGGGGATCTCGCTGGGGGAGGTGGAAGTGTCGGCCATATCGTCCGGGGTGGCCGGACGGGCGCAACTTGAGGTGGTGGAGCCCGCGCCCACGACGGTGGCCGTCAGCCCGGACACGATCATGTTCGATGCGCTTGGCGACGCTCGGCGACTGGTCGCCCAGGTGCGGGACCAGGCCGCGCGGCCGATGCCCGGTGAGGTGGTTGTGTGGAGCGCCAGCGACACGCTGGTCGCACGGGTGGATGCCTCGGGGCTGGTGACGGCGGTGGGGAACGGGAGCGCGACGGTCACCGCGACGTCGGGGGCGCTCACAAGCGATGCAGCGGTCGAGGTGATGCAGGTGGTGCGCAGGGTGACGCTGACACCCCGGGCGGACACGCTCATTCTGGGCGACAGTCTGCGCCTGGCGGCCGAGGCGCTGGACGGCAACGGGCACCCGGTGGCTGACGAGGCGTTCATCTGGTCGTCCAGCGACGCGAACATTGCGGCCGTGGACACCGTGGGCGTGGTGCAGGGCGTGGGCGAGGGGACCGCCGAGATCACCGCGGCGACCGCCACCGTCCAGGAGGTCACCCGGCTCACCGTGTTCAACCCCGACCGGGCGCCGCTGGTGGCGCTCTACCACGCCACGGACGGTCCCACTTGGGTCAAGGCCGACAACTGGCTGACGGACAAGCCGCTTTGGCAGTGGGACGGCGTGGGCACCAACGCCCGCGGCCGGGTCATCTGGGCAGATCTGAGTGGCCAGCGGGACCCCCAGGGCAACTGGACGCGACGTGGCCTCAAGGGCACGATTCCGCCCGCACTCGGCCGCCTCGACAAACTCGAAAAGCTGTGGCTGTACGGCAACGAGCTCAAGGGCACGATTCCGCCCGAACTCGGCGATATGGAGAGCCTGGAGGTCCTGGACCTGTCGCACAACGAGCTGGCCGGTCCGATTCCGCCCGAACTGGGGGATCTGGGCGAGTTGAAGCACCTCCTGCTCCACAACAACTCCCTCGAAGGTGCACTGCCGCCCGAGCTGGGCAGCCTCGCCGGACTGGAGGTTCTGACCGTCAACGGCAACGACCTCTCCGGACCGCTTCCGGCGGCGCTCGGTGACCTGGCCAGCCTGACGAGTCTGAGCCTTCACGACAACGGGTTTGCCGGCCCCATCCCACCCGAACTGGGCAACCTGGCGAGTCTGAGGCAACTGTACCTCACCAACAACGAGTTTTCCGGCCCGATCCCCCCCCAACTCGGAGGACTCACCAACCTGACCCAGCTGTGGCTCAGCGGTAACAGTTTGTCCGGCCCGATCCCTTCCGAACTCGGCAGCCTCACGCAGCTCCGGGGTCTGGTGCTCTACGGCAATGAGCTTTCCGGCCCGATTCCGTCCACACTCG
>VXQO01000108.1:0-48003 GCA_009838975.1 Gemmatimonadota bacterium | reverse complement strand
GAGCTTTCCGGCCCGATTCCGTCCACACTCGCGAACCTGGAAAAGCTGGCAGTCCTCGAGCTTCAGAACAACGCCCTGACCGGCAGTATCCCTCCCGAGCTCGGTGGCACCAGCCTCGAGAGACTCGATCTGCGGGAGAACGACCTGACGGGTCCGGTTCCGGCGGAGCTGGGCAACCTGACCGGCTTGAAGCTCCTGCGTTTCGGCAACAACGACCTCTCCGGCCCGATTCCGGCGGAGCTGGGCAATCTACACCTGCTCAACCGGTTGGAGCTGGGAGGCAACGCGCTGACCGGCCTCGTGCCGGCCCGTCTGGCCGAACTCACCGCACTGACACACCTGTTACTCGAAGACAACGACCTCGAAGGTTCCTTGCCCTCCGAGTTCGGCGCCCTGACGGCGCTACGCGAGTTCAGCCTGACGAACAACGCAGGCATGACGGGCATGTTGCCGGCGGGACTGACGGCACTCACCCGCCTCAACGTTCTTCTTGCCGGGGGCACGGAACTGTGCATGCCATCCGAGGCGGACTTCGAGACGTGGCTGCGCGGCATCTGGAGGCACCGGATCGGTCGGTGTCCAGAGGCGAGTCCATCAACGGCCTACCTGACGCAGGCCGTGCAGTCGCTCGAGTTCCCGGTCCCGCTCGTCGCGGGCGAGAGGGCGCTGCTCCGCGTATTTGTAACGGCCCGCCAAACCACCCGCGAGGGCATTCCGCCGGTGCGCGCACGGTTCTTTCTGAACGATCGGGAGTCGCATGTGGTGGATGTCGGCGGCAGACGGTCACCGATCCCCACCAGAGTGGACGAAAGCAGTCTCGGCAGGTCGGCCAACGCCATGATTCCCGGGCGCGTCATCCGGCCCGGACTCGAGATGGTGATCGAAGTCGATCCCGCCGGAACGCTGGACCCGGGCCTGGGGGTCGCGAAGCGGATCCCCGAGACCGGCCGGCTTCGGGTCGATGTCCGCGACATCCCGGCCCTGGAGCTGACCCTGATCCCGTTCATCTGGGCGGAGGACCCGGATTCTTCGATCGTCGACCTCATCGGCGATATGGCAGCCGATCCGCGGAACCACGAAATGCTCCACCTGACGCGGACGCTTCTGCCGGTCGCCGCAATGCGCGTCCGTGCGCATGAACCGGTGCTGTTCCCGACGGACAGCGCAAATGAGATTCTGCGCGCCACACAGGTCATTCGGGTCATGGAAGGTGGAACGGGCTACTACAAGGGCATGATGGCGGGGAACCTCGGAGGGATCGCGTACAGGCCCGGGTGGTCCAGCTTCTCATCGCCGGTTGGGGCAACCCTGGCGCACGAGCTCGGCCACAACATGAACCTCCGGCATGCGCCCTGTGGTGGTGCAACGAACCCCGATCCCGCCTATCCGCACGGGGAAGGCGTGATCGGTGCCTGGGGCTACGACTTCCGCAATCGTGCGCTCGTAAGGCCATCTACCCCCGATCTCATGACCTACTTCGGACCCCCGGACTGGGTCAACGGCTTCTACTTCGGCAACGCGCTGCGGTACCGCCTGCGCAGCGAGGGCCAGCCGGCAGCGCCGGACCGGGTCGCGGAGACGCGGTCGCTGCTGCTGTGGGGAGGCGTGGACGCTTACGGCGCGCCGTACCTTGACCCGGCTTTCGTCGTGGATGCTCCGCCGGCGCTGCCGGACGCCGCGGGCGACTACCGGATTGCCGGACGGACCGCCGACGGCACCGAACTCTTCTCGCTGGGCTTCGCGATGCCCGAGATCCTCGATGGGGACGGCAGTTCGAGCTTCGTGTTTGCGTTGCCGGCGCAGTCGTCCTGGGCGGGGGCGCTCGCGAGCATCACGCTCACGGGGCCGGGCGGGTCGGCCGTGCTCAATGACGACAGCGAGCGCGCGGTTGCCATCGTGCGCAATCCCCGCTCAGGACAGGTGCGTGGATTCCTCCGCGGGGAGCGCGCGGAGGACGCGTTCCGGGTGGCGGCGATGGCCAGGCCGGGGGCCGGAGGGATACTTGAGGTGCTCTTCAGTCGCGGGTTGCCGGACGCCCGCGATCATGGCCGCTAGGTTGGGCGGTGCGCGGCCGCCGCCGAGAACCGCCTGGCCTGAAGAAAGTCCAGCCGCTGCTCGATGGTTTCCTCCCAGCGGAGACCCCCGGCGATCACGTCCAGGCAGTGCACCACGCCCGCGTGCGCCATCAGGAAGTGGTTGCCCGGTGCGAGGTCCCGCCACCACGCCTCGACCCTTTCGGTGAACGTTGTGACCCTCTCACCCCGCGGGGGGGATCGGGTCTGCCACTCGGCCATCCACTCGTCGATCTCGGCGCGCGGCACGGCATCCCAGCCTCGCCCCTCCCAATCGCCGTAGGACATCTCGCGCACCCGCTCTTCGATGCGGTGGGCGACGCCGAGCCGCTCTGAGAGCAGGGCCGCAGGCTCGCGGCAGCGCAGCGCGTCTGACGACCAGATGGTGCACGGGGCGAACTCGGCCACGGTCGGTGCGATGCGCGCGGCTGCCTCGGCGGCGGTCAGGGTCGTGGGCACGTCCATCTGTCCGTAAAAGACGCGTTCGACGGTGACGGGAGCGTGCCGGATGGCCAGGAGGTGGGTCACGGGGCGACCCCTGCCACCTGCACGGCGAGGATTGTGAAAAGAATCACAATCTCGTTCACCTGCTCGGCGGTGCCCAGGAAGTCGCCCGTCACTCCGCCCGCCCGGGCGTGGAAGCGCCAGCCGCAGAGGGTGGTGGCTATGAGCATGGCGGTGAAAGCGGCGAATGCGGCGGTCGCGTCGATCGAGCCTCCCGCCACGATCACACCCGCGGTCGCCGCCACGCCGATCACGGTCGCGAGCACGCCCTGGGGCACCCCGGCGCGCGTGACCTGTCGGCTCTTTGCCGCTGCGTCGCTTACGTAGGGCATCGCGACCATCAGCCAGACGGGACCGACCCGCGCAAGGCAGTGCGCGAGGAGCAGGGCAGCGGGTGCGCTGCCTCCCAACTGCGCGAGCAGCACGAGCCGGAACGCCACGGAGACCCCGAGCGCGAGCGCCCCGAAGGCGCCGACCCGCGAGTCCTTGAGGATGACGAAGATCTTCTCGCGGTCGTACGCCCCGCCCAGCGCGTCGGCGGTGTCGGCGAGTCCGTCCTCGTGGAAGGCACCGGTCAGGAGCACCGACGCGACAAGCACGGTGATCGCCGCCACCCACGGCCCCAGCGGCGCAACCAGCCACCAGGCGGCCGCGCACGCCCCTCCGATCGCCAGCCCCGCAAACGGGAACCACGCCGACGCCCAACGCCACTCCCCGGCCGAGTACGGGAAGCCGCCGACCGGCACTCGGGTCATGAAGACGAGAGCGGCGCGCGCGCCCCGGAGAGCGGTCCTCACTTCAGCCGCGTCTCCAGCCCGGAGACCATGAGCACCACCTGGTCCGCGGCTGTGGCCAGACGCTGATTGGCGATACCCAGCCCGTCCTGGTACCACCGCCCCAGCGCGGTGGGCGGGTGCACGCTCCACCCCACCTCGTTCGTCACGACGATGAGCACCCCTGCGCGCGCCCCCCGCGCCTCGAGGATCCCGTCGATCTCGGCGGCCATCGCTTCCAGCGCGGCCGCCTCGCTCTTCGCGCCCGCGCGCCCGATCGCCATCCCGGTCAGCACCGTCACGCAGTCCAGCACCACCGTGTCCGTCCCGGCGGCGAGGATCGCCTCGCCCGCCCGCTTCGGCGCCTCCATGGTGCGCCACCCCGAGGGCCGGTCGCGGCGGTGGGCCTCGATCCTGTCACGCATCTCGTCGTCGACGGCTTCGGCGGTCGCGATCACCGTCACCGCTTCCGCCCCACGCGCCAGCGCCTTGTCCTGCGCCCAACGGCTCTTTCCGGAGCGGACGCCCCCCGTTACCACGATGAGTTCCATCATGGGGCGATCCCGGGCAGATCGCCGCTCGGCCCCGAGATCCGCGCCGACTCGAACGTCGCCATCTCCCTCAGTAGCGCGCCGGCCGCCCGCACGCCGGGAATCGCGAGCGCGCACCCGGTCCCCTCGCCCAGCCGCATCTCGAGGTCGAGGATGGGTGTGAGTCCAAGCGAATCGAGCACCACCGCGTGGCCCGGCTCGGTCGAGCGGTGAGACGCGACCAGGTATGGCGGCAGGCCAGGGCAGAGACGGCATGCCGCCAGCGCCGCGGCGGCGGAAATGAAGCCGTCCACCAGGACCAGGGCGCCCCGCGCCGCCGCGCCGATCATCGCGCCCGCCATCGCGGCGATCTCGAGTCCGCCGTTCCGGCGAAGTACCTCGAGCGCGTTATCGCGGGGACCATCCAGACGCGCTACCCGCGCCGCCGCGCGCTCCACCACCTCGCGCTTGCGGGCCAGTCCGCGATCGTCGACCCCGGTGCCGCGGCCCACGACATCGCGCACTGCAACCCCGGTCAGGCACGCCGTCACCGCCGCCGCCGCCGTGGTGTTCCCGATGCCCATCTCGCCGACGCCCACGATCCGCGCGCCCGCACTCCCGGCCACCTCCAACCCCACAGCCAGCGCGTCCACGACCTCACTTGCCGTCATCGCCGGCCCCACGGACAGATCGCGCGTGCCCGCCCTCACCTTCCGGTGCTCGATCCCCGCGAGCCGGCGAACATCCACCGCCACCCCCACGTCGACCACCCGCACCTCGGCGCCGCACGCCCGTGCAAGCACGTTGATCGCCGCACCGCCCGCGCTGAAGTTCGCGCACATCTGTGCCGTTACCTCGGCCGGATACGCCGAAACCCCCCGCGCGACGACACCGTGATCCGCCGCGAAGACGAAGACCACGGCGTCGTCGAGAGCGGGCGGCGGATCGCCCAGCACGCAGCCGACCTGCAGCGCCAGATCCTCCAGCCGGCCAAGGCTGCCCGGCGGCTTGGTCAGCGCATCCACGTGCGACTGAACCGCAACACGGTCGCCCAACGGGACGGCCGCCGCCACACGGCCGATCGCGTCTTCCAGCAATGCGGCGGATCCGCTCACCAGCGACTCAGCGCACCACCGCCGTCATCTGGATCTCGACACCCAGCCGGCCCACCAGCGGCAGCCCGGCAACCGTAGGCATCGGCGCCCCTTCCGGCATCACCTCTGCGAGCACCCCCAACACGGCTTCCGCGTCGCGCACGTCGGTGAGATAGACCCACACGTCCTCCACGTCCCCGAACCCCAGCCCGGCCGCCTCGAGCGTCGCCCCCAGGCTGGCCAGCGTCGCCCGCGCCTCGCCCTCCGCACCGTCGCCGCGCGCCAGCATCCCGGATAGCCAGACCCGCTCACCCGTCGCGATCGCGGGTGACAGCGGTGAGCGCCCGAGCCGCTGACCCTCGCGCAGCACGACGCGCCGCTCGTCCGACTGCTCGGCCACGCACTGGATCTCGACCAGGAACGCCGGATTCATCAAACCGCCGCGCACCGCCGCCCGCGCCGGCGGGTCCTCTGCCGTCACGAACTCGCGGTACGCCGCGTTCATGTCGCCCCAGAGGCGCACGTCGTCGAGGAACACCTTGCACGCGACCAGGTCGCCATAGCCCATGCCCGCCGCCTCCAGCACCATGCCGATGTTGCCGAAGACGCGCCGCGTCTGGGTCTGCACGTCGCCGCCGACCGGCTGATAGGTGTCGGGATCGCGGCTGGTCGCCCCGGCGATGAACAGCACGTCGCCCGTGCGAATACCCCAGGAATACGGCAGCGCCGGCGACTGCAAGCCGGCCGGCGAGATCACCTCGGTCTCGTCGGGTGTAGCCACTGCCGTGATTTGCACCAGCGCGTCCCGGTCGGGCAGGTCGGCCTCGACCGTGGCGCGCGTCGGGGGGTCGGTGGCGAAGTAGCCTCGGTAGACTCCGTTCATCGCCTGGAAGTGACGGGTGTCCCGGAGGAAGACGTTCATCGCGACGACGTCGTCGTAGCCGAGGCCGTGCGCGCGAAGTTGTTCTCCGAGCGCGTCCAGCGTGGCGGCCGTCTGCCCCTCGACGGTCGTCAGGGGCCCGCCATCGCCAGCCGTGGCGGAGACGTTCGAGAAGTAGACCAGCTCTGGCGTCTGGGCGGAGGCCAGAGCCGGCAGGACAACAAGCAGGCCGAAAAGACAGGTGGTTTTCATCGCGGGCGATCCGATTTCAGATGGCGAAGCGTTGGCAATCGCCCTGATGTTAGCCGAATCGGGGGGACCGTTGGCAAGGGGCGAACCGCGCGCACCTCTGTTCGGCTTCGTATACTGGAAACCTTTCACGAAACTCAAGCGGGGAAGACACTGGCCACGATGGAATCCTGTCTGGACCGGAGGGCAGCTCTCCATTCCAGGGCCTGCCTTCGTCCCGGCACCCTTCTGCTGGCGCTCCATCTCCTCACCGTGCCCGCTGTCGCCACGGCTCAGGACACCGACGAAGCAGACCGTATTCTCGCACGCCTGGAGTACGAGCGTATTCGGACCTATTCCGGGCCTGGGGTCAGCGTTTCCGCCCGAATGCGCGCGGCGCGCGAGCGGGCGATGGCCCTGCGCCGTATCGCTCCCCGGGGAGGCCACTTCTCCAGTTGGCAACCGCTTGGGCCGACGCAGATCGACGACCCCCGGCGCGGTCAGGTGGCCGGTCGTGTGTCGGCAATCGCGATCCATCCGCACGATCCCGCGATCGTCTATATCGGCGCGGCTCAGGGGGGCGTCTGGAAGACCGAAGACCGGGGCGCTTCCTGGAGCCCGCTGTCGGACCACGAATGCTCGCTGGCAATGGGATCGATCGCCATCGACCCGGTCGATCCCGACATCATCTATGCCGGTACCGGCGAGCAGCACTTCTCGGGAGACAGCTACTACGGCTGCGGCGTGCTGCGGTCCCTCGACGGGGGCTCGACGTGGGAGTGGGACCGGCAGCGCGCGAGCGTCTTCCTCCATGCCTCGAGGGGTGGGGCCAGAATATCCAGAGTCCTCATCGACCCCCTGACAGCCGGGTCGACCGCCTCGACCACCGTCCTGGCCGCCACGGACTTCGGTCTGTTCCGGTCGACGGACAGCGGCCGCACCTGGCGCGGGGTTCTCGCAGGGGTCGTGAACGACCTCGTCATGAACAGGGCCGATCCGTCGATCCTCCATGCGGCCCTGATGCGGGACGGGGTCTACAAGTCCACGAACGGAGGCGTTACCTGGACCCGCTCCGCGAGCGGCATGCGAGATACGGAGATCACCCGCATCAACCTCGCCATCGCGCCATCCGATCCCGATATCCTCTACGCGGCGATCCGGGACATCGGGGAGGAAGCGGCGCGGGGTGGGTTGCTGGTCTACCGCACCGACGACGGCGCGGCCACCTGGCGGGAACTCGAAGCGAGTGGAAGCAGCTGTGCATTGGTATGCTGGTACGCCCTGACGCTGGCGGTGCATCCGCTGAATCCCGACCGTCTCCATCTGGGCGCCGGGCAGCGTCTGTTCATCTCGCAAGACGGCGGAGAGACGTTCGATTGGGTCCATCCGGACAACGTGTATGTGGATGAACACCTGCTGGTCTTCGACACCCTCAGCGGTCCCGACGCTCTCTACCTGGCCAACGACGGCGGCGTGTACCGCTCCATGGACGCCGGGATCAGCTGGACATCCCTGGCCACCGACCTCGCGATTGCGCAGTTCTATCCGGGGGTCACCCCTCATCCGGCGCGCCCTGTCGAGGCGCTGGGCGGAACACAGGATCACGGCACGTTGCGCGGCGCTGCGCCGACCGCCCCATGGACGAAGATCTTTGGCGGCGACGGCGGATTCACGGCCATCGATGCCGAGAACCCCGATGTCTGGTACGGCGAAGCGCAATGGCCCAACGGCCCATTCAAGAACGGTCGGTATGTGCGGTCAGGCATCGACCGGAACGACAGGGCGGCGTTCATCCCCCCATTCGTCATGGATCCTGTCGACTCGCGGAGGCTCTACTTCGGCACGCAGAGCATCTACCGGACGGAAAACTCGGCCAACAACTGGGTGCGCATCTACAGCAGCCCCCGGCGCGCCACCGTCAGGGCCATCGCCCCTGCTCCCTCCGACGAGAACACGGTATACGCATCCATCGTGCGCACGCGTCCCATTGACCTCTCCCGGATTGTATTCACCCACGACGGTGGCCTGACCTGGGAAGAATCGGAGTTGGGGCTGAGGGCACCTCGCTACATCGGCGACCTGGCCGTGCATCCCGACGAAGCGGACCAGGCGTACGCTGTTGTAGGCGGATTCGGGACCGGACACGTCTTCCAGACCACCGATGGCGGACGTACCTGGCGCGACCGCACCGGCAACCTCACCGACCATCCCGTCAACGCCGTTCTGTACGATCCCGAGAACCCCGACGGCATCTACATCGGAACCGACCTGGGGGTCTTCCACTCCCCCCGCGGAGGCGATAGCTGGGACATGCTTGCCGACGGATTCCCGACCGTCGCGGTCTTCGACCTGGCGGTCGCCCCGGGAACAGGCAGGCTGGTCGCCGCCACCCACGGACGAGGCATGTTCGAGATCCCGATCGATGTCCCCCTCACGGCGCGGGTGCGGCCGGAAGCGGTGAACGACACGGTCCTGTTGGGAGTGGACCAGCAGCTGAACGGCCGCGTGATCGTGGCGCCGCACGGAAGGGCCGATTACCGGGCCGGGTGGACCGCGGCTGTGTCAGGCAGCGCGCCGTGGCTCGCGCTCACCAGCAACAGGGGCATAGGACAGGGGCGTGGGCGCTTCACCTACAGTATCGCGGCATCCGAACTCACACCGGGTGACCACGAGGCTGCAATGGAGGTCTGGGTGTCCGGGGTGTCGGACGCCATGACCATTCCGGTGCGCGTGCACGCCGCTGCCCCCAGGGGCCACATGGCGCTGGCCCGACACGAGACTCGGGAATCGGTGCTTGTCTACGACACCGAACCCTTCGAGGACTCGGTTGCGGTCGCCTTCGAAGGGGCGCAGGCGGCCACTGTCGAGTGGCGCGCGACGCAGCCGGGGAACAGTCAATGGCTGGATCTGCGAAACGATTCCGGTGTCGGAGAAGGATTCGTGACGTGGACCGTGGATCCCGACAGCATCGACGTGGGAACATACACTGAACGGGTGGTGGTCGAGGCAAGCCTGGCGACCGGAAGCCCCGCTGCCCTGGTGTACACGCTGTCCGTGGAGCCGCCGTTGAGCGTGTCCGCGCTGCGCGCTGTCCCGAGCTACGGACTATCGGGCTGGTCATTTGTCTCTGTCGACTCCATCTCGGCGGGACTGGCCGGCTTCGGCGCCGATTCGGCGACCTGGACCGCGTCGAGCACTTCGGAATGGCTCGCGATAGAGCGGGGCGGGGGAGGCCACGAAGATCCCATCGTCTGGACCCGATCGTCGGAGTCCCTCGATCCCGGAGTCTATGAGGACACGGTCACGATCCGCGTGGATGGGCGGCCGGACCTTGTCGGATTCATCGTGGACCGCTTCCAGGTCGTACCGCCGATGACCGTCGAGGACGCGGCGCACCATCTGCTCGGTCTCGAACGCCTGGAGACCGGGCAGGAGAGCTTCCTGGACTGGTTCGGCAACCGCGACGAGGTCTTCAACGCCGGCGACGTGCTGAAGTGGCTGGACCACTGCACCATCGGCGAAGGGTCGGGCTGTGAGAGACTCCCGGGCGATGTGCGCCAGGAAAGGAGGGAGCCGGGATGAAGAGGATCGTGCTCCTTGTCGGGACCGCCGTGACGCTTGTCGTAGCGGCCTACTCATGCGGTGGAGACGAGCCGGTCGCGCCACCACCCCCGGCGAACCGCCCACCGTTGGCCACCGGCACCGTTCCCGCAGCGAGAATCTTCGTCGACGAGACCTTCACCGTGGATGTGTCGGGGTACTTCACCGACCCGGACGGCGACCGCCTCACCTACGACGCCACGGTTTCTCCCGGAACGGTGGCTTCGGCCTCGGTCGCCGGGAGCGTCGTCACGATCGTTGGGCTGGCTGCGGGCCAGGGTACGGTTACCGTGACTGCCCGCGACCCTGCCGGGCTGTCGGCCCAGCAACGGATCGGGTTGAACGTGGACGATCGTTTCGGCTACCTGAACGTCGACATCCAGCAGGACCAGCCGGATTGGGGCGCAGTGGTCCTCTTCGTCGCGGGTCCGATGTTCGATTCGCTGCAGGCGGCCCCGGATCTCACGCTCTACCAGGTCCCCGCACGGGGCGGCGTGCTCGTCTTCGTGGCCGGGGCGATCCCGCAGTCCGGCACGCTCTTCCGCTTCTGGACCGACGACCGGGCCCGCCTGCGCGAGTACGGCGGCCAGGTCTCGCAGGCGGCGGCGCGCAGCTACGAGCAGCGCGATCCGGGAAGCGCGACGATCACGGTGGGACGCTAAGGGGGGCGCCCTCGGCTTCAGAAGTCGTACCGCACCCTCACCAGCGCCAGTCTCCCCAACTCCGGCGCCCCCACGAACTCCCGGTGCAGGTTGTTGAGCGCGTTGTACACCGTCAGCTCCAGGCGCGCATTGGGCTGGAAAGGCAGCTGATAGCCCGTCGTCACATCCAGGACGTGGTAGGCATCCACCGTGCCGGCGAAAACGCCCGATCGCATCTCGAACCCGTCGGAGAACCGCCAGCGGGAGTCGAACAGAAAACCCCGGGCGCGGTCGGTGAAGGCGATCCCGAGGGAGCCCTTGTGACTGGGGGCGTTCAGCGCCAGGTCGTCGCTCCCGGGGCAGTCGCGGTCGTCATTGAAGTCGAAACACTCCTGGCTCTGGAATGAGTAGCCGGCGGTCAGGCTCAACCGGTCGGAGGCGATGACCTGGGCCGACAGGTCCGTTCCCCAGTAGCTGGCCGAGCCGAAGTTGCGAGAGGCCATGACGATGTCCGGCGAGTCGAACTGGTCGGGAGTCACGGCGCCGATCGGCACGGCGGCGAGCCCCGCGGCCAGCTCCGCGATCTGTTCGGAAGTCACGAGCCCCGCCTGAACCAGCGGCCCGAGCCGGCCCGCGAGGAACGCGCCCGTCGAGGCCGGGTCCAGGAAGACGTTGGGGGTCTCGACCTTCAGCGCGCCGATGAAGTTCTCGACGTTGGAGAAGTACACGTCGGCGGCCAGCCTCACGCGGTCCCGGATCAGCCCCTTGTACCCGGCTTCGATGCTGTTGAACACCGTCGGCACCAGTGCGGGCAGGTCGCCCGGCCCCTGATCGACCGGGAACACCTCGCCGCCCGCGGGACCCAGCGCATCGGTGTTGAGGCGCCGAAACACGGTCCCCAGGGCAGGGTCACCGGGTCGGCTTCCCGGGCCCAGAAGGAAAGACCTCAGAGTCTCGGGGGCGAACCGGCCGACCAGCGCATCCCAGAACAGCGCCGCGTTGGCAGGCAGCTGGCCCGGCAGGAACGGCGAGCGCATGCAGTGCCCCATGTGTCCACCCTGACAGCGGTCCGAGAAGGTCAGCCCTCCCGCGGGCACCCCCACCGCCCGCAGCGTATACCCGACGCCGGGCGCGATGGGGATCATCCCCGTCGGGATGTCCAGGAACAGCGACGAAGTCCCGGGCGTGGCGAACGCCTGGTTCCAGGTCAGGCGCAGGTTGTGGCCCTCGGCGGGGCGGAAGACCAGCGCGGCCCGCGGCGAGACGTTGACGTTGGCCAGACGGTTGTGGTCGTCGACCCTCAGCGCGGCCACCAGGTCCAGCCGATCGCCCAGCCGCGTCTCGGAGTGCAGATAGACGCCCGACTCGACCAGCAGGTCGTCGTCCTCGTTGCGGCCGTAGATCGTGCCTTCGGAGCGGGGCTCGATGCGCTGCCAGTCGAACCCGTAGGTGAAGCGCTGCCGATCGCCCAGATCGAGTCCGTGCTGCAGCTGCGCCGCCATCGTGCGCGACCGGTCGACGATCAGCTCCCCGCTTCGCAGCAGATAGCTGTTGTCGCCCGAATGCGTCTGGTTGAGGAAGAACTGCGCGAACAGCCGGCCCTTCAGAAACCGCGCCTGCGCGTAGCGGTACTGCCAGTCGTGCGTCTGAGAGGACCCCACGGTGGTCAGGTTGATGCTGCTCAGCGAGTTGTTCAGCCCGCCCGAGAGTATGAACTCGCCGTCGTCGGCAAAGCGGTAGTCGGTCCGGATGTCGACGAAGTAGCGCTCGTTGAGCGGAGTGCGCACGCCGATGCGCGGGTGACCCGGGTTCGCCTCGCGGGCCGCCACCTCCCAGGGGTCGGTGAATTCCCAGTCGGTTCCCCGCAGATACTGTCCCGAGACCTTCAGGCCGAACCGCTCCGACACCGCGTTGGCGCTCCGGAAGAGCAGCTGGAAGAGCGACCGTTCCCCGCCGGCCAGCGACACCGTGTTCCCCGGCCTGTCGATCGGCGAGGCCGTAATGACGTGCATGACGCCCTCGGCCGCGTTGGGTCCGTAGAGCGCGGCCCCCGGTCCGCGGGCCAGCTCGATCCTCTCGATGTCCATGTCGGTCGTGGGGATCATGTTGATCGCGTTGATCCTCAGCGCGGGGATGCGCGCATACCGGTTGTCCACGATGCTCAGCAACCGGCCCGACGCGACGTTGTTGAATCCCCGCACGACCACATAGCTCTGCGTCAGTCCCGTGGTGGCGAGGTCGACCCCGGGGAGCGTCTTGATGTGATCGGCCGGCGTGCGTGCGATCATCCTCGAGATCTGCTCACCGGTGAGCGTCGAGACGGACGCCGGGGCGTCGAGCTCCTTCTCCTCGCGGCGCGACGCGGTGACCACCAGCGGGTTGAGCGCCAGCGCCCGGGAACGGAGTTCGATGGTGACGGTCGCCGTTCCCCCCGCCTCTACGCCGACACCGTCCATGCGGAAAGTCTCGTAGCCGATCCGCGTGACCACGATGGAGTGGGTGCCCGCCTGGACGGTGACCTGGAAGGCGCCTGACGCGTTGGTGGCGACGGTCCCCGATTGCACGCCGAGCACCTGGACGGTGGCGTCCGACAGCGCCGCGCCGGTCTCGATGTCGGTGACCCGCCCGGTGATCGTGGCCTGCTGGGCGAAGAGGGTCGGTGGGCCGAGCGCCGCCAGGACCGCAAGGGTAGGCAGCTGCAAGGCGACATTCCTGCTGGGCGTTCTCGACGGTAGTCGCATGGCAGGTGACCGTAGGTGGAATGGGCGATGTCAATTCGGATTCGGCGGGCCGATGGCCCACCCAAAGCAGCACGATAGCTCAAGGGTCCGACATGAGCCAGACGGACGGAGTCCTAATCATCGGAAATGACATGTTTAGTTGTCAAAGTGTCAACATTACTTTACATGCGATGCGTTCTAGCCCCGACTGAAGAACACTCTCTCGGCAAGCCTGCGGAAGAGGTTCCGGGTCAGCAGCCCGGCCTCCAGCGCGCGCGACACGGGCAGATGGTCGAAGCTCCAGCGGGCCGCGCGCTTCCACGCATGGTTCGGGTACGCGCGGCGGACGACCCGGCCCGGGTCCGGGGCACCCCCTTCGAGGTGGTCGGCTATGGCGTCGCCGGCGAGCCGGCCCAGCCGGTATGCATTGTGGATCCCGCCGGCGGTGAGCGGGGACACCATCCCCGCCGCGTCGCCGATGAGCAGGACGCGGTCGGTGTGGAACCGGCGCAGCAGCCCTCCGATGGGGATCACCCCGCCGCGCTTCTCGAGCACCGTCCTCCCCGAAAGTCCGAAGAGCGGGTCGAGCCGGGCGATGAAGCGCTGCATGTCGGCCTTGGCACGGCGATGGACCGCGAGCCCGACCTGGGTCACCTTCACGCCGGGAACGACCCAGCCGATGTAGCCGGGCGCGCACTCCGGATCGATGAAGCAGTGCAGGCAATCGCCGTCGCCGGGCGCGGGCTCGAACTCCCACTCGACTCCCTTCAGCACACGCAGGTTGCGGTCGAGACCGAAGCTCTCGGCCACCCGCGACCGCGCGCCGTCGGCGCCGACGAGGAAGCGGCACGAGACACCGGATTCCTCCAGGTTGAACGCGGTCCCGTTTCTCGCAGCGCCCATGTACTTCTCGCCGAACCGGATCTCGGCCCCCGCGTCTCGGGTCTCGTCGACCAGGTGCCGCATGAGCGCAACGGTGTCGGTCGCCATGAAGAAGTACCGGTCACGGTCCAGTTCGACGAACCGGTGGCTCGGCGTGTAGACCCTCACGCGGCTGATTCTGCGGACCAGCGTGGCGGGGACCGCCCACTCCTCCCAGGCCTCCTTGACCAGAATGCCCGTCGTGTGGATGCGCTCACCGGGCCCGGACTTGCGATCGAGGACCACGACGGAAAGCCCGCGCTCGGCGGCCTGTCGGGCACACGCCAACCCGGCGAATCCGGCGCCGATCACGGCGATGTCGTACTTTGCGGCCATGAGTCGAATGATAACCCGCCCAACCATTCGCGGAGGAGCTTTAGCCATGTGCGTTTCCAGCGGCCCGACGACCCGTTTTCACGGCCCTCGCCTTCTCCCGCTGCTGCTTTGCCTTGCCGGCCCGGCCATTCTCTCGGCCCCGCTCGCGGCGCAGGAAGCCGACTCGGGATCGGGCGAGCATCTCGATCCGCCGCCCGGCTACGTCCTTCCTCCGGCCCCCGTTGGCGACCTCTTCGCCACCGATCCCAACTTCGCCACGCTGGACCACATGAGCCCCGACGGCGACCACTTCGTGATCCCGCTGTCGACCGAGCTCTCCACCCTGGAAGAGGTCGGCGAGGAGACCCTCCGTCTCGCGATGCTCGAGCTTCGCGCGCAGACCGACCGGCCGTGGCACCTGGACATCTACGGGTTGTACGGGCTGCGCTTCTACTCGCTCGCTGATCGCTCGTTCACCGATGTCGAGCTGCCCGACGGCACCCATATCAGCGACCTCATGTGGTCCCCCGACGGGTCACAGCTCGCCTTCCTCGCACACCTCGAGGACGCCACCCAGGTGTGGATCGCGTCGCCCGGCGACGGCTCGGTCCGCCCGGCGGGCGACACCCACGTCATCACCACCATCGGGACTTCCTCGCGCGGCCAGGGCTCGGCGCCGTCGAACATGCTGCAGTGGACGCCCTCGGGCTCGCTGATCACGCTTGCCGCGCCTGCCGGCCGGGGCGCGCCCCCGCCCCCACCCGCGCTGCCGTCCGGCCCGAAGATCCGCCACACACGTGCGGAGGCCACCCCCAACCGCACCATGCCGTTCCTGCTGCAGCACGATCACGACGCCGACCTCTTCGAGTACTACACGCGCAGCCAGATCGTCGAGCTGGTTCCGGGCGCGGCCGCGCGTCCGATCGGGGAGGCGGGCATGTACGAAGCCGTCTCGGTGAGCCCCGACGGCCGGCATGTGATCGCCACGCGCATCACGCGGCCGTTCACGTTCATCAACAGCTACACGGGGTTCCCGCGCGTGACCGAGGTGCTGGACGTGGCGACGGGCGAGGTGCTGGCCACGCTCGACGAGCGCGAGCTGCGGGAGGGACGGGGCGGCGGGTCGCAGGATGGCCCGCGTGCCTGGCGCTGGCGGCCCGACGGGAGCGGGATCTCGTACCTTCACCGCGCCGCGGAGGATGACGAGGCCGGGGGAGCCGACGGGCCCCGGGGGGACCGGATCATGCTCCTTCCCCCACCCTTCGGCGAGGGAGATGCGATCGAGGTTGCGCGCAGCGAACACCCCGTGAGCGATGTCGTCTATTCGGCGGATGGACGGGATGCGTTCGCCTCGGTCAGCCGGGACGGCGAGGACGGGCTTGTGCACTACGCGCTCGATCCGCCGATCAACACGCCCGCGGAGGGGCGGGTGCTGGTGCCGTTCCACGATACCGGCGACGCGGTTGCGCTGCCCGGCGAGCTGCTCACCGGCCGCAGCGGCAACGGGATCGAGTATGCCTGGATGTCTTCGGACGGCGGGAGTGCGTTTCTGCGCGGCGACGGTTGGAAGGAGGACTTCCGGCCGCAGCCTTTCGTCGACCGGCTGGGGCTCGCCGACGGGGCGACGGAGCGGATCTTCGAGGGCTCGCGCGACAGCTTCGACCGGCCGCTGGTGCCGCTGGATGCGGATCTGGAGCGGATGATCGTCGGCCGCGAGGGCAGGAACACGTTCCCGGACAGCTACCTGTGGACGCGGGGCGGGGGCGGCTCCATGGAGAACCTGACCCGCAACGTGGACCCGTTTCCCCAGCTGACGGCGGCCAGGCGGATCGACTTCCAGTTCACGCGGCGGGACGGGCTCGAGATCCAGGGGCGGGTGTCGCTGCCCGTCGACTATGTCGATGGGACGAAGGTGCCCGCCATCTTCTGGACCTATCCGCGCGAGTACCGGAGCGAGGACGACTTCGACAACGCGACCATCCGCGCGCGCAACCACAACGCCTACACGCGCCTGACCTGGTTGCGCTGGTCCGACATCTGGCTGACCCAGGGGTACGCGCTGATATACCCCGACATCCCGATCGTGGGGCAGAATTACAACGACTACTATATCTCCAACATGGTCGACGGGATGTACGCGGCGATCCGCGCCGTTGACGGTCTCGGTGTGATCGACATGGACCGGATCGGGCACGGAGGGCACAGCTACGGGGCTTTCGCGACCGCCAACTTCCTCGCGCACACGCCGTTCTTCAAGGCCGGGATCGCCGGCAACGGCGCCTACAACCGGTCGCTTACCCCCATGGGATTCCAGGCCGAACCGCGCGACATCTGGGAGGCGCCGCACATCTACATGGAGATGTCGCCGTTCTTCAAGGCCGACCAGATCAACACGCCGCTGCTGCTCTACCACGGCGCCGACGACAACAACTCGGGCACGTACCCCGTCCAGTCGCAGCGGTTGATCCAGGCGCTGACCGGGCTCGGCAAGACGGCGGTGCTGTACGAATACCCCTTCGAGTCGCACACGCCCCGCGCGATCGAGACCAACCTCGACATGTGGGCCCGCTGGATCGAGTGGTTCGACCGGTTCGTGAAGGGCGAAGGGGGGGCGAGGCCCGCCGCGACGCCCGAATCCGATTGACGGGAGCCGCACCTTGAACACGAGAATGCGCCTGATCTGTGCGACGGTGGCGCTGGCGGCGGCCGTCGGCTGCTCGCCGGAGCCCGTGGTTGTGGAGGCTCCGCCGGGCCAGGTCAACATCTACCGCGACGACTGGGGAATGCCCCACGTCTACGCCGAGCGAGAGGAGGACGGCTTCTGGGGACTCGGTTATTCGGAAGCGGCCGACCGGCTTTACGGCATCCTCTTCAACTACCTGGCCGTGAGGGGCGAACTCGCGTCGCGCTTCGGCGAAGGACCCACCGACATCGACGGCCGCACGTCGCCTTCGGTTCGCATGGCGGGCACCGGAGCAGGCTTCTACCAGTGGGGCGGGCCCGTCGACGGTCTGGTCGAGCAGGACATTCACGCCAGGCGCTGGCGCTACCTGAAGAACGCCCGGGAGAACTTCGCGTCCCTGTCGCCCCAGGTGCAGGCGAACCTGACCGCCTATGTCGCCGGCATCCGGCAGTTCATGAACGAGCACCCGAACAGGGTTCCGGCGTGGGCGCCCGAGCTGGAGCCCGCCCTGGTGGCGGCGGTGTCGCGGCAGTTCATCATGTCGGGCGTCGGGATCTGCGATCAGCTCCTTGGGTCCGCGGGCGTCGCAAGTGCGCGTGACGAAGACAGGCGGTCCGGGTTAGCGGCTTCGAACGCTTTCGCACTCGCGCCCGGGCGAACCGAAGCCGGTGCCGTGATCTTCGCCTCCGACTCGCACGGTCCCGTCATATACGGGGCGGGCGCCCTGCTTCTCGGTGCCCGCATCAAGGCCGGGCCGATCGATGCATTCGTGGTCAATTCCGCCGGGGTGCCGATCGGGCTCAAGGGTCATTCACGTCACTTCGGGTGGGGCATCACCGAAGGCCCGCGCTTTCCGTCCGACTGCATCGCGGTGCCGACCCTGCCGGACGACCCGACGGCGTACACCGTCGACGGCGAGGTCCGGCGCATGATCGTCGAGCCCTACGTCGTCGACGTCGCGGGAGGCGATCCGGTCAGCGGCGAATTCCACTACACGGAGCACAACGGCGTTCTCTCGCCCGTGGTCCGCCGCGAGGGGAATACCGCGTACGTGGTCAGTTCGGCCAACATGGGCCGGGCCGGGGCGGCGGTCGAGCAGTTCCGGGACATGCTCCTGGCCGGCTCATCGGAAGAGCTGGACCGGGCGCTCGTCAATCGCGACATCTACCCGGCGAACATCATCATGGGGGGCTCCGACGGCTCGATCCGCTACATCCGTCCCGGGCGGACGCCGATCCGGCCGAACGGCGCCGACGGCATGAGCATCGTGAACGGTTCGACCTCGGCGACCGCATGGCCGGGCATCCGGTCCTATGAAGAGCTGCTTCACGTCGTCGATCCGGAGGAGGGCTATCTGAGCAACTCCAACATCAGCCCCGACATGATGTTCGCCGAGCCGAAGATCGACCCGGCCGACTATCCGCCCGACTTCGGATTCGAACCCGGCTTCACGGGCACGCGCCAGTTGCGCTCCATCCAACTGCTCGAAGGCGACGGGAGATTCTCTTTCGAGGACGCGGTCGCGGCGATCGTGGACGTCCAGGTCCTCGGCCATGACAGGTGGAACCGGGCGTTTGGCGCACTGCGCGAGCGGTTTGCCGGCGAACCGGCGCTCCAGGATCCGGCCTTTGCCGCGTTCCACGACGAGCTGACCAACTTCGACGGCGATTTCCTGCCGGAATCGCGCGGCGCGCTGGCGCATCATCTGACCCGCAACACACTGCGTGAGACCCATGGAGAGGCCGCCTTTCCACTCGAAATGGCCGTGCACGACGGAGAACCCCTGACCGGCGACCAGCAGGCGACGCTGTTTGCCGCCACGGTTGCGGCCCACGAACGGCTGAAGGGGCGGCCCGATGGGGCTACCGCCACCTTCGGCGACGTCTACCGGGTCGGCCGCGGAGACGTGCGCGAGCCATCGCGCGGCACCGCCCTGATGACCGGCCAGGGGATGATCTCCTTCTTCCCCTCCGCCTACGCACCCGACGGCGACAGCGGCTCCTACCTGTCCGTGGGAGGCGCACGCTTCCCGTTCATCGTGCAGTTCACCGACCCGTTACGCTCGATGAGCGCCGCGGCGTACGGCGCCAGCGACGACCCCGAATCACCTCACTACAGCGACCAGAGCGTCCTGCGTGGACCCGGTGAGCTGCGTTCGAACTACTTCAATGCCGATGAGCTGGCCGGGGTGGTCCAGTCGTCGGAGACGGTGGAGACGGGAATCGGGGTGGCATCGCCCGGCGCCTAACGGAGGCCACAGTGGGAAAGAGTTCGTCGGCCTCAATGACCAGGAGGCCATCACCGGAAACAGCGACCCGATGTACCGGTCGTGGAAGAACCGTCGTTTCCACATAGGAACCCGTAGTCAGGTCGTACCGGTCAAGCGCCCGGTTGTTGACCAGGACTAAGGCGCTCAACGGTATGTAAGCTACGCATGACAAAATGTCATGTACAGATTACATGAACATCCCCTCAGCAGCCGCACACGATCTCGGTGCCGACCCTCGCGGTTTCGCCAGCCGTGGCGTAGCCGTCGCGCTTCCACCAATCCAGACCACCCATGAGCTCACGGACCTGGAAGCCAAGCGTGAGGAGCTTCAGTGCGGTCTTTGTTGACGCGTTGCAGCCGATCCCGTCGCAGTAGCAGACGTACAGCCTGGCCTTGTCGAGCGCTTCCGTGGTCTCGGCGCTGATCTCGCGGTGGGGTAGGTTGATGGCTCCGGGAATGTGTTCGCGCGCGTAGGCTTCGGCGGACCGGCCGTCGACCACGACAACCGGCTCGTTGCGGCTGAGGGCTTCGTAGACGTCCCACGAGTCGGTTTCGAAGGCCAGCTTCTGCTTGTAGTGGTTGAGCTGATCGATGTTCACGGCGTATCCGGGAGGGTGTGATCGGGTGGACCGGGGCTGACGCGCCGTAATCTACATGGATCTTGACAACGGGGCAGGCGCCACCCCGACTATCCTGCGGGCGGTCTCGATCCCGGGATGCGTGGGGCTCCGCAGCCGCCCGATTGATACCGCGTTCGCTCACCCCCGAGAGGATTCATCCATGGCATCCGAGCCAGGCCAAACCGCACACGGCGTCCGCTACGAACCCGACGAGAGGCCGCCCTGGCCGCTGGCCGCGGGGCTGGCGCTTCAGTACTCGGTGCTGGCGATAGGGGGTGTTGTGCTTACCGTCGCGATCGTGCTGCGCAGCGCGGAGAGCAGCGCGGGGTACCTGGCCTGGGGGGCTTTCGGCGCGCTCCTGGTAAGCGGCGTGGCCACCATTCTGCAGGCGCGGCGCGTGGGACGGCTCGGGTCCGGATACGTGCTGATGATGGGGACGTCGGGGGCGTTCATCGCGGTGTCGGTGGCGGCGCTCCAGCAGGGGGGACCGGGGCTGCTCGCCACGCTGATCATCGTGTCGTCGCTCTTCCAGTTCCTGCTGGCGGGGCGGCTGGCGATTCTGCGGCGGATCCTGACGCCGACGGTGGCGGGCACCGTGATCATGCTGATCGCGGTGAACGTGATGCCGTTCCTCTTCGACTTCATGGACAACGTGCCCGAGGGGAGCGCGCCGCTGGCCGCACCCGTCACCGTGATGGCGACGCTGGTGGTGACGCTGGCGGTAATGCTGAAGTTCAGTGGCCCGGTGCGGCTGTGGGGCCCGCTGATCGGGATCGTCGCCGGGGTCGTGGCAGCGTGGTCCTTCGGGCTGCTGGACGGCGGACCGGTCCGCGAGGCCATGTGGGTCGGCGTCCCGGTCGCGGGCTGGCCGGGGCTTGGGTTCGACTTCGGGCCGGCGTTCTGGGCGATCCTCCCCGCGTACACCTTCGTGACGCTGGTGGGGGCGATCGAGACGATCGGCGACGCGGTGGGGATCCAGAAGGTCTCGTGGCGCGAGCGGCGGGCGACCGACTACCGGGCGGTGCAGGGGGCCGTGGCCGCCGACGGGTTCGGCAACCTGCTCTCGGGGCTCTTCGCCACGGTGCCCAACACGACCTACTCGAGCAGCGTCTCGGTCGTCGAGATCACGGGGATCGCGTCGCGGCGGGTTGGGGTATGCATCGGCCTGATCTTCTGCCTGCTGGCCTTCCTCCCGAAGGTGACGCAGGTGCTCCTGGTCATCCCGGATCCGGTGCTCGGCGCGTACGCCATGGTGATCATCGCCGTGCTGTTCATGCTGGGTACCAGGATCGTGCTGCAGGACGGCATGGACTACCGCAAGGCCACGGTCGTCGGGTTTTCGTTCTGGGTCGGCGTCGGCTGCCAGAGCGGCCAGATCCCCACCGACGGGCTGGCGCCCTTCCTGCAGCAGCTGCTCAGCAACGGCATGACGTCGGGGGGGCTGACGGCGCTCGTTCTGACCGCGTTCATGGAGCTGACGGGGCCCAGGCGCGTGCGCATGCAGACGGAGCTGCAGGTGGAGTCGCTGCCGAAGATTCACGGGTTCCTGGAGGACTTCGCCGGGCGCCGCGGCCTGGGGAGCGGGATGGCCAACCGGCTGGCGCACGCGGCCGAGGAGACGCTGTTGCTGCTGATCGGGGAGGCGGAGGGGGACGAGGCTCCCGGTTCCGGCGGGCGCCGGTTGCGCCTCACCGCGCGGACCGAGTCCGGAGGCGCGGAGCTGGAGTTCCTGGCCGCGGGCGGCGAGGGCAACATCGAGGATCATCTGGCCGTGGTCGGCACGCACGCTGTCGACGCCGCCGAGGAGCACGAGTTCTCGCTGAGGCTGCTGCGACACCTGGCGACCTCGGTGCAGCACCACAAGTACGAGGACATCGATGTGGTGACGGTGCGGGTGGACCCGGGGGGCGTGACGGCGTAGCCGCCGGGACCCGGGCGCCATGTCCCCGGGTTGCGATGCGCGCCGTTCGGCACCGATTATCCCACCATGACTCCGGTAATGGCGCCAACCCTGGAGGACCTCGCAGCCGAGGCGGCTGCCCGGTACACCGCGGCGAATCCGCTGAGCCAGGCCAGCTTCGAGCGGTCGACGGGTTTTCTGCCCGGGGCCGACACCCGCACGGTAAACCACTACGCGCCCTTCCCGGTGACGATCGTGCGGGGCGAGGGCGCCCGGCTCCACGACCTCGACGGGCACGAGTACGTCGACTTCCTGAACGACCATACGGCGGGCCTCTACGGGCACTCGAACCCGCTCATCCAGGCTGCGATCACCACGGCCGCGAGGAACGGCCTCACGCTCGGCGGCCCCACCCCGAACCAGCAGCAGTTCGCGGAGCTCATCTGCGAGCGCTTTCCTTCAGTCGAACGCGTGAGGTTCACGAACTCGGGGACGGAGGCGAACCTGATGGCGGCGAGCCTCGCGCGTGCCGTCACCGGACGCGACGGCGTGCTCGTGTTCGATGGCGCATACCACGGCGGGCCTTTGAGCTTCACGGGCGCGGACCGGCGACTCAACCTTCCGTTCCCGTGGATCGTCTGCCACTACAACGACGTGGAGTCGGCGCGGCTGATAGACCAGCTCGCCGGCGAAATCGCGTGCGTGCTCGTCGAGCCCATGCTCGGAGGCGGCGGGTGCGTCCCCGGGACACACGCGTTTCTGGGCGCGCTCCGGGACGCGACCGAGCGGAGTGGCGCGTTGCTCGTCTTTGACGAGGTGCAGACGTCGCGCCTTGCGCCCGGCGGACTGCAGCAGGTGCTGGGCATCCACGCCGACCTAACGACCTTCGGCAAGCACCTGGGGGGCGGCGCCGCCTTTGGGGCGTTCGGCGGCCGAGCGGACCTCATGGACCGGTTCGACCCGCGCCGCCCGGATCACTTCAGCCACGCGGGCACGCACAACAACAACGTTCTCACGATGGCCGCGGGCCTCGCCGGGCTGCGCGACGTGCTCACACCCGCGGCGGTGCGCGGCCTCAACCGCCGCGGCGACGCGCTGCGTGACGCGCTGAACGCCGTCGCGGCCCGGCTCGACGCGCCCGCGCAGGTGACCGGCCGGGGGTCGATCATGAACGTGCACTTCCAGCGCGCGCCGATCCGCCGTCACGCCGACCTGGCCGCGACGTCGCAGGCCGCGCGCGATCTCTTCCACCTCGAGATGCTGCTCGCAGGGAACTGGATCGCCCGCCGCGGCTTCATCTCGGTTTCCCTCGCCCACGACGACGAGGACTGCGACCGGCTGATTGCCGAGTTCGAGTCCTTCCTCGTGCGGCACGCGGCCACGATCGAGGGCCGACCGACGCCATGACCGCTCGCGACACTCGCCAGGACCTTCGTTTCCAGGCCGATGAGTCCCCCGCATACCCGGTATCGTTCGGGCTTGCCTTCCAGTACGTCCTGCTCAACATCGCCGGGATCGTCATCACGGTGGCGATCGTGGTCCGCGCCGGGGGCGGCAGCGAGACCTACCTGACGTGGGCGGCGTTCGCGGTCCTGATCGTGTGCGGGATCTCGACGCTGATCCAGGCGAAACGGATCGGCGGACGCATCGGGGCAGGGTACATCCTGCTCATGGGGACGTCCGGGGTCTTCATTGCGGTGTCCGTGGCGGCACTCGAACGGGGCGGCCCCGCGCTCCTGGCCACACTCATCGTGGCGTCGTCGCTCTTCCAGTTCCTGATCGCGTCACGGCTGTCGCTGCTCAGGCGCGTCATCACGCCCACCGTGGCGGGCACGGTCATCATGCTGATCGCGGTCACGGTGATGCCGATCGGCTTCGACCTGCTCTTCCTGGCGCCCGAGGGCGCCGACCCCGCGGCAGCCCCGTTGACCGCGCTGGCGACCATCGTGATTACCATCGTGATCGTGCTGCGGGCGAGGGGAGCCCTGCGGCTGTGGGGCTCGGTGATCGGAGCCGTCGGAGGCTGTCTGGTCGCGGCCGGATACGGGATCTACGACATGGGCATCGTGGCCGAAGCACAGTGGTTCGGGGTGCCGGCGGCCGGGTGGCCCGGGTTCGACCTGAGCCTGAGCCCCGCGTTCTGGGCGATGTTGCCGGCCTTCATCTTCGTCACGCTCGTCGGCGCCATCGAGACCATCGGCGACGGGATGGCCATCCAGCGGGTGTCCTGGCGGAAGCGCCGGGCCACCGACTTCCGCGCGGTGCAGGGCGCGGTGGCGGCCGACGGAGTGGGGAACCTGCTCTCGGGGCTTCTCGCCACCGTCCCCAACACGACCTACTCGAACAGCGTCTCGATCGTCGAGATCACGGGAGTCGCCGCCCGTCGGGTGGGCGTCTGCATCGGTGTGATCTTCATCGCGCTCGCCTTCTTCCCCAAGGCGACCGCGGTACTGCTTGCCATCCCCAACCCGGTGGTCGGCGCCTACATCGTCGTGTTGATCGCGATCCTCTTCGTGCTCGGCCTGGAGATGGTCACCCAGGACGGCATCGACTACCGGAAGGCCACGATCATCGGCGTCTCGTTCTGGATCGGGGCGGGTTTCCAGAGCGGCCAGATCCCCTCGGAGTACTTCAGCTGGGCCGGCCAGCTGCTGGAGAACGGAATGACCTCCGGCGGGCTGACCGCGATCCTGTTGTCGGCGTTCATGGAGCTGTCGGGGCCCAGACGCCGCCGCATCGAGACCACTCTGAACGTCGAGGCGCAGCCGAAGATCCAGGGGTTCATGGAGACATTCGGGGCACGCTCGGGCCTGAGTGAGGACCTGGTCCACCGGATGAGCCTCGCCGCGGAGGAAACGCTCCTGGTCCTCCTCAACGAGATGACCGAGGACGACACCCTGGGGACGCGACGCCTGCGGGTGACGGCCCGGGCCGAGGGGGGCGGTGCCGAACTCGAGTTCCTTGCGGCCGCTGGGGAGGGCAACATAGAAGATCGCATGGCCTTCATCGGCGGAAGCGCGACCGAGGTGCCCGTCGAACAGGACTTCTCGATCCGTCTCCTGCGGCACATCGCCACCTCGGTGCGGCACCAGAAGTACCACGATACGGATATCGTGACCGTCCGGGTGGACCCGGTCG
Source organism: Gemmatimonadota bacterium (assembly GCA_009838975.1). Lineage (GTDB taxonomy): Bacteria > Gemmatimonadota > Gemmatimonadetes > Longimicrobiales > Gaopeijiaceae > Bin94. The sequence goes on along the minus strand of VXQO01000108.1, from coordinate 23,115 downwards.
GAGCCGCATGAGCGACGCGGGCGCCCCGCACCCCGACGCCGGAGCCGCCGCCTACGGTGGTCCCAACTGGTCCGCCCGCCACGCCTCCCTGGCCGACGAGATCGGCTCCGTCTGGGCACGTTGCGGAATCGACAGCGAATACGCCCCCCTGCGGACGGTAATCCTGCACCGCCCTGGCCCGGAACTCTTCGGCCTCGCCGACCCCGACGAGCACCTGCTGCTGGAAACACCGGACCCCGCGCTCGCAACCGCGCAGCACGATGCCCTGGCCGATGCCTACCGCGCCAACGGAGTCGAGGTCGTGTATGTCGACCCGGGCGAGCCGCGTCCCAACCAGATGTTCTGCGCCGACCTCTTCGTGATGACCCCCTCCGGCGCCGTCGTGGGCCGCCCGGCATCGACCGTGCGCGCCGGCGAAGAGCGCTGGGTCGCCCGCCGCCTTGCCGACCGCGGCGTGCCGATCCTCCGCAGCGTCGGAGGCCACGGCACCTTCGAAGGCGCCGACCTCTGCTGGCTGGCCCCGGAGGTTGCGATGATCGGCCGCGGACTCCGCACCAACACGGAGGGCGCCGCGCAGGTGGCCGCAACCCTCGCCGAGATCGGGGTGGAAACGCACGTGGTCGACCTCCCCCACACCTCCATGCATCTCATGGGCGAAGTCCGCTTCCCCGGCCGCGACCTGGCCTTCGCACGCGCCGGCCGCATCCCCTGGACCGCCCTCGAACTGCTCCGCGCCCACGGCTACCAGGTCCGCTTCTTCCCGGACGACGGCGAGATGGTGAGCGACTTCGGCCACAACATCGTGACCCTCGGCCCACGCCGCGTCCTCATGCCCGAGCGCTGCCCGCAGACCCGCGCCGCCTACGAGACGGCCGGCGTGGAGTGCGTCACCGTCGAACTCGGCGAACTCCACAAGTGCGCAGGCGGAATCGGCTGCCTCAGCGGGGTCGTGACCCGGGACCGGGTTGCCGGCGCGTGACCGGCGTCGTCGGTGGCGCAGACGGTGAAGCGCCACCCGCAAACTCCGGTGGACTGAGGAGGGAGTTAGAGGTCTGGAGTGCAGGCGCCATCCTGGTTGGTGCGATCATAGGAAGCGGCATTTTCGGTGTGCCTGCGGAGATCGCCGCGGAGGCGGGCACGGTGGGCGCGATCGCGCTCCTCTGGCTTGCGGGCTCGGCGATCACCCTCTGCGCCGCACTCAGCATGTCGGAACTGGCTGCCATGTTCCCGCGGGCCGGCGGTGTCTACGTCTACCTGCGCGAAGCGTGGGGCCCGATGCCCGCGTTCGTCTTCGGATGGACGCGGCTGCTCCTCATCCAGCCCGCGGTGATCGGCGGCATCGCGCTCATCTTCGCGGCCTACGTCGACACGCTGGTCCCGCTGTCGGGGACCGGCGTGCGTGTGGTCGCCGCGGCGGCCATCGTCGTGCTCGGGGCCACCAATGCCCGCTCGGTCCGGTGGAGCGCCGCCGTCCAGAACGTGAGCACATGGGCGAAGGTGCTGGCCATCGTCGGCCTCTCGGTCGCGATCTTCGTCTTCGGGGACGGCGGCGCCGGAGCGCTGGCTGCGGCTCCGCGGTTCGCGCCGGCTTCGTGGACCGGGGCAGGGATCGCCCTCATCGCCGTGCTGTGGGCCTACGACGGCTGGGGCGAACTGCTCTACGCGGCCGGCGAGGTCAAGGACCCCGAGCGCAACCTCCCGCGCGCGCTGATCGGCGGCTCGCTGGTCGTCGCCGCGGTCTACCTGCTGGTGAACGCCGCCTACCTGTGGGTCATCCCGGTCGGGGAGATGGCGGTCTCCGAACACGTCGCGTCGGACGCGGCCACCCGCATCTTCGGCCCGGCCGGGGCCTCGATCGTGGCGGGACTGGTCGTCGTCTCCACCTTCGGCGCCCTGAACGCCACGCTGCTCGGCGGCCCGCGAGTCTTCTACGCCCTCGCCGAGGACGGCCTCTTCCTCCGGCGCGTCGGACGCATCCACCCCACCTGGGGCACGCCCGCCGTGGCGATCGCCCTGGTCACGATCCTGGGCGTCGGGTACGTGTCGCTCAGGACCTTCTCCGAACTCGTGCAGACGTTCATCCTGGGGCTCTGGCCGTTCTACATCCTGGCCGTGTGGGGGGTCTTCCGGCTGCGGCACACGCGGCCCGACCACCCCAGACCGTACCGCGTGCTTGGCTATCCGTGGGTGCCGGGCGTGTTCCTGCTGGCGTCCTTCGCGATGCTGGCGAACGCCCTGGTCGGGGCGCCGGGGTCGACGCTGTTCAGCTTCGGCGTGATCGGGGCGGGGGTGGTGGCGTATTGGATTTGGCGGTACGGCAGGGCGGACGGATAGGGCTGCGTCCGCCGGCTTCGACGGAGGGGTTGGTCCAGCGCGTGTGTAATATCAACATTACATAATGTCATGTAGACATTACTTATCGTCACCTCAAAGCCTCACTGTTGTCCAGGCCGGTGAACAACATGGCCTTTCGAGTCTACGAATACGTCAACCTGATCCTGAGCGAAGCGGATGTCACGGAGGACACCGGGCCCGAGGGGGCGCCGCCGATCGTGATACCGATCGTCATCTACAACGGATATATTCTGGCCGACCTGAAGGCGCCGGAGTTCTCGAATCTGCCCCCCGGCAACTGGTTCGCAGTGCTGGCCGAGTGGGAAAGCGCCCGCTGGGCCGAAGACGCGGTCCGGCTGGTCGAACTCTGGCGGAAGGCCCGCGGGTCCGGCGACAGCAGCATTGTTCGCGGGTTCGACGCACTGAGACAGCAGACAGATTCCTGGTTGCCGATCCCGGCAGCTGAACCCGGTGCACGCCTACTGCCCGGGGGGAGGAAAACGATGATCCGACACGAAGAGACCTGGCTCGCCGAAAACCGTCGCGAAGGCCGCCGGTTGCTCCTGCGCCAGTTGGTGCTCCAGAAGTTCGGTCCAGAAGCGGTTGCGGAACTGTCCCGCGTGCTGACCGGGCCGTCGGATTCGGATCGGACTCGAGGGATCGCGCTGGCCATCATCGAGTGCGCGACGGCCGCGGAGTTCATCGCCCGAGTTCGGGAGCTTTAGTCAGGTCGGTCCTATCCGTGCACTACCGGTCCGTTCGCCTCAGCAGCCTCCCCGGCTTCGCATCCGTCAGTTCGCCGTCGTCGATGACCAGTTCGCCATTCACGAAGAGGTAGTCCACACCCTCGGATTGCAGCGTCGCGTTCGCACCGAATTCGGCGCGATCCCGCAGGCGTCCCGGGTCGAAGACCACCAGGTCGGCGGCCATCCCTGCCTCGACAGTGCCACGATCTTGCATCCCCAGGCGGCGCGCGGCCAGCGAAGTCATTCTGCGCACGGCCTCCTCCAGGGTGATCACGCCGTCCTCCATCACGTACTTTGCGATCACGCGGGGGAATGCCCCGAAGGCGCGGGGGTGCGTGCTCGACACCGAGGCCGGGTTCACCGGTGAGGCGTCGGTGTCGATCATCACGAAGGGCGCCCTGAACGCGGCCCACTTCTGCTCCTCGTTCATGCTGAGCGGGTTCACGCTGACGCCGCCCGCCTGGACGAGGTCGAAGAAGGCGTTCCACGGGTCGGTGCCGAGGACCTCGGCCGCTTCCGCGACGGAGCGGTTGACGACACCGGGGTCGACGGAAGCGGGCGCCGAGACGATCAGCACGTTGTTCCAGTCCATGCCGACGTGCTGATACCAGTTCTCCCAGTCGGGGTCGGTCTCGACCTCTTCGCGCAGCCGGGCCCGCAGGTCGGGGTCGCCGAGCGTGGCCAGGAAGGTCCCGGTGCCGCGCGCGTAGTGGCGCGGGTGCAGGAACGAGCCGAGGCCGATGCCGTTGCGGATGTAGGGATAGATGTCGGCCGTGACGTCCATGCCGGCGGTGCGGGCCGAGTCGATGAGCGCGAGGGCCTCGTCCATGAGGGGCCAGTTGCGCTGGCCGGCCGCCTTGAGGTGGTAGATGTGGACGGGCACGCCGGCGCCTTCGCCGATGGTCAGCGCTTCGCGGATGGCTTCGAGGACCGCGTGGCTCTCGTTCCTCATGTGCGTGAAGTAGACGCCACCGTACTCGCCGGCCACCGCGCTCAGGGCGATCAATTCCTCCGTCGACGCGTAGATCGCGGGCGGATAGATCAGGGACGTGGACACGCCGACCGCGCCGTCCTCCATCCCCTCTCTTACCAACGCCTTCATCTGCTCCAGCTGCTCGGGCGTAGGCGCGATATCCTCGTTGCCGAGCACCACGCGCCGCACCTGGGTCAGGCCGACGTCGTGGACCACGTTGATGGGGATGCCGTAGCGCTCCATGATCGCGAAGTACTCGGAGTAGCGGCGCCAGCGCAGCGTGTCGCCGTCGATCACGGGCGGGTTGCTCAGCGTGGCCTCGCTCTGCGGCGCGGCCGAGCTTCCCTCGCCGGAGAGGTACGTGGTGATGCCCTGGCGCAGCTTGCTCTCGGCGCTTGGCGGATCGGTGATGAGGACGAGGCTGGCCTGGCCCATCATGTCGACGAAGCCCGGGGCGACCACGCGGCCGGCGGCGTCGATGGAGCGGGCGGCCTCGCGGCCGGATAGGTCGCCCACGGCCATGATGCGGTCGCCGCGCACTCCGACGTCCGCGTCTGCGGGCGGCCCGCCGGTTCCGTCGATCACGCGGGCGTCGGTGATGAGGATGTCGAAGGGGTAGGTGTCGACGGGGGGATCGGCGTCGGTGCAGGCCGCGGCGAGGAGGACGGCGCCGGCGGCGAGCGCGGCGGGCAGGGCTTTGCCTATAGCGGTCTTCATGCGGTCGTCTCCGGCTCGGGAACTCACGGACGCGGCGGGGGGTCCGGACATCGTAGGCTGCCCGGTCCGGGGCGGCCATAGTAGTGCGCCGCCGCTCATCCGCTTTCTTTGCGTAACTGTCTGGATTGGACCGAACGCGGAGCCAAATGCGAAGCCTTCAACTGATGCGAGAAACCGACGACACCCGGATCGCCACGGGCGACGACCGGCTCGACCGGCTCATGGCCGCGATCAAGGGCGGGTCTTCACGTGCGCTCGGTCGCCTCATGAGCCTCTGCTGGGAGGAGCTCGTGCGCTATGCGGCGCGCCAGCTGGGCGACGTGGAGCTGGCCCGCGACGTCGTGCAGGAAGCGTTCATCCAGGTGTGGGAGCGGAGGCGGGGCTGGCGGCCCCGCGGATCCGCGCGCGCCTACCTGTACAGGATCGTGCGGCACCTGGTGATCGACGAGAAGCGGAAGCAGGGGGTGCGGCGGCGGTGGGCGGAACGCCAGCGGCTCGTCGATGCGCCGCGGCCCGCCACCCCTGCCGAGGAACTGGACGCGAAGGTGCTGGCGGATGCGTTCGAAGCGGCCGTCGCGTCGTTGCCGGACCGCCGCCGCGAGGTGTTCCAGCTCGTCTTCCAACGCGGGCTGAGCCACGCGGAGGCGGCGGCTGTGCTGGACATCTCGGTGCAGACGGTGGCGAACCAGATGAGCGCCGCGCTGAGGAGCGTCCGGCGAGCGATCAAGGAGGACTAGATGTACGAATTGCTGCTCCGGCATCTGCGCAGGCAGACGACGGAAGAGGAGAGCGTGACGGTGGCAGAGTGGTTGAGCGGCTCGGCGGAGCGCGAACGCGAGCTGGCCGAACTCAGGCGCCTGGTCGAGGCCGGGCGGATGGCCGACCGCCGGATCGTGCCCGGCGATGTACCGGCCGCCGAGGAGGTGATCTGGCGGGCCGAGGCGCGAAGGGCTGGTTCGGGGGTGGCGCGTCTCGGGAGGCGGCTCAGGCTACCGCGCCCGCGGCGACGATTCGACCTCGTCGCAGCGGGGGTCGTGGCCCTGGCGGCCTCGATGGTGTTCCAGTTCTTCGTCGGCGGTTCCAACGGGGGCCCCGGGAGCGCGCCCGTTCTCCAGGACTTCGCGACCGGCCCTGGAGAAACCGAGCTGGTGCGCCTGGCGGACGGCACGGTGATCCGACTGGGTCCCGACAGCCGCCTGACCACATGGGCAGACCCGTCGGCTCGCACAGCCACCTTCCAGGGCCAGGCCTTCTTCGCCGTAGCAACCGACGAGGCGCGCCCGTTCACCATCGTCGCCGACGCAGGGACCGCGCGCGTGCTGGGCACACGTTTCCACCTCGCGGCCCACACCGACGAGCTCGCCGTGACGGTGGTCGAAGGGCGCGTCGCCCTGGCCGGGCCGGACCACGAGGTGCAGGTCGGAGCGGGGCAGGCCACCAGCCTGTTGCGCGGGGTGCCGTCGCCGATCGAAGCCGCCGCGCCGATGGAGACCGTGGCTGGCTGGATGGATGGTTTCCTCATCTTCCACGACACTCCGCTGGACGCCGCGATGAACGAGGTCGAGGAGCACTACGGCACCGATGTGGTGGTCGCCGACACCGCGCTCCTGGACCGAACCCTCACCATGTGGTTCGAATCGAAGTCGCTGTCGGAGGTCATGACGGTCGTGTGCGGCGTGATCGACGCCCGCTGCAGCATCGACGCAGGTGTAGTAAGGATCGAGTCCGCCGATCGCGGAGCGGCCTCGTGAGGCGGGCACGCCGGAGTACCCGAACGCTGCGGCGCGTGCGGAGAGTGGGGCGGTTCCTCGCGGCCCACGGTTCGCGCCAGGCCACGGAATCGCGCCTTGCCGCTCGCAACGCGCTCACCCTCCTGCTCCCCGTGGGCATCGCTGCGGCGCCCTCCACGCTCGCCCCCGCGGCGCTCTCCGCACAGGACACGCAGGTCCTGGCCGCACTGAGGGGCGAAACCGGCGTGGACCCCGACCCGGGCACCCTTTTGGCCACCATCTCAATGCTGTCCATCGAGAGCGTCCCACTCGGCGAAGCCCTCGTCCGGCTGGCCGAGCGGTCGACCGTCCAGATCGCCTTCAGCCCGAGCCTGCTTCCGGCCGGCGTGCGCGTCGACTGTGACTGCGTTGGGCTGAACCTGGCGAAGACACTCGACCACCTCCTCGCCGACACCGACCTCGGATACGCCGAACTCGGGTCGCAGGTGGTCGTCGTACCCAGGGCGGGAAGCACGCCGCCCGATGGCCTGTTGCGCGGCCGCGTGCGCTCCGAGGTCGCGGTTCCCATCGAGGATGCCACGGTCCGCCTGACGCCTGCGGGGGACCCAACGCGAGGGCACATCACCGGCACCGACCGGCTGGGCTATTTCGCCTTCCACGAGTTGGCAGCGGGCGACTACGAGCTTTCGGTTGACCGGATCGGGTATCGGCTCCACGAAGAGACCATTGCCGTGGCCCCGGGCGACGACCTCCAGGTGGCCATTCGGCTCACCGAAGAGGCCGTGGCGTTGGGAGGCCTGCAGGTTGAGGGTGAGCGCAGCCGGCGTCTGACCCGGTTCGAGCGGTCGGTAGGCGCGACCGTCCAGGAGTTGAACCGCGCTGAACTCAAGGCGATTCCCGGAATCGCGGAAGCGGATCCGATCAAGTCGGTTGACGTGCTTCCGGGTGTGACTCGGATGTCGGATTTCGGCGCCGCGTTCAACGTGCGCGGGGGATCCGCGGATCAGAATCTAATCCTGCTCGACGGCATTCCTATCTTCAGTCCGTTCCATACACTGGGACTGTTTTCGGCATTCAACGCCGACATGGTCGGACGTGCAGAGTTGCAACTGGGAGGGTTCCCCGCCGAGTACGGGGGCAGGGTCTCTTCAGTGCTTCGGATCGAATCGGATCCGGGCGACGAAGAGTTCGGCGTCGACGCGGGCCTAAGTCTGCTTGCGTCGCGAGCCGCCGTTCGGGGCGGATTGCCGGAAGGCCTGAAAAACCGTCTGGGCCTGGCTAGTGGGCGCTGGAGGGCATCCGCTCGCCGCAGCTACCTCGATGCGCTGATCGAGCCCTTCTCTGAGGGGGCGTTCCCGTATCATCTGCAGGACTTCCAGGCCGCATTCGAGGGGTGGACGCGACGTGGCGATCGGGTCAAGGCTACGGGCTACCTCAGCAGGGATGTTCTGGACGTGGCAAGCTTGGCGAGCCTCAACGATACGTGGCCGGAGTTGGATTCTCGTGCTCCCGAGATCGTTTGGAGCTGGGGTAGCGCGGCCGCGGGCGCTTCCTGGACCCGCCTCCTCGGGGACGGCGGTGCGCTGGAGGTAGGCGGTTCCCTTTCGAGCTCCGATGCATACTTCGAGTTCTCGGACGCGTCGGAAGCAGGGTTTGGCACAGGCATCAGCCGCTCGTCCATTGCAGCCAGCCTTGAGCGGCACCCGGGGCGGAACACACGGTGGAAGTCCGGCATCGAGTCAACTTGGTCCAAGTACGAGAATCTCGCGACGGGCGGAAGCCCCGAACCGTTCCCCGTCGGGGATGGAACGGGGTTGGGGACGGCGGCCTACACGCAACTCGACTGGACACCGAATGCGACCTGGGTGTTTGAGGGTGGCGTGCGTGTGGACCACTGGCGGCCGAAAGGATCTCCGAGCACCGTAACCGTTTCACCGCGCATCGCAGCGAAGCGCTTCGTGGGCGGTGGGCGATGGGCAGTGCGTGCGGCGGGAGGTCGCTACACCCAGTTCCTGCATTCGGTACGGGACGAACAGATTCCGTTCGGCCTGGATGCCTGGGTACTATCCGGCCAGCAGGCCCCGCCACTGATCTCGGATCAGGTCCAGGCGGGGCTGGAGGGATGGCTCGGTACAACCGACATTTGGTTCACTTCGTTGGAGGCATACTACCGGACCCAGGACGGCCTGGTCGCCCGAAATTGGGGCGACCATCCCGCTGACCCGGCCGACGACCTGTTCGTCGGCGACGGACGGGCATATGGAGCGGACTTCCTGTTGCGAAAGACCGCCGGCCTGACCACCGGATGGCTCTCGGTCTCTCTCCTGAAGGCAGACCGGAGGCTTCCCGGTGACGGAGCGGGGCCCAATGCAGCACGAACGGTCCAACATCCCGCAGACTTCGACCGGCGCCTGGAGGTGGACCTGGTGATTCGTCATGCACTCCCCTGGGCGGTCACGGGCGGGCTGCGCTGGAACCTCGGAACCGGGCTTCCCTACACGCTGCCCCTCCGCGACTACCACGTCACTCGGCACGAGCTGATGGATCTGACGGCCGAGCCGTTCGACAGGTCGGTTGTCCTCCTGGGTCCCAGAAACGGAGAGCGGTATCCCGTCAATCACCGTCTGGACGTGAGCTTCCGCAGAACCTGGGAAAAGGGATGGGGCCGCATAACCCCATATCTGCACGTGATCAACGTCTACAACCGGAAGAATGTGCTGTACTACTCGCTTGCCTACCGAACCGACAGGACCGTTCTGAACGGTGTCTCGATGAGTCCATTGCTGCCCACAATCGGAGTGGAGGTGTCCTTCTGATGTCGGATCGTTTCGCCGGGACCGTTGGGGTCCCTCTCGCGGCATTGCTTGCCTGTGTGGGTTGCGATCTGGCCAATGTTGAAGTCGTGGTTCCCGTGCCGGACGTGATGGTCGTCGAGGCGACGGCGGTTCTCACGGTTGACCCGACCCACCCTGCGCCCGGACACGCGCACATCCTGGCAATTGCCACTCGCTATCCCGACCGCGGACACCCCCATCCTGTGCACGGTGCGTCGATCCGGGTGACTGGCGAGTCCGGGCAGTCGATGCAGCTGTCCGAGGAGATGGATCCGGTACCCAACTGCGTGGACAGGGATTTCTTCGGTGCCTGCTACCGGGGAGGCAGCCCTTTGTCTCCGTTTGACCCGGGTGAGATGCTGTCTCTGGAGGTGGTTCTGCCCGACGGCGGTGTGCTCTACGGGACCAGTCGGATGCCGGGCACATTCTCCGCCTCGGACCTCGCTCTTGAGGACGGGCGCTGCCGTCTGTCGCCTGACACCAACTACCGCTTCAAGTGGGCTCCGGTTGAAGGGGCGGCTGCGTACCTGGCCGAATTGGGGGTCGGGGGAGTGGGCGAGATGGAGGTGGACGACCGCGTGTCCTGGACGACGGTGCTTATCGGAAATGACCTGTCCGAAGTGGCCTTTCCCCGAGGACTGCTTGCGGTGCTCGAGGTGACCGATCCGGACTTGGCGGGCGAACTGCGTACAGGTCTCCCGGAAGGCGCCGTCGCAGACATCGCCTTGGGGGCGGTCGACCTGAACTGGACCAACTGGATCCGTGAGGGCCGCATCAACCTGAGCGGCGACGTCCGCGTGCCCTCCGTCTTCGGCGATGGCACAGGGTGGTTCGGAACCGCGGTGCGCTGGAGGCTCTCCGTGGAGTCGCGCGAAGCCAACGGCGACAATGACCTGCCTCTTTGCGGGCCACCCCTGGCCGATTGACACGCGTAGAGATTGCCGCGCAACAAAAACGTTGCGCAGCGTTACCCGCCGCTCATTGAGGTGCGCACCAGCACGGCCGTGACCACGATGACCAGTTGTGCGACGACGAGTTCCCGCATTGCGTTTCGCCGGATCGGGGCATCGACGTCTTCCTCCAGGAGTAGCGGCGTCAGGCGTCGCCAGTTCATCGCACCCATAACCATCGCGAGCAGGACGAGGGTGACCTTGGCCAGCAGCAGTCGCCCGTAGGTGGACGTGAACAGCGCACCCACCGATTCGATGTGCACGAACGACGCCAGGGTGCCGGTGGCCGCGAGCAACCCCGCAGAGACGAGCGCGACGGACGAGAAACGCGGCACCACATCGGCGAGAACGCCCCCGCCATCGCCGCTTAGGCGTCTCGCCGCCGCGTCCGCAACGAGAACGAACAGCAAACCGCCGATCCAGCTTCCGGCCGCCAGGACATGGAGGATGTCCGCGGGAATCAGCAGCCAGCGCAGGCCTTCACTTCCGGCCGCATGTCCCGTGAATGCCGGAAAGGCACACATCCCGGCGGCCACGGCCGTGGCCAGGATCCACGATGCCCGGCTGGCGGTGCCGCGGCTCCCCGTGGAAGACCCCGCCAGAAAGAGAATGGGTGCCAACACCGCGCCGACCGCTCCCAGGACCCATGCGCGTCCCCATTCCGTTGTGAGCAGGATCGCGGCGTCTTCCCGCAACGGCACAAACGGATCGCGGAAGTCTGCCAATTGGCGCCAGAACACCAGCCCCATTGCAACGGCGAGCACGGCTGAAGCCACCATCCCCACCTGCCGGGCGGTGCCGATCAGGTTGTCCTGTACCCCCTCGGAAACACGGGGTACGATGAGCCACCGGCTGGACACGGCCCCCCAGACGGCAATCAGCGCCGCGAAGTGAAGCCAGCCGATCGCGGCGGCCGGGAGTGACCCAGCGTCCAGTCGTCCCCCTACTGAACCACTACAGAGAAGGGAATCTCGCCCCGCACGACGTGGCCGTCCTGGGCCATGCCGCGCCAGTTGATCGAGTACGCCCCGGCCCCCAGAGCGCTTTCGATGGCTGCGCTGAACACCTTGCCGTCATCGGGGTCCTGCACCGCGGGTCCCGTCACGACCAGTTCGTCTCCGGCCATCAGGCGGATCACAATCGAGTTGTCCTGCGGCTCCTGCGTGAACCAGAGACGCAACTCGCCGGGTGGAGCGACGGACGCATCCTTCGCGGGCACGGACCTGTCGAGCCCGAAGTGCAGCGCCTCGTGGCCGATGGCAGCACAGGCCGCCACGGTGATGAGGCCCAGCAGCGGCGGAATCAGGGAAACTCCCCGCGGTCGCGGTACCCGCTTCCGGGCTGCGGAGTGCGGTCTCCTCACGGTGCGGTGACCTGCGCCCTTCATCCTACCCTCCCAAAAGGTTGAACTGTCTTGTGAACTTGACGATGAACGACCGCGCCAGCGTGCCGCTCTCCACGAACCGGGCTCCATCGTGGTTGAGTCCGGCGGGATAGTCCAGGCCCTGCACATCGTTATAGACGATGAACAGTCCCGTCCCGGCCGTGTTGAGCCAGCCGAAGCGGAGGTTGGCCGACCAGCTGTCGACCTGGTTGCTGTACTGGATGAGCGACTGCAGGTAGATCCGCGGCGTGAAGAAGTACCCGAAGTTCATTCCCAGCAGCACGGTCTCGAACTCGCCCTGCGGCAGGTTCACATTGAAGTAGTTGATGCGCGCCGAGGTGCTGAACGACGGGTTGGGGCGCCAGGTGAGCGAACCGTTGCCGCCCGCCCGCGAGCCGCTCAGGAAGTGCCCGAAGTTGATGCGCGAAGTCGCCGAAAACCGGGAGATGGGGTTGCTGTTGAACACCAGCTGGGACTCCCAGCCGCGGTACGTCCCCACGGGCACTGTCACGTCGGTGCCGCGGATGGTAAAGGGCTGGTAGATGCCTTCGGTGACGAGGTTGATCCCGGTGTGGATCTGCGCTCCCGAGTGCCACTCCCAGTGGGAATCGATGTGCAGAAAGCCCGATTCCTGAAAGCCCGCATCGACTCCGCTCTTGCGGCTCTGGTAGGTGTAGTACGAGATGTGCGGCCGGATTTCGCGAAGCCACTCCGGATGGATCCTGTACATCATGTAGGACTGGTAGTAGCGGTATCCGGCGCGGGGCAGGAAGCCCACTTCCGGGTTGAACTCCTCCCCGATCTCCCGGACCTGAGCCGTCATGACAAAGGTCCGCATGTTGAGGTTGCCGGAGACGTCCCAGGCGTATTCGTTGTTGCCGGCTCCGGGACCGTTGGTGGTCGCGACGAAGCTGCCGAGGGTGACCGCCTGTCCCACGCTGACGGAGGCATCGACCGCCTGGGTGCGGTTGAAGTCTCCTGCGGGCCCGCTCTTGTTGATGAACAGCCCCCCGACGCGGGACCGGTTGGGCAGCTCCCTGGCGAGCCGGACGACCGAGAAGCCGTGCGCGTCCGCCCCGAGCTCGCTCGCTCCGCCGGTCTCGATGTGCAGCAGCCCGACGTTCAGGCCCGCGGCCCGGCCCGACAGCCGGGCACCGCCCCTGATCGGCACCGGCTGACCCTGGTGGATGCCGATGGCGCGGCTGAAGAACAGGTCCGCGCCTCCTCCTCCGACGCTGAAGAACCCGGCGTTCTCGAGGAAGAACGGCCGTTTCTCCGGGAAGTTGAGCGCGAAACGCGTGAGGTTGAGCTGCTGGTCGTCAACCTCGACCTGCGCGAAGTCGGTGTTGTACGTCACGTCGAGCGTGAGCCCCTGGGTGACCTGGAACTTGACCTCGCCGCCGATATCGCCGTTCTGGCCGAAGCCGGTCTCGCCGGGGTTGGTGTAGTCGCGGGCCGTGGAGCCCAGCAGGTAGGGAGTGGCCGTCGCGAAGCGGCGGAAGGGGGGCCTGAGTCCCTCGAGGTCGCCGGCGTAGTTGAGGCGGTAGAGGTTGAATTCGCGCGGCACCGGGGTCCAGAACGATTCCTCGTTCAGGCGCCGGACTCGGCGGGAGACGTTGAAGCCCCATCTCCGGGTGTCGTTGCCGTAGCGCAGGGTGCTGAAGGGGATGCGGAACTCGGCGTACCAGCCCTGGTCGTCGACGGTGGTGGCGACGGTCCAGCTTCCGTCCCAGTTCTTGTTGAAGCCGCCGCCGGATCCGGATTGGAAGCGCCGCCGGGAGTTGAATCCGCCGCCCTGGAAGCGGCCGCCACCGCGGCCCTCGTTGGCGACTTGGCCGTCGTACTCGATTCCGGTGGGCGTGGTGCCGAAGACGAAGCCGTTCTGGTCGTCGTTGTAAGTGTCGAGCACGAAGACGACGGCGTCGCTCTGGTTGACTTCGTAGTCGCGGATGCGTTCGCCGTACGTGATGGCGTCCGCCTGGCTGTCGAAGGCCCACACGCCGACGTAGAGCGCCCGGTCGTCGAAGATGACGCGGACTTCGGTGCGCTCGCTGGAGGGTTGCCCGTCGAAGGGCTCGCGCTGGGTGAAGTCGGTCATGGCGCCCGCCTGCTGCCAGACGGCTTCGTCGAGGCGGCCATCGACTGTGGGGGACTCGGTGACTTCGACGGCCGTGGCGGTGGTCGGCAGGGTGCCGGCTGTGCCGCCGTTGCCCGCGCCGGACTCGGAGTTCTGCGCGAAGAGGGGGGCGGCGGTGAACAGCGCGGCCATTGCGCAGGCGCACAGTGAGGCCAGCGCGCCTGGCGTCGAGGGGATTCCGAGCCGGGGGAACCTGCGGGAGGATGTCTTCATCAGCCTGTAGTGCGGAGGTTTTGACCGGCCAGAATATAGTACAGCGTTCCCCGGAATTCGAACGGCGACTATCGCAAGCTGATCCGCGGAGGCCCGGTGGCGGGGGTCGCGAGGCCCCAGCTGGCCTGATACAAGGGTTGCGACCGGCCAGTTGGCCAGGCGCCCGATTGCGAAGCCGGCGCCATGCCCCGATTCTGCATGTAGCGCCGGCCCGCCGGCCATGCCGCCGACTCGCCGGTTCCCGTTGTACGCGCCTTTGGACCCGGAGAGTCATCATGCGCCAGAAGTCGATCGTCTCGGTACTCCTGCCCCTCGTTCTGCTCAGTTTCCTCGCTCCCCCCGAGGCCGACGCACAGCCCGAACGGCGGCCCTACCTCTTCAAGGACGCCCGCGGCGAACTCGCCCAGGCTCGAGCGCGCGGGGAATCCGAGGTCGTGGTGGTCGTCGCGTCCATGCCGGGCCGGAATGCGCGGGTGGCCGCCGCCATCGAAGCCATGGGCGGCCGCATCGGATTCCGCTTCGACGAGGTGGACTACGTGCGCGCCTGGGTTCCGGTGCAGGGCGCCGAGGACCTGGCCGACCACCCGGACGTCCACAGCATCGACGTCTCGATCACGAATCGCTCCCGCTCGTTCGGGCTGGCGGGGGAAGCGTCTGCGGACGACGCGCCGATGTTGCCGGCTGACCCGGCGTCGCAGCCGGCCGATACCGTCTGGCCTCCGGTCCTGAGCGACCGTCCGCTCTCCAACCGCTACAGCCCGATCGGCGACCTGCGTGCCATCGAGTTCCGCGAAGAGAACCCCACCTTCGACGGGCGCGGCGTCACGATCGCGCAGATCGACATGTTCCCGGACATGCTGCTTCCCGAGCTCCAGACCGCCTACACGCTCGACGGCCAGCCGGTGTCCAAGATCGAGGTGTACCGCAACGTGCTGGACCCCGAGATCGAGGACGACGGCCGCTGGATCGACATGGACGACATGGTCGAGGCCTCGGGCGGCACCTTCACCTACCGCGACTCGACGTACACGGCCCCGCGCGACGGCGTCTTCCGGATCGCGCTCTTCGACGAGTCCAAGGCCGACTCCGCGGGCGTCTTCGGCTTCCAGGGTCTGGATCTCGACGTCAACCGTGACGGTAATCCGGAGGGTTCCAGTCACTTCTTCGCGGTTTTGTGGGACGAGTCCACCGGAGACGTGTGGGTGGACACCGACCAGGACCTCGACCTGACCGACGAGGCCACGCTCGGGGAGTACGACGAGCGCGGTGAATTCGGGGTTTTCGGCACGGACGACCCCGACACCCCGGTGCGCGAATCCGTGGGGTTCGGCGTCCAGATCGACGCCGACAAGGGCCGCGTCGCCCTCAACCTGGGCATCGCGCGGCATGGAACGCTGGTCGTAGGCGCGTCGGTCGGCAGCCGTGGCGAAAACGGCCGCTTCGACGGCGTCGCCCCCGGTGCCCGCCTCGCCGCGGTGGGCGAAGGCGGCTCGGCGTACGGGCAGACCGAGGCCACCATCGTCGCGGCGGCACACCCCTCGGTCGACGTCGTCTACTTCGAGCAGAGTTCGAACATCACGCACAACTACCTGCTGCGGGACGGGCGTCTGGTCCCGTCGGTCATTGCGGACCGGCTGGTGGAGCGCTACGGCTCGTCGATCCTGTCACCCACCCACAACTTCCCCGTCCTCGGCGCCATCGACGACATCGTCATGGGTCGGGGCGTGATCGGGGTCGGGGGCCACGAGGGCAAGGACAACTTCTTCATGAACCACGGGGTGCGCGTCGAGTACGACGACATGCTGCTGATCACCGGCGGCTACGGCCCGATGGGCGACGGCACGCTCAAGCCCGACATCATCTCGCCGTCGAACTACGTCAGCACGTCGCAGGGATTCGTGGACGGGCGCGCGATTCCGGGCCTCTTCGAGCTGCCCCCCGGCTACACCATTGCGGGCGGCACTTCAACGGCCACGCCGACCGCCTCCGGAGCCGTGGCGCTCCTGATCAGCGCGGCCCGGCAGTCCGGGATGGAGGTCGATCCGTACACGATCAAGTACGCGGTGCAGCGCGGGGCGCGGTACGTGCCCAACATCGCCGCCTACAAGCAGGGCAACGGGGTTATCAGCGTGGCGGGCGCGTGGGAGATCCTGCAGGAACTGCACGCGGGCGGCATGATGGTCGACATCGAAAGCCGCTCGTCGATCGTGACGCCATACAGCCACATGCTGCCCACTCCGCACGAGGGCTTCGGGCTGTACGAGCGCAGCGGCTGGAAGGACGGGGTGAGGCGCGAGCGCACGGTGACGCTCACGCGCACCTCGGGTCCCTCCGGCCCCATGACCTTCGACGTCAGCTGGGAGGGCAACGACCACGGGACGTTCTCGTCCCCGCTGACGGTGACGCTGCCACTCGGCACGCCGGTCGACTTCCCCGTCACGGCGACCCCCGCAGGCCACGGCGTCCACACGGCGCACCTGACTTTGGATCACGACGACGTCACCGGCTATGCGCACCGCATGCTGGCGGCGATCGTGGCGCCCCATCCCCTGAACGCGGCGGGTGACTACACGGTGAGGAAAGAAGTGAAAGTCCCGCGCCCCGGCATGCAGAGCCATTTCTTCGACGTGCCCGAAGGGGTGACGGCGCTGAAGCTGGAAGTCACCTGGGAGGACCGCGCGGTTGCGTTGGCGGTGGCCCGGCCGGACACCCGCTACCAGCGGGGCGAGATCGTCGAGCGAGGCGGGTCGGGGATCACTCAAGTAATCGCCGATCCTGTTCCCGGGACCTGGGAGGTGCGGCTGGCCGACATCGCCGACACCCAGACCTTCGACTGGCAGCAGGCCAAGAAGGACGAGCCGGTGCCGCCCACGCCCGCGACCCTCACGGTGTCGGCGCTCGCCGTGGACGTCGACGTCGTGAACGCGGACATCGTCGCCGACAACGGAAACGGGAACGGCGCAACCAACGGCGCGAGCCACCAGGTGTGGATGACGAACCGCATGGCTGCGTTCGAGGGGGCCGCGGTGACGACACCGGTGGGGAGCGCACACCGGGCGCAGCGCGGAATCGCACCGCGCGAGCAGCAGGTCTACGAGATCGAGGTGCTGCCGGGCTCGACGGCGCTGATGGTGCGGACAAGGGCGCAGGGTGAGGCCGACCTGGACGTCTACGTCTTCGACTGCACCGGCGACGCCTGCTCGGGCGCCCGCGCGGACGGGGATCCGGTGGGCGATGAATCGATCGTGGTGCACAACCCCGCCGCCGGGACCTGGAAGGTGGTGGTGGACGGCGCCGCCGTGCCGGACGAAGGGGCGACATACGAGTACCTCGACGTCGTGTTCAACCCCGCCTACGGGACGGTCGGCTCGATCGACATGCCGCAGGAGCGCGCCTCGGGAGCGCGGTGGACCACGACGGCGCACGGCTGGACGGCTTCGGCAGCGCACGCCGAGGACCGCGGGCCCTACCTGGCGGTGTTGGTGGAGGGACGTGCCGGCGGCGAGAGCTATTGGGTGAGCATGGGAGAGGTCGGCATGCGGTAGTGCTCGCACGCCCGGGGCAGGCTAGAGCTCCCTGGTTCGGGCAACAACCTCGGCGAGCGTCTCGCACTCGATGATCGCGCGGGCCAGTGCCCCGTCGCGATCCGGGTCCGACGCGTCGTCGAGCAGCGCCGATAGTTCCGCAACGCCCTCCGGTCCGAATTCCTGAAGCGCCAATTGGCGCAGCAGTGACCGGCGCCCTTCCTGGCGCCCTTCCTGGCGTCCCTCCTGACGCCCTTCCTGACGCAATTCCTCGTCTCGCTTCCGGAGGTTGTCTGCGAGCCAGGTCTCTTCGTGTCGAATCATGGTCTTCTTCCTCTTGCCGGATTCGGGTCCACCGCGACCCGCTGTCGGGATCCGCAACCAGGGGGCAATCTGCTGTCGCAGTGCGCCGAACCCACGAACAATGCTCTCGTCGCCGGAGTCTCGCGCGCGCCGCCATAGTCGTTCCAGGCGGCGGGCATCCCTGGCCCACCGAGCGCTCTCCCACTCAACCAGCGCCGAGAACCAACTGTCGGCCACGAGCTCGGATGACGGGATCGCCTTCAGGTCGACGAGAATATACTCTCGCCGCATCTGGAGGCCAAGCGCATGCGCGATCACCTCATCTGCGCCCGGCACCATCCAGTCAACCAGATTCCTCGCGGCTTTCCACGGTGCCGTGCCGTTGTAGATAACGATCGGTACCACAATCGGCAGTCTTCCCCCCGGACCAAGATCGCCCGCTAGTTCCGCCTCACGGAGCATCAAGCCAACGTATTCACGCACCCGAAGGGCCATGTTGCTCACCGTCGTCGACTGAAACTCGAGTGCCAGGTACGCAGGGTGTCGGTCGTGTTCCCGAAGTTGAGCACGCCACAGCATGTCGGCGTGTCGCTGCTGGAGACCCTCGGCCTTGACGAAACTGGGCGACAGCAGGCGAAGCGTCGGCATGTCAACCCGCTTCGCGAACTCGGGAAGGATGTGAGACAACAGATCCTCGACCATGGCCGCGCTGGAGAAGAGCAGCTTGTAGGCTTCGTCGTGCTTTGTGCGGGCCGGGTCGACAGACATAGGGGCGGGGGATGGCAGGGACAGTTTGGTGACTCGGAGCGGCAGGCAACCGAGGGTGTTCCGTGGGGCGCGAATACGGTGGCTCGGTTTCGGGGGCGTTCCAATAGCTGAATGGGACCTGATTTCGGACGCTATCGACAAGACAACCGCTACATGTCATGTACGCATGACATAATGTCATGTACACATTACTTTTTGATTTCCGTGATGTAGACGGGAGGCCCTATCCGCCGGTCTGTCCCATCCGCGCATGCTCGTGTCCCTGGTGGTTTCTGCGGGACCATTGGGTGCGCCCCGTAGAGCGACGGCGCGCTGCGGCCCTCGCCAGTCGTCGTTGACATTCGCCCGCCAACCCCGTACACTGCGTGCACGACAACTCATCGAGACCGGCTGAGGGACAGGCCCGTTGAAGCCGGGGCAACCTGTGGGAAGTGGCATTCCCACGAAGGTGCCAACTCCTGCGACGGACGCGCGTCCGCCGTAAAGATGAGCCGCTCACCGCCCTCCGGGGCGGTAGCCGGCAGGAACAGGGCGGTCGAATCTCCGGAGTCCGATGAGGCAAACTCGAGACTCGGAGAGGTCATCATGGCCAACTGCTCTGCCGCTCGCGTTGCCTCATACGCCGCGCCGTATGACGCGCCTGAGCGATGTCCCCGCGTCCCGATCCCGACGGTTCGCTCGGGCTCCGTGCGCCCACGCCTTACATTCGATCACCTGGGGCCGCGTACGGTCCAAGTCCCCTACGAGGCCCAGGGTCCGGCCGACGCGCCCGCAACCGTAGTCCTCGGGGGAATCTCGGCGGGCCGGCACCTCGCGCCCACAACCTCCGATCCGAGCAAGGGATGGTGGCCTGGGGTGGTGGGGGAGGGCGACGCCCTCGACCCGGCGCGCCACCTGCTCATCGGCATCGACTTCCTCGGTGGAAGGACGGAAAACGGCCTCCTTCGCCCGGTCACAACCCACGATCAGGCCCGCGCCGTCGCGGCCGCGCTCGACGAACTCGGCGTCACCGCCGCCTCGTTCGTGGGATCCTCGTACGGCGGGATGGTCGCGCTGGCCTTCGCCGAACTCTTCCCGGAGCGGACCGCGCGGCTCGTCATCCTCTGCGCGTCCCACCGCACGCACCCCATGGCCACCGGAATCCGGTCGGTGCAGCGCGCGGCCGCGTCGCTCGGCGCCGACACCGGTCAGCCGGCGCGCGGTCTCGCCCTGGCGCGCGCCCTCGCGATGACTACCTACCGAAGCCCCGAGGAGTTCGAAGAGCGCTTCTCCGCGCGTCCCCTGCACCCAGGCCAGCCCGGTCGGACCCCCGCCCGCTTCCCCGTTGAGGAGTACCTTGACGCCCGCGGGGCCGACTTCGCCCACCGCTTCGACACCGAGCGCTTCCTCGCGCTCTCCGAGTCGATCGACCTGCACGGCACGTCCCCCGAGTCGCTACCGCCCGAAACGCTGCTGGTGTCCTTCGACACCGATGCCCTCGTCCCGCCCTGGCTCGTCGACGAACTGGCGACCCGGAGCGGCCGATGTCCCCGACACGTCACCGTGACCTCGCTTTTCGGCCACGACGCCTTCCTCAAGGAGGTCGGTCAGGTCACGTCCCTGCTGAACGCGTCCCTGCCACGCACCCCGGAGGTGGTTCGATGAGCACCCTGAACGGTTCCAGCCCCCGCCCGCCTTCCGCGCCCCGCGCCTCGACCGTCACCCGCACCGTCCGGGCCGGCATCGGCGTCGACACGGCCCACCACGCGGTCATGCCGCCGATCCACCTCTCCACGAACTACCTCTTCGAGTCCCCCGGCGTCTACGGGAAGTACGACTACACACGTACCGCGAACCCCACGCGCGACCTCGCCGCCGACGCGATCGCCGAACTGGAGGGCGGATGCGGCGCGTCCGTGACCTCGTCCGGCATGTCGGCGATCGTCGCCGCCACCCGCCTGCTCTCGTCGGACGAACTGCTGCTGGCCCCGCGCGACTGTTACGGGGGCAGCTACCGCCTCTTCCGCCACGAGGCGGACAAGGGCGCCTACCGGGTCGAATTCGCGGACCCCTGGGATCCCGCGACCCTGGACCTCGCGCGCGAACTGCGTCCGCGCATGATCTGGATCGAGACGCCCAGCAATCCGCACCTGCGCATTACCGACATCGCGGCGTGGGCGGCCCTCGCGGGCGAGATCGGCGCCATCTGCGTGGCCGACAACACCTTCCTCTCGCCGGTCAACCAGCGTCCGCTGGAACACGGCGCCGATCTGGTCGTCCATTCCACGACCAAGTTCCTCAACGGGCACAGCGACATCGTGGGGGGTGCCGTCGTGGCCGCCGACGAAGACCTGCTCGAGGAGGTGGCGTGGTGGACCAACGCCATGGGGCTGTCCGGATCGCCATTCGATTCCTACCTCACGCTCCGCGGCATGCGCACCCTGCACGCCCGCAGCCGCGTGCACGAGGAAAACGCGCTGCGCGTGGTCGACGTGCTCGCCGCCAGCGACGCGGTCACCCGGGTCAACCACCCGAGCCTTCCGACGCATCCGGGGCACGAGATCGCCCGCCGCCAGCAGACCGGCTGGGGCAGCCTCGCTTCCTTCGAGTTGAGGGGGGGAAGGGCGGCGGTGGATGCGTTCGTCGACGGCATCACGCACTTCGCGCTGGCCGAGTCGCTGGGAGGAGTGGAGAGTCTGGTCACCCACCCGTGGACCATGACACACGCATCGATGGACGAGCCCGCCCGCGTGGCCGCCGGGATCGGCCAGGGCCTGCTCAGGCTCTCGGTCGGCATCGAAGCGGCCGAAGACCTCGTCGCCGACCTGGAACGGGCACTCGACCGCGCCGAAGCGGCGGTCTCCGTGGCTGCGTTATGACGACCGCTCATCGGGCGCGGGCCACCCATTCCCCGGGCCTCGACCACGGTGATCACATCGCCGTCCTGAAGTTCGGCTCATCGGTCCTCGCCTGTCCGCGAGACTACACCAGAGCCGCGGAGGTGATCGCCGCCGAGGTCGCCCGCGGGCGGAAGGTCGTGGCGGTGGTGTCCGCCATGGGCGAGACGACGGACTCGCTCCTCTCGGCGGCCCGGTCGGTCACACCGGTGCCCTCCGACACGATGCTCGGCGCACTGCTGGCGACGGGAGAGGAGGCTTCGGTGGCCCTGCTCTCCCTGGCGCTCGCCGCCCGAGGGGTGTGCGCGGTGGGATTCAACGCCTCGCGAGTGCCGTTGCGCACCAGTGGTGCCCTGCAGGATGCCGATCCGGTCTTTGTGGATGCGGGGCAGATCCGCGCGGCGTTCCGCACCCGTGATGCGGTGGTCTTTCCGGGCTTCATCGGGGTCGACATGACGGGCGTGGCATCGCTGCTGGGACGGGGAGGGTCGGATCTGACCGCGCTCTTCCTGGGCGATGCGCTGGAAGCCGCCGAGATCCGCCTGATCAAGGATGTGGACGGGATCTTCCCATCGGATCCCCGAAGCGGCAGCGCCGTGCAGCCGTTCCGGGAACTCAGCTGGGACCGCGCGCGCGAGATCGGTGGCGGGGTGGTTCAGCCCAAGGCCATCGACTTCGCCGAGCGCCGGAGGTTGCGTTTCCGGGTGACCGGCCTGAGGGGGGAGGGGACGAGCATCGGGGCGCGGGTCGGGTGGCCGGTACTCAGCTGACCGGACAGCCAGCCGACGGCTCGGGCGCCGCTGCGGGCCGGAGCCGAACACCCGTGGCCGTTCTCGGCGCGACAGGCCTCGTGGGACAGCGGCTGGTTCGGATGCTCGAGGGACATCCCTTCTTCCGTCTGGCAGAAGTGGTGGGCTCGGAGCGTCGTGCCGGCCTTGACTACGCCGAAGCGACCCCATGGGCGATCGGCGGAGATCCCGCGGCAGGGACGTCCGGGCTCGGATTGCTCCCGCCGGGAGCACCTTTGCGGAGCCGCGTGGTGCTTTCCGCCCTGCCATCCGCACCGGCGAAGGAGACGGAACTGTCTCTCGCACACGCCGGCCATGCCGTGTGCACCAATGCGTCCGTGCATCGGCTGCGACCCGATACGCCGCTGGTCATTCCGGAGGTGAACGCGGCGGCGATCGCGGGAGTCGCAACCCAGCCCTGGTCCAAGGCCGGCGGGGCGCTCGTGGCCAACCCGAATTGCGTGGTCGTCGCGCTGGCCATGGCGCTTGCGCCCATCGAGCGTGCTTTCGGGATCGAGTCGGCGACGGTCGTGACGCTGCAGGCCCTCTCGGGCGCGGGGTTGAGCGGTCTCAACGCGGTCGAGGTCGCCGGGAACGTGGTCCCGTGGATCCGCGGCGAAGAGGAGAAGATCGGCCCCGAACTCAACAAGATCCTCGAGACCGATATCGACGTCGCGGTGGCTGTGAACCGGGTCCCCGTCCTGGACGGCCACACCGCTCACGTCTTCTGCAAGCTCCGAAGTCCGGCATCGCGCCTCGACGCGGTCCAGGCGCTGCAGGACTTTTGCCCGTCGGACACAGCGGCCGCGCTGCCCACCCTCCCCGCCCGGCCCCTGGT
>VXQO01000071.1 GCA_009838975.1 Gemmatimonadota bacterium | reverse complement strand
AATCCCCTCCCCACCCCCAGCAGCACCGCCGCCAGCAACCCGTTCCGGGACGCCGGAATCACCACCTTGACGATTACCTCCCATCGAGTCGCCCCCAGGGCCTCCGCCGCCTCGCGGTATGTATCGGGCACCGCCTTGAGCGCGTCCTCGGCGATCGTGGTCATGATCGGCGCCGCCATCAGCCCCAGGATCAATCCCGCGTTCAGCACGCCAAGTCCCACCGGAACATCAAAAGTCTGGATGATCAGGGGATTCATGATCGACATTCCTACGAATCCCCACACCACAGACGGAATCGCCGCCAGCATCTCCACCAGGATCTTCAGCGTCTCGCGTGTCTTGCCCGTCGCGAACTCCGCGATGAAGAGCGCAGCTCCCAGGGACAGAGGCACCGAGAACAGCATCGCGAAGCCCGTAACGCTCGCGGTACCCACCATGAGCGCCAGTGCCCCGTAGGTCGGGTTGTTCGAGGTGGGCCGCCACGCGATCGACGTGAAGAACTCTCCCAGGCTCAGCGGTCCCAGGACGAAGTCGAGACCCTCCTTGGTGATGAAGACGAAGATCCCGATGATGAAGACGATCGCCGAAATCCCCCCGACGAACACGAGAACCCCGGTGGCACGGTCCACATACCATGCCATGTCCCTGCGATCCATTGCGCCGAGACCTGGCACGGCGCCGGGATTATCCGCCGGGGTCACTCGTCGTCCCGTACTCCGAGGGTCGACATGAGGCCGCGGACGCGGACCATGAGGGTGCGGTACAGCTCCTCCACCTCCGATTCGGCGGTAACCCCGTCTTCCGCCAGGTCCCACTGCAGTGCCGCCGTGCGGTAGGGAACGTCGAAGTGCCCGGACGGATCCACTCCGATTCCCACGACGACATGGTAGTGCGGGCCCACGTCGAGCGCTTCCTCGAAGGACCGGGGGGCGTCACCCTCCGGCAGTAAGATGCCCCTCCGACGACAGAAGGCGCCCAATCTGGAATCGAATTCGTGCGCCGGCGTCAGGCCCGCCGAGCCGAAGCGCCCCGCGTACGGATAGCTTTCCTCCAGCGCCACCTGGGCCAGCCTGCTCGTCAGCGCATGGTCCACATCCACAAACAGGATCCGATAGCGCTTTTCCTTCTTCCGCTTCCCCATTACGGCGAACAGCGTCATTTCACAGGCGTTCTCCGCCTGCTCAGCCGTCCGCTGCAGCAACCGGAAGACGAGCAGGGCGCCGAAGAGGTCCCGGGCCGGACGGCGATCGGTATCGGCCGCGTCGATCAGGATCTCCAGGGCATAGGGATAGATCGCGGCGGTCTGCGACGCGATACCGCGTGAGACGCGCGCGCTGTCGGGATCACCGTTCACAAAGCCTTTCAACGCGGTGCCGAGCGCCTTGCCCGCGTGCTCGGCCATCATCTCCATGTTGTGCCGCACCGTGTCGGGGAGCTGAGAGCCGATCTGGCGCGCCACCCGACAGATGGCCACGGAGTAGTCGCCCACTCGCTCCAGAGCCACCGAGAGGCGCAATACGGCCGAGATGAATCGCAGGTGGCTCCCGCTGGGAAGGTGTCGGGCCACAAACAGGTGGCACAGATGGTCAAGGTCGCGGATATCCTGGTTGACCGCCCGGTCCTTGATCAGCGTCTCGTTGGCCAGGCGCGGATCGGAGTCGAGCACCGCTCTGACGCTGTGCCTGAGATTATCCTCGACCTGTTCCGCCACCGGTTGGAGGCGGGCTCGAATCTCGATCAGATCCGCTTCCAGCCGCTCTTCGTAGAGGCTCAAGCGCACTCCGTATCGGTGTGAGGTGCGTACCCGCGCTCGACGATCACGCACTGGCCCTCCTCCGAGAGGATCCAGTCCATGTAGTCCTTGACCGCGCCCTGGGGCTGGCCCGCCGTATACATCATCAGCGGGCGGGCGATAGGATAGCTTCCATCGACGGCCGTGGCTACGGTCGGTTCCACGCAGTTGCCGCCGCCTTCCACCGTGACGCAGGGCATGCCCACATGTTCGGTCGCGTAGGCGAGCCCGCTGTAGCCGATGGCGCAGGGCGTATTCTCCACCAGATCGACAACGTCCTTGGAGCCGTGCATGTCCCGGGACCCGAGCTTGTACTCGGTGTCGTCGCCCAGCACCGTCTCCTTGAAGTAGACGTATGTACCCGAATTGTTCTGGCGGCTCACGAGAACGATCTCGTCGGAGCCACAGCCGGGAACGCTCACTCCCAGGTCGGACCACCGCGTGATTGTTCCACCCTCTCCATAGATCGCCTTGAGCTGTGCCAGGCTCAGGCCTTCGATGGGGTTGTCCTCGTGGAGGTAGACGGCGAGCGCGTCGTAACCGACGATGAATTCGACGGGCTCTACACCGTTGTCGCGGGCCGCCGCGATCTCCGGGGCACGCATTTTGCGAGACGCGTTGGCGATGTCGACGCTGCCGTTGATCATCGCGGAAATTCCGGTGCCGGACCCGCCCCCCGTCACGGCAACGGCCACGTCCGGATTGACGGTGGCGTACGCCTCGGCCCAGGCCTGCGCGACGTTGAGGAGGGTGTCCGAGCCCCTGTTCTGGATCAGCGCACGCTGGTCACGGTCGCTGCCGCCACCACAGGCAACAATCGCCAGCGCGGCGAAGGGGATGCATCGCTTCATTCTCTTCCGACTCCGTTTCTCCACCTGTGTCATGGTGGAACTGTATGGGCGTTTGTCACGGCGCGGTCACCGCGCAGTGACGACACTGTACCGCAGGCTCGTGGGCGTCCAACCGGCCGCCCGGCAGCCCTCAGTAGTAGAGATAGGTCTGTAGCTTGAATGAGAACTCCGTGGGCAGTGATCCGGCGCTGTAGATGTCCAGATTGGCCCCGATCCGGTTTTTTCCGGCCACGTAGAGGAATATGCCGGGCGTCAGTAGCAACCCGGAGTCGTCCGATTCCCCGCGATCCGGATCTCCCCAGCTGACCCGTGCCACGGGCTCGACGCCGGCGAACCTTTCGCCTTCGAGAGGGACATAGCGGCTAAGGATGGCCTGGCCCGTCAGGAACCGCGGCCCGTCGCCCGCCACGGACGGTCCGGCCCGCCAGTTCGCCCCGCCGATGAGGCCGACCTGGAGGTGCGTCCCATCCCGGAATCCACCGATTTCCAGATCGGCGCCGTACGCGGTGCCGACGCCCGGCTTCCCCTCCCCATCCGTGAAGTCGTGGCGGGACAGGTTGGCCGAGATCGAAACCGCGTCCGCCAGTTGCAGCGAGATGCGCCCTGCAATCGACTTGCCCGAGTTCTCGTCCGATCCCGAAGTGCCCGTCCCGTTCGTGAGCGTGGCCATGTAGCTCAGCCGTTCGCCGACGGAGCCGTCGACCCTGAAGCCGATGTCCCGATCCGAATACGCGAGCTTCTCGGTGAAGCGACTGAGCGTACAGACGCCGCCCGGTCCGACGCACCCCCCTACCCCGTCGATCCTGCCCGTCCGCTCCACTACAACGATGTCGGTCGAGCTGTTGAGTTCGAAGATGTCGAAGGCTCGTTTGAACTGACCGACCGAGAGCCTGAATCCGGGGTCGACGTTGAGACGGAAATAGGCGTCCTTTAGGTCGAGTTCACCCTCGCCGAAGTCAGGCTGTACACGGGCATCGAGAAGATCCGAAACCGAAACATCGAGGGTGAAGCGCGCGCGACGCGTGAAGAATTCCGTCGCTTTTCCGGACTCGGCGGAACTGGTCGCGAATTGCGAATGAAGACGTCCGCCGAAGCGCACCTGAGCGCTTCGGGCGGTCATTTCGATCTGTGCCTGCAGGGTCTGGGTCACGCTGGCGGAAAGTGCGACTGCCGCTGCGAGCACACGGATGCTGATCACTGGTGTGGCAACCTCCTGTAACGATGGGGGCGCCCTGGCGGCGGATGGGAGTCCGCCATGCGGAAGCCGAAACTACCGACCGTGCAGGGACGCGAAAGCGCTACAGAAGAGTGCCGCCATGTCACGAAACGGTGACGGGCGCGCTACGCCGCCGTAACTAGTCCGCGGGCAGGGCCCGCCGTCCCTCGTCTCCCTCCTCGTCAGCGCCGCCGACGGCCTTTCTCAGTACCTCCTGGATATCCAGCCCCAGCACCGAAGCGAGTCCTTCCATCGTCCCGTATGCACCCTTGACCCGCTGGTTGATTGCGTTCGAGACGCCCTCGCCCTTCCCGCCGTCCATGACCACCACGCGATCGATGTCGACGCCCTCGACCGCGCCCACCGCGATCTCCAGCAGCTCGGGCAGCTTCTCGGCCATGAACACCGCAAACGCGGCTTCGCCCCCGGCTCCCACCTCCGCGTAGAGCCGGCGCAGCACCTCGACCTGCGCCTTCCCGCGCTCCAGAATCGGCGCCGCTTCCGCCTCGGCCCGCGCGAACGCCGCCATCTTCTCGGCCTTCGCCGGCTCGACCACGTCGGCCCGCAGGCGCTGCTCCTCTCGCTCCACCCGCTTCATCTCGAGGACCTTCTCGGCCTCGACCTCCGCCTCCTGCGCCTTCACCCGCGATATCTTCTCGGCGGTTTCGCCCTCGCGGTCCAGTTCGGCCTGACGCACACGCAACTCGTTTCGGGCCTCGGCCACCTTGATCGATGCCGCCGCCTCGCGAACCTCGGCGCGCCTCCGCGCTTCCGCTCGAGCCTCCCGCGTGTCGGCCTCCGCCTGTGCCTCGGCGATCTCGGCCTGACGGATCGCCTCGGCGGATTTCTCGCGGCCGATCGCCTCCAGGTAGCCGCGCTCGTCGCTCACATTCTGGATCTTGAGCACGTCGAGGTGGAAGCCGAGCGACGCCAGGTCCTCGCCCGCGTCCTCGGAGAGCGCCTTCGCGAAACCCAGCCGGTCCTCGTTGACCGCCTCCGGCGTGAGCGTGGCCAGCACGCCGCGCAGATTGCCCGTGAGCGTGTCCTGTGCCAGCGCGCGGATCTCGTCCTCCGTCTTTCCCAGCAGCCGCTCCACCGCGTTGTTGAACACCCACTCGGGCTGCGACGCGATCTTCACGTTGGCAATCGCCTCGACATTCAGCGGGATGTTCCCCTTGGAAAAGGCGTTGCTGACCATCACCTCGATCGGAATCGTCTCCAGGTTCATGTTCTGTACGGTCTCGATGATCGGCACGCGGAACGTTCGACCACCGGAAATCGAGCGGTATCCCACCTTCTGCCCGTCACCGAGCAGCCGGTTCCTCCCCGTGAGCACCGCGGCCTGGTTGGGCGGCGCGATCACGATGAGGTTCTTGACGGTCACAATGACCATGATGATGACGATGACCGCTACGACGCCCAGTCCAAGGGCGGCTATCGGATCGGGAAACACTTTCTTGCCTCCTGTGGTTGACGGGGCGGGGACCCCGTG
The DNA here is from genome assembly GCA_009838975.1 of Gemmatimonadota bacterium. Taxonomy (GTDB): domain Bacteria; phylum Gemmatimonadota; class Gemmatimonadetes; order Longimicrobiales; family Gaopeijiaceae; genus Bin94. The sequence goes on along the minus strand of VXQO01000071.1, from coordinate 1,934 downwards.
TGTCGGGTCAATCTTCGAGCAGCTTGTTGTCTATTGGTGTAACGAGGGCGACGCCGTCCTTCACGTCCACGACTACGATTGCGCGGCCGGCCTCGAGAGCCTGCACGGCACCGGAGGGAGGGTCCGCACGTGCGCGCATCTGGTATTGCCGTTCGCCGCTCCGGATTCGCACGGCACCGGTCTCGCCGTCGCCGATGGCCATCACGATCCTCCCGCTCAGCCCCACCAGCGCCCTCTCCCCCTGGATCTCGCCGGCTTCCGTGCGTTTCAGGTAGCCGAAGACGGTACTCACGAGTGCGCCGGACCCCAGCCCCATGCCGCCGGCGATGAGGGCGGTGAGCACCGGTTGCGCGCCAGCCCAGATCATGTGCAGCACCAGCCCGGCCCCACCAAAGCCGAAGAGCGCGTACACGAGCGAACGCAGCGAAAGCAGCTTCGCGATCTCGCTTCCCCCGGAGATCGCATCGGCGTCGCCGTCCAGATCGATTCCGGCGTCGGCGTCGACATCGCTGTCGAGGAAGTCGCCGAACAGGTTCAGGGCCAGAAGGCCACCTCCCACCACGAGCGAAAAGATGTAGGCTGCAAGCATCGAATGTCCTCCCCTTTGGTGGACAGTACTTTTCTACGCGTCAGAAGCACATCATCTTCACCCGCTGACGGCACGGCAAGGTCCGCCCGAGCTTGCTTGCCGGCGTGTTCCCGAACCGGATCGGAGTCCACCTTGCACACTCGTTCCACGACCTTGACGTGCGCTGCCGCGGCCGTGCTTGCGGCGTCGCCGATCGCGCCGGCCGCCGCCAACGCCCAGGGTGGCGCCGAGAACGGACAGTGGCGCTACTACGGCGGCGATGCCGGCAGCACGCGCTACGCCCCCCTCGACCAGATCAATCCACACAACGTCGCCGATCTCGAGATCGCGTGGCGCTGGCAGGCGGCCAATTTCGGTCCGCAACCGGAATTCAACTACCGGACGACTCCGCTCATGGTGGACGGCGTACTTTACGCCACGGCGGGGTACCGTCGCACCGTCGTGGCGATCGACGCAGGCACGGGCGAGACGCTGTGGACCTATCGCCTGGACGAAGGAGACCGGGCTGCGCCCCGCCGGAACTCGGGCCGCGGCGTCGCCTGGTGGGAGTCGCCCGGCGTCGCCCCGCGCATCTTACTGGTCACACCGGGGTTCCAGCTGGTTGCGCTGGATGCGGCGACGGGCCGCCCGGTCCCGGACTTCGGCGACGGCGGAGTGGTGGAGTTGCGTGTCGGGCTGGGCCGGGAGCTGGATCTGATCGATGCCCCCATCGGCTCGAGTTCGCCGCCGATTGTCGTCGACGATGTCATCGTCGTGGGATCGGCACTGCCGTCCGGCAGCGCGCCCCGTTCCCGCGCGATGCCGCCGGGACACGTGCGCGGGTACGATGCCTTCACCGGCGAACTCCGGTGGACCTTCCACACGATTCCGCAGCCCGGCGAGTACGGGCACGAAACCTGGGAGGACGGATCCTGGGAATACACCGGCAACGCGGCCGTCTGGACCGCCCTCAGCGCCGACCCCGAACTCGGCTACGTCTACCTGCCCGTCGAACTCGGCACCGGCGACTACTACGGAGGCCACCGCCCAGGCGACAACCTCTTCTCGCAGAGCATCGTCGCGCTCGACGCCTCCACCGGCGAACGCGTCTGGCACTTCCAGACCGTCCGCCACGGCATCTGGGACTACGACCCCCCGGCGGCGCCGGTCCTGGCCGACCTCGTGGTTGATGGTCGCGAAATCCCGGCAGTCGCGCTGATCACCAAGCAGACCTTCACCTTCGTCTTCGACCGGCGCACGGGCGAGCCGGTCTGGCCGATCGAGGAGCGGCCCGTCCCGCAGACCGACGTGCCGGGCGAACGGACGGCGCCCACCCAGCCCCGGTGTCGTATACACATCTGACGCG